>NZ_QXIK01000006.1:0-261730 GCF_003666065.1 Haloarcula sp. Atlit-7R | reverse complement strand
GTGTCGGCTGTCTCGTCGACAGGTGGCTCGTCGAATCGGGCGGTCACGGCAATGAATCGTTCTGCTACTGTCATAATACCTCTCTACACACGCCGTAGAACTAGGAGTTCGTCATAGAAGCCGTCGCAATGACTGGTCTATCATTCCTGCTCGGACTTCCGGGGTGGTGGTCCGCTAACCAACACTTGGTGGCAGAAGTGGTCCAGTGTTGGTTAGTCGAAAGGTGGCGTAGGACAGTTCAACAGGGTGCTGATTGCAGAACTATTGCTGGTGAATTGGCTGGTCAGTAGGCCTGCGGACCTATATCCTTATGTTGAAGAACGTGGAAGCAGAAAACATGTCCTTGGAGGTTATTGATCAGGCAGAACCAGCCCTACTACTGGGTCTTGGCTGCTTTTCTTTTGCCTATGGCGTGGTCCAATGGACGGGTTCCGTCACATATACTCCTCCTGCCATTGTCTATTTTATTGCAGGAATTGTTGCCTTGCTGTGGGCTGTGTCACTAAACCGTCGTTCGTAACGAGGCTCACCTGTACTGGCCAGATTACCACAAGCAACCGCCTCGATGCTCGCAGTTTCTCGATGCTGTGCAAATATAGAGAGTGCTCAGAACCCTCGCCCGGGTGGGTGCGAAGTATCTAGGCCGACAGCGACAAGTGAGCCCTTACTGTGAGCTATGCCAGTTTGTAATAGACTGAAGTTCCGCTTTCCGTCTCTATTTGTTTGGTCGTCACGATTCCTTCTTCAACAAGCTCGGTGAGTGCTTCGTCAATATCATTGACGACGATTGTCGTGGCGGCAACATCACCGGCGAAGTCGATCAGACCGTCAGCGAACGCCCCAAGTGGATTCTGCGTCCGATCCATAAATACAGGGCTAAAATCAACGCCGAGAGCAATTTCCCGTTCAGTGAATGCTTTGTCCGGGCGCTCGCTTAAGAACGACGTTATGAGGTCTTTTTCAGTTTCGATTGGTCCCTCTTCGTCGTTGGCAATCGGTTCGTCACCACTCGCTTCTACTGTTCCCGACTCGAATTCTTCCTTGGAGATTGGCATTCTGTTTCAACATATAGGTCGAGAGGGCTAATGTTTTGATATCTGTGCAAGATACAGGGCGCATATACAGTAATTACCGCTGACACCTTCGCTTCCACCGATGGACAAGTTGTGTGTCATCAGTCGCTACTGCTGCTGTTGACTCTGTGCATTCGATATAAGCACAAAATACGCAATTATACCGACCGACCATATCAGCACGCCGACAACCTCAGACCCTTGAAGACCAACATATTCTATGAGTGCTAACGGGCCTATGCTCAATCCGAAGACACCGATGGCATGGCCAAGCCTGTCGTCCCTATCATAGAACGTGAATTGCTCACTGAGCAGTGTGACATCATACGCTAAAATGAAGTACGCAACCCCAATGTAGATCGTCGCTATGCTTGATACAAAGAACCAATCCGAAAGCAGGTATTGGTAAACTCCACCACCAATGCAGCAACCAATCAGGACAGCTAGCGGGAGGGACTTTTTGAATGACACACCTCGCTGTTGAAATCGAGTGTGCTTATTTTTGCTGCATAGACCATCTAAATCCAGTGATTGCCCAATGGACCTGTCCGTAGCCGTTACAACAGTAAGTGCTGAATAGACAGTGTGAGTCAGCAACGCTATCAGCACTGTTTCACGCCAACCCCAGATCAGCCTAGTGGCAGGTGCGCGAATCCCCGCAACATTTGAACGTCGCGGGAGATGACACGCTCGATGCCCTCCATCATCGATGAAACCGTGTTCGGCGAACCCTCCAGGGGTCTTGCAGTGGTGTACCTCTGTGGCGCACTTTTGCTGGCCGGGCAGCAAGGGTACTACGTCATCGTCGAAGGGGCGACACCGTTCTATGCTGGACTGTGTCTGAGCGCTGGGATGGCTCTCTCCGGCATTGCCGAGTCCCTGCCGAAACCTCGACGACAGGCAGCTGGCATCTTGCGGGTCACAGCACTCGTCGTGCTGGTGAGCATGCTCGTAATTTTACTCGTCACACCCTAACTCCTCACCAACTAAGAGCGGTGATTGATTCGCATTCACTACTGCCGACAGAGTGTGTTCTTGAGGTCCCCAGTCTGACACTATTTCTATTTCATTACCCTATCGAACCCCTGGTAACTGATAATATAAGCTGCTACAGGCAGAAAAAGGCCTCAAGAGCCTTCTTAAACCTTCTCTGCCCTTCTGAGCGCGTTTTAGAGATATGCCCGCTGCTGTCTGGCGGATTCGAACCCTGAAATAACCGAACGGACTCCCTGATTTAATCCACTCACCCTCCAATTATCTAATGCACCGTGACGCAAACAGAGCTCATAGGGCTGCTGATCAATCTGCTGGCGCTAACCCTCACTGCCTTAGCGGTCGGAATAACAGTGGGGATGGCGTTGGGATGAGCAATCAATAAAGCAGCCTCAATGTTCATTACCGCACTCGTACTAATAGAAATCATCCCAGAGCAGTTGGTGCTGCGCGTCATGGTACGAATCGGGGAGTCCGTCGCGATCCCGGACGTCCTCTGGGGAGATTACGGACAGGTGTGAGAGTCTAAGTCGATCCGAGATTCTCGGTATTCTAGCTCTAGCTCGTCACTCATCGGTTTTCCTTGCCTGCACGGGGATTTCCGTCCGGTGGTCCGCGTTATTATATGAGTCCTCGTATACAATGTAGAGGCTGACCTCCTCTCGACTACACAATCTGTGCTATTCGTGACGACGCGATTTCAGGGGCATCTGCCGCTGCTCTGATCTCAGCTCAGCAGCTCCTGTGTGTATGCGTAACATACCTCGATCAGAATTAATACACCCCGAGTTATGAGCAATAAGTAGACTCACAGACGAGGTGACCCGACATGCTGACTGCTAAGCCCACTCCGCGGCCCGCTTCCCTGCCGATAGCCGTGGGTGGCCCGTGTTTGCTACGCGGTCAGCGTGTCGAACCGGACAGTAATCCCTGGATGGCCTATCGCGTCGAGCAACTCGACGCGATTCCGTCCGGCGATGTCCGGACGTCTTCGCCCGCATAACGCGGCTCCTCACGCGGACTACCCGCTCGGAGCCGGGGAACACGGGCCTGCCGCCTGCTCTAACCTGGCAGTGTCGTCCATCTCGGACGAACTGGCAGGCGTGTTCGCGGCACAGTGACTCTGTTCGTACCCGATAGCGGTGCGGACCTGTGACCGCTGTGGGCCGACCACAGCGCGGTCACGAGCACACAAACGCACAGATAGCGGCGGCGCTGTGCAGCCCCGGAGTCTCCGTTGGCGAGGGACGCGGGACTTTTGATCCCGAGGTCGGGAGTTCAATTCTCCCCGGGGTGATAGCCGTCGCGTGCCGACGTGGTGTAACTCGGCAGCATACGGCCCTGTCACGGCTGAGATTCGGGTTCAAATCCCGACGTCGGCGTACTCGGGAGGCGAAGCCGACCGAGTGCTCGTCGGAACTCGTTCCGACGGCGTCAGATAACGCGGTCGGATGCCCATCGAGGCAGGTACACGCGGTCGACATTGTGTCGACGGCGACGGGCCCGGAAGGGTCTGCAACCTGCATGGACCGGTGTGGCATTCGAGACTGAGCTGACAGTCAAAGCACGCCAACGCGAGGACGGGAGCGAGCGGTCGCTGTCGTCCTCGCACCCACAGACGAATAGACAGACAACCACTTTCGGGTCGATTTTCCAGCGGCCGAAGATCCGTGCCTTGGGGGCACGAGACCGAGGTTCGAATCCTCGTCAACCCATGTGCCGCGATGGTCTAGCCTGGTCGGACGCCTCCCTGCTACGGAGGTTTCCTGCAAGGGATTCCCCGGTTCAAATCCGGGTCGCGGCGTCCGCGCGAGCGGAGCGAGTTCGGGTTCGGGAGAACAGCGTTCTCCCGGCGTCCTGCTGTCACGCAGGGTTGCGGAACATCACTTGCGAGGTGAGACAGGCAGACAGGTGACTGCGCTCAGTTTGAAACTGAGAGCCGAGAGGCTTCGGAGTTCGACTCTCCGTCTCACCGTTGGCAGGGTTTCCCTAGTTCGGCCAAGGGGCCGTGTTGGAACCACGGTGCTCGCGAGGGCACGGGTGTTCAAATCGCCCTCCCGCCCTCAGATGGATTCGTGGTCCAACGGGAAGACACCCGCCTCCAGAGCGGGAGATGGCCGTTCGAAAACCGCTTGCGGTTTTCGAGCCCTGGAAGACGAACGATGCGCGGCGCTTGCGCCGCGACAGGCGAGCGGTGGAACCGCGAGCCGAGTGAGTCTTCCTCTGGTTCGATTCGGTCCGAATCCATTTTCCGCGGTAGCCAAGCGGCCAACGGCGGCGGGCTTAAGACCCGCTGAACAGCTCTTCGAGGGTTCGAATCCCTCCCGCGGAATGCGTCGCTATACCCAAGTGGTCAACGGGGCACGGTTGAGGGCCGTGTGTGCAGACTATCGCAGGTTCGAATCCTGCTGGCGACATGCTGGCTGTGGCTTTTGCAGTGTGTGTCGCCGTACCCAAGTGGCAACGGGAGGCGGCTCAGAACCGCCGGCGTAGGTCCTACCGAGGTTCGAATCCTCGCGGCGACACTCTGCGGGATTGGGTAGCCTGGTCGATCCCGGCTGGCTCATAACCAGCAGACCCACGTTCGAATCGTGGTCCCGCAATCGCAGTTACGGCGAGCGCACCTTCTGTGGGGCCCCTAGCTCAATTGGCAGAGTGCCCGCTTCGCAAGCGAGAGGCTCCGGGTTCGAGTCCCGGGGGTGTCCATCTACTTCCCGTGGTCAAGCGGTCTACGACGCCTCCCTGTAGAGGCGGAGACGCACGTTCGACTCGTGCCGGGAAGATATGGCAGTTGGCTGTTTGGACAGTTGACTGCTGCTTTGGGACGGTGGAAGAGCTTGGTTCACCAACTCTCTCAGCGGGTTTTCACCGGACCTCCGGTGCGACGCTGAGAGTTCCTTCGTCACGCTTCTAACGTGGTCACGCAGGTTCGAATCCTGTCCGTCCCATCTGCTCCAGTGGAGTAGCGGCCAAACTCACGGCTCTCTCACTGCCGAGCCCCCGGTTCGAATCCGGGCTGGAGCATTGGCAGGCAGTCCAGTGGAGTGGACGTGCCGCTCACATCGGCGAGATCGCAGGTTCAAGTCCTGCTCTGCCAATGCAGATCGTAGCTCAGTGGTCAGAGTCCATCGCTGATAACGAGGCGGTCAGCGGTTCGGAAATCGTTGTCCGATTTCCGAGCCTTGCCAGACGCGCACAGCGAAGCGAGCACGTCTAGCTCTGGTTCAAATCCGCTCGCGCCTATGCGTATCGATACACTGTGGGTCCGGAGCCTATGCGGACAGGCAGCCGACTTTTAATCGGCAGACAGCGGGTTCAAATCCCGTCGGGCCCGTCGGAACTACGGTATGATTCCATCGACAGCTGCCGGGCGGTCCCGCCTAGTGCGGGAACTCGGCTGTTACCCGAGTTGTGCGAGGTTCGACTCCTTGGCTCGGCGTGGGGCTTGCACTCCCCCATCCACCGCCCTGTCTTCGTGCCACGGTGGCAGAGCGGTCCAACGCACCCGCCTGCAGAGCGGGACATCGTCGATTCGAATCCGACTCGTGGCTTGCTCCCGGAGTCCCCGCTGGCGAGGGATGCCAGTCTTTCACACTGGAGGTCAGGGGTTCGATTCCCCTCGGGAGCATTCTCGGGCGCTGCTGCGACCCGAGCACTCAACTACGACGCACGAACACGAGGTAGCAAGCAATGACTATCGAACATCTGGACTTGGAGTATAGTGCGGAAGATATCAGAGATTTCATCGAAACTGCTGTTGCCACTCGAGGTTCGGAAAATCGCCCGCGGTTCTACGCAATCACCGGGAGCCATATCTACGGCTTCGACAGCGCGGATAGCGATATCGATGTCCGAGGTCTCCACATGGCCCCGGCAGAGTCGTACGCGTACCTCGATACTCCAGCGGAGGAGGTCACCGTCAACATGGACGGCACTACCGAGGGGTTCGAGGAGTACGCTGAGGTCGATTTGCGGAGCTACGAACTGAAGAAGTTCGCGCAGCTCCTGCAGTCGGCGAACTACAATATCGTCGAGTTGGTCTTCGAAGCGCCGACGGTGATGAACGGAATGCCACTGGAGATGGATGCCTTGCAGGACCTTATCCGGGAGTTCCTCCCGATGAACGTCCCGCACGCCTATCTCGGGATGGCGAAATCCAACTACTACAAGCATCTCGATCCTAAGAAGGCTGAGGGGTACGACCCGCGAGCGAAGAAATTCCTCTACGTCTACCGTGGGCTACTCGGCGCGCAGTACGTCGTCGAGTACGAAGACATCGAGGCTGACATCTTCGACCTTGCCGAGGCCGTCGATGGTGGTGACCCCGAACTCGTCGACGACCTCGTCGCGCACAAGCGCACCGGCGACTCGGCGACTGTTCCGAGCGCTCTCGAAGAGCGGGCCCGGGATGCGATTACCGGCCAGTTCAACGCCATCGGCGAGTTCCCGATGCCGGATAAGAGCGGGTATCGAAAGGCGCTGGACAACTGGATGCGGAAAGTCCGCGCATGATTTTCTCTTTCCTGGTTATTTCGATCGCAATTCGAATCGAGTACTGCGTGGCCGGGTTGGGGTAACTGGCAACCTTCGGCCCTGTGACGGACGGGCAGTGAGTTCGAGTCTCGCACCCGGCCTTTGCCTGTGTGGCGTAATCGGCACCGCACGTCCGTGGTATGGACGCGGTCCAGGTTCGACTCCTGGCGCAGGCTCTCGGGACACCGTCGAGGTGGTGGGTTACTTCCTCTTGATAGGAGTCGCAGTCCACCCACCACCGATTTTCCGGTGTCCCACCATTCGTCGGCGGCCGTCGAGACGGAGCGTTCCTTCCTCAGGCACCCGCGGGTTCAACTCCCGCACCGCTCCGTCGATTTTCCGGCCGCCATCATTCGTGGCGACCGTCGAGTCGAAGCGTTCCTTCGATCTGGCATCAATCAGGTTCAAGTCCTGACGGTAGGCCCTCTGCCTATCGTTATGTCCGGACAAAGGGACTGTCCCGACACCGGACCCGCTTCGATAATTTCCCGGTCGTCAACATTCATATAGTGGTCGTCGAGCTGGAGTGTTCCTTCGCTTGTGGAGCGACTACTCCGGGTTCGAGTCCCGGGAGCGGACCGGCCGCTCTAGTGTAACTGGTAACACAGTATCTACGCTCCAGCGATTTTCCGGCCACTGTTGTCCCTGAAGCTCAGCCCGGAACGAGCACCGGCCTTCGAAGCCGGGTGTCACAGGTTCGAATCCTGTCAGGGATGTTCCCCGCTCGCGGTGAGCGGTTTGCGGCGTCGACTATTGCGACGCCGGTGATAGCATGCAACTGAACGATACGAAACAGACGGTTGCGGAGGCGACACGCACCACCAACCACGGGGGCGGTGAGGCGTTCCGGCCCGCGGACCCACGACTCGCACTGTACAAACGAACGATCAACCAGCTCCTAAAGGATTCGTACTACGAGGACGACACCGAGCACCTGCAGGCAATCGTCGAACGGTTCGACGCCGCGACAGCCGTGGACCCGGATTTCGTCCTCAAACTCGCCGCGTACGCGCGCCAGGAAATGCACCTCCGGGACATCCCGCAGGTACTGCTCGTCCTCGCCGCGAACGACGACCGGTTCAAAGACGACTCGGACGCGTCGCTCATCCGGGAGTGGACGCCAGCCATCGTCCAGCGAATGGACGAGACAGCGACAGCGCTGGCCGTCCACGACAAACTGTTCGGTGGGACTGCGCCGTGGCCGCTGCGGCGCGGTATCGAAGACGCGCTCGTCGAGATGGCCGACGCGTACACGCTGGAGAAGTACGCGCTTCCGCGTCGTGAGGTGACGCTGCACGACGTGTTCAACCGCGTGCACCCGACACCGGTCGATGAAGAGCAGGAAGACCTGTTCGAGCGGTTCATGCGCGGTGACCTTGACGACTACCCGGACGTCGATCCGCTGCCGTCGCCAAACACGTGGGAGACGGTCATTTCCGACCGGGGGAACACCGCCGAGGCGTGGGAGACACTCATCACAGATGAGGAGTACTCCCTGCCGATCTTCGCCTCGATCCGGAACCTCCGGAACATGCTCGAAGCGGGCGTCGACGAGGCAACCATCGTCGGGCATCTCGATCTCGAAGCGGTGCGGCGTGCACCACTGTACCCGTTCCGGTACTACCAGGCGTATAAAGTGCTCCAAGACGCGGGCATCAACGCGCCCGAAGTCGAACGCTGGCTGGAACAGGCTGTCGACGTGTCTGTCGAGCACGTGTTCGACGATCTCGGCGACACGTTCGTCGGCGTGGACCTCTCCGGGTCGATGACTGCGGCGCTCTCCGAGCAGAGCACGCTGCAGCGGAAGGAGATCGGTGCGCTGTTCGGTTCGGTGCTGGCCGAACAGGGTGCCCGCGTCGGCGGGTTCGGGTCGGACTTCCAGACGGTATCGACCCACGTCGATACGCCGGTCCTTCAACGGCAACGAGCTGTCATGGGTATCGATGAGGAGGTTGGGACCTCAACGAATGGCTGGAAAGTGCTGGACTACCTCCGCAAGGAGCATATCGCCGTCGACCGCGTGGTCCTGTTTACGGATATGCAGATCTGGGATTCAACAGCTTGGCTGGTCGACGGCGATCGAACAGTCCGTGCAGCCTTCGATGACTACCGTGCTGCAGTGTCGCCGGAGGCCTCGCTGTATATGATCGACCTCGCGTCATACGGCGACCTCGCTACGCCGAAAGGTTACGAGGACGTGTACAACGTCTCGGGGTGGTCCGAGCAAGTGCTGGAGTTCATCGGCTACGCCGAAGAACCGGCGCAGGTCATCGGAGAGATCGATGACTTCGAGCCAGCCTGAGATTTCTTGCAGTTTTTGCGCGAGTAGTGGAGTCTGGCCTACCACGCGGCCGTGCCATGGCTGAAACAGGTGTTCGAATCACCTCTTGCGCATTCGGAGCGAATCATGGCGGGACGGTCCCGCCGGGTCGCTCCACTATGGAGGTACTACGATGGCAATCACCAGTGACACCGAGACGCGACAGACCACGACCCTGGTCGTCACCGTCCGCGTTCCGAACGGGGCGGACGGCGACCTTGTGACCAACGCAGAGCGGCAGCTATCGCGCGCTGACGGTATCCTCGTTGTCACTGTTGAGGACCTCCAGGAGCTACAACCCGGCCTCTCCGCCACCGAAGCTACCGTCCGCGCCACAGTTGAAACAGCTGAACCCCGAACGACACAGTCAGTCAAGGACACACTCGCCGGCCAGACCGGTGTGGAAGTGTTTTCAACGTAGCTGCCGCCGCCTGTGGAGGCGGCGTTTTCTTCGATACACCCCTCTTGAGCACTGAGATTCTTACGTGATCATCAAAAACATACCATGATAGAAACGTTCACTGACTACCAACCGACCAGCCACACTAGCTGTGGTACTACACATTTCATACGACCTGAATCCAGATTGAACAGCGCTGTACGGCCTTACACGGCAGTTCGCAGTCCTAATGCGCACGATACGGAAGGACCCCAATGACGACGATACGCTCCTCCTCGCGTACCTGAACTCAGCCGTTCACGCCGCGTTTCTCGAACTATGGGGGCAATCAGCACAGTTCATATAATGTATGCAGAGCTAGTATTGGACAAAGCCATGTCCCGGACCACCGCTACCATTCCGGATGACCTCACCGACCTCATGGAGGGTGCTGTCAAAGCGGGAATCTTCGAGAACAAGAGTGATGCGATCCGTCACGTCCTACGTGAATACTTCGACGAAAATGAGAACGCCCGGATCGCTGCCGCGGTGTCGTTATACGAGGACGAAGCAATTACCCTCGGCACTGCTGCTCGACTCGCCGACATGAACCGTTTCGAGATGCGGGACATCCTCCGCGAAGAGGGAATCGAACTTCGCTTTGGACCTGAAGACATGGACGCTGCACGCGACGAGATCGATGTCGCTCGGAATCTTGAATGACAACGCCACCGCGCAATGCGACTGTTCTCACCACTACCGTGCTGTCGAACTTCGCACACGTCCAGCGTGTCGAACTGCTCGAAGACCTTCCTCGACTCGTCACTGTGCCAGCTGTCCGGACTGAAGTTGAAGACGGTGTTAAAACCCACTCCTACTTAGCAAACGCGCTGACAGTGCTTGAAGAGGATATTCCGGTTGCCGAACTGTCGTCACAAGCGCAGACATTGGAGGCGACCTTTCTGGAAAGGCTTGACCCAGGCGAGGCACAGGCCTTAGCCGTCGCAGAGACCGTCGATGGGACCGTTATCACTGATGACGGCGATGCTCGTGCAACCGCAACTCAACGAGACATCAGTCTAACCGGCTCTATCGGTCTCCTTGTCCGTTTCGTCGAGAACGATATGATTTCCGCGGCGACTGCAGATACGTACCTCAAACGCTGGATCGACGAGGCTGGATTCCACTCCCCCGCCCGTGAATTCGAGACATTCCTCATGAACTAAGACTGTTCTCATACCAGCATCTTCTGAACGAAGGCGCTGTTCAACAGAACATTGAGGTCGGAGTGAAGTAATCCGAAAATGAGTCTGTGAGCCTGCCAGAGAGGAAATCTTCATTACAGCGGCAATGATGAAGAACGTGTAAGATGGGGACGTTGGTTTTAGATATCGAGACTGCGAGTCCGTTTGAGGAACCGCCGGACAATTCGAATGACACGTCGTACTACGAGTGGATCGCAGTTGGACTCGCCTACGCTGACGGTTTACAGAACACGCCTGAGACCGATGTATTGTTCCGCAATGGTGGGTGGGATGACGCGCACACCATTGAATTGTTCGAGCGGTTGTTCGACTGGTGGGACCGGCGGCAAATCGATCGGCTGCTCACGTACAACGGTGCGTGGTTCGACGGGCGGCACCTGCTGAATTGGGCACAGGAGCTTGATGATGTCGACGGCGAGTTACGGCGCCGCGTCGAAGACCTGTTCGAGAATCACGTTGATGTCGCGCTCGCCGCTGCTGACGAGTACGCTGATGAGCTTCGGGACAACCAGCCTATCCTCCCCGATTGGAAGGCCTACGATATCGCAGGTATCGACAACGACAGCGTCTGGTACGACGATTACACATTCCCCGAAAACTACCTATCGGGTATCGATGGGCCGGCTGTCCAGGGGAAGCACATCGGGCAGGTACTCGGCGAAAAATATGTTGACAACGTGGAAGCCGGCCTCGAAGGAACCAGTGTCCACCGTGAACTGACCCGCCTGCTCGAAAACTACTGCACGAGCGACGTCGCCGACCTCATCGAACTCTACTCGACGCTTGGCGGGGCTTCTCTCGATGACGAGTATCGACGTCCTGCCGTTGAGATTGTGTGATCACTCGTTTTTTGGCGGACCCACGTTGGCAGAGAAGATGCTAGTAACGCGTTAGGCCAACGTAGCTACAAGTGGGCCTGTCTCGTATATAGACACGTACGATGGTTTCGACGGACGCCGCGAAAGGTGCTTTGTTGGGATTAGCCTGCGGGGATGCGTTGGGTCGCCCGGTTGAGTTCCGGTCGCCCGACTGGATTGCCGAACAGCACGGCACTGTGACGGAGATGCTCGAGCACGGCACGCACGGGCAACCAGCCGGGACCGTGACTGACGGCACGGACATGGCGTTATGCATCGCGCGCAGCCTCGCCGAACAGCAAACCTTCGACGGGCAGGACATCGCTGACCGGTTCGCGGACTGGTACGACGACGAGCCGTTCGATATCGGGCTCATGACCGCTGACGCGATCAGTGAATACCAATCGGGGATGTCGTGGCGGGATGCTGGCCGGGATGTCTGGCAGCGCCGTGCCGAAGGGTCCAACGCCGGGAACGGAAGCATCATGTGGTGTGCTCCACACGCCATCGCCTTCGCCGACGATTTAGACGTTTTAGACACCGTGAGCAGACAATCATCTGCAATCACGCACCACGACCCGCGGTGCCAGTACGGCTGCACGATTCTCAACCACACTATCGCCGGGTACCTTCGCGGCGACAGTGACCCACTGAACGACGCCATCGTCCGGGTCGAAAGCGACGCTCCGGACGAACTCGTCGAAACTATTCGTTTGGTGCCCGACCTCCTTGACAACGACCAGTTGGAGGATACCGGGTATGTCGTCCACACGTTGCAAACCTCGCTGTACGATGAGCTGACGGCTGAAACGCCAGAAGAAGCTATCATCACATCCGTGAACCGGGGCGGAGACACGGACACGCTTGGCGCAGTCACCGGTTCGATCGCCGGTGCACGGTTTGGTGCTGACGCGCTCCCCGACCGGTGGCTTGAGACGATTGAGTACCGGGATGACCTCGAACTATTGGGCAAGGCGCTTGCCACAACACCTATCAAAGCGACTGCTTGAGAGTGCGACCGGGATTTGCTGAAAGGGACAATAGCGGTGATTCGACGGTAACGGGTAGGACGGAGTAGCTTCGAATTCTCTATTAGAGTAACAGTTTACAAACCATTACTATTCCACATACATATTGAATTGTAGATGTCACTGCTGTTCGAACATGCTGTGAGCCAGTTTTCGCCAGACAGTGCGTCACTCGCGGTAGCGGACACGAGTAATCTCGCCGCCACAGGTGACGCGGTTCCTGTGAGACCGATCGCTGAGTTTGCTGGGTATCACGATTCGCTTTCGCACCCAGATCGGGACTGGATTTGTATTCCACTTCACGAGCCTGATAGCGCAGTGCCGACTGATGAATACGTCGCATACACTGATCACGACGTACGGGGACAGATTTTCCTTGTTGAACAGGACGGTGAGTACGAACCGGTCCCGGCCGAGGAGTTCGGCCGCACAGAACTGGCGACAAATATTCGTTTCTGGCACTCCGATTATCTCCCCGACACGTACCCACCGGGATACGACTCTCCACTCGATGATCACGAAGACCCGCGGAACCCGTGCGAACCCGAAGTACTACTCGATGAGTTCGAGGAGTATGTACGAGCTGAGCGGGAGGTAACTCGAGACGGGAACCGTGAACACGCAAGCAAGACGTCGGCTCGAGCTCTGTGTGCGCGAGGTGAGGCAGCCATCCCGTCGCTCACCTGTCGCGGCCAAGACGACGGTATGTATAAATTCCGTGTCGAACTCGACGCGGACCGGCAAGACGAGCGGGACGGGCAGTGGGCGTACTTTGTCGAACGCTCTTGCGTAGGAGATTGTTGACGGCGAGAGCTGCGGCTGAAAGTCGAAGAGGGCAAGGGCACCGCGTCAGCGGTGCCCGACATGTTCCCAATGAGCCGGTTCGTGTCGGAATCGGCTGCAGCGGACCTGCTGCAACAGGTTCGCTGGCGTGATGGTGTCGAGTGCCCCCGCTGCCGTTCTGACCTGACGGTCAGAAACGGCAGCTATCGGGTGTATCAGCGGTATTTGTGTAAGAATTGCGGTCGCACGTTCAACGACAAGACCGGCACGATCTTCGCTCACTCGAAGCTCAATCTCAAAGAGTGGTATTTCACGATCTACGTGTTCTTACGGTTCAAGACGAGCCTTCGTCAGATCGAAGTGGAACTCGATTGTTCCTACAGGACGGTGAGACGGCACGTCGAGCGCTTCGCCAGAGCGCTCGACGCGCCTGCGATACGGCTGTCCGGACCGGTCGAGATCGACGAAGTGTACGTCTCTGCCGGGCTGAAAGGCCGCGAGCGCGACCAGAAGTCGCGCTCGCGTGGCCTGTCCACGCGTGGTCGAGGATCGTACGCCGGCGACAAACCGCCGGTGTTCACGCTGGTCGATCGCGGCTCGGACGAGCGGTACGTCGTGCCAGCGAAATCCGCCGACGAATCGACCGTTCGACTCCTGCTCGCCGACCACGAACAGGAGTCGTTAACCGTCTATACGGACGGATTTCGAGCGGATGACGCGCTAGAGGACGACGATGAATTCGACCGCGAGTACGTCGTCCACGGCGATGGTGAATACGCTGATGGTGACGTACACGTCAACGGTTGCGAGAGCCACGCGTCGCTGACGCGACGGTGGCTCTCGCCCCACCGAAGTGTCTCGAAAGACAAGCTAACGCCGTATCTCAGGGCCTTCGAACTCCGCCGTGAACTCTACAGAAAACCAGGCGACGAAGCGCTCAAACACGCTCTCGACGCCGCGCTCTGAAAATCAACAATGTACTTCACAAGAGCGAATGACGATATGGAGTTTGAGGCTGACTCAGGACGCGTCCGCCAACTTCTTGAGAATCTCTTTGCCAATGCAGTGACTCACGCTGGTACAGACGTGACAGTCACAGTTGGTACACTTACAAATGGATTCTTCGTTAGCGACGACGGACCGGGAATTGATCCAGTAGAACGTGACCAGATTTTCACTGACGGCTATACAAGCACAAGAAGCGGTACCGGATTCGGACTCTCAATCGTCAAGCAGATTGCTGACGCCCATGACTGGGATGCAACCATAGCAGAGAGCCCCAGCGACGGAGCACAGATTGAGTTTACTAGTGTCAGTGTAGCGTCGTCACAGATGGGTAATTAAATACAACTCATAGCGAGAGCGCGGCAGGCTCTGGAGGCCTGGTGAAGCGACGAGAGGGGGAGTACGGGAGATGGAGCGTGTGAGGAGGGCATGTCAGAAGGCACTCGGTGGGCTCCAGCCCCAAGCGGGGAACGGGCGGGGGCGATGGAGGGCAGGTGTGTCGGATACTTTTCGGGGACCGCCTCCGACCGGCGGCTACCGACATCTACTGGCCGATGTGTACTAAAACCACAATGCGAGTTTCTGACTCTGAAACTCCAGCGTAGAGTCTTGTATTATCGGCGTTAGCAGCATGTCGTGACTCGCGAATAGCCCAGTCCTGACAGCGGGGAGGACAACGACGATTGTGGTCCTTTTCCAACCCACCCGCCGCAGACGCCCAGTAGGCGGCCACTGACGGAAAGTCGCTGGAAACGCCACCGCCGAACCCAGAACGAATGCAGTGACGGGGGATGCCTCGGGACGTGGCCCAGAGAACCGCCTCGAACCAGGGTTTCTCGGTCGAGAGCGAACCGTGGGGCCAGCAACTGGCCGGTACGACTGGGATAACCCCGTCGAATACCCTCGCAGTCTTGCGTATTCGGCCAGAAAGTTTATTTAGGTTTACTTCTGTGGTAGCAGTTCACTATAGCTGAATCCACCTGTTTCTGAGAGTGATTGAATCGATGCAGCTTGTATTATAAAGTATATTACATAGCGTGCCTCCGGCTCACTGACAGGTGGTGGCACTGACGGTGCAGCAGCCCTCCACACCGGCGGTTGGGAGTGCGACGCACGACGCCCGGGGGGTGTTGATGACGACTAGAGTCGGGTTCGCGACGGTGTGACAGTCCGCTGTGCTCGGGAGTGCCGACACAGGATCATGAGCAACACCATATCACAGCAACGAGGGACAGGATGAGTGGGAGGATAACGACGAGACGGTTCCTGGCGGTCGTGTTTTCGGTCGTCATGATGACGTCAGCGGTGACCGTCGGGATGACAGCCAGCGTGGGGGTAGCGAACGCACAGACAGCGAGCGGTGACGTGATCTATCGCGCGAACGCGGGCGGGTCGTTCACCGCCGACGGGAACACGTGGGACGCACTGTCGACGTACCAGGTGGCGGGCCAGGACGAGATGTCCTCGCATGGCCAGCCCGGTACCATCGACGACTCGGTTCCGTCCGACACGCCCAGCCAGATCTGGGAGACAGAGCGCTGGGACCCGTCCGAGAGCCCGGAGATGCAGTACGAGTTCGACGTGCCGGAGGGCCAGCAGGTGGCGGTCCGACTCTACTTCTACGACGGGTACACCGGCACTAGTAGCGCCGGCGACCGCGTCTTCGACGTTTCGGTGGAGAACCAGACCGTCCTCGACGACTTCGACATCATCGAGACCTACGGCAACGACACCGGAGCGATGGAGTCGTACACCGTCACCAGCGACGGGACCATCGACGTCGACTTCGGACACGTCACGGAAAACCCGCAGGTCAACGCCATCGAGATAGTCGCGGTCGACCCGCAACCGGACACGCTCGGCGGTCCGTCGAACGTCGACGCCGGTCAGGTCGTCACTGGTGACAGCGAGACGGAGACGGTGACGGTGACGAACCTCGGCGACAGCGGCGACCCGAGCATCGACATCACCGACGTCTCCGTCAGCGGTGACGACACGTTCGCCGCGGGGTCGGCGTCACAGACGACGCTCGCGCCCGGCGAGTCAGCTGACATCCCGGTGACGTTCGCGCCGTCGGACGTGTCGACGGTGAGTGCGACGCTCTCGGTCAGCCACAGCGGATCCAACAGCCCGCTGACGGTCGCACTCTCCGGCGAGGGCGCCAGCGCTGTCGACCCCGGCTTCTCCAAGAGCACGCTCCAGGGCTTCAGCGCAGGCAAGCCGACGGCCATCGACTTCGGTCCTGACGGCCGCGCGTACGTCTCGACACAGGGCGGCACCGTCTACGCGCTCGCGGTCGAGCGTACGGGCAAGAACAGTTATGAGGTCGTCAACGAGGTCGCGATCGACGCGATCAAATACATTCCGAACCACGACGACAACGGAAACTACAACCCCAACGAGACCGACCGGCAGATCACTGGCCTCACCGCCGGCGGCACCGCCGCTAACCCGGTCATCTACGTCTCGTCGTCGGACCCGTCCATCGACGTCGGGCAGGACGACGACGACACGGACACGAACTCGGGTGCCATCTCGAGACTGACCGTCTCGCCCGGCAGTGACGGGACCCTGCAGGCGAGCGAGGTGGACCACGAGGTGCTGGTCCTCGGCCTGCCGCGCTCCGAGGAGAACCACGCGACCAACGGTCTCGACCTCTCGGCCGACGGCGACACGCTGTACGTCGCCCAGGGCGGTCACACGAACAAGGGTGCGCCGGGCGACAACTTCGGGCACACGCCCGAGTACGCTCTCTCGGCGGCCATCCTGGAGATCGACCTCGCGCAGATCGAGGCCAATCACCAGCCAAAGAGCCTGCAGAGTTACGACAGCGACTACCCTGACGTGTCGTTCTACTACGGGATCCCGACGATCCAGAACGACGACGCGACGGACGGCGACGACCTGCCGTTCGGCGGGAACGACGGGATCAACCAAGCGAAACTCGTCGAGGGCGGGCCGGTGCAGATCTACTCGGCCGGCTACCGCAACCCCTACGACCTCGTCGTCACCGAGAGCGGGCAGATCTATGCGGCCGACCACGGCCCGAACGGGGGCTGGGGCGGCCAACCCGCTGACGGGAGCGGCGCCACCGTCGCGGACGCGGCGAGCGTCACGAATCACCCGAACGAGGCCGGGAGCTTCAGCACGCAGGACCAGCTCGTGAAGGTCGACGAGGGTGACTACGGCGGCCACCCCGCGCCGATCCGCGCCAACCCGACCGCTGCGGACATCTACGACGCGAACGGGAACGTGGTATTTGACATCACGTCGTCGAACTCGCCAGTTCCGTCGAGTATGGTGAACCCGGCGGAGGCGGACTACATCCCGCCGACCGCTAACTCGCCCGATCCGGGTGCGCCTGCCGGAAGTGCGAACACGATGGAGTTCTCGGACGGTGACCCGGTCCTGTTCGGTCCGACCGGCGCGACCACGGAGTACACCGCCTCGAACTTCGGCGGTGCGATGCAGGGCGACCTCGTGCAGATCGAGCTCTACGGCAATATCAAGCGCGTCAAACTGAGTGACGACGGGACGACGGTCACCAACGTCGAGACCATCGCCAACACCAACGGCCCCCTCGGGGTCGCCGCCCAGGACGACGACGAGGTGTTCGGCGGGACCATCTGGATCGCCAACCACGGCGGCAACGACATCACCGTCCTAGAACCGGTCGACTACGACAGCGACGACAGTAGCGGGGCCCAGTGTACCGGTGTCGACGACGCCTCGCTCGACGAGGACGGCGACGGCTACGACAACGCCGACGAGATAGACGCGGGCACGGACCCGTGTTCGTCGGCTTCGACGCCCGCCGACTTCGACGGCGACGGCACCTCGAACCTGAACGACCCTGACGACGACAACGACGGCCTCGACGACACCGAGGACCCGTTCGCGGTCGATGCCAGCAACGGCGTCGACACGACGCTGCCGGTCCAGTACGACCTCTCCGAACTCAGCCTGTTCGGCGAGAACGGACAGGGCTGGACTGGACTGATGACGAACGGGCAGGACTACCAGGACCACTACGACACGTCCCAGATGACGGTCGGCGGTGCGGCCGAGGTCCTGACCGTCGAGCAGGTCCCGCAAGGGGACGCCTACTCGGACACGAACACTCAGCAGTACGGCTTCCAGTTCGGGGCCGACACGCCCGACGAACCGTTCACCGTCGAGACGACGGTGAGTAGCTTCCCGGACGACCCCGAGAACTACCAGTCAGCCGGGCTGTACCTCGGCACCGGCGACCAGTCGAACTACACGAAACTGGTCGTCGCGGCCGACGGCGGGACCGGGGGCGTCGAGTTCGCCAAGGAAGTCGACGACCAGTTCACCCACCCGAGTTCGCCGAACGTCGTCAGTGACAGCGCCGTCACCACGTCGAAGACGACGCTCCGCATGACGGTGGACCCGACGACCGACCCCGCCCCGAACAACGGCGTCGAGGAAGTCGCGGTGACCGCCGAGTACGAAGTCAACGGGACAGTGACCGACGTCGGGACCGCCGCGGTCCCGGCCAGCTGGTTCGACACCAGTGACGGCGTCGCGCCGGCGTTCGGCGTCATCTCGACGTCGAACGGGGCGAGCAACACGTTCTCGGCGACCTGGACGGACATCTCCGTCGAGTACGTCACCCCGCCCGCGAATCAGCCGCCGACGGCCGATGCGGGCACCGACCAGACCGTCGACGAGACCACGGAGGTCACGCTGGACGCTGCCGGCAGCAGCGATCCGGACGGCGACCAGCTCGGGTACACGTGGACGCAGACGGCCGGTCCCGACGTCAGCCTGAGCGTCAACGACGGCGAGCAGACGACGTTCACCGCGCCCGACGTCGACGGCGAGACGACCCTGACCTTCGAAGTCAGCGTCTCCGACGGCGAGGCCGCTGACGCCGACACGGTGAACGTCACCGTGCAGGACACCGACACTGCGCCCGGAACGGGCGAGGTCGTCTACCGCGTCAACGCTGGCGGCGCCGCGGTGGCGGCCACCGACGGCGGGCCGGCCTGGAGCGGTGACACCGGCGACAGTCCGTCCCAGTACGTCAACGCCGACGGCGACAACGGCCTCGCCACGTACAGCACGACGGACACCGTCACGCTGGAGGAGTCGGTGCCGTCGAGCACGCCCGCAACGGTGTTCCAGACCGAACGCTACGACGTGAACACCAGCGGCTCGGCCGCTGACGACACGGAGATGCAGTGGTCGTTCGACGCGGAGCAGGGCGCGACCTACGAGGTCCGCCTCTACTTCGCCGAAATCTTCCTCAACACCTCGAACGTCGACGCTCAGGGTCCACGGACCTTCGATGTCGCCGTCGAGGGGGAGACGAAACTGAACGACTACGACCTCTATCAACAGCACGGACACGACGTCGGCACGATGGCGGCGTACGAGGTGACGCCCGACGACGGAGCTATCGGCGTCGCGTTCCTGCACGAGCAGGAGAATCCGAAAGTCTCCGCCATCGAAGTCGTCAAAGTCAGCGACGGCGGCGACGGAGACACGACCGTCGCGGCGGCAGTCGCTGCGGGCGGCGCAAGCGACGCGAAGATAGACGACAGCGAGATTCAGACGGCGATCAACTGGTGGGCGACCGACAGCCCGGTGCCCGACACCGGTGGCGAGACCATCAGTGACGCACAGATCCAGCAGCTCATCAACCTGTGGGCGACCGACGCCACCGTCGGTGATGGCACCGGCGACGGCGAGGATGGCGGCGACGGCGAACAGGCCGCCACCGGCGCGGCGCTGGTCGAGGTGACGCCCGACGCCCCGCTGGAGACCAGCACCTACGGCGGCGGCACCTACCAGGTCACCAACACCGGCGAGAAGAACATCACGTCGGTGTCGATCGACCTCGACACGGCGACGATGCCGGACATGGTGTTCGACCCGCAGGGGACTGCCGGTGACCCGACCGGAGAGGGTCTCAACGTCGTCGACGAGGGCGACACCGGTATCACGACGGCGGCCGGCGGCTCCGAAGCGTTCTCCCAGCCGCACAACGGGCAGAACGCCGACGACGGCTACGACGTGATGACCGTCGAGTTCGACGACTTCCAGAGCGGCGAGCAGGCGACGTTCTGGGCGGACAACGATCCGACGTCGATCAAGGGCGCGACGGTCGCCTCGCAGGAGGCCGGGCCCGTCTCCGGACTGGAACTCGCCCGCTCGACGGTGACGGTCACCTACGAGGACGGCTCGACTCAGACCACCCAGCTGATGGGTGACGGCAGCGACGGCGGTGCGACCGCCGTCGTCAACGGGAGCGAGGCCCCCGCGCCGACCATCGGCGCTCAGAACGTCTCGCTCGACGAGAGCGCGCTCGACGGCTACCACAGCGCCGCGACGGTCTCCTCGGCTGACCAGACGCTCATGGTCTCGGGCCAGCCTGGTGAGACGGTCACGCTGGTCCGCGTCGAGGGTGAACTGACGCTCAAGAACGTCCCGGACGACGACGGTGACGGGGAACCGGGCTACGATGTCGAGGCCTACGAGGCCAACGACGCCGAGTCAGTCGAGTACTACTCGGTCACGCTCGACGGCAACGGCGAGGCCACGGTCCCGGTCACGCTGACCAACACCACCGGCGACGCGGACGACGGTAACGCCGGCTACAACTACTTCGTGGCCGCACACGGCGAGGCGTCCAGCGACATGGGCCTCGCCTCGAACGTCGTGGTGCTGAAACACGAAGCGAACGCCGACGACGGCGCTGGCGGGTCCAGCGGGACCGCTTCGGCCGACTTCGCTGTCACTGCGAACGGCGGCATCGACGCCAGCACCTACAACGGCGGCGCTTTCGAAATCGCCAACACCGGCGACAAGCAGATCTCGTCGGTCACTTACGACCTGAGTTCCGCAGCGTTCCCCGACGTGGTCTTCGACCCGGAGGGAACGGCCGGTGACGCGGGCGCGAAGGGGTTCACTCCCGACAGCGGCGAGAGCGCTGTCGCACCGTCGGGATCGTTCGCGGTGCCGCACAACGGCCAGAACGGTGACGGCGGCTACGACGAACTGACCGTCGAGTTCGGCGACTTCGAGAGCGGCGAGTCGTTCGCCTTCTCGGTGGACATCGACCCGACGAGCATTAAGAACGCCCAAGGCACGGGCGCGGCCGGCTCCGTCTCTGGCCTCGAACTCGCGGGGTCGACGGTGACCGTCGATTACGCCGACGGCACCACGCAGACGACGCGGCTGTTCGGTGACGGGAGTGCCGGTGGCTCGCAAGCCACGGCGAAGGCAAACCTCACGGCCGCGCCGACGGTGGGTGTCCAGAACGTCTCGCTCGACGGCGGCGCGCTTCAGAGTCAGCACAGCGCTGCGACGGTCACCGCTGCCAACCAGACGCTTACCGTCTCCGGACCCGCCGACGCGACGGTGTCGTTCCTCCAGGTGGAGGGACAGCTCGGACTCGCCAACCAGGCGAACGGCTACGATCTTGAAGCCTACGAGGGAAACACCGCCGAGACCGTCGGCTACCAGACCGTCGAACTCGGTAGCGACGGTCAGGCGACGGTCGACGTGACGCTGACAAACACCTCGAGTAGCGGGGCCGAAGGCGGGTTCAACCACTTCGTCGCCGCCGTCGAGGACGGTAGTGGCGATACCGGCGCCACCTCGAACGTCGTCGTGCTGGAACTCGACCAGCCGAGCGGGTCGTCCGACCCGCAGGTCCTCCACCGCGTCAACGCTGGCGAGAGCACGACTGTCAGCGCGACGGACGACGGCCCCGACTGGACCGGTGTCTCGGGCACCGGCTCGCAGCACCTCGCCGCAGTGGCGAATCAGAACAACAACTTCTGCGGTGGTGACGAGGTGACCCCCGACGACACCGTCCCCGCCTCGACGCCCGACGGCGTCTGGGACTGCGAGCGCTACGGGAACATGACCTGGGAGTTCGACGTGGACCCCGGGACGCAGGTCGACGTGCGGCTGTACCTCGCGAACTCGTTCTCCGGCGCGAGCGCGCCCGGTGACCGGCAGTTCAACGCCTCAGTCGAAGGCGAACAGTTCCTGACGCAGTACGACCCCGTAGCCGATGTCGGCCACGCGACCGGGACGATGAAGACTGTCACCGTCACCGAGGACGGTGACGGGACGGTCACGGTGACCTTCGAGAAAGGTGCCGTCGAGAATCCCGAGGTCCGGGCCATCGAGATAGTCGAATCGGAGGACAGCACGCAGTGACCACACCAGCCGAACCGATGCCCCGGACGCCCACGCGCGTCTGTCCTCGGTCGGTGTCCGTCGAGGACGGCACCGCCAGCGGCAGCGACGGCGGAGTCGTGTCCGCACGCGAGATGCACCACGATCCAATCGAAGCAAGAGCACACGATACACAGCGATAATGAACGAAAGTCTACAGAACCGATTGCGGCAAACGGCGGCGACGCTCGTCGCGCTCACGCTCGTCCTCTCGGTCGTCGGACCGGTCGGGACGGCCGTGGCCGCGCCAGGTGTCACCGTCAGCCAGACAGCGGATAGCGCGAGCGTCACTCCCGGTGACAACGTCACAGTCACGACCGAGTTCACGGTCACCGAACTCAACTCGCCACAGCTGAGCACGTCGACGCCCGACGGGTGGACCGTCGAGTCACAGTCGGCCGAGGGGCCGGCGGCCTTCAGCGACGGCACGTGGACCTGGCTCGCCGGTGACGACGACGGCGTCAACGTCTCGTACACTGTCGAGTACACGGTCGACGTCCCGGCGGACGCCAGTCCGGGCGACTACACCGTCGACGCGGAGGGCTCGGCATTGAGTCCCGGAGATTCGAGCCGAACCGCAGCGAACGACCCGCTCACTGTGACGGTCGTCAAGGAGGAGACGAACACGCCCCCGACGGCATCGATAACCGGTCCGTCCAGCGCAGCGGTCGGGAGTCAGGTCACCTTCGACGCGTCGGCCGCCGACACTGACGGCTCGATCGAGAGCTACGAGTGGGACTTCGGCGATGGCGAGACGGCGACCGGACAGTCCGTCGACCACACGTTCGGGTCGGCCGGCGATTACACGGTTGAACTGACCGTCATCGACAACGACGGGGCGACGGCGCAGGCGACCCAGACCGTCACGGTAGACGCGGCACCCGAGCCGGCGTCCTTCCAGGTCTCGGCCCTGACCGTGCCGTCGTCGGTGACCCAGGGCGAGACGGCGACCGTTACGGCGACCCTCCAGAACACCGGCGACGAGCAGGCGACACAGAGCGTCTCGCTCGCCGTCGACGGGTCGCAGGTCGACAGCCAATCTCTGACCCTTGCGGGCGACGCGAGCCAGCAGGTCAGTTTCGACCTCGACACCTCAGGCCTCGCAGCGGCCCAGCACGCCGTGGCGATCAGTTCCGAGGACGATAGCGCGAGCGGAACGACGACCGTCGAGGCGGCGGCCGACCCCTCGCCCGGCGACGTCGCCGTGTCACTCGAACCGAGCAACCAGACCGCCGCGACAGGTGACGAGGTGACTTACGACGTCGTCGTCACCGGTGCCGACGACGTGGGGTCCTTCGAGGGGACTGTCACGCTCACCGACACGACCAGTGCGACTATCACGAACGTCTCCACGCCGGCCAGTAGCGGCACCGAGAACATCGACATCGACGGTCAGAGCGCCCAGGTCGAAGTGTTCGGGCTTCCGACCGACACGAACGGGCCGGTGACCGTCGCGACGATCACCGTCTCGGCCGACGAGGTGGGCGCGACGAACCTGTCGCTTTCGGACGCCTTCGTCTCTGACGTGGCGGGCAACGGCTACACTATCGACAGCACCAGCGGTGGGTCGCTGACGGTCGGACTCACTCCGGTTGTCGGCGACAGCACCCCCACCAACCTCGACGACGACCCAGTCCTCGAGGACGTCAACGGTGACGGCCAGTTCAATGTCGGCGACGCGCAGGCGCTGTTCTACAACCAAGACAGCCCCGTCGTCGAGAACAACGTCGACCGCTTCGACTTCAACGACGACGGCCAGATAAACGTCGGCGACGCACAGGCCGCGTTCTATCAGGCCGTCATCTCGGAGTCCTGAGCGCGCGACCGACCCGCAATTCTTTCACCGAACATGGACCAGACACACGCACTCACGGTACAGATTCGAAGCGCAACAGCAGTCGTCGTCGGACTCGCGCTCGTCCTGTCGGTCGTCGGACCGGTGGGAACCGCCGCGGCGGCCGGAACAACGGCAGTCACACTCGAATCCGGGAGCGACAGCGTCGCCGTCAACGAGACGACCACGTTTGACGTCGTCGTCGACAGCGACGGGGGCGTCGGGGCGGCCGAACTCGGTATCGCCGTCGACGACCCCACCGTCGCGTCGATCACTGATATCGCCGTCGCCGGCGGGTCGACCTCGTCCCAGACCGACGTCTCGGCCGACGGCGCCTCGGCGTCGATCGCGTACTTCGGCGTCGACACACCGGACTCCGGTGACGTTACCATCGTGACCGTCACGCTCCAGGGCGAGGGAGAGGGCACGACCGATGTCTCCGTCACCCCGCGAGAAGAGAACGCGGCGGTCCTCCTCTTCGACGAGAGCGGCGCGCCGTACTCGGTGTCGAGCGCAGGAAGTACGACGCTGAGCGTCACGGCGGACCAGGACACGAACTCGCCGCCGACCGCCGACGCCGGCGACGACGTGACCGTCGAGTCCGGGGCGACCGTCGCGCTCGATGCGACCGGATCCACGGACGACGACGGCTCGGTCGTGAGCTACGAGTGGACCCAGACCGGCGGCCCGACGGGCGCGCTCTCCGACGCGGCCACGGCCACGCCGACGGTCACTGCCCCCGACATCGAGAGCACGACGACCCTCACTTACGAGGTGACGGTCACCGACGACAGCGGAACGACCGACACCGACGCCGTCTCGGTGACGGTGACACCGTCGGACGACGACGCCACACAGCCCGACGAGGGCGCGGCGACCGACGTCACGCTCGCGCCGTCCCAGCAGTCGGTCAGTAGCGGGGCCTCGACGACGGTCGACGTGGTCCTGAGCGATGCGGACGGGGGCGTCGGGGCGGCCGAGATGAGCGTCTCCGTCGACGACCCTGCCATCGCGTCGATAACCGACGTGACGGTCCAGGGCAACCCCGATAGCGCGTTCGTGAACGCCTCGATAGCCGCCGACGGCTCCGACGTTACCGTCGAGTACGCGACGGCCGACACGGCGAACGGCGACGACGTGGCCATCCTGACGCTGTCGCTGGCCGGGGCACAGACCGGGACGGCAGCGCTCTCGGTGGACGACATCGCCGTCTACGACGAGACGGGGACACCATACGAGGTGGCCACGGTGGCCGACGGCGAGGTCACCGTCGTGGATCCGCCGTTCACCGTCTCGGCGCTCTCCGGCCCCGAAACGGTCGTCTCGGGCGAGTCGGAGACCGTGTCCGCGACAGTCACTAACAACGGCGCCGTCACGGCGACGAAGGCTGTGACGTTCACCGTTGACGGGACCACCGTCGCCACGGAGTCGGTGACGCTCGGTCCCGGTGAAAGCACCACCGTCACGTTCGACCTGTCACCCGCCGACCTCGGGGCACAGCCCTACGCTGTCTCGACTGTCGACGCCACGCAGACCGGCGAGGTGACCGTGACGCTGCCGGTGATCGGGAGTTCGGCGGCCCCGCCGTCCGATCCCGACAGTGACGGCACCTACGAGGACTTCAACGGCGACGGAACGGTCGACGTCGGTGACGTCCAGGTGCTGTTCGCCCATCACGAAGATGCAGCGGTCCAGCAACACACCGAACAGCTCGACCTCAACGGCGACGGAACGGTCGACGTCGGTGACGTCCAGGTGCTGTTCAGCGAGACGACGTCGTAGCGACCTACACCATTTTTTGAAGACGACGGTCGGGACTGTCTGCCGATAGCACCGATAGCCGTCCGGTATATACCATATACTGGCTCCCGAGATAGATACACTATCTGACAGGCGACCGTTAGACTGGCCCTACGAGTGAGGATACCCGTCGTAAGAGTTGATACGCTACTTTCAGCCGGTCTATATTTTTATTACAGCGATACCCCATCACGGGCGAGAGCAACGTGATCATGAGTGGGAGAACGCGAATGGTCGTCGTCACCGCCGCGCTGCTGTGTGCGCTCCTCGTGAGTGCATCGTCGGCAGTCGTCGCCGCCGGGACGATGGGGGTAGCCGTCACACCAGAACAGGCCGAACTAGCACCGGGGGAGACGACGACCGTCGACGTCATCGTCAGCGACGCCGACGGAGGCGTCGGGGCAAGTGAACTGCGCGTAGCCGTCGCCGACCCGAGCGTCGCGTCGATAGCGGACGTCCAGATCCACGGCGACCCGGGATTCACCGACGTCAGCTACGCCGATGACCGTTCGTGGAGCGATATCGCGTACGCGACGGCGAACACCTCCGACACGGGATCGGTCGCCATCGTGACGGTCACGGTCGAGGGCGAGGCCACGGGCACGACCGACCTCGACATCCGCCCCCGTGCCGACAACGACGCCATCGTCAGTTACGACGAGCAGGGCGCCGGGTACGACATCGCGGACATCGGCGACGCCACTGTGTCGGTCGAACAGTCCGGTGGGGGCAACGAAGCCGGCGGCTCTGGCGGCGGCGACACCGGCGGATCGGACGACACCGCGGGCGACGACGGTGCTGTCGACGGCGATGGCTCGTCGGACAACACTACCCCGTCGGACGATGGTGACAGTGACGCGGGCGACGACCAGGCAGACGGCGCCGAACCCAGTGCGTCCACGGAGGAAGAAACCGAGACGCCACAGCGAACAGAGACGGGAACCTGGGCCACCGCAACCGACGTCAAGCAGTCGGGTGGTGAGTCCGGGTCCGCAGCGACGGCGACTCCGAGCCAGTCTGCTCCCCCGGCTGCGGCCGACACACCGGCAGCCTCGGCTACCGACATGCTCTTTGAAGCCGCGAGTCTGGGCGGGAGTGGCCCCGGAGTGGCCGCCGCCGGTGGGTTACTCGTCCTCGCCGCGGTGGTCCTGTTCGTGCGTCGCATCTAGCCACGTCCGGCTCGTTCTTCGACGACATGCTACCAGAGGTGACGCCAACTGACTGGGTCGCACGAGAGTGTTCTCGTCGCCGTGCTTCCGACTGGTTTGGCCACATATTCCTACATTTATCGGTGACGTAGCCGTTTCAACGCTCTTCGGTAGACTGGCGGAACTAGCGGAATACGTTAACGGCGATGCAATCCACGAGACCGTGGATCGGTGCCCCAGTAAGATTCAGTGACCGGAGGAAGCCGTAGGTGCGAGCGGCCTGCTCCAAGCCCTGCTTGGAGAGGCTGCGGAACTTCGCAGGCCACGGCTGTAACAGTGACCAGAGACACTCCGCTTGGTTCGTGTGGACGCAGGTGTCGGAGACGTGCCTGTCGTCGTGAACGACGTACCGGTGATCGTGCTCCATCCCTTGATAAGCGGGCAGTCCATCAGTCCAGACCTCGCCCAGACAGTCGGAAATCCTCGACAAAAGGCGGTTTCAAACGCTCTGATGTTCTCACGGAGTGTCTTGTACGACGGCGAGAGCAGAAACGCGATCTGGTTGATGCTGAGAAGCGTGTCAGCGTAGAGAATAAAGACATTCGTATTTGGATAAGACCATGAGGAATCTTTTCGAATATATAATGCTTTGAAGTAACCCCCGAAGTCACTCACACAAGCGAAGAAATTCTGTACAGAGACGCCGTTGAGCACCCAAACTCGGCTGATCACAACCCTATCAATAGAGCAAAATCAGCCCGCAGACCGCCCAGATCATCGCTCTTTCTCTGAAATGAATAGTAACGACTTGTTTAGTAACCGCTACTCAGGCCACCAATCCCGCCGGCCACACACCGGGTTTCGAGTGTGAATCGGGGATATCTGTTACGACTAATCGAACAAGTCGTTCTTGTGTTTTCCCACAAGGATTAACCAATGTCAACGCCAACGTTGACGTACCAATGGCGACCGCAGATGAGCAGATACGAGTGAGCGATCAAGTGAAGCGACAGCTTGACCGCCGCCGACGTGAGGGTGAATCGTTCAACGACGTACTCGAACGCGTCCTCGATGAGAGTGAAGATGCTGACTTCTACGACGGGTTCGGGATTCTTTCTGATGAGGATGCCGATTGGATTCGAGACAAGCGCGAGAACTCGAAAGAGAAGCGGAAAGAGCGGATGCGACGGTTAGGCGAGGATACATGAGGGTTCTTGATGCGAACTTCCTTATCGATTACCTGAGCGGTCACCCTGCCACAGAAACGTACTACGAATCGAACGGCGGTGAGGAAGAGCTATGGGTAATGCCTGCTCCTGCCCACGCTGAAGCACTCGTTGGTGTTGGAAACCTCCCATCGGGCGATCTCGAAGAGGCGGTTGAAGCGCTGTCGTGGGGTGAAATATACGAAATCAGCGAAGATCTGTCGGTTGAAGCGGGACAAATCGCTGACGAGGTTGGATCACAGGGACCATATCTTGACGGCGTTGACGCGCTCGTTGCCGCAGTCGGACGAGAACTTGATGCGACAGTGGTCTCGGTCGACGGTGACCTCACTCATGAAGAGACCAAACAAGTCGTCGACGTTGAAGAGTATCGCTGAGTACCCAAACGACTCGTCTTTGCACTCTTCAGGCGAAGCACACAACCGCCACGGGTTATCAAACCAGTCGAAACAACTGTAGTGGTTGGCCCCGCCGGCAAAATTTTGTGTTCCTCTGTCGGGTGAGAGGATGACTGACTTGACACTCGGTACGTTCGGAGACGGAGACAGCGCCGACAACGACCTCGATCCAGATGCCGCAAGCATCGCCCGATGTGCGACGGCGTGTCGCGCTCCTGATCGTGACGACGGCAGTTGGGCGGCCCCAGATGAGGACTGGGGGCTGACAACGCAGCGGCCAGTGTCGTCGATCAACACGTCGGCTGGTCGAGCAACCAAACAGCAAACCCGATGGGTCGTCGGCGGGGACGTCGGAGACTACGTTGAGCAGTACGCAACTGGCGACCTCTTGCAAATTCCAAACACGTACGGCGACTTCAGTTCAGTCGACACTCGAGTCACATTCATCGACGGACTCGCTGACAGCTACGGGTACGGGATTGACGCACAGGCTCTTGAAAAGGCATTGCGAGTCCTCACTAGCGGTGGCCGATACACTGCGTCGAGATACACGGCGATCCCGTGTGGGAAACAGCCGTGGATTCTGACGGGGCCAGAAGGGACGCTCCTGTGCAGCTGTATGCCCGTTGAGCGGCCGGAGAATCCATACACGAGGAAGCTTCGGACGCCAGAGACGACCCTGCAGATTGAGGAGCAGAACCAAACAGTCCTGACGGGGGCTGCTGAGTTTGCCCACCTGCTATCCGACGTTCTCGGTGTCGATATCGAGAGCGTAGAGCACGCAACAGTACGCGGGCAAACCCAGCACTCATTCATCGACGGGGAGGACAAGTTCCCGATCAAGGCTAGTGACTTAGCACAGTTGCACGGGTTAACGTCCGATCCATCCGTCATTCAGGGGACAGTCAGCCGTGGAGTCCAGCCCCCAAACGGTGGCGACCCAATCTCAGTCGAATGGGATGGGCCGGATCATCCGGTTGGATATCTCGACGAGGGAGACGTGATCGCCGGCTACGAGTTTGCGTGGGAACAACCCGAAGAGTCGCTGGAAGACGTTGCAGTCGTTCGCGAGTACCGGATCACACGGAACTACTCGCGATGGACGGTTGACTACCATACCCACCGCCTTGCGTCAGTCGTCCCCTGACCGACGCCGCCAACGGCATATTTTGTGTGCCCTCCGGCAAGTGGAGGGTAATCGAAATGTCACAGTCCACAGCGACCAGTAGCACCGAAACAGCAACCACCGACGCCGAAACGAGCGTGCCAGAGACGGCGACAGACAGTGACGCAGAAATCGACGCTGCGGACCTCCTGTCGCTCGATGCCCCGCGGCATCTGCAGATCAGCGGCGAGGTCCAACTGTTTGAGCAGATTTTCGTGGCGGCTGGCACGGTCACAGACAAGACACGGATAGGAATTACAGAGTCGGGAATCGCCATCCGGGCGGCTGACTTGCAGGGACACGCGATGGTCGACCTGCGTGTTTCTGGGAGTTCGTTCACCTCCTTCGATGCAGGGAGGGGAACGTTGGGGGTGGACGTCGGTCGGGTCCGGGATGCACTCTCTATCGGCGACGCAGGCGACCTTGCACAGTTCGCACTCGATGCAGCGAATAGCACACTGGAAATCAACATCGGCGGGATAACGCGCACCATCGAGCTTGAGGCGGTTGAATCGCTCCGTTACCCTGTCGAGATGCCGGATATCGACATCCCGGCGACTGTCCACCTGAATCCAGATGACATCTCGCTCGGTCTTGAGGCAGCGGATATGCTTGCCGACCGGTTTGACCTCTCTGTTTATTCAGAAAGCAAAGAAGTGCGGTTTGCCGCAGACGGTGACACTGACAGAATGACCTACCGATGGGAAGACACCGATCTCATCGCCTTCGAGCCTGCGGATGTGGCGGTGAAACTGGGTTCGTCGCTCGTCAAATCGGCGAATGCTGGCCTGCCAGACGGCACGAATCGGGTTCTCCATATCGGAGACTCAGTCCCGCTTGTGCTGAAATCCGAGTTCCCCGACGCCGATGGAGCGATGCAATTCGTGATCGCACCGAAGCTCCCGAATTGACTCGGTTCCCCGTGGTTTTGCGGAAACGGTGGTGTGTCTTAACCAACAGCGACCGCTGTACTTCGCAGTTGTTGGTTAGCGCTATTTTTGTGTCTCCCCGGTCGGGTGAGGGATTTTCCTCTATGGGCCAGACAGTGCCAGACTATGAGCGCTTCGAGCGCGAACAGATCGCACAGGACCGCGACCAACGGCGTCCCGATACTGTCGAGATCGACGAGCCACGAGGCCGTGAGGTGGTCACCAGTCTGCTTGACGAGGGCGTCGTTGAGCCAATTCCAGAACACGAAGTCTTGCAGCACGTTCCGTCCGGGCAGTGCTTTGACTCCGACATGGCGCTGGTGTACTTCCACAAGGGCTGGGAGGCTAGAAGCGAGGAGTAGCCAACTCGAAGGCTAACCAACACAGTGCCCCACATTCTACTCGGTGTTGGTTAGCGTCAGGACCTCTTCTCTGATGCGGCGTATGGGCGCGTCCCGAGAGTTGATACCCCATCGGAATTTCCCCAAGCGTATGGACCGCACTGACTGGCCGACACCCGGCCCGAACGAGCCTGTCCCGGCATGGGACGAGTACCAACAGCTGCGCGAGGCCGTCCACGACTTCCTCGATCACGAGCCAGAGGACCCAAGATGGTCGGACATTTGGAAAGCACTCGGTGCGATCATGGGCGAGTACCAGCGAGACGCATTCGCGCAAGCCTTCAACCTCGATGCGCCTACCGAGACAGCCTGCATACGCCGTCTCATCACGGGCGACGACGAGTTCCCCCACTCGCCGCTTGACGCCAACAGCGACCCGAAGGGACCGCCTCATAGCCCGCCAGCAGACGACCATTCGACACTCTGGCTAGACGATGGCGAGCCGGCGTTGTACTCGATGCACGTCTATCCGGGAAATATCGAGCGATTGGATTCGCAAGAGCCGCCCCACAATCTCTGGTTCGACGTCTTCGAGTTCGCTGCTGAGTGGGGACTAGAAGTCTCTGTCCTCCCGAAATCGTGGTACAACCTTGGCTCGGCTGTCCACGTCGTCTTCTATCCGCCGGAGCGGTACAGATAGCCAGCACACTCTGCTCTCGCTCAGTCAGCCAGTCGATTTTCTGTCCCCCAGTGGAGGTGCGGGGGCGTGCCCGAGAGTGCGTCCCGAAGACAGACCAATGTCAACGATACAGTCAGACACGCCAGAGCAGTCGTCCAGCCAGCAGACCACTTGCACCTTCGACGATTCGGACTCCCGGGACGAGGAGATGCGCGACCAACTCGATGCGTGGGTCGAGGATCTTGCCGACCTCACCGACGAAGCGCAGGCCAGCGAGCAGTTCCAGCAGTGGCTTGACGTCCAATCGAAGTTCCACGATTACTCAGCGCGGAACACGCTGCTAATCAAGCTCCAGCGTCCCGAAGCAACCCGAGTTGCGGGATACAATACGTGGCAAGACGAGTTCGACCGGTACGTCCAGCAAGGCGAGGATGCCATCTGGATCTGGGCTCCGATCATCACGAAAAAGTGCCCCGAATGCGGCAATTCGCCGTCGTATCACGAGAACACTGATTGCGAGTACGATGAGACAGAGCCCGAACAATGGCGGCGGGGACTGGTCGGGTTCCGGCCAACGTCGGTGTTCGATATCTCTCAGACCGAGGGCGAACCGCTTCCCGAACTGGAGACAGAAGCTCATGGCGACCCGGATGGATTTGTCGAGGACCTGTTGGACGCGACCGACGAGATCGGCGTCGACGCAAGAATCGTCGCTTCGGAGGAGTGGGAGCATGGGTCTGCACGGGGTGTCTGTGAGCGTCGGAGCGTGATGACCACGAATCCGATGGTCGAAGCGGTCGACCGAGACAATCGGGCCGCCCTCGGGAGTGCACTCATCCACGAGTTCGCCCATGCAGAGCTTCACTTCAATGTCGAGGATGAGGCGGAGCGGTCGAAGCGTGAGGTCGAGGCTGAGGCAGTCGCCTACGTGGTCAGTCGTCACTTCGGGCTGGACCCCGACAACTCGGCGTTCTACTTGGCGGCGTGGGACGGCGACGCACCGGAGACGCTACGGGACCGCTGGACCGAATCTCGAAGACGGCTGCGAGGCTGATCGACGCCGTCGAAGGTGCCAGCTGAGAGGGAGCGGTATCTTTCCAGACGTGCTTGAGAGGAGTGTTTTGTGACTCCCCTGGTGGGCGAGGGAGTCGAATATGCGTTCCACAGCAGCGTCAGGTGGCAGTCCTGTCGGACAGTTTCTGAGTGTCTTAGCTGACTTGCGTGACCAGATTGGAGGGCCGTACTACCTCGGAGATGTCAACGGGCGGTTGGACTGGCCCGACCGAGGAGTGTACTTCTTTTTCTCGCCAGCAAGCGACCTCCGGGCAACGACAGCGGTCGACTGGCGACTCTCCCGAATCGGCACCGTCGGCGTCAGTACCGGCTCGTCGAACACGCTCTGGAACCGGCTCCGGCAACATCGTGGGAACGTTCGAGGGAAGTACGCCGGCGGAGCCAAGCCCCAATAATGAGCGGACACGAAGCGCCTACTGATCTAGTCCGGTTTCGACCTGCTCTCCCAACAGAGTCGGTACTGGTACCCTCCCTCGATAGGTTCCCCAGGCAGGTCTTCGATAGTCGTATCGGACAAGATCCATTTACCGAGGTGTCAAGATTCCGTACTCGACAAAAAAGCCACCTCCGGAATTCGTGAAATGTGCCGTCAGGACTCACGCCACTTGTGGCCGCACTTGACACAGGTGAACAGCCGAACCTCGTAGGAGCCACCCGGCTTCGGTAGCATCTCGTAGGAGGCCCGGTTGCTGTCGCAGTCGTCTGCCGGACAGGGTTCCTGCATCGTCTCGGTGGTGCCCTGGGTCGCGTCGGCTACGGCGGGTGCCCCGTCGTCCTGTTGTCCGTCCTGTGTCGCCATCACTGCTTCTGCTTGTGAGTCCCGCTGCTCCTCGTTCTCACAGGAGCGGCACACCCATGTGTCGCCCTCCGTATGCATAATTGAACCACACTCATCATAGAATTGCATATAGCGGAGGAATACACGGTTATCGGATATATGTTAGTTTCCGATTCACCGTGGATTTCAGCTAATTGTGGACACTGACTGTACAGCGCTGTCGAAGAGGTTAAAATCAGCAGTCATTTATTATCCTGCCCAGATATGTCTACACATGCCACACTGTGAGAACTGTGACAAGCACTTCGACACCGTTGCTGAAGTCGAGCACGAAGAAGTAGACGAGATGGCTGTTGAGGAGACTGCAGACGGCCCGCCACAGATTCGTATCGGAACTGGAAAACGCGATGTCTGGCGATGCAAAGGCTGTGGGAGTGTACTTGGTGTCCGATGAAATCACCACGAGCGCGTAAAGCAACCTTTCGGTTGAGAAGGTAGGAGCGGCGTGGCTACACTGGGACGTCTCTGAAGGCGTACTCAACGACTTTGTTGAGCGTTGGGTGTGCGTGCATGATTTCGGTGATGTCGGCGACAGTTCCCGTTCCGCGCCGCATTGCGACAACGACCTCGTGAATCATCGTCGAGGCCTCGTAACCCAGCACGTGACAGCCCAGAATCTCGCCATCAGGTGCGGTGTGGACCTTGACGAACCCGTGGTCGAGTTTTTTCGCCCGTCCCATCGGCGTGTCCGGCAACTCCGCCCGGCCGGTGACATATTCTCGACCGACCTCCTCTAGCTCTGTTTCGGTCGCTCCGACACCGGCCATCTGTGGCTCGGTGAAGATGGCGTGAGGCATCGCGGAGAAGTCGGCCTCGCGGGTCCCATCGTGAACGACGTTCTCGATTGTGACCTGCGTCTCGTAGTCCCCGGCGTGTTTGAACATCGCGTTGTCGGCGATGTCCCCCTGTGCCCAGACGCCCTCGGCCGACGTGGCCAGCGTGTCGTCGGTGACGATGAAGCCGTTGTCGTCGGTTTCGATGCCGGCGGCGTCCACATTGAGCGTGTCTGTGTTCGGGCGGCGACCCAACGCCACCAGCACGTCGTCGCCGGTGACCGCTACTTCGTCGCCGTCCTCCGTCTCTGCGTGGACCCGAACGCCACCGTCGGCTTCCTCGACGGCCGTCACACGATGGCCGGTGAACACCTCGTGGCGGTCCCGGGCGATGTCCGTGTAGGCCGCTGAGAGCGCCCGGTCTTCCCGTGGAACGAGCGTGTCCATCATTTCGACCAGCGTCACGTCGGTCCCCATAGACTCGAAGAAGTAGCCCAGTTCGACGGCGATGTAGCCGCCACCCATGATAACGAGCGAGTCGGGCTGGTCGCGCCGATACAGGGCGTCGGCGCTGGTCATGTAGTCGACCGAGTCTAGGCCGTCGATGGGCGGGACGACCGGTCGGCTGCCGGCGGCGACTACGACCTGGTCCGCGCTGAGACGCTCGCCGTCGACTTCGACGGTCCGCTCGTCAACGAACACCGCCTCGTGCTCGTACAGCGTCAGGTGGTCTTTCTCTGCGTAGCGCTCTTCCATGCCTTCCGCGAGCGGGGACAGCGTCTCGTCCATGTCGTCGATGACGGCGGCGTAGTCGATGTCGTCCAGCGAGGCGTCGATGAAAAACTGGTCGGCCTCGCGGACGCGGTTCGCCGCGGTCGCAGCTTGGATGAGCATCTTCGAGGGGTTACAGCCGCGGTTGAGACAGGTTCCTCCAAGAGGACCGGGTTCGACGAGCGCCGTTTCGAGGCCCGCGTCGGCGGCTGCCGCGGCCACGTTGTTCCCCGTGCCACCACCGATGACGAGCACGTCGTAATGCGTCATCGCTTTTCCTCCGCTGGCGAATGTTCGGCGTCCCACCGGAGCAGTTCCTCGACGACTGGCTCCAGCGCCGAACCGCGCTCGGTTAGCGAGTACTCCACCCTGACGGGCTGGTCGCTGACGATCTCTCGGGTCACGAGCGCCTCGTCTTCGAGCGAAGAGAGGCTCTCGGAGAGCATCTTTGAGGAGACGCCGTCGAGGCGGCTCTTGAGGTCACTGAACCCCAGGGGGCCGTCCTCCAGCAGGTGATAGACGATTCGAAGATGCCACTTCCGACCCAGCAGTTCGTGGATATGGCCGAAGGTGGCGTCGATATCGGCAAAGTACGGCCGCGAGACGGTGCTCGACTGGTCCCAGCTGACAGCGCGTGATTCGGAGCTCATGCTGTATCCCGACTGTGGATCGATACGCTCCTTAAGACATCTCGGACCCGCGGACGCGAGTCTAGTCACCGGTAGCTATATATATCAGGACTGGCGGGTACTCACTCGCTCCCGCCGCTACCGCGAAACCGCTCCCAGAATATCTCGTCGAGGCCGCTGTCATAGTCGGCGTCTAGGTAGTCCTCCTTCGTGAGGTTTGCCTCCTCGATGAGCGATGCCGCCTCGCCGGCCCAGATGTAGAAGCCGATCAGCGTCTCCGTGCGCATCTCGTCGAGGTCGATGGAGTGGTAGACGTTCACGAACCCGCCGGACTCGCGGTTGAGTTGGGATTTCTCCAGCAGTCCGAACTCGACCAGTTCGTTGAGGTACTTCCTGATGGTCCCCCCTTCGTAATCGAGTTGGGCAGCTAATTCCTTCGACGAGAGCGGCCCATCGCCGATGACACAGAGGCAGATGTCAAGCCCCGGCTTCGGCAGGCCGAAGGCGTCGAGCAGGACCTGTCGGATGTCCGGCGGCCGAATCTCCAAGTTCGACTGCGTCACGCGCTTCATCTCGTCACCGTGGCAGGTCATCCCGCCGTCACAATCCTGCATCGAGAGCACGACGTTGGCACAGTTCTGGCACTTGTATATCGAGTACTCCCGCGCTCCGAGGTCAATCTCCCGACGCGTCCGGTCGTCCGTCTCGGTATCGAACTCCGTCGTCGATGTATCGTTTTCGGTCATATGTTTGTCAGTCTCATACCACAGCTGTTGCAGGCCCTACAGGAGCCCGGGCCTTGAAACTTGGAGGCGTTCACCCGTCGACCACGTCGACAGCCACCACGTCCTCCAGTTCGACGTTGAGCCGGAGAAACTCCCTCGCAGTAATCGTGGGCCGGTAGCCGTCGTCGGTTTCGACGACGAACTCGGTCCCACAGAGCGACCGAAGCACCCGTATCACGTCCGCCGGTGACTCGCCACACAGGTCCGCGACCGTGTCGGGGGCGACCGGTTCCTCCGTGGCGTCGTAGCGGTCGCAGAGGGTGACAAGAACTGTGTGTGGTGAGAGAGACATGAGAGCGGAGAGTGCCTGCGCGAATACCAACTGTTTCCGAACACACCATGAAATAGGTTGCTTACACCGATCGCACCCTGTTACGCCGGGTTAACCGCACGATTATTAGCAGGGGCGGGATTTATTTACACATGCGTCGACGACGCGAAAGAGTAGCCCGTACTGGTGGTGGGTGACGATGCAGGCCCCCGAAGCAGTTCTGAACGCGACGACGGCAGACCTGCGTCTCGAACTGTTCGTCCGCTCACTCGCTCCTGAGACGGCCAGACCACAACAGGAGGCGGTCATCGAACGGCTCCGAGACCTCGCCGATGAGGTGGCCGACACCGAACTCTACGTGACCGGCGATTGCGTCTGTCCGTCGACGGTAGCCGCGGAGACCGAGACTGGCCGCTTCCTGCTGGACCGGTACGAGGCGTTCGAGGAGTGGGCCGACGAGAGCGGCGTCGAACTCGTCGGCTTTCGGAACCGCTGTGTCGATTCGTCGATGACCGGGGAGACCGTCACCGGCATCCAGTTCCCGCGGCTGACGCTGGCCGTGTTCGCCGACGACCAGCTCCGGTTCGTCGCACCCGCAATCAGGAACGGAACGGAGACGACCGTTGCCGACGCACAGGACGAAATCGAACGGGCCATCGTCCAGCAGTGAGTGACTGTTGCCGTCGTTTTTCCGCCGCGACCTCGTTCAGTCCAGTTTGCCGCTGAGGACCTTCGCGGCCACCAGCACCGGGTCCCAGACGGGGGTGAACGGCGGCGCGTACGCCAGGTCCAGCCGTTCGAGTTCGTCCACGGTCATGTCCGCCTCGATAGCCGTCGCGAGCATCTCGATGCGGATCGCGGCCCGGTCCTCGCCGACAATTGACCCGCCGAGTACACGACCGCTCTCTCTGTCGGCGACCAGTGTCACATCGGTGTCGTCGCCGCCGGGGTAGTACCCTGACCGGGAGCCGGCTGTGACGGTCTCCGAGACGGGGTCGAAGCCAGCCTCACGAGCCTGCTCGTGGCCAAGGAGGCCGACGCGACCGCATTCGGAAACAGCATCGGGTCGGTCATGGCTGCTGTTTCGGTCCGCTGGCAGGACTTTCTGTCGATAGCTGTAACGCCCGAAGAGTCCGGACCGCCGTGTCACTGACGTCGTATCTCCACCGTGTACGAGTCGTCGAACGGCGACGTGTAGGGGCTATCCAACTGCTCGTACACGCCAGCCGGAATCGAGATGTCGGCGAGGCGAAGCGCCGCCCCCGTCTCGGTGAGGCCAGTTTTGGGAAGCGCGAGCGTGACCACTTGGTCGGGGTCGACGGCCGGCCCCACTACCGCGCCGGTCGTCGCGTTCATGCCGGAGGGGACGTCCAGCGACACTACCGGGCAGTCACGCTTCGCAGTCGCACGAGCGAGGTCCGCAGCCTGACCGCGCAGCGCGCCGTCGAGACCGTACCCGACGAGCGCGTCGACGAGTGCCGCGGGGTCAGCGCTTTCGAGTGCCGCTGTGCCGACCTCGATTGGCACGTCCATCGTCGAGAGCGTCTCGTACTGGGTCCTGGCCGCGCCTTCCAACTCTGCCGGGTCGCGGTCGAGAACGATCGACACCGACAGCTCGCGGTTTGCGAGGTGTCGGGCACAGCAGAGGCCGCCACCGCCGTTGCCGCCGCTACCAGCGAGAACTGTTACCGGACCAGACCGGACCTCACGGACCGCTGCAGCCAGATTCCGGCCCGCGTTCTCCATCATCTGGAGCAGGCCCAGGCCGAACGTCTCGACGGCAACCCTGTCGACCGCGCGCATCTCTGCGGCTGTCACAGCGGGAACCGGCTCTCCGTCGGCTGTGTGGAACAGTGTCGAGTCCATAGCTTGTGGACGGACCTACGCAGCCGCCCGGTTTGGAGCTACTCCCGCTTCAACCAGAAATTGGGACACCATCCCCGTTTCACTCGACGCAGCAACTCATCGTCGAGGTGTCTCGGCGGAAGGCCTGGCAGGCGTGTTTGAACGCCTCGCTAAACGTGGGGAACGGGTGGACGGTGTCGATGATGTCGTCGACGGTGAGGCCGAACCGGACGGCCAGCGTCGCTTCCATGATCATGTCGGCGGCCCGGGGGCCGACCATGTGTGCGCCCACGATTTCGTCAGTCTCGTGATGTTTGACGACCTGCACGAGGCCGTCGGTGTTCGCGGCCGCCTTCGCCCGTGGAACGTCCGCCATCTGGACGGTGCGACACGAACAGGTCCCGTGTTCGGCCATGTACTCGGCCTCGGTCGTCCCGACGGCGGCGACCTCAGGGCTAGGTCGTAGGAGCGTGACTCTTGCATTGACACAGGTTTTGTTCCCGAAGTAATTGTACTGTGGAGTCCAAAGCTATGGAGGAGGTTCGAGGCCACGAAGCTATGGCGGATACTACCAGAAACGACGAGCCGACCTGTGATGTCGACGGGACGTCTTACTGCCCGCTGACGGGCGTCATCGACACGCTCAGCCAGAAGTACGCGATGCAGTTGATAAGCATTATCGGGGCTCACGACTCGCTCCGCTTCAGCGAGATCGAGGCCCACCTCTCGGGGGCGAGCACGTCGACCATCTCGAAGCGGCTGGAGGAGTTCGAATCGGTCGGGCTGGTCTCCCGAACGCAATACGACGAGATACCCCCGCGGGTCGAGTACGCGCTGACAGACGACGGTGACGCGGTTCGGACCCGGCTCGAACCACTGCTAGAGTGGGCCGCGGCCGACGAGTAATCACTACTGGATGAGGCCGAGAATCCGCTCGTAGTGGTCCCCGAAATCAGCGTCGGACCGCGACCGCGGCCGGTCCATGTCGACCTCGACGATTTCCCGGATGCGGCCCGGCTCCGACGCCATGACGATGACCCTGTCGGCGAGTTTGACAGCTTCCTCAACATCGTGAGTGACGAACAGAATCGTCTTCCCTGTCTCCGACCAGATGTCGAGGAGCTCGTCCTGTAGCATGCGCTTGGTCTGAGCGTCGACGGCCCCGAAGGGCTCGTCCATCAGCAGGAGGTCGGGATCGACGGCGAGCGCGCGAGCCAAGGCGACCCGCTGTTTCATCCCGCCCGAGAGGTCGCGGGGATAGCTGTCCGCGAAGCCGTCGAGGCCGACCAGTTCAAGCAACTCATCGACGCGTTGCTGTCGCCGCTCGCTGTTGACACCCTGTTTTTCCAGCCCGAAGCCAACGTTTCCAGAGACGGTGCGCCACGGGAACAGGTGGTACTCCTGAAACACGAGTCCGAGTTCTGGCCCAGGCCCTTCAACTGGATCACCGCCGAGATACACTGTCCCGGCCGTCGCGGGTTCGAGCCCCGCGATGATGCGAAACAGCGTTGTCTTCCCGCTGCCGGAGGGGCCGACGATACAGACGAACTCACCGGCACTAACATCGAAGGAGACGTCCTGTAGCGCCTGGACACTGCCTTGTGGCGTGTCGTACCGCCGGCCGATACCGTCGACGAGGACCCGCGGCTGCATCGTTTCGTCGGTCATCGCCACGCGAGCGCCCTCCGTTGGACAGCCCGAAAGGCGGTGTCGACTAGCAGGAACATCGCACTCAATACGAGGATGTAGGTGATGACGACATCAACCCGAAGGTTGTTCGAGGCTCGAAGGATTTCACGGCCGATGCCAGCGACACCGAAAATTTCAGAAGCGACGACGAGCATCCAGCAGCGACCGATTCCTGTCCGAATGCCAGTCATGATTTCGGGAAGCGATGCCGGAATGACGACCGACCGGATCAGCTCCACGTCTCCCTGGACCCCGAGGCTTCGGGCAACGTCTAGCAGATCGTCCGAGACGCCCTCGACACCGCCGTAGGCACCGTAGAAGTTGATCCAGAACGCGCCGATAGCAATGATGAACGCGGCCCCAGCGTGGTTGATCCCCAGCCAGGCAATTGCGAAGCCGATAAGCGCAAGCGGCGGCACCGGTCGCAGGAGGCGCACGACTGGGGCGGAGATATCGTCGAGATATGGACTCCAGCCAAGCGCAACTCCCGAAGCGACACCGAGGCCTGTCCCGATGACTGCGCCGGGAAGCCAGTGGATGATACTACTGAGGAGTGCGGTCGCCATGTCGCCGGACGCAGCCTCGGCCACGAACGTCTCCGCGACGGCCGCCGGCGTCGGCAGGATGTAGCTCGGCTGGGTCAGCGCCACGAGCCACCAGAGCACGAGGAACCCGAGGATGCCGGCTCCCCCGCGGAGCGCCCGCTGCGTGTCGATATCGAACATCGGTGAGTCGACCCCGTCGGCGTACTCGCTATCGTCACCGACTTCAATTGCCATCGTCGCGCCCTCCGTGTCGTCCGGTCATAGGTTGTCGTAGACGCTGTAGTCGAAAATCTGGTCGAGCGAAAGCCGTTCATCGATCTGGCCGTTCTCGTTGGCGAACTCTGAGAAGACCTCCGTCCCGTTCTCGATTTCGCGCGGGTCGGTGACGAAATTCGAGAGAGGGCCTTCGAGCGCCGACTGTGCCTGGTCGGCGGCCATCCCGATGCCGGATTCGACGATATCGGCCGTCGCTTCGGTGTTGTTCCGGATGAACTCCGTCGCACGGACGTGCTGTTCGAGGAACTGTGATGAAACGTCCGAGTCGCGGACTTCGTCGCTCATCAGTGTCACTGCGGCCGGTTGGCCGGGCATCACCTCTGCGGCAGTTCTGAACGTCCGAACGGGCACGTCTTCCTGTGCGGCGCGGGTCGGGACCGGTTCCATGATAGAGGAGCCGTCGACTTCGCCGTTGGCGATGGCCTGCCACACCGCGTTTGCGCCGCTAATTTCGATAATTTCAACGGTCGACTCGTCAACGCCCTCTTGTTGGAGCCAGTACCGAAGCAGCACATCCGGCACGGACCCCTGCGGGAAGGTTCCGAACCGGAACTTCTGGCCCCGCTCTTCTTCCCAGACTGCGAACGCATCGCTGCCGTGCTCGTCCCAGAGCGACTGGAGGTCGTCATGGACCATAATCGCCATCGGCTCCTTGATGTTTGCCGCCGTCACCTTCGCCGGGAGCCCCCTGTCGATGACGATCATCGACGGGACGATGCCGAACATCGCCACGTCCAGTTCGCCGCTGCCGTAGGCCTGGACGATGGCCGGTCCGTCAGTGAACTCCCGACCGTCGATGGTCGCGTCAATCTCGTCCAGATACCCCTGTTCTTCCATCACGAACCACTGTAGATCCGGGAAGATCGGCATATATGCGACGGTTATCTCATCGCCGCCACCGAGGCCGAGACAGCCACCGAGACCGAGCGTTGCAACCGTCCCGGCTCCCGCCAAGTACTGCCGTCGAGAAAGCGTCGTAGACGTATTTTTCATTGGCCCGGTTACGTTCTTTAGCCTAATATAAGATGCAACCCTGGCAAAGCCCCTGCGTTTCGGTGATACGCTACTTTCAACAAAGCAGGTGATAGACGGCTGAGAACTGCACAATACTGACCCTCCCGCGTTCAGTGTGTGTCAGAGATGAGGGCAATAATTACTGGCTCTTACGCGATACCAAGGCCACCGGCGGTTAGTCTAAGACCGATAATCGATAGTAATGTCAAAACGGCGGCGCGACGAGCACGGTCACTGACAGCGGTCCTGAGTTGCTTCCCGACTGCGACACCGGCAACGGCCGGTACGGTCGCAAGGACGGACGCTCCGGCGACAGCCGCGCTGGGATACAGCCCGAAAACGCCGGCAAAGGCGACCCGCGTGATGCTGAGCCCCAGAAACACCAGCGCGACGATACCGACGAACAGGCTGTGCGAGAGGTCGAAGCTCCGGAGATACGCGACGAGCTGGACGCCGACGTTCGTTCCGCCGAACAGTGCCCCCGAAACGCCACCGATGCTGATCATCGCGAACGGTGTCTTCCCGAGGTCGCTGTTGCCCACTGACACCCATCCGGGAAGCGGCACCCGCTTCTGGGCGGTCGCCACAAACCCCAACGTCAGTAAACCGAGTCCGACACGGAGTGGCGCTTCCGGGAGCCTGTCGAGTACAGCCATCCCGACAACAGTTCCGACCAGCGCTGCAGCGATGAGGGGTCCAAACCGCTGGCTACAGGTACGAAGCTCACGCCGTGAGAGATCTCTAACTAGTGAAACGTTGACTGCGAGGATGGGGAGAATCATGAACACGACGGCGGTCGCTGGGTCAATGATGGTCGCAAGCGCCATCGTCCCGACAACAGCGAAGCCGAAGCCAGCAAGCCCGTTTGTCGCCCCGGCGGCGATGACGATCCCCGTTACTATCACGACAATCGTCCATGAGGCTGGCAAAATCATATAGTATCTGATCCTGTGGAAAGCTCACAGCGGCCCGAGATCAAACCCGGGCTGGGCAGTGGTTCCTGTGAAGTACTTACACGGCCATGGATAAAGCCGCGTCGTGTTTCACCACAGTAGGGTCGAACGTGACCGGCCTGCTGCCGGTTAGAACGTGATGACTTCGTAGTCGTCGACGAGCGAGCGGATGCTCGGGTGGCCGTCGTGCTCGTCCAGAGTGACGAGTCCGGAGTCGGCGACAGCGTCTTCAACGCCGAACGCTCCGGAACAGTAGTCACAGACGGCCGTGTCGTCCTTGACGGTCTGGTACAGTTCGTGGTAGTCGCTGTCCTCGTCTTCGAGTTCCGGAATCCACTGCGTCCCGGCCCCGTCGAAGATGAGCTGGAGGTCGTCCTCATCGTTCTCTGCGAACTCCTTTGCCGCTTCGAGGCCGTTCGCGAGTCGACCGAGGTTCTCGTGTCTTTCTGTGCCTGCGAGGATGATGATGGCTGCTTTCGTCATTACTCAACGTAATACTACCCCAACGATATATTACCAAGGGGTGCGTGCAGCGAGGCTGGACTCGCCCCAAGTATTTATAAACGACGACCGCACGAACCCTGAGTCAGACAGGGCGAGCGGTCTCGCCTGACTATCTCGTCGGGCCGGCGTTACAGTTCGACTTCGGACGCGGAGTCGACATCGAACCGGGTGACATCCGGTTCGCCGGCGAGCAGGTCCGGAAGTGCAGACTCGAACGTCCCGAAGTGGTCGGTTTCGGCGTGGGCACCGAACGCTGCCTCGTCTTCGTACTGCTCGGTGAAGCGGAACAGGTTTGGGTCGTCGATATCTGTCGCGACCTGATAGTCGATGACGCCGTCCTCCGTGCGCGACTGTTCGGCCAGTTCTCGGATCAGGTCGAGTGCTTCGTCCCGTTTTTCGGGGTCGATGGGGAACTCCGCGTGGACAACTAACATTACGTCCGCCTCAACGTGCGTCCCGCACTAATAGGCAGGGAGGCCGTGCGTCGGAAGTGCGCAGTGGCGTTCAGATGAGTGGCCTGCTCAGTGCGAGTGGCCGCTGTCACCGCGACTGAACTGTCCGGCGAATCCTCGCTGGACGACTTCCGAGAGCGCGGGGTGGATGTGGACGGAGTTGCGGATGTCCTGTACCGTGCCGGAGCCGGCGGTCATCGCCACGACGACTTCCTGGATGAGGTCGGACGCTTCCGGCCCCATGATGTGACAGCCCAGTATCTCCCCGTCGAGGTCGATAATCGCCTTCAGGAAGCCGTCGGCGTTCATCGCATTCCCGCGGGCGGTCTTGTCGAACTGGTACGTTCGTGTCGCGTACTCCCGCCCGGCGGCACGGAGTTCCTCTTCGCGCGCGCCGACGCCCGCCACCTCGGGGGAGGCGAAGACGGCAAACGGCATCGCGGTGTAATCCACCGGTGCGAGGTCGTCGCCGAAGAGGTTGCGGGCGATGGCCTGTGCCTCGTGGTTCGCGCTGTGTTTCAACAGGTACTCGCCGACGATGTCGCCCAGCGCCCAGATGTCGTCGGCGGTCGTCCGCAGGTACTCGTCGGTGTCGACGAACCCGCGGTCGTCCGTCTCGACGCCCGTCACGTTGAGGTTTAGGAGGTCCGTGTTTGGTGTCCGTCCGGCGGCGACGAGCAGTTCGTCACCCGTCACTGTCACGCCACCCTCGTCTTGGACCCCGGCGTCCTCGCCGTACTCGTACGGCTTCGCCTCAACGGTGACCGTGCCGTCGCTCTCCGAGACAGCGGTGGCCGCGTGGCCGGTGTGGACGGTGAAGCGGTCGGCATACCGCTCGGTGAAGGCCTCGGCTATCTCCTCGTCTGCCTCGGGCAGGAGGTTCGGCCGCCGACCGATAATAGTCACGTCGCTCCCGAAGGTCCCAAAGAAGTGGCCGAGTTCGGCCGCGATGTACCCGCCGCCAACGACGACGAGGTGATCCGGCGGCGTCTCCAGTTGGAGGGCCTCTGTGCTCGTCAGGAAATCAACGTCCCCGAGGCCATCGATGCTCGGAATCGAGGGTCGTGCCCCGGCCGCGATGAGCACCGTCTCGGCCCGAATCTGTGCACCCTCGTCCGGCCCGCTGACGACTTCGACCGTCCGGTCGTCCACGAACCGGCCCTCGCCCTCGTAGAGGTCGTGGCGGGACGAGGAGCGAAGCCCCTCCCGAATCGACTCCGAGTCCGACTCCACGTCCTCGTTGACTTTGCGAACGATGTCGGCGAAGTCGACGCCGTTGACCTCGGCGTCGATGTCGAACTCGCCAGCGCGCTCGATGGTCTCCAGCACGTCGGCGTGGTACAGCAGCATCTTCGACGGGATACACCCCCGGTTGAGACACGTCCCGCCGAGGGGACCTTTCTCGACGACTGCGACCGACTGCCCGCGGTTCGCGGCGGCGTTTGCCACGTCCAGTCCCGAACCTGAGCCGATAACCAGAAAGTCTACTTCGTCCATGATCCCCTCGTCACCGTCCAGCAATATGAAAGGTCTGCGGAAATGCGCTTCCGGAACCAAATTCCGGCGGTTCGATGGCTCTGTGCGACCGAATCCGGCTACGAGTCCGTGCGGAGGGCGTCGAGTTCCGCCAGAATCTCGTCGATATCTGGTCGGTCGAACGTCGAGGAGCCTTTCTGGACCCACGCGATTTCGGGTTCCGTCCCGCGTCTGTCGACGATGACGATTTCGGGCATTCGGCCGAAGAAATCCGAGAACCGACCGAGGATGCCAAAGCGGACGGGCTGGTCGTAGGCCTCCCCCGCCTTGATGTCGGGGTCCGCGAGCAGCGGGAACGGGAGGTGATAGGACTCCTGCCAGGACTCGACGCGCTTGACCGGCTCCGGGACAATAGAGACGACTTCGGCGTCGCGCTCGTGAAAGTCGTCGATACGCTCAGCGAGTTGCTGGACCTGCTTTCGGCAGTTCGTGCAGTAGTGGTCCCGCTGGAAAAACAGGACAGCGAACTCAACGCCGTCCGGGAGCGCGGCGAGCGAGAACGGATCCGGGCCGGTGGCGACGTTCGTGAGCGAGAAGTCCGGGACTGAATCTGGCATACGAGTGCGTAGCGGCTGGACGGCCTAAACCGCACGGCCCGCTACTCGACGAACTTCCCGGACGCTTTCGACCAGTCCCAGGACAGGTGTCGGAGTTTCGGCGCCGCACCGTCGGGAATCGCGTCGTACTCCCGCAGGAACGCCCGGATTCCCGCCTTTCCCCCGAAATCGCCGCGGAACCAGCGAAACACGCGGGGGATGCGGACGACGTTCTCGGTGGCGTCATACGCCACCGTCGCATCTAGGTAGCTCCGTGTCGCCAGGTCCAGTTGCTCGTCGATTTGTTCAGAGTCGTACGCCCTGATAGCGGGGCAACTCTCCGCGCCGCAGTTCAGCGCGAAGTGAATCCGCGGGTCACAGTCTGGCAACCGGTGGCGGTGTTCGAACGTCGTGACTAACAGTTTCGGCAGGTAGCCGAGGCCGTACTGCGAGCGGCCGCCGCGAAGCAGGCCGTTCTCGATGCGGTTGAGACTCAACGAGGTGCCCGCGACCGTAATCGCAGGCGCCCAGAAAAACCGGACGAAGCGAAGCGAACTGTCGTACAGTGCAGGCTCTTCGGCGAGGAGCAACTGCGTCCCGGCGTTGTAGCAGTTGAGCCAGAACGCGAGCGCAGTCCGGCGGTCCGTTCGTAGTGGTCGGAGGTCGCCATCGTTGAGCGCGGCGAGCGCCGCCCGCAATCTCTGTGTCGGGTCGCCACGCTTGCAGGCGACCAGCAGGTCCTGGGCGAGGGTGGTCGGCGACGTGTCGAGGTCGTCCGCCGGATCGGTCGCCGCAGTCTGGCCTGCCATACAATGGCTCGGGGAGCACCCCGAAAAAGGGTTGCGCGGGCTGGCAGGTCGGACACGTCTCAGCGAAAGTCGATGGGCCACGACCGACACACCGCTCTGTCGCTCCGATGCACAACCCCGGTACGCTTATTGAAATTCACTCCTCCCCCTGAGTATGAATGACAGTGACACCCTCGCGACGACGACGAGCCTCTGTCCTGACTGCCTCGAACAGGTCCCCGGCCAGTATGAGGAACAGGACGGCGGCGTGTTCCTGACTCGGGAATGCGCTGACCACGGGACGACCAGCCGGAAGGTCTGGGGCTCCTTCGACCACTGGGACTGGGCCGCCGACTTCGGCCCGGACCCGGAGTACGACGGCGGCGACCTGGCGGTCGACGACGACCACGCCTGTCTCGCCGTCGTAGAGGTCACCGACGACTGCAACCTCTCGTGTTCGTACTGTTTCGCGAGCTCGGGGCCCGGTGGTGCGCATCGCTCGACCAAGGAAATCGAAGCACTGCTGGACACCGTCGAAGACGCGGGCGGCCGGCCGATACAGTTCTCCGGCGGCGAACCCACGGTCCGGGACGACCTCCCCGAACTGGTCGAACGCGCCAGGGACAGGGGTATCGACCACGTCGAGGTGAACACGAACGGGATTCGGCTGGCGACCGAGGAGGGCTACGCCCAGCGACTCGCCGACGCCGGCGTCACCGCGGTCTATCTCCAGTTCGACGGCCTGACGAGCGAGACCTACGAGCAGATACGTGAGGTCGACCTCGTCGACGAAAAGTACGCAGCCATCGACGCCTGCCGCGAGGCGGATCTGCCCGTCGTGCTCGTCCCGACAGTGGTTCCCGACGTGAACGACCACGAGATGGGTGACATCGTCCGGTTCGCGCTCGACAACAGAGACGTGATTAGGTCGGTGAACTTCCAGCCGGTCGCCCACTTCGGCCGCTACGCCTCGAATGACGGCCGCTTCACCATTGACGACGCCACGCGGCTGCTGGCTGAGCAGATGGACGATCTCGATCCGCGAGACATGCTGCCCGCGCCCTGCTGTTCGGCGTACTGCCAGATCGGGACGGCGTTCATCCCGGAAGACACGGATGCGGCGGCTGCAGCGGGCTGCGGTGCCGACGACTTGGACGGTACGGCTGACTGTTGCTGTGGCGACTCCAGCTCGGAGGCCGAATCGTTCGTCCCGCTCACCCAGTACGTCGACGACCAGCTCTGGGACATGCTCTCGGGGATGGTCGACGAGGGGGATTACATGGAGCTACTGGCCGGCACCGCCGCCGGCGAGGAGTGGGCCTGCAAGACCGCCGGCTGTTGTGGCGTCGACGTGCCCGGCGGCGTCGAAGGCCTGTTTGACGAGGTTGTACCCGTCTCGTTCACGGGATTCATGGACGCCGACGCGGCCGACGTGAATCGGCTGAGTAACTGCTGCATCTCGGTGCCGACGACCGACGGTGACCTGGTGCCCTTCTGTGGCTACAACATGACGACAGAGGCCGGCGAGTACGCTCTCCGGAACCGGAACGACTGGGGCGGCCGGAACACCGTCGACGGGGACCGCCCCGCCGCCGACTCGGCTGCGGGCTATCAGGGCGACGGCACGGCCACGGACGGCGGCTGCACGCCGGACGACTGTGGGGGCGAGTGATGGCGGGGCTGCTGGACGCCGCACTCTCGAACCCGTGGGGGATGCTCGACACCATGCTTGCGGGGCCGCTCCACCCGGGCGGGACCGAGGCGACGGCAGCGTTGCTCGACCGGGCTGGTGTCGGCCCGGAGACGCGGCTGCTGGACGTCGGCTGTGGCGCTGGCGACGCGCTCTCGGTGGCCCGGGACCGCGGCGCAGACGCCCTCGGCATCGACCCGAAACCGAGTACCGACCGAGCCGTACAGGGTGACGCAATGGCCCTCCCCATCAAAGGTGGCAGTGTCGATGTCCTGCTAGCCGAGTGCGTCCTCTGTCTCACTGACCTCGACGCGGCACTGACGGAGGCCAACCGCGTACTCGCGGACGGCGGCCGTCTCGCTCTTTCGGATGTCGTCGTCGATGGCGACAGACCGGACGTACCCGATGCCGCCGCCGATGCGCTCTGTCTCACCGGCGCACGAAGCCGCGACCGGCTGACTGGCCGCGTCGAAGCCGCGGGGTTCACAGTCGCGGACACAGCGGACCACCACGACGACCTCCTCGCGATGCAGGACTGGGTGACCGACCGTGTGGATTACGAAGGGCTGCTCGGCATGATGGGCGAACGCGGTCAGCGGGCACTATCGGCAATCGAGGCCATCGAAGCCGCCGTCGAGGCCGGCGACATCAGCTACGTGTCGCTGGTCGCGACCGCACAGGGCTGAAGCACTCTCTCAGTCGGCAGCAAGCGATCTGTTCAGTTGAGGCTGTAGAAACTCTCTGTGCCGTGGTCGTCTTGCCAAGCGAAGGCGTACAGCCGTCGTGAGGGAACCCGGGCCAGGTGGCGGCCGTCGTTGCTCTGTCCTGTCGGGAGGTCCCAGGTTACTCCGTCGCCGTACAGTGTCTCGTCACGCAGTTCGAACTCGTAGCCCGGGTTCTCAAAGGCGCGCATCGCCGTGTCCGAACTGGCGACGACCACGATCTCTAGGCCGCCAACGGTATCTGTTATCACGCCCTCGGCCGCCCGAATCTGCAGGACCGGGTATGCAACGGCGTCATCCCCGTGGACGATGCCGATGACTGTCGTCTTCGCGTCTATGTCTGTACGGTCCCAGGTGCGCTGTGGTCCCTCCCCGCGCATCGCGCGGAGGCCGAACTCGGGGTCGGCGTCGTACCGGTCATACGGAGTCATGTCGTAGGCCTCGCGCGGCGAGTTCCCGCGGGCATCGTCCGGGCCGCCGTGAACTGGTTGCAAGACGACTCCATCGGGGTACGCCGTCCGGAACTGCGCCCAGGTCAGTATAGACGACGGCACCACGGACAGTTCCCGGCCGTCGAGTGGGCCGCTGATGGCCCTGCCGAGCGGTTGCTTCCACTCCGATTCCATCTCGCGGTCATACATCACCAGCGCGTCGTCGGCTAGTTTGCCCGAGGTACCGAACGTCAGCGTCTGTCCATCGACCGTCCGATCGTAGACGACGGCGCTGGCACAGATGGGACACCATGTTACCGCGACTGGGCGCTCGTCGTCCCCCGAACTCTCAGTCGCTTCGAGCACGTCGTTGACGATTTCGTGGTAGCTGAGCACTCTGACCGGATACGCCCGCGGCGGGTCGGCCTCGACGACGATGACCTCGTCGTCCGGGTCCCCGAAGTAGCTCGTGTCGAAGGTGGGGTTGTCGATGCCCGGAATTGCGTCCCGCGGCAGCACGTCCTGCATATCCATACCTCGATTAGCGGGAGTAGCCAAATAACCGCTTGGCTACGACCAGATTTGGATGGTTTGTCTGGCAATAGCGGGTTACCTCACCGAAACCGACTGTCGGTCCGGTTACAACCGGTTTATTACTCACCAACAGAAACAGGGTTACCAGACGTAACCCGAAGGCCGTTGCGGAACAACACGATACATATGGTAAGCATACTCAGCGGATTGGTCGGCGGACTGGTTGCTACGATTGTCATGACGATGTTCATGATGGGACTCGGAGACGACTCTCCACCGCCCACGGCGGCGCTGTGGGCGAAATACGTGGGTGACGAGGGGCCCGAGTCGTACATGATGCAGGGGATGGTGTTACACATGCTGTACGGCATTGGTGCTGGCGGCGCATTCGCTGTCGGCGTGACGGCGCTGGGTCTCGGCGTTGGGGCCGGGGTACTGACCACGAGCCTGCTGTGGGCCGTCATCTATGGGCTGGCACTGACCGTGGTTGGTGCGATATTCTGGATGCGCATCGTCCTCGCGATGGAGCCAGAGCCGAAGATGGTCGGGATGTTCGCGTTCTTCTATCTGGTCTACGGCGTCGTGCTGGGCGCGACTGTCACGTACATTCCGCTGTAACACCGGCAATCACAGTCGAGCTTTTTCATGTCACAGCCATCGCTCCCAGCACAAGTCGAGGCCAACTGCGAGCGCGTCGTCGAGACGACGCTGGACCTGCTCGCGTTTGATACGCAGAATCCCCCTAGAGCGACGACGGAGATAATCGAGTACATCGAGACGGTGGTGACAAAGGCCGGGCTCGAAACAGAACGACTCAGCGCAGCGTCGGCCGACCCCGGGCTCGTTGCGTGGTTCCCGGAGCAGCCAGCGCCGGAGCTAGTGTTCAACGGTCACATCGACACGGTCCCGTTCAGCCGCGAGGCCTAGACACGCGGTCCGCTAGGCGAGCGGGACGGCAGCGAAATCTATGGTCGCAGGGCGACGGACATGAAGGGGGCGGTCGCCGCGATGCTGGCGGTCGTCCGGGCCGTTGCCGAGACTGACACCACCCCAGCGGTGCCGCTCGGGTTCGTATTCAGCAGCGACGAGGAGACGAGTGGCGGCGAGACACTCCGGGATGGTCTGGACACGTTTCCGTCATCACCGTCGGCGTGTCTCATCGGCGAGATGACTGGCACGTCCGCCCGGCCGTCGGTCGCCGTCGCCGACAAGGGAAGCATCTGGCTCACGCTCGCTGCGACGGGCGAAGGTGCACACGGGTCGCGGCCGATGCTCGGCGTGAACGCCACGACCGGCTGTACGACACCGTTGACAGCCTCCGATCGGAGCTCCAGGCCGTCGAGTTCGACCTGCACCCCACCGTCGAACGGATACTCACCGAGTCGGTCGCCTACTACGCGCCGACTGTGGGCGAGGATGCGGCCAGGTCCATGCTCCAGCACCCCACCGTGAATCTGGGGACAATGCACGATGGGGAGGCGGTAAACAGTGCACCGACGGTGGCTACGGCGGACATCGACATCCGCCTCACGGCGAGCGTCCCGACGGCGTCAGTGCTGGAGCGAATCCGTGCGTTCGTGGCCGAGCGACAGGGCGTCGAGATACAGTCCACCGATTGGAGCGAGGGAACATACGAACTCCCAGGGCGGCCACTGGTCGAGGCTGTCCAGACCGTGAGTGAGGCGGTCACCGGCGAGCGGACGTTCGCCCGGAGCGCGACCGGCGGCGGGGACGCCAAGGCGCTCCGAAACGACGGCCTCTCAACCGTGGAGTTCGCGCTCGGAACCGAAACCGCCCACGCCGTCGATGAGCGAACCACCCGCCAGGCGCTCTGCCAGACGGCCCAAATATCTGCGCACCTCCCGGCGGAATTCGACAGTTCATCGACAGAGGCCTGATTTTTAACCCCGAGCGGGGACTTGCTGAGCTGTTCAATAAATGACTGGTTTTCGTATATAATTCTGTTGGGCACGCGTCTTAATAACACACAGGTAACACGGGGTTGAGACAGTAGTCCCGACTCGACACCAGTATGACGAGTCACGACAGGCGTTCGATACTGACCTACGGAGCGACCCTCGGACTGACCGCCCTTGCCGGCTGCAGCGGGGGCGAAGACGGCGGTGCGGAAACGCCGGAGACGGCTGAAATAGATAGCACTGACACGTCTGGTGGCGGCGACAGCGAGACAGAAACAGATGGCCAGGAAACAGCGGCTTACGAATGGAGCGACGCGACGTGGGACTCTTACTGGTACTCGCTGTACAACATGAGCACGAACATCGCCATGAGCGGGAACGGTGTGCTGTTCCCCCACAACGAGGAGCAACAGCAGGCGTTCGACGAGCGATTCCCAGCGATGCTGGAGGCTGCGAACACGGACAAACCACCGGTGAAGAACCCGAACCTGAACATGGCGGCGTTCACCGAGGGTGACCCATCCTTCACCGAGCAACCGGTCCTCTCAGGTGAGAACGGCCGCCCGGACGCAGCGACACTTGCTTGGGACAAGTCCAAATCATCGGGCGTCGTCAGCCCGTCCTCGGCTGGCTGGACCCACCTCAAGGGCGTCACTTGGGCGAAGAACTTCGAGAACCACTTTGATATTTTGCCGGACAGCCTCGCAGCGGAGTTCCGCTCAGAGGTGCTGTCGACGTTGGCACAGATTGGTATCAACGCGACGCTCATCGGCGGCGGGCCGGAGGGCAACGGTGCGCTGACGAAAGGCGAGAGCATGGAGTTGATTTCCGGGTTCCGACCCGCGAAAGGCAAAGTCGTCGACGACACTGCCCGCCCGAACCATCACTCGGCGATGCTGTGGTTTATGTCAGACATGACCAGCCTCGCCAAGGGCGGCTGGTTCGGTTACGAGAACCCGGAGCCCCTCATTCCCCCGAAGAAGATACAGCAACTCACCGATGGGCTGGCCGAAACAACGATGTCGCTGTTCGCTCCGGCGGACATCGTCGAGATGGGCTCTACACGCGACCTCGGCCAGATGCTCGGAGCGATCGCCTGGTACGGTACCCACGCTGGGAGCGACGAAATGGCCGACCAAGCCGCGTCCTACGCCACCGACCTTGGCGACGCCGTCGAGAGTTCGCTCGCGGGCAACGGCATGGTGGAGAACGGTGCGGCGAACCAAGCCGCGACCCAGGGCGTGGTGGGCCAGGGCCTCGTCTGGGCCTCCGAACTCAATGGTGTCGACTACACCGACACCGCCGGGGATGTGCTTGGATATATGATTGATGAACTCTGGGACGAGGACGCCGGTACGTTCGCGTCAGGGCCGGACGATTCGACCTACGCCATCACGGCCCGTGACGCGGGCGACGTAACCGGCGGCGTCAACGCCGCCGATGCGGTCTTGGGTATGGATGTCAAGTCCATCTACGCCCGCTACTTCAACCAGACGTTCAACCGCGGGCGCCTCCAGCGTGCCGAGCGACCGCAGTCCCGGAGTGAGTCAGCTGAACACACGCTACCACTGCCCGCAGAGGCCGGTGGCGAGTTCGGTCAGGCCGCGGTGTACAACGCCGAAATCGAGTACGACACCGAGGCGGACGAATGGACCGTCATCGATCGGTTGTTCGATACCGAGGGCGCGCTATACCTCGCGAACCAGGATATCTGGATCGGCCAGTGGGGTGGCGAGTTCTACGATGGCCGTGGGATTCCGGGGACGAACGATAGCCCGAAGTGAGGAATGGGCCATCGCTGCCTTTCTGGTAATGTTCAGTTATCCGATTACCGTGGGTAACTATTAGTAACCGGCGCTCCAACGCACTATGTATGAGTGATTCACCCGAGCAGATGGCGGTATGGTGTGCCGGCGAGGACTGGTGTCCGGTCACGTCGACGGCCACGCTCATCTGCCGCAAGTGGCATCCCGTCATCGTCCACCGACTGCTGCACAACGGGCCGACAGGGTTCAGCAAACTGGAGGATCACGTCGACGGTGTGTCGAGCAAAGTCCTCTCGGACAGCCTTGAAGACTTACAGGAGAAGGGACTTGTCGAGCGGACAGTCATCAACGACCAGCCGTTCCGCGTCGAGTACTCCCTGACCGAGCGCGGGGCCGACCTGGAACCGATAATCTCGGCGATGGAACAGTGGGGCAAGGCGAATCTTCACGCGCCCGACGAGTCGGCGGAGGGCCGGTTTTGAGTTCCGCCACTGCCGGGTGGCTCGCCCTTCACAGCCGCCATACCTCGTTACGCTCGGGTGAGCTACCGTTATTGAACCGTCGCTCGTTGCACCACTCATGACGCGACTCGACCTCCTCGAACTGGACGAGATCCCCGACGAGTACCATTACCTGTTCACAGATGACTACCTCGGGGACAGACACATCTTCCGAGTATGGGCGCACAACCCCGAAATCCTCGAAGCCACGCTGGAGTACCTGAACACGTTGTACGACCAGTTGACCCCCCGCAAGAAGGAACTAGTCATCCTCGCCGTCTCCCGCGCACGCGGGGCCCGGTACGAGTGGCACCAGCACGTCGACATCGCTCGCGACAAGGACGTGACGACCGAGGAGATGCGGGCCATTGGTGGCGGAGATCTTTCGGGCTTTTCCGACGAGGAATTCGTCCTGCTCCAGTACGCCGAAGCGGTCGCGACCGGCGACGTGACTGATCAGATTCATTCGGCACTCGAAAGAGCATACACGCCGGCAGAGATCGTTGCCATCGGGCTCATTGTGGATTTTTACGTCGGCCTGTGTAACTACGTGGCCGCGGTCGAACTCCCGTTCGAGGGTGGGGGGTTCGTCGGCTGGACGCCCGACGACGAAACTATCGCGACGTTGTTCGCCTGATATTGATGGAGGTGCCAGTCTCCGGAAATCGGTTCATCGCCCTCAGCATCATTGGGGCCGGAGCGATGGCTGTTGTCTCGGGGCAGCTCCCGCCAGTCAGCGGGTTTCCGATGGCACAGTTCCTCGCTCACTGGTGGGTGTTTCCCGCGTCAGTCGTTTTTGCGACGGTGGCCCTGTCGTCCGGTGTCTCCGGGGCGCTGTTTTTTAGCCCGTTTTTCATGCTCGTTGTCGGTCTCACACCGTCACAGGCCATTGGCGCTGGCCTCCTGACGGAGGTGTTCGGAATGGGGAACGGTCTGCGCTCCTATGTAAAACAGCAGGTCGTTGACTTCCAGACGGCGAAGTGGCTCCTGCTGGGGTCAGTGCCGGCCATCATCGTCGGCGCGTTCGCGGCCCACTATGTCGATCCGACGATTCTGAAGCTCATATTCGGCGCAGGCTTGCTCCTACTCGGTGGGTTCCTCGTCTACTACGAGGCCCCCGAAAACTGCGAACCCGGTGAGTGTGAGGGGGAGTACCTGAAAGCGAAAAACACCGGCCGTGGCACGACTACGGTCGAGGCCACGGACGGCGAGACGTTCACGTACGACACCTGCTGGCGGACGCCAGGTGTGGCATTGTCGACGGTCGGCGGATTTATTACCGGCCTCATTAGCGCCGGTCTCCCCGAAATTGTGACGACCCAGCTCATCGTCCGGTGTCGGGTCCCACCACGCGTCGCTGTCGCAACCAGCGTGTTCGTCCTCGGGGTGACCGCTATTGCCGGGGCGCTCGTCCACGCGCTTACGGCTACGCCGGTCTGGTATGTCGTCGCGTGGTCGATTCCCGGTGTGCTTGTCGGCGGCGCTATCGGAACCCGCGTCGGGAAGTACATCCCGAGTGATCTGATGGAAACGGGCCTTGGCGTCGTCTTCGGAATCGTCGGTGCAATCGTCCTCGCACTCGAACTCCTCGTCTAATAATGCGACCGGACACACTCTCAGACACCCACGCCGAACGACTGCGCGCGTGTCCGCCCAGCGCGAAACTCGTCTTCATGACGCTCGCCAACGAGGGAGGACTGACGCAGAAACAATTGGCGACCGAGACGCTGATGCCGCGGCGAACGGTCCGAGGCGCGCTCGATCAGCTGACAGACGCGGGGCTCGTGACTGCACAAGCTTGTATATACGACGCCCGAAAACGGGTGTATCAGGTCACGCCTAGTGGACGGAGATCGGAACCATAGCGGTCACATTTGCGTTAGCAGGAAAATACGGTTTCTCGGATGGTTCGACGGGGTATTACCGCCAATCTTCCAGGGCGAGCGTCGTGGCCGACTGAATCCAGGCGTCTTCGTGGTCTTCGTCGTAGAGTATCACGTCGCCGTCGACCTTCACGGACGTGTACCGGTCGTAATCGTCGGTTGCTGGACCCGTCGTAGGGAATCGGTCGTGGGTATCGCTTGATTTCGTGGACATCGGGTATGTACCTCGCTTGGTTACGTTTCTAAATACTACCGCCTAACGTATAGTATCTCGCTAACCTATAAGTAATCTACTTCTCGCAAGCGAATCGATACCGCCGCGAGTGCGTTACCTGAACGTGAGATGCAGTTATGCGTTTCCCGGTTCGTTAGTTATGACGTGAACGCCAATGTCTGAGGCTGAAATGGATCTGACTGCCCCCGAACTGACTCCAGACGACTTCCTGTACATAGACGATCCGTATTTTTCGAGGGACAACGTCGCTATCGTCACCGGTGCTGCCTCCGGTATCGGTCGTGCGACCGCGGTGAGTCTGGCCGCGAACGGCCTCACCGTCGTCGGGGCCGATATCGACGAAGACGGTCTCGAAGCGACCGGCGACCGCATCCAATCGTTTGACGCCGATGGGGCCTTCCACGGTGTCGAAACAGACCTGACTGACGACGACGATGTTGAGGCGGTCGTCGAAGCAGCAGCCGAGGAGGGATCCCTGCGGTTCGTGGCCAACATCGCGGGGATGCAACACATTGCCAGCATTGCTGAGTTCCCGATGGAGAAGTACGACCTCCTGCTGGATATCATGCTCCGGTCACCGTTCAAGATGGCCCAGGCAGCCATGCCGCACATTGAGGACACCGACGACGGCGTCGGTGCGATAGCGAACATGTCCTCGGTTCACGGCCACTACGCGACGAAGGACAAGCCGGCCTACATTACGGCGAAACACGGCCTGACGGGACTGACACGTGCCATCGCTGCCGAGGGCGAGGGGACGCTTCGGGGCTTCTCGGTCAGCGTTGGCTACGTACTCACGCCGCTGATGGTCAATCAAATCGAGGACACAGCCGAGGAACGCGGTCTCTCGAAACGCGAGGTCATCGAGGACGTAATGTTGGGCCAGGCCCGGACGAAAGAGATGATGACACCGGCGGAGGTGGCGAACCTCCTTATATTCGGCTTCTCCAGCCACGCCAAGCATCTCAGCGGCGGGGACCTGCTGTTCGACGGTGGGTACGTGAACACGTATGAGTGATGACACAGCCCCGACACGCGTCGCCATCGCCTGTCAGGGCGGCGGGAGCCACACGGCGTTTACCGCGGGTGTCCTGCAGGAGATACTATCAGAGTGGGACGATGAGAGCTACGACCTCGTCGGCATCAGCGGGACCTCCGGCGGCGCGTTCAACGCTCTTGCGACGTGGTACGGACTCCTCACTGGTGGCCCGGAAGCGGCGGTGGAGTTACTGGACAGTATCTGGGACGATATCACCGTCAGCGGTGCACAGGACCGGTGGATGAACACGCTAGTGACGAACATCTCTCGGATGGACAGTGCCGGATTCGCCATTCCAAGCGTCAGCCCGTCTCAGATTCCGATACCGGAAGTCGGCAAACAGCGCATCAGGACCATTCTCGAACGCCATATCGATTTCGAGGAAATCCCTGATATCTGCCAGCGAGACACGCCGGAACTGGTCGTCGGCACCGTCAACGTCAACGCCGGCGTTTTCGAGACATTCGTCAACGAGGACGTGACAGTCGAAGCGGTACTCGCCTCCGCGGCCGTGCCTAACATGTTCGAAGCGGTCAAAATCAACGGCCACTACCACTGGGACGGCCTGTTTTCGCAGAATCCACCGGTGGGCGACCTGATGAATCTCTCGCCCGACCGCAAGCCCGAGGAACTCTGGGTCATCCAAGTCAACCCACAGACGTTCGAAGGCGAACCGACAACGAGCGAGGTCATCGCAGACCGGCGCAACGAATTGTCGGGCAACATCTCCCTCAATCAGGAACTTGGCTTCATTGAGCAGGTCAATGAATGGGTTGAGAACGGGAAGCTCCCTGCTGAAGAGTTCACAAAGACTGATGTTCACCGGATTCAGATGGGCAAACAGTACCACTGCTCGACAAAGGTTGACAGAGGTCCTGATTTCATTAACGAATTGCGAGAGTTGGGTACCCGCAGAGCTCGTGAGTTCATAGAAACAAAATAATATTGATGGTAGAGCTGTAACCCCTTTCCTTCATTCTTCTCGACATTTCTTCCCGTCTCCGTATTTAAGTCGCGGGGTCGTTTTGTGCCGCGCCTGCCAGCTGGGCGCGCCGGTGGGCGCGCTCGGTGTTATTCATGCCTTCTGAGGCGCGACACTCTTGGTCAGCGGCGGCTGTCGGCGATGCACAGCAGGCTGAGTACATCGGGTTCCTTCACCGGGAACCGTTCGTAATTGATGCTTACCGGCTTGGGTTTGCTGTCGGCGTTCGCGAGGACTACACCTACCAGTCCAAACTGCGGAACGTCGACGTCCCGATTGAGATTCTAGACAACGACTTTCGGAATCCTGACTTGGACCGGTACATTGAGCGCTTCGAGCGATGCGAGCCATCGGTCGGGATGCTTGGCGATGCATACGACCGACAGGAGGCGCGCCGGTACAACCAAGCCGCACGGGAGCTGAAACGAAAGTTTCCGGGGACAGAGGTTATCATCGTCCCGAAGTGCCGCGACGCAATCGACGTGATCGACGACGACATTGTCTTAGGCTACCCGATGGGCTACTCCGACCAGACAGCCGACGAGTACACGAATATTGTGGACTGGCGGGGACAGCGAGTGCAGCTGCTGGGAGCGAGTCCGACGAAGCAGTATCCAGTGATTGAGGAGCTAACACAGCCGCGTGTGACCGGTGAAGAACCAGCCGATATCGTTGGCGTCGACTGGAACGGGATTCATCTGGCGGCGCTTCACGGCGAGTATTTTTCGCCACACGGCTACGCGAGTGCGGACCACCTCTCGATACGGGAGACGGTTCAACAGAGCTTGCGGCACATCCGGTCATACTGGAAATCGCGGGGTGTGTGGCCGACCGTGGAGACAGACCGGAGCCCGCTAACAGCGGAACCGATGGACCTCGTCTGGGCTGCTGACGGTTCGAGAGCGACTGTGAATGGCCTTGAGGATGCGATTGTCGTTGAGTACGAGAACGGACAGACGCTCGCGTACCGGAGCCAACACGAGCGAGACAGGGTGGAATACCGGGCAGGACTCACTCCCAGTGAAGTTCACGGCTAGAGCCGAACGTGTCGTCTCAGAGAATTTTGTGACTCCCCGTAGGACGAGGGAGTACCAGTGAGCGCGAAACTGTCACAGGAGACGGCACCATAGCACAGATGACTACCGATATCTGAACAGCGACTGCTACCCTAGCGTCTGTTGTTCGTTCAGCCACTCCTTTGCTAAATCGTCGAAGTCGACGGATTCGAACCGGGAAACGGCCTCAAGCACGTCGATAGCCGTCGATGGCTCAACGCGAAGTTCGAATGTATATGCCTCGCCGCCCACAGATCCGGAGGCAGATTTCCGTGCACGAATGATACTCAGCATATCGAGTTCGATAAGGTGGTCGCGCATCCGTCGCTGGGCTAGTCGGTCGGCGTCGATGTGATCTGATAGCGACTTGTAGATGTCGTAGACGTCACGTGTCCGAATCTCGGAGTGGCCCCCGAGTTCGAGAATTGTCACCGCTGCCAGCGCGAGGTGGCCCTGTGTCGTGAGTTGTTCCATGCCCTCTATGATTAGTTCTCGCTCAGCCTCACCCTGAGCGGTTCGGACGTGTTCTTCTCCGACACGGGAATCACCCTCAGATTCGGCGATGGCGGCAGCTTTTCGGAGATACTTGATTGCTTGGCGGGCACTCCCCTTGTCCTGTGCAGCGTACGCAGCACAGAGCGGAATCACGTCTTCAGATAGTACGTTCGAGTGGATACGCAAGAGCGTACACTCGCTCCGGTCAGCATCGATAGCCTCGAAACTGTCGGCAAGCGAGTTATCGTCGTTGTCGTCAAGATTGGCGCTGATCTCGAATTCTTCGCCGGCAGGTGTCTCGTACACTAGTGACGTGTCCCGGAACGCCTTACTCGCACGGCGAGAGAGGATGTCACGGAGTCCGTGTGCGTCGTACGGTGGAAAAAAGATTGAGTCATCGTAGAGGCTGTCCTTCGCAGCAGGATCGAGGCATTCGTCTTTAGCTAAGACTTACACCTCGGTTGCGTAGCGGTAGCGAGCGTCTCCTGTAAGATCGGTCGTTGTTGATGGATCTTCTGTGCATCTTCGATCAACCGCTCCAACAGCGGTGGTGGTGAGTAGCCAAGGAATTCACCGAGTTCGTGGAGGATGAGCTGGGCGTGCGACCGGAAGGTCGCCGCCCAGCGTTCTGGCGGGAACACGATCTCATCATCGGCTTGCTCGGTGACCAGATCCAACAGATCACGGCTCACCAACAGCGACAGCAACGCTGCGTACAGCAGAATTTTCACGACATCCGGGTTGCTCGTGTCGAACTCGTCTAGCTCGTACTGCGTCTTCAATTCACGGAGCAGCGTTTCTACCTCCCATCGACACCGATACACCGTTGCTAGATCCGCCGGCAGGAACTCCTCTCTCGGGAGATTCGTGATGTAGAGATGGTAGTCGTCGGCGTCCGCGATTCGGACGCCGACGACGCGGAACCGCTTCGTATCCAGCGATTGAGTTCCCTCGTACTGACCCCGCTTGAACTCGGCTCCGACCTCTACGTCAATGTACTTCCGCGAGAGATCATCGACCACATCGTGGATCTGCTTGCCCTCCAAGGGAATGGCGCGGCCGCGCCATTCCCGTAATTCCGCCGTTATCACCGGGTTTGCGTTCTGCTTCAGCCGACTCACAAAGTAGCCGGCGTTCTCGTCGATCAACGCAAAGCGACGGTATTTGAAGTACGCTCGATCAAACAGAACCAGTCGTCCTTGCAGCCACGATCCTGTCTTGAACAGCGCGCTGTCGTGCGTTTTCTCATCAGTCACATCGATCTGTTCAATCGTCTGGTCGGTGGCGTTGTGGAGCAGGTGGAGCTTCGCTCCAGCCTGCTCCTCGTGGCGAGCTTGGAACTCATCAGAGAGAAACTCGTGCAACCGCAACACCGTTCCATCAGCGATCATCACGTCCCTGAATCGGTCGATATCAGCGTCAACAGCGTCGGGAACAGCGACCTCGTCGAGACCCCGCTCGACGAGGTCGCGGAGGTACTCTACGAGTGATGGCGTCAACCGTTGGTAGAAGCCGCCGGGAGAGATCGTCTCGTCAGCTGTCGAGTTGTAACTGCGTCTGAAGCCAGCGAGTGTTCGGCTTTCGCCTGCGGCGAAGCCGAACACGAGCGCCCACACGAGGACTGGTACCTGAAGCTTGCCCTCACGTTCGACCACGCCGAGTTCCTCGGCGTGCTCTTCGAGGAACTCAGATGGAAAAAGCGTAGTGAGCCGACGCATGATTCTCGATGAGGAGCGAGGGTTGTGCACAGACTTCTCCTCCTCATTCCTCTCGAAAAGTAGCCTCGATAAGCCACCGCTGACACGTGATTCTTCGCTTAGCTAAAGACGGATGAGGGGGATGGTTTCTTCTCTATTAGCCCGTCAACTAGACGAGTAGAGTACTAGCTGAATGATCTTGGTCGGATCGAAAAGCTCCGGAAATAGTGGTGTGTGGTCCTTGGGTTGGTTCCAGCAGGAAATCAGTGTGAGGTCAGAATACTGACGGACTGAATGGCTCATAATCAAGCACTACTCACTGCATTCGCGGCCTATTAGATCGTACTCTTACGAGCGATTTTGTGCCGCCTCGGTGGCTGGAGGCTTTCCAGTATGTTGCCGACAACCGAACCACCGTTCGACCCGATCTTCGTCGAGGAACCGCTGCTTATCCCAAACTACAAAGAGACGATCATCAGCAAAGTCGGCTTACCGTTCTACGCCGACGTCACTCGCCCCGATGAAGCGCCCGCTGACGAGCGCGAGCGAACTATCGACCTCGCGGAGCGAATCCTGCGCGCCGGCGGCGTCCGAACCGGCTTCGGGCACCACGAGGAAGTCCGGACCTCGATGGAGTCGTGGGCTCCCAATGCCGACGAGGAATGCGACGCTGACCCTGGCTACTGGCGGTCGTCAGTTCTCTTGATGTCTCCCCAAGAGATGAACTTCGGACAGCTGGACGGCGAACCCGAGGAGAGGCACGAGAAAGCCAAGACCGTGCTTGCGTGGGCCAGAGAGTGTATCGACACCGACGTCCTTCAGGAGATCGAGCGGTCCCAAGCCGAGGACATCAAGCAAGCATGGCGCGACGCCGCAGAAGCCGAACTGACCCAGCGCGAAATCGAGCAGTTCGCCGAGGAGCCGCCAGACAAACTCGATGGCTGGCAGAGACTTGACACCGGCCACGACGCTGTCAAGGTCGCATACGTCGCTGACAACCACGGGACCCCGTCGGTCGCGGCCGTCTTTGAGGGGGCTGACAGCGAATTGGAGGCGCTTGAGTTCACGCTGGAAGAGTGGCAAGAGAACGACGGCAATCCTCGTGCGGCAAGGTCAAATCGGTTCTGTGTCACGACTGATGGCGACGGGGCCTACGCCCAACTCCGGTCCCACCTGTTGACCTTCGAGGTCGAGCCGATGGAGCCACTCAAAGTGTAGATCATTCCTGCGCTGAGGATGGTCACATCCCAGATACACCACACCGTGTTTCGAGTGTAAACACTACTGCTATCTGGTGGTTTTCACCGGAAACGGTGGTGTGTCTGCACGCGTGAGCAGTAGTCATTTGATGATGGCAGTGCTGGATCGAATATGTCGTTCAGTGTCAACTGGCACACGCTGTTGGAGGAGGCTGATGAACTCCCATCTGATGCAGTGCTGGTGACGCCGCTCTCGCATACGCCGTTCCGGATCAGTGAGACCCAAGAACACCGAATCATCATCGACTACGTCGAAAAGGATGAGACACGACCACTCCAACGCGAGCAGTTCGAAACGCTGTTTTGGCGGGTGCATGACGAACCAAATCAAGAGTTCGCTCTTGACCGATTGCCACCCGATGCCGAGCCGTTCGCTACGGTCTGGTCGCTTCATCCACGAATAGAGATTGACGAAGACGCCGGTATCATCCGACAAAGCGACCTCGAAACCACGATACAGATCGCCACGACCGGTGATGGGGATGAAGAAACCGAGCGGACTGAACCGGATCTGCAAGTGTACAGCGACGCACTCCTGCTGACCGACGCCCTTGAGCGCCACGACGTCGACACGTTTGGCGATATCGAGACGGATACGCTCGTGGACCTGTACACGATGTTGTCGGATGTCCAGCGCAGTGCCAACGACCTCCGGAAAGAGGTCGCTGACGTCATCCTGAGTCGGCTCCATCACGACCAACCAGTCAGCGGGCAGTTTGGCTCCGTCCAGCGGACCGCACGCCGTCAACGCTCGCTCAAAGACGAGGAGACTGTGCTGAACGCGCTGGAAGCCGCCGGGATTGACCGTGAGCGCGTGACGAGCGTTGACCGAGACAAGGTGGACGATGCTCTTGAGGTGACCGAGCTGTCAGAGGCGGATCTGTATGACATTGAGAGTACCGAGTACGTCCGCAAAGCCGATGTTGACGAGGAGACCAAAGAGACCCGGCTTCAGGGGCTGAAAGATCGCCTTGTCGCCAGCGATGCTGACAATGACGAAGTCCAGCAGCTCCAAGACGAGATTGTGGAGCTTGAAGAGCGCATCGAGGAGCTGACCTCGTTTGATTCCGGGGCGTCCTATCACACTTCTTCAGCGACCGAATAAGCGCTCATTGGTATACTGAGCTTTCCTGTAGTCGGGACAGAGGTGCTACTGCTCAAACGGGTTATCAGGTGTCGTGAGGCGAGTGAGTGAGGAAACACCGTCAAATCCGTCGTCAAAGCTGTAGAGATATTCGATCTCTTCTCGTTGCATCGTTGCGACAATAATGGCATCAGTCAGTGAAAGGGACTCGTAGCGTCGGAACAGCGACCGGCCAGTGTCGAAATCAGATTTTGAACTCTGTATGAGTGAGAACCCGCTGCTCTCGATGATAGCATCAAGCGTTTCAGTCGCAACATTGTGCCCAGCCCTTGCCTGAAGATAATTGATGACCTCTTCGAGCACGTCACACAGGATGTACGCTGTTGGGAGGACTCCTTGGTCTACCGCCTGCGTAATTGCTTTGCCACGTTCGTGATTCTGATCACGAGAGAGACGAGTAGCGATGAGGACGTTTGCGTCGACAACAACCGCGGCCATCAGTAGTCTCCAGCAATGAGATCGTGGTCGTCAGCGGCATCAGTTGGTTCGCCTACGTCGACTGGCTCTAGTTGTGAGAACGCTCCATAGTGTTGCTTGACGAGTTTGATTGAAAGCTTCCCGTCATCGTCGACATGCCAGCGGATTTTGTCACCAGCTTCAACACCAGCCTCTCTCCGTACCGCTGCTGGGACCGTCACAGAATAGCTCTCGTTCACTGTCGTTTCGTCTTCGACTTCGTGGGACATATGTACAGGTTCGGGGTAGTCGCTAAAATAATTTGCCTCTAAATTTGCCGTGGGATGAGGTCTCTCAGAGACGTGATACCACCATGTGCGGAGGTACACGCTACAGCTGTTTCACTCACTTGACTAGGTGAAGAAACTATATTCAGCGATTGATCTCGTAAGCCGATAGCAATTTTTTGCACCCCCAGTCGGATGCGGGGCGGTCCAGTGAGAGCGTCCCGACAGTACCCATGGCATCGAAGACCACCAACAGCGATCAGACCGGAGAACAGCACCCAGCATCCAGCGAAGCGCAGTTCCCAGACCTTACAGTCCGCGCCGAAGGGACCGCAGATCGACTTCGGCGCGTGAATGAACCCGGGAAGGCCGATTGTCTCGAAACAGTCGAGGTCGAGCTAGCTGTCGAGTACGATATCGCCTCCTACGACGAGTGGCGCAATCTCGTCGACCCAGACTACGCCATACACGGACGGACCGTTGAGAAGGGCACGATCATCGACGACTTGCTCGACAGACTTGAAGGCCACTACCGCCGGCAGTCGTCCTCTAGATATGAAGCCCCGGACTGGAATCTCACGGTGACCGGCTCGGCGACTGCTTGGCGACGACTCTTGATGGAATTTTCCCAGATGCGAGGTTCAGATTCCGACCGTGCCCACAAAGGCACTCTTCGTCTCAAACGGTTGCTCGCCGCAGACCTCGTAGACACAGGCGCAGCGCTGGCTGCCCTCGAACTCATCAACCAGTACGATCTGGACAGATCAACGGACACGTTCATCGCAGAAGTGACGGACAGCACGGACGGCGAGTAGCCAACTCGTCCTGTCTTGGTCCCGGCTCTAACCGAAGACAGCAAAACACTGGTATCTGTCTCGAGGTTGGTAGATCGGGCTGTGCAAGATGCACAGTGCACACTCAGCACAGAGTCGCCTCCGATTCAATCCCAATCGGAACAAAAAGCGAATGTAGACTGGAAACACGACGACCCGTATTGCCGAGCTAGTCTTGAGAGATAGTTGGAGCCGCTTCCGTGGGAGCAGGTGAAGGTGGCTTGTGAGCTCCGAACTCAGGATGGGTTTCTTCCATCCAGACGTACACGACTGCACCAGACACGAACATCAGGATCGCAGTCATGTAGAATGCGGCTTCGGCGCTGATGAACTCCATTGAGAGTCCGATCAGGACAGCTCCGACGGCATAGCCGGAGTCACGCCACATTCGGTAGACCCCCATCCCTGCAGACCGCCACGTTGGGTGGGCGGCATCGCTCGGCACAGTCATCAGGTTCGGATACAGCAAGGCCATACCGAGACCGGACATCGCGGCCAAGACTGCCCACGCGAGGTACCCCTCGACGAGTACCATTCCGAGGACGCCGGCACCTGCGAGGAACATCCCCCAGATGACCGGCGGGCGGCGACCAATACGGTCAGCAAGTCCACCAGTCGCAATCTGGAGGAAGTACATCGCGCTGTGGACACCGACGACGACACCGACAGCCGCGATACCAAGACCCTGGCTTACCAGATACAGCGGGACGGCAATCCAGAACAGCGTGTCCACGAAGTTCTCGATGTGACCGGCCTGCGCCGCAGCGAACAGCGTCTTGTCACCGTAGGTCGCGCGCTTCACCACCTCGTTGAACGGCAAGTTTGCGTCGTGGTGGTCGTCGTCTCCCTCGGCTTGGGCGTACTGAACGGTTTCCTTGATCAGGAAGATCGAGATGAGGAACGCCAGCACGACGACGACAGCCAGGAAGTAGAACGGTTCGGGCCGGAGGCTCCACTGACCGGCGATAGCGCCCGTAATCCATGCCCCGACGGCAACGCCAGTGTAGCCGAACGACTCGTCGATGCCGACCGCGAGGCCACGCTGGTCGGGTCCTGCGAGGTCGATCTTCGCGTTGATTGCCATACTCCACGTCAACGCTTGGTTGATGCCAAGTAGGATGTTCCCGACGGTGATCCAGCCCCAACTGGGCGCGAAGATGAGAATGAGCGGCAGCGGGAGTGCCGTCGCCCACCCGGCGACGAGGACTGGCTTGCGGCCGTACTCCTCACCCCATTTGCCAGCGTAGAGATTGAGGATCGACTTCACGATTCCGAACGAGACGACGAACGAACCGATAACTAGGAACGATTTGACGCCGAGTACCTCTTCGCCCAGAACAGGGACGACGGTCCGTTCGGACCCGATGGTCAGGCCTGTGGCGAACACCAGCAGGACGTGGAGTGAGAACTGTCCGAAGTGCTCGCGGATTCCTTGTTTGATTTCAGTTCCCGTACTCATGGGTTCATTCAGCAGCGCAGTTGTTGGGGCCCAGTTCTAACTCGGCCAGTTCGTCGGCAGGGACCGATTCTTGTCCGACGTTCGTCCGCTTGACGCGCTCGAAGTTCGGCGGGTGATCCGGGATGTCAGCTGCGAGTTCGCGGACGAACTCCTCTCGGTCGCGGCCGAGGTCGTCGTTCCGTTCCTTGACCTCCGCAAGGGTCGCGGTCACCGGTGGTTCGGGCGAGCCAGGGTCGTGTGCTGGCAGGACTAATGCGTCGTCTGGACGGTCCAGTAATCGTCGGAGGCTCTCGTAGAGCGTCGCCGCGTTCTGCTTTACGTCGGAATCTTCAATTCCCGCTTCGACACCGAGTTCGACGCGCCCCACGCTCTCGTGGAAGAGTGTATCGCCCGTGATCAGGGCGGCACCGTCGATGTCGAACGAGACGCTCCCCATGCTATGTCCCGGCGTGTGGATGGCCTCGATATCGAGACTGGCGACTGTTACAGTTTGTCCGTCCTCGACTGGTGTCGCGTCAATTGCGAGAGCATCCTTCGGATGGAGGTAGTAGGGGACGCCGTGACGGTCGGCGAGCTCCGCCGCACCCGAGACGTGGTCGGCGTGGGCGTGCGTGTCGAAGACCCCGACGAGTTCGGCGTCGTACTCGTCGAGGATCGCCTCGTATTCGTCGAGATAGTGTGACGGGTCGAAGACGGCTGCTTCACCATCCGATATGAGGACGTGTGAGAGGCAGCCTTTCCCGGGTCTTGCGACCTGAACGAGCGTGCCATCGATATCGGCAGGCACCTCCGCGTGCCGGTGGACACGGCTCCAGCCGTTCATCCCATCGGTGAGCGTCACAGCATCGTAGTCCAGCTCTTGGAGGACTTCTGTCGCGGTTTGAGAGACGATACCAGCGGCACAGACAGTGACGATTCGCTCGTCACGGGGCAAGTCTGAGAGGTCTTCCTTGGCTCGCTCAGGGTCGTCTGTTAATTCGTCGTAGACATCGACGTTGGTGCTGCCTGGGATATGCCAGTCCTCGAAATCCGCTTCGTGGCGAATATCGAGGACGAGCGGCTCGTCATCACCATTTCGCAATTGTTCGCTGAGTTCTTCCGGCGTGATCTCCTGCATCGGTATTCCTGAATAGAAGGTATATTTGTATATAGGTGCTGCCGGACATGACCGGCACCATTAATTATGACCAGCCCAAAGTTAGTTGTATGAGTCTGTACGAGGCCTCGATACGGGTCAAACACGAGTGTCCGTACCGAGAAATCTCAGAGCACCACCCGGATTTGACGATACGTGAGTGGCCGCTGAGCGACTGCCAAGTGCTCGAAATTACCTCCGAGACGACACCGACTGATGAGCTACTCGATGAGATCAGTCAGTTAGGGACCGTCCTCCATAAATCGGAGGACGAAGACGGGTATCACGTCGTCACGCAGTCGTGTCTCTGTTCGCTGGAAGAGTCCATCATCGACCGGTTCGAGGAGCACAACTGTCTGTATCAGTCACCGACGATCTACCGCCAAGGCTGGGAACACTACACGGTAGTCGCATTCGACGGTGAAGACATCCGGGAGTTACTCGATGATCTGCGATCCGACAGGCAGATCGAACTGCTCTCGAAGACCTCGATTTCGGAGACGCAGATCCCCCACAGTATGCTGGCTCCGGCAAGTGAACTGTTTGAGGACCTCACTGACCGACAGCTAGCGGCACTCCAGTTAGCACTGGAACGCGGCTACTACGAACAACCACGAAAGACCTCTCTTCGGGAACTGGCCGAACAGACAGCCGTCGCTCGTTCGACTTTCGAAGAACACCTTCGGAAGGCCGAGAACAAACTCCTCACGAACGCAGGCCAATTCTTGCGATTGGTCACTGCGACTTCGACAGCTGATCCGCTGGGCGTAGCTAAGCCTCAACAGTCCGAACACGCTGCCGACTAGTCTCCCAAATCACCGGGGTGAACATTTCTACCCGATGGGGATGTCTTAGAACGCCCCATACGATTCGTGTTCATCGCAGAATCAGTAGATGAGGAGTACAGCCGTCATTCGCCTATTGAACGAAGTCACCACCCTCTTATCTTTTAAAAGGGTACATTTCGTAGATGACTTCGATTATTCCGAAACGCTTCGAAAAAAGTTGGAGAATAATAAGGATGTCTGTGTGGTCGATATCCGGTCAGAAGAGGACTACGAAGAAGAGCACATTAGTGGAAGTGAGGATCGACCAATTAGAGAGGTTCTTCTCTCGGGAGATGTCGAAGAGGCATTAGCGGCGCTGGACGATCTTCCGAGCGATGAGGGATTGGTCATGGTCTGTGACGCGGGAGTCGCTTCGACCGAAACAGCACGTCAGCTTCAGGGACAGGGAGAGGACGCAAAGGCCCTTGAAGACAGGTTGGACGCGTGGAAACAAATCAAGAGTAGCCGAGTAGACCACCGTCTCCAAGATAATTCCGAGGTTCATACGGAAACTACGTTACAGGATGGCTTGAGTCGCGGTGCTGATTCTCCCAAAGAGGGAACCCAGCCCACGAATTATGGCAGAGAGTCGCCTCAGTTTTAGATTGAAGCGCTCAAGAACTGATGCTGCGTCTTAACCACTACTAATGATCTACTTGGACCACGCCGCGACGACGGAACCGAACGAGGAGGTAGTCGCCGTGATGCAGCCGTATCTCGACGACCACTACTGCAATCCATCGGCGGTCTATGCGACCTCCGAAAGCTGACGCGGTCCGCAACGCACGAGCAGCAGTCGCTGATCTCCTCGGTACGAGTGGCCGGAACATCGTGTTCACGGGCGGAGGAAGCGAAGCAGACAACCTCGCGCTCAAAGGGGCCGTTGAATCCTCTGACGGGAAACATGCCGTCACCACGACTATTGAACACTCGGCGGTGGTCGAGACGGCAAACTGGTTGGAAGACCACGGTATCGACGTAACCCGGGTGACTCCCGGGCGGGACGGCCGTGTCGATCCAGCCGATGTCGCAGGCGCGATTCAACCAGACACAGCCATCGTCTCCGTTATGCACGCCAACAACGAAACCGGGGTTATCCAGCCGCTGGAAGCCATCGGCGAACTCACCGACAAACACGACGTCTTGTTCCATTCGGACACGATCCAGTCAGCCGGGAAGATTCCAATCGAGGTCGATGAGCTCGGACTTGACTTGGCGAGCCTCAGTGCGCACAAGTTCTACGGACCAAAGGGTGTGGGGGCAGTGTACGTCCGTGACGGCGTCGAACTGGAGCCGATAATTCACGGCGGCGGTCAAGAACGGGGCCTCCGTAGCGGAACCGAGAACGTCCCAGGGATTGTTGGGATGGGGAAAGCTGCTACGCTCGCTGTGGATGACATGGCGGACCGGAGAGAACGACTGAGTGAACTCCGTGATGAACTGGTCGCCACACTCCAAACTGAAACCGATGCAACCCTCGTCGGTCATCCCGACCGACGACTTCCGGGCTATGCGATGATGGAGTTTCCTGAATTTTCGGGGGCTGATCTCGTTCAGGCATTCGCTGACCACGACATCGCAGTGTCGAGCGGATCTGCGTGCCACTCCGGTGATCGGTCTCCCTCGCGGGTTCTGATGGAGATGGACATCGATACAAATCTAGCATTTGGCGCGGTTCGGTTCTCGCTGGGTCGTGAGACGACGAGCGAAGACGTCCAGTACGTCAAAGATCGACTCGGACGCGTTCTCGAAGAGGCGAGGAGATGAGCGACGTCGAGAGCTTCATTCGATTCTGTGAGAGCGAGTTTGGGACGGCGGTCATGGATCGCGAGGCCACGTACGTGAAACAGCACGTCAGAGCGGACGACCGAGTTTTGGACGTTGGCTGCGGCATCGGCTCGCTCGAAGAACGCTTTCCCGACGACAAAATAATCGGGGTGGATCGCTCGGAGGCGATGATCCGGGCAGCACGGGAGCGAGTTTCTGCATCATTTGTACTCGGCGATGCGACCACGCTCCCTGTCACAACAGCGTCCGTTGATACTGTCGTCTCCGTCTCGACACTCGAATTCATTCCCGATATCGATGCAGTCCTTGCAGAAGCGACACGCGTACTCGCTCCTGGGGGGACTCTCGTCGCACTCGTGTTGAACACACGTTCCGAGTACATTCAATCGAATCTGGAGCGAGAAGGTTCCTACTTCCAGCGGATGGTCCACCGGGATTCTGAGGCATTGGCGGACACAATTCTGGAATACGTCGAGGGTGAGCAGGAGTTCTTCTTGGGTATCTCCGACGAGCAAGTCTTCGAGAGCACAGACCCATCGAAAGCCGCGATTACAGCGATTGTCGGGACGTTGCCTGAGTGACCACAATATCCTTGCCCGGGTTCCGTGAACACGAACTACATGACTGACTCGACCGATCCGGATTCCTCTCCGCTTTTCGAGGCCAAAGAATTCGACGAATCCTCTGTATTCACGCCGGAAGCACCGCTGGAGAACGCCCGACGCCAGAAGGATCTCCCAGAACACTCAGCTCCGGAAATCTGTATCCTCGATCCAGATGGAGACATCGTCCGCCAGCTGACGGCCACCGGCGAAGCACACATAGATGGAGCGTGGCCCGGCTACCACACCGACCTTTATCGGTTCGAGCGAAATGATCAGGAATTCGGCATCGTGGGCTGCGCCGTTGGAGCGTCGTTCGCTGTGCTACTTGCGGAGCAACTGTTCGCCGCCGGCTGCCAGTTTCTCATAAGCGTAACCTCCTCAGGACAGATTGTGCCCAAGGACGATCCGCCTTACTTCCTTCTCATCGACCGCGCGCTCCGCGATGAAGGAACGAGTCACCACTACTGTTCGACGAGTCGCTATGCGACTCTTGATGACGAGCTTCGTGCTTCGGTCGAAGAAGCATGTGAAACAGTGTCCCGTCCCGTGTATACGGGAGCAACGTGGACAACTGATGCCCCATTCCGGGAAACGGAGGCCGCAATCGAACGTGCTCGGTCAGAAGGAATCCTTGCCGTCGAAATGGAAGCTGCAGCACTGTATACGTTCGCGGCCGTTCGAGAACGCCCGGTGGTTTGCTTCGCGCATGTAACCAACCAGATGGGACAGACTGAGGAGGATTTTGAAAAAGGAGAAGCAAACGGAAGTCAAGATGCATTAGAGGTTATCAGCACGGCCGCTACCGCGTGGAAATCGCTGAATTGATGCTTTGATAGATCCGGTTTTGAATTCCTGCCAATATTAGCCTGATTTCCCTACATTCAACAGATTGGTTCTGGTTGACACAAGTAACCCTCAAATATTATGAAATAGTGTTTCCCCGAAGTTGTCTGCCTGCTGCATGCACTCTCTACATCTTGCATGGGAACCAGTGGCAACACCATCAGGTCAACAGCTGTTTCACTTGATCAACAAGACTCTCGCTCTCTGTCGGTTTGTGCTTCCCTCGGGGCTGGAGTTTAAATACGATGCCGACCGCAACCAAGCGTGTGACTGACCGGAATCCTGAGTACGATCCCGCTGATATCCTCGGCGCAGCGAGTTCCGATCCTGAAACGGGGGAGACCGGACGGGAACGAGTCCTCGAATCCACCGGCTATCCCGACCGTACAGAGGATGAGACTCGTACCTGCAGAACCTGTGGACAGGATATCTCACGGGATGAACGCCAGTGTCCGTTCTGCGCTCAAACCGGCGTCTCCGAGACTTCGTCCGACGATCAAGGTAGTAGTCCACTTGGGGCGTGGACGTTCGGGCGGGTAGTACTCGCACTCGTCGAAGCGAACACCGATTTCCATGCACGAGCCCTCGGCGCTGCGGCCTTCTCCGTGTCTGATAGCATCGCGAGCGGCGAGGATGTCTCCCATGGAACGGTGAAGTGTCGAGCAGCATTTGGGACCGAGCCAGCCGCCACTCTCACGAAGGGCTGGCCCGACCTGCCGACCGAAACCACGATCGACGCGGAACCCGGACAGGCGCTCTTGGAGACAGCCGACGAGCAGACCAACTGGGACGGGGATGGGGACGACGTCCAGCCACGGATCTATCTCGAGGACGGGTCGCCGGTCACCGACCGCTCGGAGTTCCAGCAGTTCACAGACGAGTTCCGGGAGGACGATGGCACGTACTGGCTTGTTCCCGGTGTCGTGCAGCGCCATCAGGCAAGAGCCGAACCGGAGATAGTCGGAATCGGGTTCTACTGTCGCCAGTGTGGCGCCGTGACAGGACACGAATCTCACGGGCTGGACGGCTTCGAGTGCCACCCACATCTTGACCGGCTGATCTGGACCTGCAGGGAGTGCGGACAGCACCGACACGAGCCCGAACAGGAAGACAATACGGAGGACGTCACAGGCTATGAGCATCTCCCCGACGGCGTCTCACCGGAGGATATCCACGGCGATGAGCCAGACTTTCAGGAACAAGAGTTTCAGGACCAGATCAGTGCCTATCGCGAGCGGAATGGATTCTTTCCATGGGAGCGGTAGTCCTCAGTTGAAGTTGCAGTCAATCCGGTAGTAGCCGATCCAAAACGACACTCGTCCCGTTCTCGGTCCGGGACACTGTATTCTCCAGCAAGTGCTCATCATTTTCGTCGACGTCGAGAATGCCGGTTTCGACGATGCGAGGACCGTCCTCCCGTTCACCGGTGAGGGTCAGGCACAGCAGGCCGTCGACCTTCCCTTCGACAACCGAAATCGACGCAACTACGTTGGGAAACGAGACGGTCGTCCAGCCATCGGGTTTCCGGACCCGCAATTCAGTCATCAGCTCTTTTTGTCTCGGAGAAACCCATCAGCGCTCTGGCTGGCGTACAAGCGGATTTGTGTCTCCCTCGGAGCCGGAAGAGATCAGAAAGCGCACACAGCCAAATAGGCATCCAACGTACCTATCGCCCGCTCCGCTCGTCCGTCCCGAAGTGGACGGACTCCTCTGGGAAACTCATCCTCCGTTCTCTGTATTCAGCAGTTGACTCCTGGCATCCTCTAGTGAGGTGGTCCGATCCGTACTGAATACATGGCCCGAGTCAGTTAGCAGAGAGGGTCACGATAGGCCGCAGAATAGTGGAAAATTTCTAAGAGGTTAGGTTTTGAATAGGTTCCCCTGCGGTGTGCGATTTCGGCGGTCAACCAGTGTGGGACCGGAGCGGACTCAATCGGAGCGGTGCAATCGTGAGACTCCTGTCGTGGACCGTGCAAGGGTCTGTCCCGCCAGCGGGGAACAAGGATCGAATCAGAAAGCAGGTGTCGTTCATCGAGACTCAACGCGACGCTCGATACCACTACAACAAACGCTTCGGCATCGCGTCGACCGATAGGTTGTTGAACAAGCGATAGCGACACGAGACACGACGGTGAGGCTACTGTACATTGTGGTGAGTCTGCTGTTACAGAACGGGTGACGGTATCCTCACCACGAATACGTGGCGACGCCCCGCCGAGGCAGACATCGCCTCTGGCGGTTGCCGGACAAGGAGTTCAGCAATATGATCCGCCAAGCAGCGTGAACGGCCCTCGCGGTGCGTCGGGCCGTCCCCGTAAATCGTCCCCAGAGGATCGGTGCCACTAGTAGTCACCGACCGAGCAGCGTCTGCCTGAGTGGAAACGCTGTCGCGTCGGCGGCTAAACGCCGCCAACAGCGACAGTTCGTGTCTTCGATCAACGCTCCTCGAGGGCTATCGACGACTGAGCACAACAAACCCGGTGACTCAGACCATGCTAACTGCCGATGCTTTGTGAGGTACTGATAATTGTTTGGTTCATCGTGGCCAACGAACGAAACCCATATTATAGGCGTGTGACACAGACGGATGTCAGCGCTATCCGAGATTAACGTTGATGGCTTTCGTCTGTGTAAATTCGTCGATAGCTTCAGCAGCGTTCTCCCGGCCGGTGCCGGACTGTTTGTAGCCGCCGAAGGGCTGGCCCGCCGACACGTCGTTGTAGTGGTTCACCCAGACGACGCCCGCTTCGAGACGCCGAGCTGTTTGGAGGGCCTTAGTCACGTCGCCGGAGATGACGCCAGCGGCGAGGCCGTAGTCGACATCGTTGGCCAGTTCGACCACGTCGTCCTCGTCACTCCAGGAGAACGTCTCCATGACGGGACCGAAGATTTCTTCCTGCACCGAGGGGTGGTCGTGGTCGATATCGTCGATAACGGTCGGTTCGTAGAACGCACCGCCGGCGAGCGACTCGTCGTCGGGTGCGCTGCCGCCGGTTCGGATGGTTGCACCGCTCTCGCGGGCGGCCTCCACGAACCCGTTCGTCCGCTGGACCTGTTCGTCGGAGACTTTCGGCCCCATGTCCGTCTCTTTGAGGAGTGGGTCACCGACGGTCATGCCGGACGCGGCATTGGTGAACGTCTCGAGGAACTGCTCTTCAATATCCTCGTGAACGAACAATCGGGACCCTGCGGCACAGCACTCGCCTTTATTGAAGAAGATGGCCATCATCGCCGCCTCGACTGCCTCTTCGAGGTCGGCGTCAGGGTAGACGATGACGGGACTCTTCCCGCCGAGTTCGAGCGTCGTCTTCTTGATGTCCTCTGCGGAGTTGCGGATAATTTCTTTGCCGACTTCCGTCGAACCGGTAAAGGAGATCTTGGGCACGTCCTCGTGGGTCGAGAGATGGGCACCGGCGTCCTCACCGTACCCGGTGACGACGTTGATGACGCCGTCTGGAACGGTGTTGTCGACGAGTTCCATCAGTTTGAGAATGGATAGCGGCGTCTCTTCAGAGGGTTTGAGAACCACTGTGTTGCCGGCGGCGAGAGCAGGACCGAGCTTCCAGATGGCGATGAGCAGCGGGAAGTTCCAGGGTACGATTGCGCCGACGACGCCGTATGGTTCCTTGACAGTGAAGACCTGTTTCTCCCGGTCGAAGAGGTCGTTCGTCTGGCGAGTCTCTCCGTTGACGTTGCGGGCGGCTGCGGCGTAGTATGTGAGGTGGTCGATGACCAGTCCCATGTCGCCCATCGCTTCGGTGATCGTCTTGCCCGTATCCAGCACTTCGAGCGTGGCGAGGGCCTTCTGGTTTTCTTCGACGGCGTGGGCCATCTCCGAGAGGACGCGCTGACGCTCTCCCGGCGAGGCGTCCTTCCACCCCCCGTCGAAGGCTTGCTGTGCGGCCTTTACTGCGTCGTCTATGTCGGCAGCGTTGCCTGCTGGCACTTCACCGAGTACCTCATCTGTCGTCGGATCGCGGGTCTCAATTGTCTTGTGGCTATTGCCAGCGACGAACTCGCCACCGATGTAGTGCGAGAGGGTGTCCGGTATCGTATCTGCAGCGGCGTCCCGATGGCGTTGTTTGATTGCACTATCCGTCTCTGCGGAATCATCACTGTCTGTGGTCATGAAACACCAGTGACAGCATTCACTACGCTGTAATAAATAGTTAATTGAAATTATATTATAATTCACTACTATACAGGCATATAGATGAGTTTATCATATTGAGGGGGAAGTTAGTGAATTGTATAATTACCGTTCCTAGGGTGACGAGTGATTCGTTCGACGATATTGAATATCCGAATCTCGTCAATAGAGGACCGATAACTGCGAAAACAAGGATTCAATATATGTCGGATCACCCATATTTACCACCATGGTATCGTTAAACAACACTTATTGCGATTGCGACCGCATGCTGGAACCAACAGAATACAATGAGCAACGGGAACGATTTCGAGTTCGACCTCTCACCCCGCGATGTGGCTATTCTCAAGGCAAGGGTGAAATATCCTGAGAAGCCTGCCAGTAAACTTCGTGACATCTTGGAAGAAGAGTTCGATATCTCACTCTCTCACAATCGCGTGAACGAGATCCTGAACGAGATGCGCGACGAGGATGTATTCTCGATGCGAGCAATCCCAAATCAAAACATCTTCGAATACTATATTTTTCAAGTTGCCTTTCATTATTCGAATTTTGATGAGAACTGGGAGCGGTGCTACAAACGATTGCTCGACGACCCGCACGTGATGCTCTTTGCCAGCGCGGACGACTACCACGAGTGGCAGTTCATCGCGCAATTTGCATCACCAGAACAGAGTGAGGCGTGGCGTCACGACTTCGTCAGGGAGTACGGCGACTTCATCGCACAGATAGACAAGACGGCGTTCCCGACAGTCCACAAGGTCGAGACGGCAGCAGCCGTCTTCAACGACCTGCTACGAGATATGGGCGGCGAGGAGTATCTTGGGGACGCAGAGCAGGAAACTGGCGAGCATGAGGAGACTGACCGCGTCTCGGTAAATCAGTAAACTACCCCACCCCATTCGCTTGTGGTTCTGCCGGGGCCGGAATCTATGCGCTGATTACGTGTAGGACCTCGGCCTTGATTTAGGTGAACTCTTATTTCAGTTGCTTACGCAGTGTGTGTAGAGACACCATTGAACAAGGTGTATCAGTAGGGTTAGGATGGCATCTCATTCAGAGATCGACACACTGCGAATCAAGGCCCGGCACGCGGAGCTTGCTGAATCGCTACTCCCGTCAGGACCGCTCAAACACTTCGTCAATGGCAAGTGGATTACCGGACGTGGCGACGACACGTTTCAGTCCATAGATCCGACGACGGGTGAGTCGCTGGTGAGCGTCTATGAGGGGACCAAAGAGGAAGTCAACAGAGCGGTCGATGCCGCTTGGGAAGCATACGAGCAACACTGGTCAGAGACCACGCCGGCGGAGAGACAGCAGTTGCTCCTGACAATGGCCGACCGACTCGAAGCGTGCGCCGAGGACTTCGCGCTTATCGAGGTACTCGACAACGGGAAACCCATTACTGAAGCTCGCCAAGATATCGAACTCGCCGTCGACCACTTCCGATACTTCGCCAGTGCCGCCCGAAATATCGAAGGAAAAACCGTCCCACATAAGGAGTTGCACATCCAGACACGACGGGAACCCTACGGCGTCGTTGGACAGGTCGTCCCTTGGAACTTCCCGCTGTTGCTCGCCACCTGGAAACTCGCGCCGGCACTCGCCGCCGGCAACACGGTGGTTCTCAAACCAGCCGAGCAGACACCGATTTCACTGCTTACGTACATGCGCGAGATTGCGGACGTGTTACCAGACGGCGTCGTCAACGTCGTCACCGGATTCGGACCCGAGACCGGTGCGCCGCTGGTTTCTCATGAGCGCGTTCCAAAGGTGGCTTTCACCGGCTCGACGGAAGTGGGACAGGGCGTGATGAAAGCCGCCGCGAACACGATTAGTGACATCACGCTCGAACTCGGCGGGAAGAGTCCACTCATCATTGCGCCGGACGCAGACCCGACAGAGGCAGCAGACATCGCTGTTGACGCGATGTTTTTCAACGGCGGCGAGTGCTGTAGTGCCGGGACACGATTGTTCATCCACGAGAGCATCGCAGACGAGTTCGTCGATGCGTTTCTTGACGCCGTTGGCCAACTCCGAATGGGCGACCCGCTTGAGGAATCCACTGACATCGGCCCACAAGTCAGCCGTGCAGAAGTCGAAAAGACGCTGCACTACATCGGCCTCGCCAGAGACTCAGATGCAAGCATTCTTCGGGGCGGTGGCACTGTTGAGGAGGGGATCCTCGCTGAAGGCTGTTTCGTCGAACCAACTGTTATCGCGGATGTCGGCGCCGATAGCACCGTTGCGACACAGGAGATTTTCGGCCCCGTCGAGGTCATGCTTGAGTGGGACGACTACGACGAGATGATCGCACGCGCGAACAACGTCGATTACGGCCTTGCTGCCGGGGTGGTGACCGACAACCTCTCGTTCGCCCACCGCATCGCCGATGACATCATGGCCGGCAACATCTGGGTCAACACGTTCAACCGTCTGCCGGCAGGCCAGCCCTTCGGCGGCTACAAACAATCCGGCATCGGTCGAGAAGGGGCAATGGAGACGCTTCGGGAGTATACCCAGACGAAATCCATAACGATGGACCTGGGCGATGGTCAGTAACCGCTGAGGTTGAACTCGCCTATCTGTGTGTAGGTCGTAATTCCTGAAGCGTGTGGCACTTCGTCAGTGGGAGCTTCCATCAGGAGCCAGAAGAAGACTTCCTCGCCCTGAATCGGTTCGTTATCGACATACTGTGCGGGGTGGTAGAAGTTGAGTTCCGGCATCGGGTTCTGCGGATTAGCTCGGATCACCTCACCGATTTCGTCGTCTTTCGGCCTGACAACAACGACTTCCTTCAAATTGTCTAGTGGGATGTCGATGGTTTCCGGACCGTCGGGGTTTGTAAACCGGAGTAGATGCTCTTCGCTCACCTCGTTACTGCCCAAGTAAAACTCGGTTTCGGGAGCTTGCCACTCGTTGCCGTCAAATATTTTCGTTTCGACGCCATCTGTGGTCCCTGGCGTCGGCTTCGTCAGCCAGTTTTCCAAATAGTACTGCGCGGGGCCGTCGTTCTCGCGCTCGCGGTACTCGTAGAACTCGTTGACGTAGCCGGGACCGTGCCGTTGGAACACCGGCATGAAGACGCCGTCCTCGTAGAACTGGTAGTTGATGTAGTAGTTGTACGGTGCGAAACGATGTCCAGAGTGGAAATCACGCGCGTTCTGGACTGCACCCGTGTGGTAGTGCGTACGGATATTGAACCCCGCTGGACGGCTCTGTGTCGATGGGTATTCGGTCTTGCCGAGGATTCCGGGACCGCCGAGACTGAGACTGTGAATATCCCAGTAGAGGAGTTCGCCGCTGATGACCGGCTCGTTGTCGGGGAACATCCACTCGCGGGTGTTCCGGCCGTTTCGTTTGGGCATGTCGTAGCAGGTGGACGTGCTGTAGGGGGCAGTCAGCGAGAAGACCGGCTTCCCGTTGAAGTCTGCGCTGACTTCGGCTCCGACCGTCCGGGGACCACTCCAGTTTATTGACCAGCCGTCCTGTTCGAATTCGTTCGGTGGCTCTTCGATGCGGTGGTAGCCGTTTGGAGCCGTAATCTGTGGCCGTTGCATCACCGGCGGTTCCGGAACCTCGCCCAGCACAGACTCGCCTACGGTCCCGGTGTTCTGGGCTATCCTGTAGGCCGGGTGTTCGGCAAAGTCGTTGACGATGTGTACGTCGAGCAACTCGGCTTCCACACCAGTCACGTCCATGAAGCCGCTGACAACCTTCAGTTCACCCCCGTCCATCACGAAGTACGCGAGGTTGGAGGCTTCACCGTGGGCGTGATCGCCGTAGCTGGTGATGATTTCTGCGGCCTTGACCATCGGGTACCACTCCTTGCCCTCGAGGTGTTGCCAGATTTCTTCTTTGTCCAGCATCTTCTCGTGGCGGGCCCGCTGGGTGTCGTTCCAGTCACCTCGCGTCCAAGTCACGTCGATCGGGTCGTTGATTTTCAACCCGACGAGTTCGTCGGTCACTCGGTCGACCAGTCCGTAAGCGACCTGTCGGTTCTTCGCTGTGACCTCGAACGGTGTGTCGTCTGGACCGCCATCGACGGCCATCCCGGTGGTCCCCTGAATGCTGACCGCGTCGAGGCGGTTCGTCAGCGGGTCGTATGCTTCGAAGGAGGCGACCCAGTCGCTGGCGACGTCGTTGACACGCGGGTCGGAGACCAGTGCCTCGACGGCCTGGCGCTTCCGGTAGGCCCACAGGTCCTCGAACCCGAAGTCGCTCACGTCGCGGGGTCCGATGCGTCGCGCGGACGTGATTCGGTCGTCCGGTTCGGGCGGCTCGGGCGGTTCCGCTGGTTCGTCTGGAGTCTGGCTTGGTGCGGCTTTGGGTTCTGACGTCGGCGTATCGTCATCGCTGCCACCCATACTACAGCCAGCCAGTGATGCACCCGCTGTGATGCTCAGAGCAGCGATGAACTTCCGCCTGCTCGTTTCGCTGATTTTGTCACGGATGTCTTCGTATGACATGACGTAACACATTATGATATCAGACATCACTTATATATTGGGGAGATACTAAAATTCGCTATCTAGACTTTCTCTTCACCGTTCCTTGTTCCGCCTGCGGAGATATTGCCGAAAAATCCCACTATCTGCTATCAAAATCGTGACCAAGACGCGATTGCGGGATATTCGAGTTCTTTTCGATTTCGCTGAGGGAGTGAAAGCTCCGGAATAACTGCCAAAACGTCTCAAATTTGTCCAGCACTGTTGTATATACTAATACGAAATTCTGTTGCAACCTCATTGTATAATTCATTCACCCAAACATATATTGAGTTGGTCTCGCTTGTGCACACTGTTGATAATGACTAGTTCATACAGCAGACGGGCACTCCTGCGCACTGCGGGGGTCGCAGTTGCCGGTGCTGTCGCCGGATGTGGCGGCGATTCCACAGCCCAAGACGTGGCCGAGTCGAGTGACGACACGCCGTCTCCGAAATCGACACCGGCTGACACGCCTGTGGAAACCGGAGGGTCACCATCTGTCGACGAGTTCCTCTCGGAGACGGACAACTACAACAGCATCGTCGACAAGACTGGTTCTGACTCCGTCACAGTCAACGTCGGTGTTGAGGCAAACGGCGCGTACTTCGGCTTTGGTCCGGCAGCGATTCGCGTCGACAGCGGGACGACAGTCACCTGGGAGTGGACGGGCCAAGGAAGTACTCACAACGTCGTCGCACAGCACGGTACCGATTTCGCGAGTGAGCAAAAGTCACAGGAAGGCGCGACGTATACACAGACCTTCGACGAAGCCAAGACGGTGCTGTACGTCTGTGTCCCGCATGAGGGCGTCGGTATGAAAGGCGCTATCGTCGTCGAATAAGCGGACCAATCTGCTTTCTGCGCACCGGCCGTGTCTCCCTGCCAGTGTCTGTTGCGCTCGACTATCTGTGGCAACAGCCGGAATCTATTCGATGGTAGGTTTATTTCCGGCTAAACAACAGTGTTCTGTTAGAGTAGAGTTGCTTCCTGGCAAAACGGGGTGATCATAGAACGGATGGTGAACAGGCTTATTCTCCCTCCTTCAGTATTGTCAATTATATAGTAAGATAGCAACAACAGAACCAGCCGGAACCGACACGGGAGGCGACGGGTGCTTGTCTCGCTCGGGACGGCGGTCACGATGGGGGCTCGCCGGGTGTTCCGGCGACGACCAAGCAGGCGACGACGGGGAGAGCAACGGCGGGACGGACAACAACGCTGATGGAGCAAGTGGGAACGGGAACGGAAATGGCGGGTCGGACAGTAGCGGCGGAAGTGATGGAAGCGACGGGAGCAGTGTCCGGGTCTGTCAAGACCTCGGATCGGACTACCGGCGGTTTGAGCCCGGCGAGCGCCCGTTCGCGTATACCTGTGACTACCCAGATGTGTTCGGCGACCAGTCGGAAGCGACGCCGAGGTTCGACGAGAACGCTCAGGGGTTATTCATAGTCACGCTCGGACCAAACAGTCAGGATGGGGTCTTCCTCCAACTCAACCTCCAGCAATTCGGGCGCGGAACGACACAGGACCAAGCAATTTTTTCCGAGACTTGGGAAGAGTTGACCCAGACCGAGTTCAACGGGGAGGCGGTCACCGCGTCTCTATTCACAGAGACTGCCCGAAGCAAAACGTTCTGGGGGACCTATCTCCCCTATGAGGTTGACGGCCGGACGCTGTACTTCGAAACCAGATTTACCCTTCAGATGAGCCCCGAGGACGAGGAAGTGTCATACGAGTGTCTGGACTTCATGGAGGAGACGGCAATACACATGACCGAGTCGCTAGAGCCAATCCGGACGCGACCGGTTTGAAGACTGACCCCTTTGTCGTCACGGCAACGCCGACGGAGGACGGGTGACGGTCCACAGGGAGGGCAGGTTTGATACACACAACCATGCAGTGACGGAACGATTGCCCCAGAGGACGCTGTCCCACAGATAGCGGGACCGCTCTCTCGGGGCCGACATCAAGAATACCGGCTTCGATGATGCGGGGACCGCCCTCCCGTTCGCCGGCAAGAGTCAGGCACAGCTGACCGTCAACCTTCCCACCGACAACCGAGGTTGTCGCAACTGCGTCGGGAGACGAGACGATTGTCCAGCCATCGGGTTTCCGGACCCGCAATTCGGTCATCAGTTCTTCTTCTCTCGGCAAGCAGTATCAGCACTCTGGCTGGTATCCGAGCCATTTTGTGTCTCCCTCGGAGCCGGAGGAGAGCATGAGTACGACAGCACCTTCCTTCGAGGAGTATGACTTCGACCGAGGCGACCACGTTCGAGCCGACTGGACCGAGGGAGACGGCCCACTCGATGTAGTCGTCGAAACCGTTACAGAAGTTTCGTGTTCCGGCGGCAACGTGATCGTCTCTGTCGAGGCTGCCGACGACCAGTATCCCGACCACTCGATCTACGGCGGCACACACGATTGCGCTCCCGGGTGGGTCGAACCGCTAGAGCAATCCTAGTCTGACAGCAAGGGAACTCGCCCGTATTTTGTGAGCCTCCGCCGGGTGAGGGGTTTCCCGAACATGAGTCGCGAACTTATTTTGTTGCACGCAAGATAGCGTCGTCGTAGGGTTACTAATCCACAATTTTACGCCGCTAAAAACGGCTTTTTCGACCTCAGAAGACACAGCAGCCGCCACTCACAATATCTGCTGAAAAGTCAAAAAATTTTATTTCACTCCATTGTTTCGGTGGCGACGTCGATTCCTCTCCTAGATACGTCCGGAGAAGGGAGTCAGGCGGCGGAGCTCACGCATCCGGTACTCTTGTTCCCACCGGCACAGCGAGCTATATGCGGTGTCTCCTCAGAGCCGAACACGGCGGGAATACCGGGCATCTCGTTGAGATTGGCTTCCGTCTCACGGAGACTCTTCTCCAGTTCGACACGGTACAGAATCAACGCGATCTGTACCCACTCGGCGTGCCCGTCCGCGCTATCCGGAACCGACTTGACGGAGCCGATTGCTCCGACGGCCGAGGATGACTAAGCTGGTCCGAACAGGTGGCATCTGGAACCGCCGTAGATTAGCCATTTTCCAGATGCCATTACCGTTACACTCTGTGCAGAGATACTGGGATACAAAATTGAGAGAGGCAAATATAGATTCCGTATTTCAGGAAAAGTACAAAAAACGAAAATACACACACACATATATGCCGTAGTAAAAATAAGAACGCATAGACGACTCTTTTTCTCGTAGATTTATTACCATATATCGACTCTCTGGTACTGAATCTCGACGCTCGGTTAATCTCTCTGATAGAAGGGACTAACGGGCACTGTCTAGTTGAGGGGTTGAGAAGTGAGCAGGCCGTAGCGAGAGGTGTTCATGACACTCGCAGACCTGCTCAACGAAACGTTAGACGAGGACAGTCAAGATGTTTGGGAGAACGAGCGCACTCCGACACCCGTCCGGCGATTTGGGGTGCGTCTCCACTCGGCGGGGCTGTCGATCAGGGAGACGGTCGCTATCTTAGACCTGCTGGGTGTCGATCGCTCTCACGGTGCGGTCTGGAACTGGGTTCATACGTTGTCTGAAGCCCAGAGCGACCCGCGACGGCGTCGCCGTCGCGGGTCGCAGTCGATGAGAAACAAATCGAGGTTGACGGCGAGAAAAAGTGGCTCTACGCCGCTGTCGACACAGAGTCGAAATTATTGCTCGAAATCGACATGTTCAGCCGCCGCGGGACTGACCCCGCGGCGGCGTTCCTGCATCGACTCATTGAGAAACACGATGTCGCCGATTCAGTGTTTCTCGTCGATGCTGGCGGCTATCTGACTGCCCTCTCACGCCACGATCTGAGCGGTCGGCTCGACTACCGAATCCGGAACCACATCGAAAAGTGGTTCCAGACTGTGACCATGCGAATCGACCGCTTTCACTCGTTTTGGCGGGGCAGTCAATCCAGCGCGAAACAGTGGTTACGGCGCTTCAGACACCACTACAACCACGAACGGCCAAACCAAGCACTCGACGGTAAAACGCCAGCTGAGGTCATTCAGAACTAGACAGTGCCTGGAGGCAGCAGAATCCATCAGTTGGGTAGTTGGGTATCGTGATGACGGGCAAACAGTCTATTACCGAACGGTAAAGCAAGTAGTATTCAGTGACGATCTGGGTCCAGTAGTGGGCAGGGTGGATGTTCGAGAGCGCTGCACCGGCCACTACGAGTTGCCAAGTAAACAGCAGGACACAGAGTACACCACAGTGTCTGCAGTAATGCTGTGTCAGGAGCTCTATACCGCCACATTACTGCGGACATTGTGGTGTAATTCCGGTGTAGCCACACCACGATGTCCGCTGTTCTGGCGGCCGGACGGGAGAACAGCGGACACAATGGTGTGTCCCAGAACTGCGTTACCGCTATGAGGTGTGCAGAGAGGGGCTAACAAGTATGAATTCGACAAATGGCCGGAGCGAAGACTCCCACCCCACTTTGTCCGCTGTTCTTCGAAAAGAGCGGGAAGGGGGAAGCAGAGACGGCAATTTTTGAGTTGGAATGTAGTTTGTCTAGTCTAGACAGCCTACCACATAACACTGTAGTGGTTTGTAATACGACTGTAAAATTGCGGTACGGTTTAGTTCTACGTAAGAGGATATAAACTTTTCCTCTATTTATGATCAGGTTCTACCCCCTCTCCCCTTCTCTCCTAGTTACTGCGGACATAGTGGGGTGGGAGGGTGCCCCGTATTACTTATAAAGAAAAGAACAGCGGACACTCCGGACACTCCGGACAGGGGTGGTTTTATATAACTTCCTTACAATACATCAAGCAACGACTATGGGGATGTTCGAACGCGACACCGAAATTTACCTAGATCGGGATGCCCTTCGAGAGGACTATCAGCCTGAGAACCTTGTTGGGCGTGACACTGAACTAAATCGGTATCGAGCGGCTCTCCAGCCCGTAATCAACGGTGAACAGCCAAACAACATTTTTTTATACGGTAAAACGGGGGTTGGAAAGACCGCTGGCACGCGGTATCTAATCGACCATCTCGAAGAAGACGCGGCGAAATACGAGGATATCGATCTCACGGTGAAGATGTTAAACTGTGATGGCCTTTCCAGCAGCTATCAGATCGCTACCCGACTCGTCAACGAATTCAGGGACGAAACGAGTCAGATCAGTACGACTGGATATCCTCGTGCGACGGTGTATGATATGCTGTGGACCGAACTCGACTCCTGTGGCGGTACTATCTACATCGTTCTTGACGAAGTCGATCACATTGAAGATGATAGCATTCTCTATCAACTCCCGCGTGCGCGAGCGAATGATAATCTAAGTTCTGCAAAGATCGGTATCATCGGTATCTCGAACGACTTTTCTTTTCGCGATGATCTCTCCCCAAAAGTCAAGAGTTCGCTCTGTGAAGAGGAAATCCAGTTTCCCGCATACGACGCAAAGGAGTTGATCCAGATCCTGCGACAACGCGCTGACGTAGCGTTTCACGATGGCGTTCTCGAAGATGGTGTCATCGAACTGTGTGCTGCATACGGCGCGAAAGATGCGGGTGACGCGCGACAGTCACTCGACTTGTTGATGAAAACGGGTGATCTGGCTCGCGACAAAGCCACCGACACGATCTCGGAAGACCTTGTTCGAGAGGCACGCGACGTTCTGGAACGCGGTCGGATCCAGGAAGGGATCTCGGGACTGACCCAACACGGTCATCTGGTCGTGTACGCAATGGTTACGCTCGACCAGGAGGGGAAGACGCCGGCCCGGACACGGGACATCAGACCTCGATACACGAACTTCGCCGAAAAGGCGGGAATCGATCCACTCGTTCCACGCCGAATGCGTGACCATCTCGGTGAGCTGTCGATGTTAGGCATTATCTCAGCAATCGAGCGAAACGAGGGACGACGTGGGGGAACGTATCGCGAGTATTCTCTCGAGATGGACCCGGAAATGATCCTCGCAGCACTTGAGAAGACCGTCGACGACGTTGGAATTCACAAATCCGTCACTAACCTCGTCGACAGTGAAGCGACGCTCTCGGATTTCCAGTCCACTTAGGAACGGCGGACATTGTGGTGTCGAATCTAAACGATACGGGGCCATTTTCAGGATATAGAACAGCGGACAGAGTGGTGTTGTCACCGACGACCGGAGTTTCTATACTTTAACAGGCGGTGGGGCAGAAGTGTTCTCATAGCGTGATTGTGGGGCTAGCGACATCGTTTCCTCGATAGTGATTAGCGAGTGCAACGGCCAAGCGGAGACAAAGAGCGAGGAAGACGTGTGCTTTGACTCTCACTCGGCCTCGGACCCGCGGGGTCCCGAGGCCGAGATCCTTACAGACGCCGATTGCTGTTTCAACCTGTGAGCGGTACGAATATGTCTCTTTGAGCTGTTTCTGCCAGAGACGCACCGTGTCGCTGTGCTCTTTGATCCGTTCCTCAACGCGGTAGTCAATATCGAGCGGATCGTTCGTGTTCCGCGGGTTGTACGGAGCAATCGGCACGACCGCCTGCGCCAGCAGGTGGTCGTGCCACTCCAGCATGTCGAACTCCGAATCACCGACCATCCAGCGTGGGGTTTCGACGGCGAGCGCGTCACGCGTGACGCGCATCGCCGTCTCCTGATCAACTTTCTTCGCTGGAGTGAACGCTGCTGCGACGGGGATGTTGTTAGCGGCGGTCACGACACAACAGCCGTAGCCGTAATAGTAGTCGTCTTCAGCGTGGTCGTAGTTCCACTCAGCGTCCTCGTCACGGTGATCGACGGGAATGTCTGTCCCGTCGATACGGAAGAGCTTGCCGAGCAGGTGCCGCTCGGCAAGCTCGTGGACTAGGTCGATGAACACGTCCTCTGCGACAAGTTCGAAGTCAGCGATGAACCGCGAGAGTGTCCGCCGGGACGGCGGACTCTCGAAGCCACACTGCCGCCAGACATCCTCGTTGTGAAGTTCTCGTGCCATCGGACGCGGACCGTAGATATCGCTGTAGAAGCAGTGAATGACGCCTTTCAACAGTTCTGGTGGCTCGTGAACCCGTGTTCGCCCCCTCAGATCGGGGGCGAACACGGGATAGTCGGTAAGAAACGACAGATCAAGCTGTTCGAACAGTGCCGTTGTCTCGGTGTCCAGTGTTTTGAAGACCTGTTCGACCGTAGCGTTATCTGGTAGGACGGAGCTGGTCGTAGACACATCAGATTCGTCCTACCGCTTCCTTGTGAGGACTTCTGCACCACCGCCTACTTTAACATATAACGCGTAGAACTCCGGACACGGTGGTGTCTATCAGGGACACCCCTGCTTTTGCTGCGATAACTCCTCATGTGTAACGGCACTGTCTCTGTTACAGTTGTCATCGGAACACACGTTCGACAAGCTGTGCCTCCGCTTTCCTGAGATGGTTCGACGCGGTACTGGGCGCACAACCGAGCTCCTCGGCGACGTCCTCAACGCTTCCATTTCGTGGGACATCGTAGTAACCGGCTTCCCGTGCTGTAGCGAGAGCCTCGCGCTGGCGTGCAGTAAGGTCGGTTTCGAATGTTCCGGGACTGGCATCGTATTCACCGACTTTTCGGACATTTACGGTAATTCCGTTGGGGAGTTCGCTCCGGACGTCTTCGAGAACAGCAGGTTCCCCAACGACATCAAACAACACAGTCCCGTTCGGTCGGTAGGCAACCGGTGGAACGACCATTAGCGTTGGTTGCTCGAACGCCGTGTAGAACTGCCGTGATTGGTCAGTCTCTCTGCCACGGACGAACGCGTAGAACGCCTCGTCCCGAACGGGTGTAATATCGTAGCTTTCCATGCTTTCAACCGTAGAAAGCGCCGATTCGTAGGCCTCCTGGTCTCCAACGACATAGAACAATGTATAGGCGATCTTGTCCTCGACGCCCACTTTCCATGTAACGAGCCATTCGCGCTTGATTGCCTCGCTTTCAGTCATGAAACGGTGCATCGGACGCTGATACTCCGATGCATACTTGATCTCCAAGCGGAGATATCTCATAGGCGAGTTCTGAGACGGCTCCCGTATAAAGACACTAGTGCATACGACAGTTTGCGTATTCATTCTCAGTAGCTATTTTTCTCTGTTCATGAGCAGTGATCGGCGAAATATGGACGACGCACAGTCTGACCAGCGAATATCCCGCGGCAGAACCACGAAGAACCGATTTAATTCTACACTTCGGGAGGTCCTTGGCTCGTCTCCGTTCATTCTCACGAAATTCGACGCGTTCATGAACTGGGTTCGAGGCTCTTCGATGTTTGTGCTGCAGTTCGGAATTGCCTGTTGCACCATTGAAATGATGGGCACTCTCGCTACAAAACACGACCTCGACCGATTTGCTGCTGGAGTCCCCCGGGCATCGCCGAGACAGGCAGACCTGATTATCGTCCCGGGGACCATCGTTTCGAAGTTCGCACCGCGGATGAAGCGCGTCTATGACCAGATGCCCGAACCGAAGTTCGTCGTCTCGATGGGGTCGTGTACCATATCCGGTGGCCCGTTCCAGGAGGGATACAACGTGATCAAGGGTGCAGAGCAAGTCATTCCGGTCGATATCCATGTCCCGGGCTGCCCACCACGCCCCGAGGCACTCATCTACGGCGTCGCCAAGCTACAGGAGCGCATCGCCGAGGGTGAGTCCTCGCCAGTGACGGTCAAGCCCTACGAACTGGAGCAGTTCGGCGATCTCGAACAGGACGAGCTCGTGGACAAACTCGCCAGCGAAATCGACGAGGACGACCTCGTCATGCGATACGATTGGAATGCGCCATAGCTTTCAGAGGCGCCTCGACTTCATTATTCGTCTGTAATGATCATAGCAACGCGGTCGCGGCTGAAAAGCTGTTCATCCGGTGGAATCTCCGGATAGTGGTCCTCATTTTCGTAGGTAGGCCACTCGCCAAAGACATCCGGATACAGTTGTTTGGCAGTCATTTCGATCTGGAAGAGATTCATGATCGGACCCTGGTATCTCATCCCGTGCGCGTACACGCGGTTGTCTTTGACTGCCGTGAGCTCTTTGCCAACGCTGTGTGTGGCAAGTCTCCTCCGGACGTCGTCCATGTCGTAGCGCGGTGTCATTCCCCAGAGATGGAGGATTACGTCAGGGTCTGCCTCCAGCATCGTTTCGTAGCCAACCGAACCCCAGAGACCGTCCCACGTCTCATCCTCGAAAGCGTCGTTGGCTGCGAGCGGACGCGTGTCGGCGAGCCAGAATCCCGGATGGTTGAGGTGATACGTCCAAAACTGGCCGTCGCCAAGTGTAACCCGAACTGCTGTCGGCCGTTCTTCCTGCGGTGGAAGGTTCGTCTGGATGGTTTGTATGAGTCCTTCGTGAACGGATCTGAGCTGTTCGTAACGCTCTCGCTATCGAAACACGGTGGCGACACGACCGAAGATCTCCCACAGCGTGTAATACTGGTAGTCCTCACTGTATGGTTCCTGCGGATCACCGTGTGTTCCGCTATAGAAATTTCCGAAAAGGGGTCCGATGTTGTGGATAACCTCTTCGATATCGCCCATATCCCAGTTCTCCTGGGTAATCGCCCATGCGGGGTCAAGGAAGTGAATGTCGCTATCGAGGCTGTAAAAAAACTCCTTACTGAAATTATCGTAAGGATTTGGAAGGTCTTCCCAGTCAAAAGAGACACCCGAAAGTCGCTCGTAGTAGTGGCTCATCGATGGACCGGCCATATCTGGAACGAACATCGAATTGATCGCGTCATCGCAATTAAGTGCCACTAGCATGTCTGCGTACTGATTGTACATCGTGAAGACATTCTCCGGGACGGAGTCGAACTCGACTTCTCCGACAGGGGAAACCGACGCAGTGTATGAGCCGCTATCTGATGGCGCTGCTCCGTCCGTGCCGGTATTGCTTGATGTAGCTGTCCTCGCTGATTCAGCACCGTTGCCGGAACAGCCAGCAACGATCGAAGTGTCGAGGAGCAAGCCACTGCCGGAGAGGTAGTGGCGCCGGGTGAAGCTCCCAGTATCTCCTGTTTCGTCCATGATTTAGGTTGGCCTAATACTCCCTATATGACTTTCGCATTACATGGCTGTCTATGGCGGAGATGTAATAGCAGATCCGATTGCAACTCTTGATTAGTGCTCGTCACAGCAGTCCTCTGAGCAACTCCTCTCAATAACGCAGTTAGTCACTGAACGGTCCCACCAGAGAAGTTCCCAATGACTCCCGGACAGTCAGTTCGGACTGTCAGTGCCAGTTAGTTCACGAAAGGTAATGGCCTAATCAAGAATGGCTTCTGACTTGCTTGCAGTGCAAGCGACTGATCGTGCCATCACTGCAATGAGTATAAGTCAATATTCTCTGTGTTAGAATTACAAACACGTTGTTCATATATGTATCTGGAGAATGTGGGGTAAATCGGCCCACTTTAATCTGTAGATTCGGTTTCAATGATGAAATATCGTGCTTATACTTCCATATATTATCAGATTCAAACGAGATATCTGCAGCTGAAAATATAACCAATTTTAAATCTGTATAGAAGCTGCCCTGTCTATTCAGTAGGCTATCACCAAGAGCAAAACTTCCCCAGACCACTATCCGCCGATAGCGTGTCGGGTCGCTGGCGAAATATAACGCCTGTACAGATGTTATTATATTATTAGCCCATCACTAGGTGATAGCTTTTTACCCGACGGGGAGTCCGATATCTTGTCAACCTTCGCCACAGCTCTCAGTTGACTGGGTCTCCAAAAATTGATATTCAATTCCGGATCAGTGGGTGGTATAAAACCTCTCAGCCGGAAGTTTATTCGAAATACCATACTGCGATAGCGCTATATCTACTCCGGACTGGAATTAGACGAGCCGTTATTGACACGGGAACGGGTCACGAGCCAATGAACAAGCGGTAGGAGTAGAAAACTCGAACGAGTTAGTTACAACTCGACAACGTCACCGCTCTCTGCAGCTTCGTGAATTGCCCGGATGACTCGCATATCTTGGAGACCATGGCGGCCGTCCGGACCAATGTCGGCATCGGTCAGAACGCGGTCAGCGAAGTAATCGAACTCTTCACGCATTTCGTCCTCCGCGTCAAAACTCTCGTGTTCGACAGTTATTGCGGTCTCGTTTCGAGACAGATGGAGTTTTGCCTTCCCGTGGAACGCTGGACGGATGTCGACTTGTCCGTCGGTGCCAGTTATTTTCAGCTGTGTATCACTGTGGGCGTTCTGGCTGTCGGTCGTGACCATCTTGACACCGTCCTCCAGCGCAAGCAAGGCCCCAGAGCGTTCATCGGGCACGTCTTCAAACGCCTCCTCATACGAATCCATCTGCGATTGCACCGCCAGTGGTTCCCGGTCAAGCAAGAACCGAGTCGTGTTAATCGAGTAAATCCCCAAGTCCATCACTGAGGTGCCATATCCTGACAGATCCGGATCGAGACGCCACTGGTCTTTGTCCGGATTCATCTCAAGCAGTGGCTGGCTGTTGTTTCCGTATACGGATACTGGTTCCCCGATAAATCCGTCTTCGATGAGCTCCTTTGCGCGCCTGACAGCGGGGTCAGTCTGCATCCGATAGGCAACCATCAGCGGCACAGCGGCGTCTTCACAGACCTCGACCATTTCCTCTGCCCGTCCGACCGACGCTTCCATTGGTTTCTCACACAGGATCGCTTTGCCTAATTCTGCGGCTGTCTCAGCGTATTCCAGATGCAAGGCGTTCGGTGTTCCAATGTAGACCGCATCAAATGCGTTGGCAGCTTCCCCGTTGTGGAACTCTTCGTAACTGATCCCGTGGTTGACGCCGTTCTCGTCCGCGAGCCGTTCAGCTTTTTTGCCTGAGCTACTGACGAACGTCGTGACCTCACCTAACTCAGAGTTCTGAATCGCGGGGAGCGCCAAGTCGATCGTCCACCACCCGAGGCCGAGTAGTGCGTATCGAATGGTCCCATCTGTGGTGGTTTGCCAGTCACGCTCGTTATATGTATCAATCCAGTCTTTCATAGGAATTGTTCCAAACGCTGGTCGCTAAAACCTTCGGGTTCTGAACATGCAATCGCCGTGTCCAGTACCTCACAAAGCATCGCCAGTTAGCCTGACCTGAGTCACCTGTTCTGCTGTGGTGAGTCGCCGGTAGCGGTTGAGCAGCGCTTATTGAAGGCGGAGCTGTCGCTGTCGGCGGCGCTTAGCCGCCGACGCGACAGCGTTGCCACTTCTGAAGAGGCTTGCTCGGTCGAAGACTACCGCTGGAACCGGTCGTCAGGTGGCCGGTTTGCGGGGACGGCCCGACGCACCGCGAGGGCCGTCCACGCGGCTCGTCGAACCATATTCACGAACTCCTTGTACGGCCACCACCAGAGGCGACGCCCGCCTCGGCGGGGCGTCGCCACATATTCGTAGTGGAGATACCGCCACGCGTTCTGCAACAGCAGACTCACCACGACGTACAGCAGTCTCACCGTCGCATCTCGCGTCGTTGTCGTCGCTATCGCTTGCTCGGACAAGCGATAGCTCGACTCGATACCGAAGCGTTTGCTGTAGTGGTATCGGGCGTCGCGTGGAGTCTCGATGAACGGCGCGTCAGCGGCGTAGCCGTGACGCGCCACGCCGTTCTCATCATACCGTCCATTCAGGTACGTACAGTCGATGTAGACGGGAAACTCGACGGTCCAGCTGTGACCGTCGAGTTTCCCTGTCAGGTCGTGTTGAATGACGCGGCTCCATCCTTCCGAGAGTTCCTGCTGAATCGTCTCACCCCACCGAATGATCGGCATTACGTAGGCGTAGTTGTGTGCCTGTAGTAGCGTGAGACATTTGCTGTCGTAGAAGCCGCGATCAAGGTAGACGGCCTTGACCTCGGTGTCAAGGCCGTCGAGCACTCCGAAGAACTCGGCGAGGACGCTACTGGCGGTGTCGCCGTCTTCGAGACGGCGTACCGCCAGCGTGTGCCGTTTGTTCTTCACACGCGCGTAGAGTGTGGCGTAGGCGTGGAACGCGGTGGTTCCACGCTTGGCCTCCGAGTGATAGAGGTTCTCCGTGTCGTCTTCATCCCCGTAGTAGGGCCGCAGGTGGAGGTCTGCGCAGACCTCCACCTGCTCGGGAAGCAGTTCAACGATATCTTGTCGAAGAAGCGTGTTAGCGACTCGTTCGAGCCGTTCCGGCTCGAACTTCGTCCGCAGGTGGTAGAGGATCGTGTTCGGCGATGGCGAGTCTTCACTGGAGTCGCATAGCGTCGAGATCGAGGTCCCGTCGGCGGTTGCGCCGACGAGGACCTCGTAGATATCCTCTGCATCGATTTCAGCGTTGTTGGCGAGATTCAGAGAAACTTCCTCGTCAAGGCGGTTGACGAGGAAGTTAAGGAGCTGGTCTTCGTGGATTTCACTGTCTGCTTGCTGCTGGTGTTTGGACACATCTTCAGCAAGCAGACGTTCTAACTAACCGGCTTTGTGAGGTACTGATGTCAGTGATAGCAACACAGAGGACCTCACACAACTTCGCGTGGACGATGAGTTCTCGACGACGTTGCTTGATAGCGTCTGATATCGCGGTGAGTGGGTGGTCACTATTTGGAACCGCGATATTGATGCAACTGACCTTGTTTTTTATATAGGCGCTATTATACTCTCTCCTATCATCGGAAAAATAGTGAGAAATCACCGGTCAAATACTCTTTTCCGGCCAGTTAATACGGTATTATGCGAGTAGGTGTAACCTAATGGATATGAATTCGACAGAATTACGCGCATTTTGTGAACTCTATTATGATATTATATAAATCTGACTTGTAAACTATAAACTCTTGACATGTGGGCAACTGTCCAGAATACCATTTGGGTCTCGAATCTTGCGGGCGGGGTCTCAACTCAAGTAATGATCGATTGCTGGAGTGGTCTGCCTCGTTTTTACGATTAAAGAGTGCAACTGACTGGCTTGTCTCCGAGTATCCCATCTGGTAAAACTACAGCTACAGCAACCTATTCTATATAAATATAGACTCTATATCTGGCCAGAGCGTAGCCGTAGTGAGCATATATTCATCCTTTTAGACAGTGAAGTGTTACCACATTGATTATCATACAGGGAGTCATAGAACATGAGTAATAATGCAAACCAGACATTGATATCAGGAGGAACTGTTGTTACGCCTACGGCGAAAATAGAGAACGGGACGGTGACGTTTTCTGACGGTAAAATTGTCTCAGTGGACGCAGAACCTCACGACACCCCCGATATTGATGCGACGGGTAACTATGTCCTGCCTGGACTGATTGACCTTCACGGTGATGACATTGAACGGCATCTCTTTCCGAGAGCCGGGGAGCGTGTCGACACGACTATCGCTCTGGATCGCTGTGATATTGCCAACGCTAGTGCAGGTATTACGACAAAGTATCATGCTATCTCGTTCGAAGATGTTCCAGATGATAACCGGAGTATCGAATTAGCCCGTCGCCTCGCCGAACAGATACGGGATTTTGACCGCAAAACCGGTGCTCGTGTCGACAACAGGCTGCATATGCGGTGTGAGCTAACAAATGAAGCGGCAGTCGACGCTGTCTCGCAGGGAATCCGATCAGGGGGGGACCTCGTCTCTCTTGTCTCACACATCCCCGGACAGGGTCAGTTCGCTGGCGAAAATACAATCGCACAACGCTATGACTGCCCCGATAAGGAATTTGAGGCAGGCATTCAGACCCTTGAGACACGCCGCAGCAATGTTTCAGACACAGAAATAGTTGCGCGCGCACGAGAGATCACAGATTTAGCGAGCAGTAGAAATATACCGGTTGCCTCACACGACGATGAAACTGTTGCGAGTGTAAATAACGCTGCTGCCATCGGGGTGGACATCAGCGAGTATCCGCTCTCTCACCGTGTTGCACAGCGTGCGACCAAGCTAAACCTGACCGTGGCGATGGGCGCGCCGAATGTGGTTCGCGGTGGGAGTCTGTGGGACGGACCCGACGCGTCTCAGGCAATCAAAGACGGCGTCGTAGACATCCTTTGCAGCGACTTTCGGCCGCAATCATTGCTTAGCTCTGTTTTCATTGAAAACAATGACTCTCTGATAGACCGGATGTTACGTGTTTCTACTGCACCAGCTGCTGCTGCCGGGTTATACGACCGTGGGCGGTTGGAGTGTGGGGCAAGAGCAGATATTATTATTGTTGATCCTAACCCGGAACCATCCATAGTACGAACGTATGTTGCCGGCGATGAAGTGTACCGTTCTGCATAGCCGACTCACCACGCGTACTGCGTAAAAACTTCGCCGCGGAACCAAACGCTTCTGATCCGGCTACTCGCTTTCCGGCATTTCCCGCTCTACGGACCAGTGATACACGGAACACGCGCCTGCAACACCTACGACTAGGGAGAACAGTCCCAATACCATGTTCCCGGGGAGTGAGAAGGCGACAGAGGCAGCCAGGACCATTGCGCCCAGCATCGAAACGGCTGCGTAATACTGATGCCACTGTCGATCGCTCTCGCCATCCTCAGAGCGGTCGAGGTACGTTTCGAAGTCGTCGGCCTTTTGCGTAAGGGTGATATGCCCACGGTCTTGGTTAAAATCAACGACGCCGATATCGTCCATTTTTGGGAGATGGCACTGGTAAAGACCGACATACACGCGCTTGCGCTCACTTGACGTCAACGCATCAGTCGTGGTCTCGTTCTCGATAGCCGCGACGTGTTCTGCAAGCTCCCCAAGAGAGACCTGTTCGTCTCGTTCCCGAAGAAAGTGGAGGACCTCTCTGCGCCGGCTGTTTTTCAGTACTTCAAAGATGACATCCAGAGATATATCGGGATCGTCCTGCTCCTGCGTCGCCGCTTGGTCGGCACTGCTTTCCTTCCCCTTCGGCGCTGGGACGGACTCGTCGCTTAGTTTACTCTCCGGTTCTGCTTCCGTTTGTGCGGTGTCTTTGACTCCCATATTTACCCACTTCCTGTGTGCTGCGACATCGTCCACCCGTCTGGAATCGCGCTCACACAGCCCCCCGGCTGTATCGACGGATCGTTACGCTGTCAGCCAGCATTTCAAATCAACATCACCTTGCCACTTAATACTTTGTTATGTAATATATTAGATAATTTTTTGCTGGTTACCGATAAGGGTAGTCAGTAGTTGCATTGGTATTCTAGGGGTAACGGTGCTCTCTGAGTCAATTTTTGACGATCCTCGGTAAGCTAGAGCTTCGGTGGGCGGTGAGATGTGATGGATAAACAGGACGACCGTAACAATCGCTGAAACGCGATAACATCGCGGTTATCCGCAATTCTCTTCCTCCCATTGTCTGAGATAAATCGTAGCGTATACCCAGTGTTCCTGTGGGCTGTACAAGTAACGGAATCTTATGACCCCCAATTGAGCGGCTAGGTATATCGCTGAAATCCTCCTCGATATACGAAGCCTCTGGCGAACTCCTTCTAGGGAAAGTCCTCAGGAATTGCAACCTTACCGGTTTTGAAGTAACCATATTTGATCAGGAACCTTCCGACGGTCGAATGAGTGGTTGAAACGCACCATCCACAAATTAGATTGAAGAACGGTATTACTCACCATATACTCAGTATGCAGGGTAATCAACCGGAATGGTGTATGGTTACGAAGCGACACCAAGCGACACGAGCGAAACAATTAACCACAGGCACATGGAATATCCCTGTACACGAGTCTGTATCCAAAGACGGTAGCTGGGACACTCGTGCATACGAATAGATACGATGGCAGACTTTGATCAGTGGGATGAAGTGAGCTACGTGATCAGTTCACGGTATCGAGTCGAGACTCTCCGTCGATTGTCAGAAGGCCCCGCGACACCGTCGTTGATCGCGGACGATCGAGACATGAGTATTGCACATGTCTCACGTGCGTTACAAGAGCTTCGTGAGTCGGAACTTGTTGATTTACTAGTCTCAGAAGATCGAAAAAAAGGGCGCGTGTACGATATCACGGAGAAAGGTGTCGATATTTGGGAAACAATCGAACGGAAGAACATGGCATAACCGTCACATCTTGGACTTGCGTTAGCAAGAATGTGCGAGCGCATCAGCTTAGAACTTTCTCCGTGCTTCTCTTCCATCGGAGGAATGTACAACAAATATAACGCTCTTGCGTATGTGATACTCTGTTACACTATATCAGGGATTGTATCACGAGTGGCGTGTTTTCCGCGGAGCCAGATGCGGCAGTCGTTTAATTGAGACAGCAACGATCGGTATCAACTCACTACGACTATGCTGGACGCTGTCACTTTGACGGACGTGTCTGGTGGTAAACGAACGCTACCTGTTCTGAGATCTATACTGCGGGAATCCGCTCTTCGATGTTGAATACAAAGAGTGTCTACCAGCGGGTATAACAGCCGTAACAATAATGATTTATAACATACCTGTGTACGCATGTTGTCAATAGGCTATGGAAAATTACTGATTGGATGCGTTGCTGGACTGGTGGTCCTTGGAGGTGCTACGTTAGGGCTCGGAATCGGTGGCTTCGCTGATATGCCCGCAGATTCGGAGACCACTGCCGGCGAGGACGAACTGGAGATCACCGCTGTGCAGTCTTCAGCCGAGATTCGGCCGGACGAGCCGTTGCGTGTACGCCTTCGAATTACGAACGCAGGGTCGGAAACGACAACGAAACAGGTAGCGCTACGGCTGAGCGGCGACGAGGAGCAACAGTCTCCCGAAACAGTAACAACAAAACAAGTCGAGCTTTCGGCAGCTGAACCGACAGAAGTGACCCTGACTGTCGAGCCTGAGCAACTCAGTTCCGGAGAGTATACGTACGCCGTTGCTGTCGGTGACTCGTCGTCCCCGGAGACAACTGGAAATTTGGTTGTACTCACTCCCCCCACATTTGTACTCGCCGATACCACTGCAAACGCTACTATCGTCCGTGGCACGAACGCCTCTATCCGGGCAAACCTGACCAATGTCGGTGCATATCGCGGCGTCCAGACCGTCCGATTCGCTGTCGATACTGACCGAAACGGCCAATACTTCGATACCGAAATCTTGAACGAGAGCGTATACTCGCTTGCGGGCGGCCAGAGTCAGGTGAGCACTGCCACGGTCAACACTGCTGATTTGGCCCCAGATGAGTATCAATACAAGATCGCCACGGAGAACGCAACAACGACCGGGACCCTCAGTGTTCAGCAACCGGCGACGTTCCGGCTACAGAACATGACCGCACCGGCTAACGTAACGAAAGGTGAAACTGCCAATGTCTCTGTAGTCGTCGAGAACGTCGGCGATGTGGGCGGTACCGACAATGTCACGCTCCGCAGTGATTCTACGAACACCACCTACTCACGCTCCGTTTCACTCGCTGCTAATGAGTCGGCGTCGGTGTCTATTGGGGTGCACACGGCGAATTTGAGCCGCGGGATACACAACCATTCGCTCGGGACTGCTGCTGACAAGGAGACCGTTTCGATGACGGTGGAGGACAGCCATTTCGAGGTGTCGGATCTGGACGGACCGAACGTCCTGTACGTCGGTGATACGGCTGTGTTCTCCGCGAGCGTAACGAACACTGGCAACGTAACTGCGACCCAATCGATCCAGCATCGCATCGACAGCGATGACGACGACCGACCAGAGACCTATGGAGTCAACAGAAACGTTACGCTTGCACCTGGTGAGTCGACCCGTGTTCGCTTCGAGATTGAATACACAGTAACTGACTCGACAGATTATCCCGTAGAACCACTGGGTTTGCAGACGTATGTCTATGGCATCTACTCAGAGGACGCGCGTGTGTCAACAGCCATGTCGGTCAAACCATCGTGGGCAAAGGACGGTAGCGGGTCTAGCAGTTCCGGCGGCGGTACCAGTATCTCTGAGGGCGATCGCGCCTCGCTTGACGAAATAACCCAGGATAAGTACGGACTCTACTATAACGAGGTTAGCGACGAGACGAAGCGCCAGATCGAAGAGATTCATGAACGGCAGCCGTTCGCGGACGGTCTTGCGGCTGCAGAGGTGCGGACGCGTGAGGAGATCGCCCGGCAAGAGTATGGAGCTGATGTGAAAGCTGGCGATAAGTTTAATTTCACTGGATTGGATATTGAAACACAACAGAAGGTCGAAGCGGACTTCGATTCACAGTTCCAGACTGATTCTGGTGACCGAATCGAGTCGTGGGACGAACTGGCCAACGACACCTACGGAGCGTCGTACGAGAACCTAACCGCTAGTCGCCAGGCGGACATCAGAACGACGTATCAGGATCAATTCGAATAACTCCCTCTCGCTGTTACCGAGTAATCGACGTACACAGGCACTTCTTGGATTGACCTAATGAGATATTTATCGATTTGATGCGTCACTGTATATGACTGCTAACCCTGGAAAGTAAGGAATAACAATAGATCAATTTCTCCAACATGGCGTCAGAGAGGGCCCCATTGGTGGCCGGTGACCGGCCCTACGACCTACCATGATTACCACTGAACCAGAGGTTGCTGTTGGCGCGTGGGTCTGGCATGCACGCCGACCCCAGATGAGTAGTTCACCTGTCGATAACTCTGTGTCAACCGTAGCGGAGTCCCTCCAGCAATGCGACTGTGCTGTGCAACTGACAGAAGCGAAGCGACACGGCTCATTCTCGGGGGGGACATAGCGTGTATAACGGTTCGACAATCGGTGTTGTTGTTCCCGCATACAATGAGGAGGGATTTATTAGTGACGTCATCGACTCACTTCCGGAGTACGTTGACCAAGTGTTCGTTATCGACGACTGCTCGACAGATGGCACGTGGACTGAGATCAAGGAATACGTGGATACCGAGGTGAAACAGGCAGGTGTGACCGGTGATTCTGCGGAACAAATAGTTGTTGCCGATGGGGCAGGAACGACGATCTCTGAAAGCCAGACGTTCCTCGACAAACGGATCGTCCCGGTCCGTCACCAGACAAACGGTGGTCGCGGGGCTGCTATACAGACGGGGTACGAGCTCGCGCTTATGAGCGGCATGGATGCGATTGCAGTCCTCGATGGCGACGGTCAGATGGATCCGAACATCCTCGATGAGATTCTCGACCCAGTCGTTGAAGGAGAAGCGGATTATGCGAAGGGCAACCGCTTGATATCACGACGCCACTGTGCCCAGATGTCCAACTGGCGGTTTTTCGGAAACGCACTCCTCACGATATTGACAAAGGTCGCGAGCGGACACTGGAAGATGCGCGACCCACAGAACGGATACACTGCGATTTCCGCAACGGCGCTCGAACAACTCTCGCTGAACGATTTGTTTGACGACTACGGGTTCCTGAACGATATGCTCATTCAGTTAGACGCCAATGGACTGACTGTACGGGACGTACCGATGGAGGCGTTTTACGGCGACGAATCAAGTGGGATCAGATACAGTTCGTTCGTTCCGAAGCTGTCTATGCTGCTCCTGCGAGGATTCTTCTGGCGAATCGGTAAGAAGTTCTTCAGATGATACGTCGTCCGATTATGTAGTTCCTACTTATATCTGACCAGTGGTGACAGTATCGCATGAGTAGATGGTCCTCATCTCTGTTGCGAGTGGCTGATCTGGTGGCCGTCATTCTGCTTACCGTGCTGGCGCTCGCGGCAACTTTCCTGTCAGAGTCACTGCTCCGAATCGTGGTGACGATACCGTTTCTGTTCTTCGCACCGGGGTACTCGGTGGTGGTGGCAATGTTCCCACACCGGCGCTCGTCACTCGATGGCGAGCAGTTGTTCGGCTCCGAGGCGCTTCTGCTGGGTATCGCTACCAGCATTGCCTTCGCGATTATCGTCGGGGTGAATCTCGAATACACGGTCTGGGATATCGCCGCGGCCCCAGTGATGGTTGCCCTGTCGTCGATAGCGCTTTTGGCGGCCAGTATCGGGATGTATCGCCGACTATCGACTCTCGACGAGACCTCCCCTACTACGTTTGGCGGCTCGTCGTACCGAGCCAAGACCCCGAATATCGGCGACTCGATACAGCTCAGTTCGGTCGCTGTTGCCATCGCTGTCCTCGTCGCGGTACTCAGCGTCGGCGCTGTCGCACTGGACCCGCCCCGCGGTGAGCGATATACGGAGTTCGGTCTCCTCACCGAGGCGGACAACGGGACGCTCGTCGCTGACAACTATCCGTCCGAGATATCGGTTGGCGACCAGGAGACACTGTATTTCACGGTCACGAACCGTGAGATGCAAACCAAACAGTACACCGTCGTGATTACGCTCGTCGCTACGAACGAGGACGGAGAGGCAATCCAGCGTGCGCAACTGGATTCGTTCAGAAACGAAATCGCCGCCGAAGAGACGTGGCGGCAGGAACACACGGTCGAACCCCTGTTGAGCGGTGAGCGGTTACGACTGACGTATCTGCTTTACGACGGGCCTGTCCCCGAACAGCCCACGGCCCAGAACAGCTACCGGGAACTCCACGTCTGGCTCGACGTGTCGTAACAGAGGCTCCAGAGGGGCGCTATGCTGCTTGAGTCAGGCCGTTCTGTGAGCCGGGGCTGCGGTAGGCAGGTGCGCTCGAATGAACGCCTCGTAATCCCGAAGTACGGCTTCGGGGGCGAAATCGCGCGCCCGTTGGACTAATCTCTCTTTGTCCGGTGGGTCGGCCAGAGTGGTACGTATCCCATCTGCGAGGGCGCTATCGTCCCCGATCGGGACTAGTGGTCCGATTTCGCCACCTTCTAAAATTTCGCAGGGACCGCTAGGGCAGTCAGTCGAGACGACCGGGCAGCCACACGCTAGCGCTTCGATGAGCACTGTCGGGAGCCCCTCGTGTACCGACGACATGGCTAGCACGGATGCACCGGCCATGTAGCCGTAGGGGTTGTCGACGTAGCCCGGAAACGAGACTTTCTCGCTGATTCCGAGATCCCGGGCCAACTGCCCGAGTTCGCCACGCTCAGACCCTCGACCGACGATGATTGCTCGCGTTTGTGGGCGCGCTTTGTGTACCCGTTTGAACGCTTTGAGGAATGAGCCGAAGTTCTTCTGTGGCTCGAGGCGGCCGACGCCGAGTACGACCTCGTACTCCGGAACGCCGACCCATTCGTGGTCGACCGGGTCCCGGGACCGCATGCGGACCTCCTCGACGGGAATCGGGTTGTGCAGTACGGTCACGTCCTCACGACTGACCCCCACGTGTTCGACGATGCTTTCGGCGGCACCTTCGGAAACGGCGACGAACTGGTCCGCTCGGTCGGCAAGTCGGTCCGCGAGCCACTCGACGAACTTCTCTTTCGGCGAGTCCTGCACGCCGAGGGTATTGTGGACCGTCGGAACCGCGACCGCATCGGAGCCGGCCAATCCGTGTGCGACGAGACAGACATCGTTGGCGTATGTCATCTGCGAGAAAATCATGCTCGGCGTTTCGGTCCTGAGATACCTTCGGAGCGCCGGGACAGCGGCACCGATACCGATTCCCGAGATAGACGGAGTCTCTAGGTCGATGAGGCGAACGTCGCTTCGCACTTCTTTCTTGAACTCGCCTTCACAAAACGAGACGAGGAGATCGACGTCGTACCCTTGCTCGGCCAACCCGTTTGCGATTGTCACCGTCACCCGTTCAGCCCCCCCAACCGTCAGGGACGGAACGTAGAACGCCAGCGGCCTCTGCCCTGTCATATCGACATCGTCTCGGTCAGTAGGCTTTTTTACTATCTTCCTACCCCGAGGCATCTCTCGTATCTTTGCCGTACCGCACGCTGTGGGATGGTCCGCAAACTGGTCGGGAGACTACGACGGAATTTGGCGACAAACTCGTCAACGCGCGAATTCCGCTCCGGAGCAGTTACGCGGTTAGGACTGTGATACCCTGGAAAGCACAGGCTTAACAATAAGTATCGGACAGCAAGCGTCCTGCACAGAATGCGCATCCTACGTGTCGCCCAAGATATCTTTCCGGACAAAGTTGGGGGAGCACCTTATCACATACACGCTCTAAGCCGCGACCAGGCCGAGATGGGCCACGATGTGACGGTCCTGACCGTCTCGAACGACCAGTCTCTGCCACAGACCGAACAGAGAGCCGGGTACACCCTCGTCCGTCTGTCGCCGCGTATCGAACTGTTCGGTAACGCGCTGTTCGCCGGGACGGTGAAGTACCTCCGCAACGCTCGGGAGTACGACGTGGTACACGCTCACTCACACCTGTTTTCTTCGAGCAACCTCACGGCGGCTTACAGCCGGGTGACCGACATCCCGCTCGCCGTCACGTGTCACGGACTCATGTCGCAACGAGTCCCCGAATGGTTTTCGCGGTTCCACCTCAACACTGTCGGACGGTTCACATACAACGCGGCGGACGTACTCTTCTCTTACACTGCACTCGAACGCGAGCGCCTCCGGGACCTCGGTGTCTCGTCCGATATCCGCGTCATCCACAACGGGATTGACGTCGACCGATTCACGCCAGTCGGCAAAACGTACGACCGGATAACCGATGCGACTGGTCCGGCAGTCGTTTTCGTCGGTCGTCTGGTCGAAGGGAAACGGCCTCGGGACGTTCTGAAAGCGTTTCAGATAGTCCAAGACAACATCCCCGAGGCCAAACTGTTTTTGTGCGGTGACGGACCGCTTCGGGACAAGCTAGAACAGATTGTCGAGCGAGAGAATATGCGCGAGTCGATACGGTTTCTGGAGCGGGTTCCGTATCAGGAGATGCCGGCGGTCTACCGCGCCGCGGATCTGTTTGTACTTGCCAGTAGAACAGAAGGATTCCCGCGAAGCGTCATGGAATCTATGGCGTGTGCCACGCCCGTTCTCAGCACCCGACTGGAACAGACGGAACAGGTAATCGAGCAGGCTGGCCAGACGGTACCGGTTGGGGACACGACGGCACTAGCCGAGGCCATGTCTTCGATGCTCGACGACAGAGATGCGCTACGAAAGCTCGGCCAGGCCGGCAGGGAGATAGTGATGCGAGAATACGACTGGTCCGAAACGGTCGAGCAGACGACACAGGCCCTCGGTACTATTTCCACGTCGACGCCCTCCCAACAGCAGGTCGACAGCGACCAGGCCGAAGAGCAGGTGATACCCGCCGGCTCGAACACGGAGCACGAGCAATGAGCCGCTCGGACACGACACACGAAGCTCCCACCGCGGGCACCGACAGCTACGACGACGCCTCCCACCAATCCCCGGACGAGACTGTTCGCGTCTGCTTTCTCATCAACAAACTCGCGCCTGACGGCGCACCGACTATCGTCCTGAACCTCGTCGAGCAAGCGCGAGACCAACCGTTCGATTTCACGGTCTGTTTCTTCGGCGGTGACGACACGCTCCGGACGGACTTCGAAGACGCAGGCGCGCGCGTGGTCGACTTCGGAGCGGTCGGGGAGTTCCCGCAGTTCGACCCACGCTCGCTCCCGCGTATGCTCCGGTTCTTCCGCCGGACATCGTTCGATATCCTCCACTGCCACTTGCCGTACTCACAATCGCTCGGACGACTCGTCGGCTCCGTGGCCGACGTCGACCACATCGTGAGCACACAGCACAACGTCCCGGCGAACTACCATCCAATCGAGCGGGTGGCGGAACGTCTCACCCGACCGCTCGACTCCCGGACCGTTGCCGTCTCGGAGGGCGTTCAGACGGCCTTCACCGGTGAGAGCGAGGTCTTTCACCACGATACTGGTCGGCAGTGGAGCACGATTCCCAACGGGATTGACGTGGACGCCTTCGCCGGCTCCGTGGACGCCGCTGACGGACGTGCCGTCCGCCAAGAGTGGGGCCTTTCGGACTCTGACCCGCTCTATCTCAACGTGGCCCGATACGAACCCCAGAAGCGACAGTCGACGCTCATCGAGGCGATGGGGGAGGTCATCGACAGCGTGCCGTCGGCACACCTTCTCATCGTCGGGTGGGGGTCGCTCGAAGCATCGCTCCGAGAGAAGGTCCAGAGCGCGGGCTTGTCCGAGGCTGTGACGGTCACCGGACGCGTCCCGGAGATTCACGGGTATTACGCGGCTGCCGATGCCTTCGTCTCTGCATCGGCCTTCGAGGGACTGCCGGTGACTATCCTCGAAGCCATGACTGCGGAGTGCCCAGTTGTCGCCACGGACATCGACGGCGTGAGGGAAGTCGTCCTCGACGGTGAGACCGGACGGTTGGTTCCACCTGATGAGCCAACACAGATGGCAGCGGCGATGCGAGAGCTCGCGGACCACGCGACCCGGGAGCGCTACGGGGAGCAGGGGTGCGACCGTGTCCGAAACGTGTTCACCGTCGAACAGATGGTCTCCCGCTACACTCGGCTGTATCGCTCTCTCGACGGCCGACAGAGACGGGAGAACAACGCCGGAGAATACGAAAACGATGCCTGACACCGATATGCACGACACTGTCGTCCGCGGCACTGCCGACCCTGTCCGACCCGCGCCGACGGCCCGTTATGCTGCGTTTACTTATTGTTACAAACCCGAACAAGCGGACGTGAACCGTGTCACTGGTAGTGACTTCATCTCTCTCCACCAGCGATGAGTATCGTAAATAATCTCGAACGCCGTCTCGACAACTTGGTCGGGTTTACCGATAGCCATCTGCAAGCGACTCTCGCCGTCGTTCTCTCGGGCCTCCTCCTCGCAGAGGGTGCGCTGTTTCTTCGCACCCAACTGGCGACGGGATACGAAACGTCAATTGTCGAGTCGCTCCCGTCGGCGTACTGGCTCCTCTTCTATGCGATACTAGCCGGCAGCATCGTACTGCTGTTTGTCGCCGCTACGACTGGCACCACGTTCTGGCGACACGGACTGGCCCTCTTGCTGGCGAATTACCTCATATACACGTTCCTGCCAGTTGCCCGAGGGTACAAGCTCTATGGACGCGGTGAGGCTGACAAACTTCGGCATCTCGGGGACGTCCAGGGTATCGTCGAAACCGGGAGCCTCCCCGGCATCTGGTATCCCGGCGAACACGTTCTGATGGCGGAACTAAACATGCTGGGCCTTCCGCTGACGAGCACCCAGTACGGCATCAATTTCGCGTTTACTCTACTACATATCGTGGCCATCGGGGCTGTCATCCGTCTGTTCAGTCAGCGGCGGGAGAGCATCGCAGTCGGACTAGCAGTCGGTGCGCCGCTCCTGTACACCACGTTCCACCTCTCGGCACATCCTGCCATCTTGTCCTTCATGCTACTCCCGGTCGTTTTGTTCGTACTCGAACGGTACCGCCAGACGAACGAGAAGACGTACCTCCTACTTCTCGTTACGCTGGGTCTCGCGGTCATCTACATGCACCCGATGACGACGCTGTTCATGATTGGGATGATTACGGTGACGGCGGCGTATTCAATTCTGTACCGAGGCCTCTTCGATAGCTCAATCGAGACGCTCAGTCTCCGTCTGGGTGCCCTCTTCCTGCCGCTTCAGTTCATCTGGTTACAGGGCTTCCGACAAACGAAGGTGTCCATGTACAACATGTTCGGACCGGACAAAGGTCCGAGCCCGGCGGCCCAGGAACTGGCGAAAGCCACGTCGGTTTCGTTCACTCCGGTGCAGTTAGCCTGGAAGTTCGTCGACCTCTACGGCAGCGTGTTCCTCTACTTCCTGATCGCCGGCCTCTTTCTCCTACTCGTTCTCGTGGCCTTCCTCCGCAGAAACAACCGCTACGACTGGGGCCTTGGCGCGACACATTTCATGGCCGGTGTAACGCTGGCAGTGCTCTTCTTGTTCCGTGACCTCGTCGTCAAGGGCCACATCCGTCTGTCACGCTACGCCATCCTCTTTGCCGCAGTGGCTATCGGGATGTTCATTCTCCATCTCTTCGAGCGACAGCGGTCATCTCTGATAGTCTTGTCCGCACTCGTCGTGCTTCTTGCGGCTGGATTAGGTGCCCAAGCGGCATACGAGCCGAACCGGCATCTCACCCACGCTGAGTACGACGGGACGCAGTATCTGTCGACGAACTACGACCTCGGAGAGCCCGTATACTCGATGGATACGTCACACAAAATGAAGGAGTTCGTGCTGTCGAGCAACCACGACCGCCTGTGGCCGAGAGGCATCACTACGGAAAACGACGTTCCGGATGCGTTGGGATACACCGGACCGGATGTGAGGGCGGCGGATACGTACGGCAGTGCGTATCTCGTGACGAAGACGTACGACCGCAAACGACACACTGCTTCCCACTACACCCCGGAACAGCAGGAGTTCCTCTTCCGGTATGGCGAGTCCCATCTAAATGAATTAGAACGGGACTCGACGGCGAACAAAATATACGTGAACGGCGGGTACACAGCTTGGAGAGTATCGCCACAAGTGGATGAGGGGACCACCGAATAATCCGGCTCGGCACGCTGCTCTCGGAGCGGTCTTACTCGACTAAGTATCCCAGGTCGGACAGTTGGTCTCTGATGTCGTCGCTGAACCCGGCCGCTTCCCCGTCGACTTTCTGACTGTCGATTTCGCTCAGTCGCCGCTGGAGGTCCGCCTTGAGTTCGTCCCTGCGGTCGGGGTACGACATAGAGACGTCTGACTGTTCATCGGGGAGTTCGAACAGCACGTCACCTTCCGAACTCTGCTGATATTTGAACTCGTGGGTCCGGAGCGAACTGAGCGCCGCGTCGTGGAAGTACTCGGTATCGAACGACGGGTCGTGCTCCTGTATCGCCGAGAGTGGGCCCTGGATGTCGGCGGCCCGCTGGCTGAGTGCCGCTGTCCGTCGTTCGTTCCGGAGGTCGATGCCATCGAAACCGGTCGTATCGCCGCCAGCACACTCGACAAGCGTTCGGACGATGTCGACATGCTGGACGAGTTCGTCCTGTTTATCGGCCACTGAATCGAGCCCGTGTACGACGGCCGGGACGTGAACCAACCCGTCGTGAAGGACGAATTTGTGACCGAGCAGGCCACACTCCCCGAGGAGGTCACCGTGGTCGGCGGTCACGACGAACACGGTGTTTTCGAAGTCAAGCGTCTTCAGATGGTCGAAGAGCTCTCCAATCAGCGAATCAGAGTACGCGACGAGTGTGTCGTACATCACGTTCAAAGCGCTCCAGTCCGCTTCGCCGAACTCGCTGACGTTGGCGATTCCTCGGTGCAGGTCGGCGGTGTGTTCGAAGGCCCGCTCGCTCGCTGCCCGTGGCGATTCGACGAGGTCCGACGCGAACTGGTCCTGCCACGCCGGCGGCGGATAGTACGGGAGGTGTGCGCCGTGGTAGTGTGCGGATATAAAGAACGGGTCATCCGTCCCGGCTCGGGACGAGACCTGCTTCTTTACGATTTCGTTGACGAAGAAGTCGGGCCGGTGTTTCGTCTTCTCCGTACTGAGACCGCCCGAATGGGACCGCACGTTACCGAGGAACCGGAGCAGCGTAAGCGGGCCGACCTCTCTGAACAGGTCGCTCGGATTGATGTGTTTGAACGTCTCGAACCCACGGGAAAGGTCGGTAGATTCGCTGAAGTAATGGTTCGCCGAGACACCGACCGTCTGATACCCGGCCTCCTGAAGGCGTTCGGCGACGGTGCTGACGCCCTCTGGAAGCTTGTTCGTACCGTAGCCCGTCCGGTGGTGTTCGGGAAAGGTTCCGGTGAGTATCGATGCTGCCGACGGCAGCGACCAGTTCGCGGCGGCAATGCAACTACTGAAACTGACTCCGCCCGGCTGATTGGCGATACGCTCCATGTTCGGCGTCGTCGCTCGCGTGTGCCCATCCAACGTAGTGCGGTCGTAGCGAATACTGTCGAGAGTAATCCAGATGATATTAGGCGGAGTAGTTGACTCGCTCATTACTACGTCAGATTCGGTGTTGACTGTTTGTTAATGACTACGTACACCGGCTGTGCATCGAACGTCTGTGAAGTCCAGCGATTCTTCCGCCGGTGGCCGGCAGACTCTATCGGTGAATGAAACACTGTACGCGAAGTAGCAGCAGATTGGTCGGTTTTACCTCGTATAACTATACCCGTCGGTGAAAAACTGGGTGCCAATGTCACCGAAGCAACGGCCGAACGTGCTGTTGATAGTTCTCGATACAGCACGTGCGCGCACGGTGCTTCCGGGTCTCGAATCCGGATTGATGCCGACGCTGTCGCGTATTGCAAATGACGGAACGACGTTCACTGACGCGACGGCCACTGCACCGTGGACGCTCCCTTCCCACGCCGGGATGTTCACTGGAAAGTACACGTCATCACACGGCGTCCACGCCGGGAACCACATCTTCGACCCGGACTCCGAGCCGCTCGCGTCCCGACTCTCCGACGCAGGCTACCGAACGGCGGGCATCTCGGGCAACGTCTGGATAAGTCCGGAGTTCGGCTTCGATGCCGGCTTCGACGAGTTCTCGATGAAGTGGGACCTGTTCTGGGACGCCCCCGAGCTTTCGAGCGTTATCAGCAACCGGAACACGACGGCGACTGGCGACACCATTCTGGACGTGTTTCGGGGGCAAGGCCCGGTCGACCTCCTCAAAGGCGCGCTTACTACCGGCTACGCGAAGTTCCTCGCGGAGCGCCACGACGATGGGGCACGCCACACTACCTCACGGACGGTCAAATGGCTGGAGCAGAACGGCACGGCGGACGACCCGTTCTTCTACTTCCTGAACTACGTCGAACCCCACCTTCCTTACGAGCCGCCCGAACCCTTTCTCGACGAGTACCTGCCTGACGGTGCCGACCCGTCACGCGTCTCGAACCTCGACCAGGACCCCTGGCAGTACGTCGCCGGCGACCGGGAGCTAACTGACGCGGATATAGAACTATTCAAAAGCCTGTACGAGGCAGAACTGGCGTATCTTGACACGCAACTCGGACGGCTGTACGATACACTCGCCGAACAGGGTATTCTCGACGAGACCGCCATCATTCTGGTCGGGGACCACGGGGAGAACATCGGCGAACACGGGCTGATGGACCACCAGTACTGCCTCTACGAGACGCTGATTCACGTCCCGCTCATCATCCGATACCCGGAACTATTCAACGATAGAGAAGTTTCGGGACCCGTCGAACTCCGGGACCTGTATCCAACCGTTACAGACCTCGCGGGCGCTGAGCCGCCGGCCGATACGGACGTTTCGACGCACAGTTTGGTTCCCCGAGACGGAACCGTCCCCGTACGGGACAGCGCAATCGCCGAGTATCTCGTCCCGCAGCCGTCGATGGATGCGCTCCGGGAGGCCGTGGAGTCGTTCGATGAGACCGCGACGCGGTTCGACCGCCCGCTTCGAGCGATTAAAACCACTGACTGGAAATTCATCGAGGCACCGGGCGACACCGAACTGTACGACCGCGATGAGGACCCTACCGAACGGATTGACATCGCGTCGATGCACCCGGACATCTGTGAGCGCCTCGGGACAGACCTCCGAGACGAACTCGGTCGCCTCGCTCGCGGCACGTCGGACGAAACCACCATCAGCGCGACCAAGAAAGAGCGCCTCGAAGACCTAGGGTACCTACAGTGACACTCGCCCACTGCACCGTCAAGATACTACGAGAACCACAGCGACGCCGGCCCACGACGTGGCACCGGACGGCACACTCGACCGAGTCTCCTGACACAGCAGAACACGTCCAACAGGTATGAACGACCCGCTCGTCAGTGTTGTCCTCCCGACGTACGACCGTCCAGAAAACCTTCGCAACGCCGTCCAGAGCGTTCAGGAGCAGACGTACAGCCACATCGAACTCGTCGTTGTCGACGACCACTCACCGACCCCGGCGGCGGACACGCTCAGTCCGCTCTCGTTCGACGAACTGACCGTCGAGATAATCAGACACGAGGAAAACAGAGGTGCAAACGAGGCCCGAAACACGGGGATACGCGAATCGACGGGCGAGTACATCGCTTTCCTCGACGACGATGACGACTGGGCCCCGTCAAAAATCGAAAAGCAAGTGGCGGCGTTCCGCGAGGCCGGCCCGGAGGTCGGTGTCGTCTACACGGGGTCCGAGTACGTGTACGACGATTACGTGCGCACCGTCACCTTCTCGCTGGAGGGGGACGTCACCGAAGAGATGCTCCGCGGTCGCTCCCTCGGTGAATTCACCACCCTAATGGTACGTCGGGATGTCGTTCGGGCCGCTGGGCTCCCCGATACAGACTTCCCGAGCTGGCAGGACCGCGACTGGCTGCTGCGCCTGTCCCGTCACTGCGAGTTCAAAACCGTCCCCGAGGCGCTCACCACTCGGCGCCGCAAGACCGGAGAAGACAGCATCAGCGACAACTTCGAGGAGAAACGCGACATCTCGTACCCGCTGTTCATTGAAAAACATAGGGACCTCGCCGCGGAGTACGGGTGGCGATGTGAGCGGGCGTTCATGGCCGCGACGACCGAATCACTCGGGCAGGAGGCGCTGAAAAACGGCTACTACGCTGATGCAAAAAAATACCTCCTCAAAGCGCTCCGATACCATCCACTTGATAGATCGCGGCTCGTGTACGCTCTCGTCGCATACGGCGGGAAGTACACCTACAGGGCGGCACACACGCTAGCCAGTCTGCTCCACCGGGTCAGGACGGATACCATCCACAAGTAGGAACTGACTAGTAATACTGCCGGTCGGCTCGCTACAGTTGCAATCGTGGCTTGAACTCGAACCCTCGCGCGCGCCGTCCGTACAGTTGATTAACACCTCTCTTACTTTGCTCCCGATAGTCTTGGGGACAGATAGAATGCACTTGGATGTCGAAAACGTCCTCATTTACGTCGACGACGCTGTTAGATACGATTCGATTGCGGACACGCTGTCTGATTTCGGGCCGACGCACAAGACCATCGCAGCGTCGACTCATACCCCGACGTCGTTCGGGAGCCTACTGACCGGATTGTTACCGCCGCGGAGCGGAATCCACAGTTTCAAACACACAGTACCCCCTGACGTACGGTCCGTCTTCGACATCGAGACACACAAGACGTCGATGGGGTCCGAGGGAGGGATGAACGACGGCATCGCAGATATCTTCGGCTCTCCGGCGCGGACGACTATCGAGGAAGCGAAGCCGCCGTTCGTCCACGTCGTCCGCCGTCCCGGCGGACATGCGCCGTACAACGGGTTCGAGTGGGACCAGTACGAGTACGCGGACGAGACTGCCGCCGAATACTTCGACAGGATTTCGAATCAACCCGAACAGGCACGAATCGATTACGAGCAGGGCGTGGAACGCTCGTTCGAGGAATTCCAGCGTGTCCTCGGTGTCCTGAAAGAGCGCGGGCTCGCCGACGACACGTTAGTGGTCTACACGAGCGATCACGGTGAACTCCTCGGCGAGTACGGGTTCTTCGGCCACACACACGCTGCCACGCCCGAAGTCGTCTACGTCCCGACGACGTTCATCCATCCCGACCTCGAACCCGGACGGGCCGATGGGCTCTTCCACCACGTCGACTTGGTGCCGACCGTCGCCGACGCGATGGCACGCCCCGTCGACATCGGACAGACGGACGGGGTTATCGATGGCGCTGACCGCGAAACTGGATACAATCACCTCCGGCACATCCGGTACGGGACCCTTGCCGACCCGCTCGAACGGCTGCTCCAGCTGACCGGCGGATTTGAGCGGACCATCCAGAGTCTCTGGGATGCGAACGGTGGTCACGTATTCGTGGAGGGGTCACAGGTCACTGCCTCGCTCATCTACCTCGTCCTGTTGCTACAGAAGCCGTTCGGGAAACAGGTCCGACACGGCAATCGTGTCTTCGAATCGTACAAGATGTTCACGCCCGGACACGCGTCGTACGGGCTCCCCGGATTCGACACGTCCGAGGCCCGGTCGAAAATCGACTCGATTCTCGAGGGCGAGACAGCCGGCAGCGAACACGACATAGATGCAGCCACTGCGGAGCATCTCGAAGAGATGGGATATCTATAGCGGGGACAGCGTTTCGGTAGCCGTATTATAATTTTCACCCGGGGAGTCCTGCACACAGATATTGTGGCCGATAACACAGCGAACCACGCGTACAACCGACCGCCCCGGGGTGCACAGGATTGGGACGTACTGCTCAACGAGAACTTTTCGCGGATAGACGGCGACGTCGAAATCCGGGACACAGAGGAGAACCGCAGTCAGTACACGCCGAAGACCGGTGCGAAGTACCTCGCGACAGACACCGGACAGGTGTACATCGGCGACGGGAACGAGTGGCAGCGACGCGCATCGGTCAACGTCGTTCGGAACGGTTTCACTCGGACGGCCGACGGAACGGTGATTGCTCCGCCGGGCGAGCTTCAGGCGGCAATCGATGCGACCGCGACGAACTCCAACTTCGGTCAGCAACCCACACAGACTATCAGTCTCGTTTCCGGGCGAACGTACGAAATATCCGATACAATCACCCTCAAATCCGGTGTCCGGCTGGATTGCAACGGCGCCAGAATCGTCCCCTCCGGCGATTTCAACGTTTTCGAACTCCACCGTGAGACACAGCTAGTCCGTCCCCACATCGACACGCGGAACATGGACTGGCAGTCGATTCAAGTCCTTGTCGGAACCAGGGAGTCCGACAAGCTAGAACCGTCGAACCGAGCCTGGGTACAGGACGCCTATCTGCTCGGTGAGCCGGGACGGGGCACCGGCTTGCAGTTTCGCGGACAGGACGGACCGTGTTCGATGCAGGCAGCCAGCGGGATACTCAACGGATTCGACACCGCACTGGAGTTCTACGCGGCGGGCGGCGACACCAGCGGTCAGGGCGACTGGTCGAACGGCAACCATTTCGAGGGCACTATTCGGAACTACCGTGTCGCGATTAGCATGCGGTCGGACGGTGCGGCGGTCAGCGGGAACACGGTCAGGGCGCAAGTACAGGCAAACAGCAAGCGGAGCGAATGGCTCCTGTGGATGGCTGACGACCCCCGAAGCGACCGAGACAGCGAGAACTACCTGATGAAGGGCAACACCCTCTTCGTGTACCCGTGGGACGTCAACAACTACAACGCGAATAACCCCTATAGCTCTGATTCGGACCGACGGGCGCCGATATGGTATCTCGGCCGAGGGACCCGCTACGGGAACTCCATCTACGATTTCAGCGGTCTGCTGGGAAACGAGTTCATCGTGAACAACTCCGACAATCCCGACCGAAACGGAATCTTCACCGCACACGGCGGCGAGGTCACTGGAACGACACAGCTCCGGTTCAACCCCGCATATGACCGAAACGATAGTCGCAGATGGCACCCGGAGTCCGAGAACAGCTGAAACCGGGGGCTTCTGGACAGCGGTCGGTACGAATTACGAGTTACGCGTTACGCGTTCCGTGACTCGTGGTGCCAGTTCCGGCTGTCGTTACGCTGGTAGTTCGGCGGCTGGCTCCACTCCGTCGTCCCCGTTACGTGCCCGCCGTGACCGGTGAGAATACCGTTTCTGTCGGGGGTGTCGGCGTTGTTGACGATGTACTGGTTGCCCATCAGGCCACCGAAGTCGTACAGCGAGTTCGCGTACTGCTTGCCCTTCCCGATGTACCACACCGGGGGCTTGCGGTCACTGCTGTCGTAGTACGGGTTCTTCTCGTAATTGATGTTGTCCCAGGACTTCACCAGCATGGCGTTGCCCTTCTTCACGTAGGAGGAGTCGCCGCGCTGAGAGCTGGAGCGGGGGTCGTCTTCCATGTACCAGAGCCATTTACTGACTCGCGGGTTCGGCTGGGCCTGCAGGCGGAAGGAGTTGCCTGTGACGGCTGCACCTTCCGACCGCATCGAGACCCCGATTTCGTAGTTCCGGATGAGCCCCTCGAAGTGGTTGCCGTTCGACCAGTCGCCCTGACCACTGGTGTCGCCACCCGCCGCGTACAGGTCTATCGCACGCTTGAACCCGTTGATAGTCCCGGTCGCCCACTGCATCGAGCAGGGGCCACCGCTTCCGCCGCGGAACTGGAGACCCGTTCCTTCTCCCTTGTCGCCCATGAGGTAGGCGTCCCGGACCCAGGCCCGGTTTGCGGCTTCGAGTTTCGCAGCGTCGTCGGCACCGACGACGATTTGGGTCGAACTCCAGCCCTGGTTCCGGGAGTCGATATGTGGCTCTATGAGCTGGCTCTCCCGGTACATCTCGATGACGTCGAAGTCGCCGGAGGGGACGATTCTGGCGCCGTTGCACTCCAGTCGGACGCCGCGCCGGAGCTTAATCGTGTCCGACACGGTGTAGTTCTCGCCCGAGACCAACCGGACGGTCTGGGTCGGCCGCTTGCCCCATTCGGCGCCGTTCGACGCGTCGTCGATTGCGGACTGGAGGTCGCCGGGCGGGGCAATTATCGTCCCGTCGTCGGCGGTCTTCGACCCCGTAGACGAGGGTGTGATGTCCCCGATGGGGTTCCACGTGTCGCCGTCTCCGAGATACACTGTCCCCGTATCCGTCGCCAGGAACTTCGCACCGGCGCTGGGCGAATACTGGTCCATGTTGGATTCGGCGTCCCGGAGTTCGACGTGGTTGTCGAGCTTCTTGAAGTTCTCGTTGAGCGGTACGTGCCAGTCTAGCGTGCCCTCCGCGGGCGTGTTGTATCGTTCTGCCATTGTCTTATTGGGTACCCCCGTACCCACCCATTCCGTAGCCTTCGCTGCCGAAGTCGTCGGTCGCGGTCTCGGTCTCCGTCGGTGTCGGCGTCGCCGTTTCCGTCTCTGTCGGCGTGGCCGTTTCAGTCGGTGTGGCCGTCTCGGTCTCCGTCGGCGTCGCGGTCTCGGTCTCCGTTTCGGTCGCCTCCCGGAACTCGAACCAGTTGAAGTCGATACCGGACCCGACCGCCTTGACCTGGATGACGTGTTCGCCACCGGAATCGACCGTCACGTCCGGCAGCGTCGCCGTCTCCCAGGCGGTCCAGTCGCCCGTGTTCGGGACGGCCACCGTGCCGACCCGTTCGCCGTCGAGCGACACCCGCAGTTGCCTGTCGTCACGGGTCGTCGCCACGCGGACGTCGACGTCGTAGGTTCCGGCCGGCACCTCCACGGTGTATTCGAGCCACTCACCGTCCTCGAAGTAGCCGACGTTGTACTCGCCGGAGACGTCCTGTGTCTGCCGGATGTCCACGTCGGAGTCGCGGTAGTCGAGGTCGTACTCGCTCCCGGCGGTGGTGTCGTGGTACGCCACGCCCTCGCCGCCGAGGTCGTAGTTCTGGGCCTGCACTCGGCCCGGCAGAACCGGGACGCCGTCGTACGGCTGGTTGCCGGCGACGACGAACTCGGCCCAGTTGAAGTCGATGCCGGAGCCGACGGCCTCGACCCGGAGGACCTGCTGTCCGTCGGCGTCGATGGTCACGTCCTCTAGGGTCGCGGTCGTCCACGCCGTCCAGTCGCCCGTGTTTGGGACGTCTACTGTTCCGAGCGTCCGCTCGCCGAGCGTGAACCGCAGCTGTCTGTCGTCACGGGTCGTCGCCACGCGGACCCTGATGTCATACTGGCCCGGCGAGACGTCGGCGGAGTATTCGAGCCACTCGCCGTCCTCGAAGTAGCCGACGTTGTACTCACCCGTGCTATCCTGGGTCTCCCGGATGTCGACGTCGCTGTCGCGATACCCGGTGTCGTACTCGTTGCCGGCCGTCGTATCGGAGTAGGCGACGCCCTCCCCACCAGTGTCGTAGTTCTGGGCCTGGATACGGCCGGGAATCGTCGCGGCCGTCCCGTTGTACGGGTCTTGTACGTCGACTTTCTCGAATTCGACCCAGTTGAACTCCACGCCGGAATCCAGCGCCTCGACCCGCAGCGTCGATTGCTGTTCGGCCGTTATCTCGACGTCCTCTACCGTGACGGTCTCCCACGAGGTCCAGTCGCCCGTGTTGGGCACGGTGACGGTCGCGAGGGTCCGGTCGCCGAGGGACAGTTCGAGTTGGCCGTCCGAGAGCGCCGACGCCACTCGCAGGCTGATGTCGTACGTCCCCGGCGAGACGTCGGTCGTGTATTCGAGCCACTCCCCGGCCTGGAAGTAGCCGACGTTGTACGTCCCGGACTCGTCCCCGGTCGGTCGGATGTCCACGTCGGTGTCCCGGCTGGCGGACCCGTAGATGTTCCCGGCGGACGTGTCGTGATACGCCTCGCCTTCGCCGCCGATGTCGAAGTTCTGGGCCTGGATACGGCCCGGAATCGACCGGACCGTCCCCTCGTACGGGGACTGGGACTGCGTCGTGGTGCCGGTCGAGAGGGCCAGCGAGTAATCGCCACCGCCCCGACCGACGTCCATGACTTGCAGATAATGTGTCGCGCTGGTAGAGAGTGATTCCGGGAGATACACCGGGGCCGCCGAACTCGCGTACGCCTGTGACACCAGTTCACCGTCGGGGTTGAACACCCCGAGGGCCGCGGGCCCCGTGTCGGGGCCGGGCGTGAACGTGACAGTCACGTCCTCGGTGTCGGGCCGAAACGCGAAGAGATCGGACGAGCCCGGAGACAGCGTCGTCGAGAGCCGAGAACCCACGTCGAGGCTGCTGACCGACTTCGCCACGCTGGCGTCCCCGGCCACCTCCGAAACGTCGACCGCGGCGAGCTGGGACGTCACTGCGGGCTCGCCGCCGTAGCCGAACTGTGCCGCCGAACTGCCCGTGGTAGGACCACCTTTACCGGTACATCCCGCTAGGGCCGCGGTGGCAATACCTGCTAATTTCAGGCACGTGCGGCGGTCTACGACGGTCGCGTCTGTCGGACTCCTGTCCTCCCGCGACACCTCCTCACTGTCGTGCGAGCGATTCTGTTCTTCGTTGGTCACACTCCGGTAATCCCTATTTACTATTTTATTCGTTGTTGCGGGTTAGGTGGCTTTTGAAGTACTTGCCACCCATGCAATCTATCTTGCATATCATTATTAAAAGAAAATTACAAACAAAAATGACAGTAAAACTATCGAACGCCAGCCGATATTGCCGAGCAGGACCAGAAGTAAGAAGGTATTAACAGCAAGATGCGGCAGAGTGTAACGCTGGCGACCTCAGTTCCCGACTCGCTTACCGGGCCTCAGTCGCGTGGTTCCGGTCCGGCGACGACGCGACCTGGTCTCGAGTCAGTTCACGTAGCCGAGATGCCCGAGTCGCTCGCGGGCGGTCTCTTCGTCCTGTTCGGACGTGTCGGAACCGGCGAGATTCTCAGAAGTGATTTCTGGGCGATCGCCGCGCTCGTATGTCAGCCACGGGACCGTGACCAGCCCGTCGGCGTACACCCCACCCGGGTGTCCATACTCCCTTATCGGCACCGGAAAACTCCGCTCACCGATGACCTGCCCGTGGTCAGCGGTGACGACCGTCTTCCCCGAAAACTCGTCGAAGAGCCGCTCAACCTCGGGCAACACCACGTCGAGGTTCTCCCTGAACGCACGCTTGACGACCTCGTCGGAGACGTCTATTTCGCCGCTGAGGAGCTTGTACCACTCGAAATTAAGCCTGTCTAGGTCGAAATTTTCCTGTCCGGTCGGCCCGAGGAACGGGTAGTGTGGCTGGAGGTAGTGGACCAGCAGTCGCTTGTTGGGGTACCGCTCTTTCGCCTGTATCGCGGCTTCGGTCATCGTTTCTGGGAGGACCGTCCGGTACTCCTCGTCCCAGCCGTCCTCCCTCCACACGTCGACGATGTCGTGAAACCGCGTCTCTACCTTGTCTCGATGCCTGTGCAACATCGGGCTTCCCGTTACGTACACCGTATCGAGGAACTTGCGCCCGTGAAAGTTCGCTTTGAGGAATTCCTTTGTGTCGGAGGCCCTCGATTCTACTGACTCCAGTGTCCCGGGAAGCGAGCTCTGCTCCTTGAACATGTCGTAGCGACACGCATCCAGAATGAGGAGGTGGTCCCAGTCCCTAGCAAAGACGTCGATGCCGTCGCGGTTGTACGGCCACGTCCGCAGTCGGCGATAGTAGAGGCGGTTGACCTCCTGGAAAATCTTGTGTGGTTCATCGAGGCCACGTTTCAAAGACTCCAGCGTGTACATCTCTGACTTGTGGGACCGCTGTCGGACGTATTGTTATACCGTCTAAAACCGGCTCACTTTGCTACCGTAATCCCGGGCCCGCTCCCAATCCAAATGCGATAGGCCGCCCCCGACTCGTCCTCGCTGTGCAGTGTCCACGACCCGGGGGTGACGCCGAACGCTCCTGTCGTTATCCGGTCGGGTCTTCGATGTCAACCCGGCACCGACGCTGTAGCGACTCTTCTTCCTTTGCCAGACACGACAACGAGATGATGGTGTCTCTGTTCAGGAGAGATGTTTGAAACGAAATGTGGTCGCCCACTGTAACTCCGTTGTACAGCGTTCTTGACGCCCGGTACTCTACCGATCCGGTCCGGCTGAACATGTTGATAGCACCGTCAGCGTGGTCGACTGTGACTTGGAATTGTACAGAGTCGTATGTTTCCCGCAGCGAAGTTGCGACCGCCGTCGATATTTTTTCGGGTAATTGCCCAAGCTGACCCTCGTGCTTTGACGAAACGGTTGTCTCGTCATTGTCAATGGAGGCGATTTCAGTCGTCTCCCCCTCTGCAATGCCGACGAACCGCTTTTGAACGATCTCACCTTGATTAACGAGCAACAGCTGATCTAACCAGCGCCCACCCTGTAAGAACGGGAGGACACCAGCAAGTACTGTTCGACGCTTCATCGCGCTTTACCTTTCCGTTCGCCGAGCCAATTGATCTGGATTACCTGTTTCATTTTGATCACGCCAACGTATCGAATATGGATTCGAGGTTCTGCTTGACTTCCCAATTGAAACTAAACATGAGAGCCAGAGCCAGGGCCACATAGACTCCGATACCGACCAGAACCATCAGAATAAACTCCAATACCGGCGCGTTGAGAGTCACTGTCTGATAGACGTAGGTCACCGCAGCTGCCATCCCGAGACTTGCTGCCAGTGGATACGAGACCTCCCTGAGCACTCGAACTGGAGACGCCTCAACTGTCCGGGAAATAAGATAGGTGTCTATCGGCATCATCGGGAAGATGTAGACGCCCGTAATGAGGGCCGCGGTCCCCTCGATTCCGTACATCATTGTGGCTGGATAGATGAATATCGCAATGAGAGTCACACGTACAGCGGAGAGTTTAGCAATATAGTCTGGCCGTCCGACCGCTTTCCAGACTGGCCCCATCGTCGCACCCATCGAACGCAGTAGCCCATAGATAGCTAGCAACTGCATTACGGGGATCATCGGTCGCCACTCTGGGGTGAAGAATGCTTCGACGAATGCGGGTGCGACCGCCGCGATACCCATAGCTGCTGGGAACGAGGCCAGAGTGGTCATCCTGAGCGTCTGGAGATATCCGGATCGGAGCTTCTCGACATCGTTCTGTACCTTCGAATAGGCCGAAAACGTCACACTGGAGATTGTCTGTGTGATTTCGGTCGCCGGCGCGTTCGAAAGCCGGTAGGCAAGCTGATAAAACCCTAGTGCACTCGCCATGAGCGCCCAGCCGACAAACGCATCATCCCCTCTACTGTACAGGAAATAGAGGATCGAATTGGCCGTAACCCACTTCCCGAAACTGTACCGCTTTTTTGCAACATCGAGGTCAAACGACGGCCATGGCCGGTATCCGTCTGCGATATACGAGACGAGAAACCGGGCGGCGTCGCCGGCGATGAATCCGATTGCCAGTGCATAGACGGTTGGATCATACAGAGCTAGACCCACGGTGACGACGAAGTATGCCACCGCACCGCTGACTCTGTAGACGAACTCTTTGTGGAAATCTAGACTCTTCTGAAAATAGACGACAGCAGGGTTTTGTAACCCAACAATAAACGGCGAAAGGGCGATGACCCGAAATAGGTCGGTCGCCGCAGGTTGGTTAAATAACGAAGCTATAAACGGTGCCCCAAGGAACAGGATTACGCCAATTACCGTCCCTCTCGCTGTCTCAATTGTCCAAGCCGTGTTGAGTTCGTCGTCGACATTGTCCTCCTCGGCCTGTATCAGAGCAGACTTGATGCCCAACTCCGAGAATTTCTTGAGTGAGGATAGCGTCAACAGCGCGATTCCCATCAACCCGAATGCACGTGGGGACAACAGTGAAGCGACGATGACTAGCAACAGCAACTCTAACCCCCGTTCAGTGACGTTCATGACGCCGACCCAAACGCCACTTTTGACAGCCTGTTCCATGACATCGTCACTGGCAGGGAGCAGTCGCTTTATCAGCCGTTTTAGTTTATCTAGCATCGTCGTCCAAACTCCTCGTAACGTCTGTGTCGAGCCACTCTGCTAAACTGAAATGTGTTCTGCCGACGTAATACTCTACATTGCTGTGCCTGCATAGACTCTCCGTTGCTACACACTTTGGATACCCTCTGTTTGTTATGAACGGGATAACTGCGACACCGCTGAACTATCAGGGCGTCTCCTGACGACCCCCTCTTGGTTGCAACTGGTCGAGTGTACTGGGGTTTACTGATTGTCAGCGGTGAGGACTTGTCCACTTTCAACCATCGACTCCAGCGGGTTATCGTCGATCTCCAGCGGGAAATCGACTCGCCCACACCGGCGAGCGGATTCCCAGCACCCGAATATCAGCTCTGTCGCCTGCAGTGCATTGTCTGCTGAAAGCTCGGGTTCACGGCCTGTGGCAAGTGCGTCGACGGTGTCCGCAATGGCACGGTCGATATAGGTTTCGGGTCTTGTGTTCTCTACAGTGACTCCCGGTATTCGAGCGCTGAGCTTCTGTTTTGCAGCGTCGAATATTGTTTCGTTGGGCCCATGCACATCCTCTCCATCAGTGTCGATTGTTGTCCAGCTTTTCCCGGTCCGGAGCCGTAGGGGAACCTCGCCGCCGATTTCTATTACTCCGTCTGTACCAAGCAGTCGCATATGACTGTCGACAATGCCACCGTCCCCTGTCGATGCAAGCCCGTTGACACCGTTTGTATACCGCCATTGCGCGATAGCCTGATTCTCGTTGTGGGCCCCGAACTGTACGTTTTCCTCGCTGTATTCGATCCCAGCCATCACCCACTTCGACATTGCTTGATCAGTGAAATACCCACAGAGGTCAAACAGGTGTGACCCGTAGTCGAACAGATTTTTTCCACCAAGTTCAATTCGCTCTAATGAGCCTATCTTTCCGTTTTCAAGCAGCGACTTGGCCTTCCGGAAGGGCTTCCCGAATCGCCGTTGATGATTGAACGTGAGTTGGATGCCGGCCCGCTTACAGGCCGACACCATTGTCTGACAGTCCTCCCATCTCGTTGCCATTGGCTTTTCGCAGTGGATCGCGTCCATTACCCCGCTATCAGCACACGTCATCACGACAGGTGCATGGATATGGGGCGGAACACAGACACTGACGATGTCGGGTTCGACAGCAGCGAGCATCTTTTCAGTATCTGTGTAGATGTTTCCGTCTGGGAGATTCCATCGTTCACCGAAGTTCTTGGCATTTTCCGGGACGACGTCGGCACATGCGGTAATTTCACACGAACCTAGCCGCCTGTACGCGCCTGCATGTCTGTATGCCATTGCGAACCCGTCGGTATCCGGGTCGTCCGGATCTGCGCCAGTCCCAATGACTGCGACAGTGTACGTCATCGGTTGAGAGTGGGACAGTAGCCCCAATAGTAGTAACCTCGTACTGCTAACTCTGGCAGTCTGCAACAACCGGCCGCTCTCTTAATACGACTGGGTCCATATCTGAAACTCTGTATCAGTACGCACCCATCTCATGGGGTTTTGGAACACGCACGGTGTGGTTATATGACTACTAACTCGGACTTGCCGGACTCCCAATCAGAACACTCATATCAGCAACTACGTAGATGTTCGGTCGTGACTTGACTCTCCCCTCTCAAGTACACATACGACGACAGCCGCAAGTCGGCGTTTACTTTCTGTGCCCTCTATATACGTGGTAGCTAGGCCCCTGTCCAAACCACATGGCGATCAACAGCAGGATATGCTACAGCATGACTGACAGTATGGCCTGTTTACTAAAACGCGCCCCGTCATTGGATTCCTGATAACGATGGATCAAAATAGCCGCCGACATAGCGTAGCTACAGGAGCAAGAAGGACTATTCCACGGTACTGATGCCTTCAGATGATGAGACCAAGACCATGGAGTCGGAGCAGGCCACCCGGCGGACCGTTCTTGCCCTCGTCGCGACTGGTCTCTCGTTTATCACTGCAGTGCTTGTGAAGCGGGAGCTATTCTATCGTGGATACGGTGAGGATGGATATGGTGAACATGGCTTCGGCGAGTGACTAACACAGAATCTCCTCCGACTTTGTCCACGGATAGAATCGCTGCAGTAGCTGTCAGGTTGCCCCAATCCAGCACTGACGGAATCAGTCTAAGATTATTCTGACGGGTCTGCGGACTGTGAAGGCCGATCAATCTCTGGTACCTCGCCCCTATCCGCTTCTTGCTGGGGGTGACTAAGGAACCCTCGAAGACGCCCAGCTGTCTTCGCAACGGTACTCCCCGCCTCTACCACGGTAGCTGTTGGCGTTATTCTGATGTAATTCAGTGGGTCAAATGCTTCACAGGAAATATTCTTTAGTTGATCAGCCCGCGAGATGTTACACTTTGACCAGTAGTATGGACTCTTCGTTTCGAGTTTATACTGCTTCCGCCAGTATTCGGTAATAGAAGACGCGTACGGATGATCGACAATGAGTTCGGGATCGTAGAGAATATCAAACTTGCTGCTGACTCGCCTGGCAAGTTCTTTTTCTTCGTGACCCCACCCCATCTGTTCGTCCCACCCACCGACGGTCCTGAATACGTCCCTGTGAACGCCCATGTTACACCCCCAGAAGTGTCTGACGTAGCACGCATCGTCTCCCCAATCGTAATGACCGGTGAAATGTCGGGCAAATACATCATCTGCTGGGTGAATGGTTCGACCGGCGTAGGCCGCCTCTGTTTCGAGTACTTCGTTGGCTTTTTGAAGATATCCCGGTCGGACTCGTGAATCATCATCGAGAAACACGATTTTGTCGCTTGAGGCACGTCTGATCCCTTCATTCCGTGCTCTGGTTACTGGGCTCTCATCGCAGACGATAACCTCGAAGTCGTCGAATGCCTGTTGCTCGAGGCACTGAATTGCTTCAATCTCATCCCGCGGCTTCAGTGTCGCGATGACAACGCTGACTGATACCATGTAATCCTTCTATGAAGTTGATATCGCCTTCAATATATTAGTATAGTCTACCTGTCACTATTAGGAACGACATTCGTGAGTTTGGCCTACGCCGGCATGGTTGCAATAACTGCCTGTACCCACGATACAACCCCGTAAACAAACACCACAAACCCACTCATGGAAACCCAGCGTAGTCGCCTGTGATTCTTCGGCCTAGGGCCATCTGGTTTACTGAGCTCAACTGCAAAGAGAAACCCCGCATAGCTGAGCAAGTAATACAATAACGGGTTCCAACGACCAATAAACATCATACCTCCCAGCGTCGTCGATAGCCAGACGACGAACACACCCACAAACTGTCGGACCCAGCTAGCGCACATAGCTACGCTAATACACCCCTCCTGTTTTGTTATATTACTGCTAGCGCGTGCTGTTGGCCGATAATCTGAACGGTGCTTCCAATAGCAGTTCCCGTATGAATAGCTGTGGTGTACGATGTTCTAGCTTGGGCACTACTGAGAAGCCACAGAAATTGGATCATTGAATTTGGCGCCCGAAAACAATGAGTCGAATCACATACAATTCGCCATCGGCTCACCGGGACCAACACAACGGTGATTTGGGAGCGCTTTAGACGTGGAGCTATTGTTGGATATTCCCGCCGCTAGTGGGCGGCGCGGCTGCTTCCTTTGAAAGACGCTGTTCTGCAGCATCTCTGTCTTCAGGATATCCAACGTCGATACGCCATCCCTTAAGACGAACGGCGTCGATGGTTCTTCCGCTGTCCATCAGCAAATCAATGGCATCGCTGAGCTCGTACTCGCCCCGATCAGAGGGCTGAACCAGGCGACATGCTTTGAATATTGCTGGAGAAAACGTGTAAAAGCCGGTCATGACCAGATTAGATGGAGGGTCGTCCGGCTTTTCTACCACATCGGTTATCTCACCGTATTTATTCGTCACGCAAACGCCATACCGAGACGCCTCGTTCTCCGGGACCTCTTCCACCAGAAATGCGCAGTCGACGCGTTGCTCCCGTTGTCGTTGCACGACTGTGTCGAGGTTTCCTCGAAACACATTGTCTCCCAGCATCAGCATAAAATCATTCTCAATTTCTTGTTCGGCCTGTAATAAAGCGTGTGCTAGCCCAGCAGGCTCTTCCTGATGAACATACGTTATCGGGACTCCATCGTACGAGTTCCCGTAGTAGTCGATAATCTGCTCTTGGCGATATCCGACGACGATAACAAACTCGTCCGCATCAAGTGAAACGAGTTCGTCAAGACAGTGTGTCAAAAGCGGCTCTCCGTTTACCTTGACTAACGCTTTTGGAAGGTTATCAGTCAGTGGCTGGAGTCGTGTTCCCCTCCCAGCTGCGAGGACTACTGCTTTCATCACTCACACGCTTTCCCAGATGCCACATTGTAATGCTGCTACTAATCAGAGCTTATCACATGTAAGCAAACCGCACATCCTTTCGGTCACCAGCGCCGTTCAGCTATCGGCGTAAATCTCGAAGTGAGTCCGAATGAATAACAATGAACTCTTCTTCACCAAGTTGTGACTCGTGCTCTGGCAAAAATATCAACTGTGAATCTGTAGAAGATTTGACAACAGTGAGTTCTTCCATCTCGTAACCTAGGTCCGATTCCCAGTCCGGGTCTGTTGCTACGTCCTCCCACTCCTCTGAGGTCATCATTCAGTCGTTACTCCATTCAAATGTCCTGATATTGACAAACTCAAACACTTGTGTGTCAACCGCGAATCCTGACTCCGGTCCAGTAGTCCTGATCTCATATTAAGACGATATTTATACTCTCTCTCTACCGCGCTGACATCGAGCATATCTCGGAAAGGTGTAATTACTATATTAAAGATTACGTCTCTATACACGTAATTCTTATGCAAATTACAACCCAGTTACTTACCAGCCTATCCTGCGACTTCGCACTCGACAAAACTCATAGTCCCCGGCAGTAAGATCAAATTACTTCGCTATTCGCTAGGTTTGGACTGTGGATGACACTGTTCTGTGACGTATGTGGATACTGAACTTAGCCACAGGATCACTCAAACTTCTCTGTACATCCATACCAATAGTTCTGTATCTACGGATCCTAATTGACAATCTCATGCGGGCTATTTTAACTGTAATCGTTACGCCTGAATCTCCAAACCAACAACGTCCTCTCAAATACTGTCAGTGGGTACCTTCGTTGGCTTTGACACTTGATCAATCTGAGCAGCTACTGTCGCTCTAGTACGTTGTGGTGGTAAGCTCAGCTATGCCAGAATAACACAACTATAACAATACACCCTTGCGTGTAAGAATCTAACGGAGAGGGCAGCTACCCGACACCCACAACACCGGCCCAATCCTTACCACCCCCCTCAGGGACGCTCGTGCCCTGTATAGTCGCTGTCGACTCGGAACGCTCTCTCCACTTTGACAGTGAGCTGGAGCGGCTTCGTTCACACCGCCTTTCCGGCTCACTCCGGTCTTAGCTCCCTAGCTACGCCTACTGGCGTCAGACACTTTGCTATGGCTTCGCCGACCCCACGAAGAATTGTTGAGGCACTACCGTCCTCTTCAAATTAAAATCAAGTCATGAGAAAGTCACTGATATCTACCAGACCAGGCGCGGCTGACACCCGAAATCGTAACTGACGAACAGATATTACAGCCTTACTAATATATGTATGACCACTCCCCCAGCCAACATCTGGACAAGCGCTCACAGTGATCACAGAATTCAGATACTTATAACTAACTTCCGAAAGCCCGATGCAAATATGCTCTGGACATCGACAACTGACAACCGTCTAGAAGAAGCTGACTACCTCAAATATGAACTCAATTACTAAACTGTAACAGTTACAGGTAGCGGTGTATGCCGGAACATATCTCCGACAGCGAAATGGAACGGATCTCGGAATTCGCGAGCACTCCGATGTACAAGCGGTCGCCTGATCAGTTACTGCCGGACAGTGCGGCCGACGACGAAGAATAACACACCCTTGGGGGGGTGTCTTTTTGATCAGCCTACAGTTCCGTTCACGGCTCACCGATGTCGAAGGTTTTATTGTTTTTTCTTAGGCGCATGGAGACCGCGTGAGCAATAGAAAGCACGAGAAATGAACTGATGACGACTAGTCCGATGACTAACGGATTAACGGCACTGAGCAGAGGCACACCGACGATCGCTGCTATAACCAAAACGGCATTCAAGAAAGCTACAGCGCCATAGTACTGATACCACTTTGACTCGTCATCGCCATTGCTGATGAACGGTTCAACTTCCGGCGCATCCTCTCGAAGAGCTATCTCACCCGTATCGGCGTCATAAGTTATTAGCCCTGCCTCTTGCAGCTTCGGAGCATGGGTCTGATACAGCGAAACGTACACCCGCTTTCGGGCCTGCGAGGAGAGTTCTTCAACGGTTGTATCGTTTTCCCACGCGGCCAATTCCTCAGCTAAATCGGTCAGCTGTACTGGTTCCATCTGTTGGCGCAAATAATAAAGTGTGTATCGACGCCTAGAACTGCTGAGGATATCGAATATTTGGTCGCGCGAGAGCTCTTGTTCTTCTTCTGCCATCGGTGCGCTCATAACCTCTCTTGCTGCATTGGTTTATGTTCAGGCCGCGAGAGCGACATATATACACGAAACCCGGGGTACCGTTTTGTTACACCCCCGTTACCCTCTAATTCCTCAGTAAGAAATAGCTACTTGTATGACGTACTAGGATTCTGTCCGTCACTGACTGGCCACAGTCAGCATATAATCTCTGTACCTGTGATGTGGACGTATTCGCTATACTACACGCCGCAATCACAAAAATTGAGTATAGATAACATGTAAGTATGAAGGCGAAAGCGCCGTACGGTAAGTTTGTGCTCGGTTGAGACACCCCTCTGATTCACACTACCAGACCCTGGATCTGCTTCTATTAATACATATATAAATATTAGAACTGCACTATCAGATTCTACCGAGAGCAGACAGAAATTACGTAGTATCCTATTAATAATATATCGGGGATATACGACACTGGTTATGTACTCGCTGAAGGAACAGTAGGAAGTTGCCAGCCAGCTACGTGGGCGTGATTTCGATTGTCTCGCTGTCTCGGATCCGAACGGTGTACCCACTGTATGTGAAACTGATCTGTATATCGTCGTTGGACCGCCCTGTGACGAGCGCGTCGAGGGCATCCGGGTCGATCTGATTATATAACGGCGGGAGGCTCGTTTCTGTGACGGATTCTTTGGCTGCTATCGCGGTCACAATCGCTTCACTCGGTGATTCGTACTGGTTTGCCCAGAAGACAGTTTCTGTCTCGTTCCACTCCAGACTCATTATTCCTTGTATGGACGTGCTACCGTATCAGCATATACTCTATCAGACTAGCAAACTGAAATTACAGACGCTAACTATCTAAATGCTGGGTCGTTCCACCTTCGCTAAACAATTGTTCGAGTAGTTTCCGGACAGCGACCCGAAGATGATGGCTAAACGTTGGTTGTGATATATCGAGTGTATCGGCGATCTCCTGTCCGGTCTTGTCTCGGGGAGATTGATAGAACCCGCTATAGTAGGCTGCAAGCAGGACCTCGAACTGTCGGGTGGTTAGCTGTGCCGTCAGCTCCGAGTGGAATGACTCGCGGGTCTGGACACCACGTTCCCGCTTGTGACGGCTCACGAGCTCGATATCTGGACACGAACGCCGTAATTCGGCTATGAGCTGGCGAATATCGACAGTCTGTGGGACCTCAAGCTGTATCTCTAGCGTCTCACCGTCGGACCGGAGTAACTGCGGGGCCCCTCCCTGCTCGGCGACTGTCAGTGCAAGCTGTGTTCCCGATACTGCTGCCTCGAACAACCTCCTGTCTTCTGTATCAGTCAAACACTCTAACCGCTCAAGTCGGGGGAGGGTGTCCAAACACGCTTGTAGGTCATCGGGGGAAGCGTCAGTGCTGAAAAACACGATACAGCTGGTCTCTCCCTGTGGAACGATACCCTCGAATGTGACCTCTGCATCGGCGATGCCCGCGATCCGATGAATGATATCGTCGGACTCCGTTGCTTCCAACTGGAGTTCGACGGCCCGATCTGCGACGAGCCCTTGCTTCGTTTCAATACTATTAATGGCGTATCCGACGGTCTCACTCACCTCTTCGAGTACCGACTGTGTCGGCAGATCGAAAGTGTCCGGCGTTTTCGCGTATACGGTCAGGATGCCGTAGGAGAGTTGCTGATAGCTAAGTGGAATACTGACGACTGACTGGAACCCTCGTTCCAGTAGCCGTCGTTGCCACCCTTTGCCCCTGAGGCCGTCCGCGATGTTGTTGTTCAGCGTCTGTTCATTAGTCCGGGCTGTCTGGACTGCTGGTGGAGGCGGCGTCTCATTCGAGGGCGTGCGGGATTCTTGCAAAAAACCACGGTCGGTTCCTGCCCACGTCCGTGGTGTGACTCGATCGTTATCGGATTCGTATTCGCCGATCCAGGCAAACGAACAGATGTCTGACGCGACCAACTGATCACACACCGCTTGCTCTATTTCGGAGCGACTGTCTGCCCTGAGCACTCGCTCGTGAATTTTCTGGCTTAGCTCCGTCAACCGATTCATCTGCTCAAGCTGAACCGTCTGTTGCTCAAGATCGCGCTGCCTGTCTTCGAGTTCCGTCTCGTAGGTTAGCCTATCGAACGCCGTTCGAATCGTCGCTCCGAGGAGCTCTGTAATCCGGTGCGTCTGGGTATCGAACACGCCGCCGGTGGTGTCACCTGCCCGAAGGACGCCGTGGTCCCCCAGCGGGACGAACACGGCTTTCCCGTCAGCTATGGCCTGTTCATTCGCATCACCGGTCGACTCCTCGTCACGTACTATCGTTTCTTCGGCGAAAAAGGCCGAACTCACAGGGCTATCGTCGTCCGCCGGAATCGCTCTGTGCCCTTCGGTATCCGTGGCCGCAAGCGGGCGGAAAGCGTTCGTATCGCTGTCGAACGTATACAGCACAACCTCGGGGAGCCCGATGATATCGCGCGCCCGGGAGACGACGATTTTCGCGGCTTCCTCTTCTGATGTCACACCCAAGAGGTCCGTTGCCGTTTCGTACAACTGCGTAAAGCCCATCTCCGCCCGCTGTGTCTGTAGTTCGTTTCCGACCCACTTGCTCAGCAGGTCTACGAGTGTCACGTCCCAGTCTGAGAACCCAGTTCCGCTGCCCCCAGATCCGTAGAAACAGAGCGTCCCGTAGATACTCTCGCCAACAGTGAGTGGCGTCCCGAGGTACCGATTGACTTCGCCGTCCCATATGTGGTCTCGACCACTGCCGCCACATTCGGCATTGACATCTGTCATCACGACTGTCTCTTCTCTCGTAATAACCTTCGCACAGGGCGTTTCTGACAACGGAATGGTCCCTCCCGAAAAGATCGTTTCGTCAGGTGTCTGAAGTACTTCGAAACCGTATTCCATCCCATTGATCTGCGACAGCGTCGCATACTCGGTTCCCAGTACGCTGCGGCCCACTTGCATGAGTTCAGCTATCTGTTCTCGTAGCGCCCCTTCTCGCGTGGTGAACACTTCGGTAATCGTCCGCAGGACCTCTTCGCGCATTTCGAGCTCGGCACGCGTGGCTGTTGAATGGAGCCCGTCAGCGACGATTTCCGCAAGCTCTGACAGCACGGTCTGCTCCGCCTCGTCAAAAGCGTATGGTGTGTCCGCGTATATCGAAATGACACTCGGCACTGATCCCGTGTACTGGATCGGGAGGACGATCATCGATCGGAAACCGTACTCCGATGCGAGCTCGCGCCAGGGCTGGCCCGACGATTCGACCCGGATGTCGGACATCACCTGATGTTCGCCGGTTTCGATAGCGTGGCCGAACGGCCCGTCGTCGAACGCCGAGCGGCCGTATTTAGAGAGCATTGCTTCGACGTATTCGAAGGCGTCCCCACCGCCCGCAGTGGGGACGATATCACCCGATTCGTCCTTCTCGCCAATCCAGGCGAACTGGTAGGCGTCCGAACTGGTAAGAATCTCACAGACGGCTTCTTTGATTTCCTCTGCTGTAGAGGCCCGTAGTACCTGCCGATTAATCTCCCGGAACAGTGAGTTAATCCGTGATAGCCGCGCAGTTTCTCGGCGGAACCGGTATGACTCGACCGCGTTCTCGATTCTGTTCGTGAGCACTGCGTATTGCTCCGGACCGCCACCTTTGACGAAGTAATCAGTGACGCCAGCGGAAACCGCTTCGCTGGCGAGTTTCTCGCTCCCTTGGCCTGTCAACAGAATAAACGGGAGGTCTCCGTTAGACTGTCGCACCGTCTCTACGAACTCAATCCCGTCAGTCTCGGGCATCTCGTAGTCACTGACGATGCAGTCGATCGACTCGGAATCGAAGTAGCTGAGTGCATCCTCGACACTTGCGGCCTCGATGACATCGATACGGTCGTTTTCGTGTTCCAGCAGCTCCGCTGTCGTCCGCCGGAACTCCCCGTAGTCATCGACTAACAGTACCTTGATTCTCGAAGCGACCGTCCCACTGTCCGCTGATGCCGGCCCGGTTTCACCGGCCAACTTCCGCATACTACATCAATTACGAGACAGAGGGTATAAACGTTTGACTTGGTTACAACGCCGCCATGATTCTACGTCTGCTAGCAGCTGTCTCTCTTGGAAAAGTCGGCTCCTGACAAGTAAATGAATAGTTCTTATCGTTTAGAATGTGTATGGATACGACAACTTTCGCACCAGTGGCTCTAGTCGACCTCTCCTCTCAGACCGGTCTCTGTCTGGAAATCTTGGAAGACTCAAAGTACCCTTTCATTATCCATTTCCGGTGAGTGGTGGTCTGTCTTCAATACAGCCTTTCTGCGGAAGGTGACTGAAAAACGAATACGGTATCGCGTATTGCGGACGTGTACTAGTGCCGCTAACACATCAGGTAAAATTTATTACCGAATACATAACACATATATTACATTTATGGTGGCTGGCAGACAAACTCCGTCTTTATTTTTGTATCTCAGTGTCAAAATCACACACTCAGGGTGTATCTATTTATATGGAGCGTCGACGCACAGCAGACTGTGGCCACGCGCCGTCAAAAACTATTACTGAGCAGGCCGGAACAACTGGACAATGGCTGCTGACTCCGGTTGCAAAGTAGACGCGGTCATCGACAAGTACGCGTTGGCGTCGGCAGACCCCGTCTATGACTCCCTCGACGATGGGCTGCTCGCACGCTGGACTGGTGCTGATGACCGAACCGAAATGGGGTATCGGTCGTTGACAGCGTGGTTCAACAAACGACTTCTTAAACAAGTCTACACTGAACACGGGCGTGACGCCCTCGATACCCGCATAGACAGTGACTACGAGACATTACGGGGCAAAGACGATCTGCAACGAGACGAACTGATAGAGCGACTCCAGGCGACTGGCATTCCGGGTGCATCGATCCGCAATGACATGGTCTCGTGGGGGACGATGCGGACGCATCTCAACGAGTGCCTCGACGGGGAAAAAGAGCCCCGGGAGGCAACAAAGAACTGGGAGCGCGAAAGTGTGGCAACGGCCAAAACTGTCGCCGAACAGAAGGCCGAAACAGCATTGTCTTCGCTCGCGAAGAAGGGCGATATCGACGGCGGTGACACCGCGGAGATAGAGGCTCAGATACAACTCGGATGCCCGGATTGTCCGACCCGTGTTCCGTTTGCTGTCGCACTTGAGCGTGGGTACGTCTGCAAGCAACACCGGAGCGCGAACCTGTCAGCACACAACTCATGAGCTGGACCATCGAAATCGAACGAATCGCGGGGATACTCGACGGATCGGCGACGATAGAACCGGGACTGAATGTTGTCCGTGGCTCAAACTGGCAGGGGAAATCGAGCTTCATCGAATCTATCAAGACGGCCCTTGGCACTTCTACTGAACTGACTGAAGGGGCGGATGACGGTGCGGTGCATCTCGAAACGCCAACCGGTGCCTACGATGTGACGCTCAGCCGTGAGAACGGTACCGTGGTCCGACGGGGTGAACCGTATCTCAGTGACGAGTACGACGTGATCCGCGCTGAACTGTTTGCGTGCCTGGACGAACGAAACGAGGTCCGCCGTGCCGTCCGAGCAGGAGAGAACTTGGAGGACGTGCTGTTGCGGCCGCTCGACTTCCAGAATATCGACTCACAGATCGAGACGTTACAGCGGGAGCGCGAACAGATTGAAACGGAACTCACGCAGGCTCGCGAAGCGAAAAAGCGGATTCCAAGCGTTCAGGAGAAAGTGACACGACTGGAAGACGAAATCGAAGACCTGCGGGCCAGACGCGAGACAATCGACGACGAGGCGGGAAGCGACGACAGCTCTGAGTCCGTGCGCCGACAGCTCAGTCAAGCACGGACTGAACAGAATCAGGCCAAGAACCGCGTCGAACGACTGGAGCAAAGTATCGAGCGGACGGAACAGCGTCTCTCTGACCGCAAAGACGCCCTCGACGCCCTCGAAATCCCGGAGTACGATGATATTGAAGACAGGCTCTCGGAGGCGCGGGAACGGCTCTCGGAGGTGGAGCGCGACGCTGAGGTGCTCCAGTCTGTGTACTCGGCCACCGAGATGGTACTCAGCGAAGACCGGCTCGACTTGCTGGCCGAGGTGGAGCGGGATATCGCCGGGGACACCGTCGCCTGTTGGACCTGCGGCAGTGAGACCACACGAGCAGATTTGGCTGACCAACTGGACACAATCGGAAGCGAACTCACAGCGCTTCGCGCACAGAAGGAGACCTACCGAGATACTGTCGAGGAACTGGAAACACAGCGCGAGGAAATTAGTCAGGCTCGCCGGCGAAAGGCCGATCTAGAGGAAGATATCGCTGAGTTGAAAACGACGCTGGCCGACCGGAAACAGAGCCTCGATACAGCCAGAAACAGGCTTGAACAGGCTCAAGAGGACGTAGAGCGGCTTTCCGACCACGTTGATGCGGCTGTGGCGGAGCTTTCGGATGTCGAAAGTGAGATCAAGTACCGCGAGGCTGAGCTCGAAGACACTGCCGACGAGCTGGCGCAGCTCGAAACGAGAGCGGCCCGCGTCGACACGCTCGAGACTGAGCTTGAATCGCTCCGGGACGACCTCGCGGAACTTCGAAACCGGAAAGACCGAACCAAGCGTGAGTCACGGGAAGCGTTCGACACCGCGATGCAGGACATCCTCTCCCGATTTGGGACGGGGTTCGAAACGGCTCGCCTCACCGCTGACTTCGATATCGTGGTCGCTCGCGACGGCCAGGAAGCGAGCTTAGATGCCCTCAGCGAGGGGGAACTCGAACTGATCGGCTTTGTAGCAGCGCTGGCCGGCCGCCAGTCGTTCGACGTTAGCGACACTGTCCCGCTCATGCTCGTTGACGGGCTGGGTGGTCTCGATGATGACAATCTGCACACCCTCATCGAGTACTTGCGGCAGGGCACCGAGTATCTAGTATTCACTGCGTACCCGGAATACACTGCGTTCGACGGACGCGAGATCGACCCGACACAGTGGTCTGTTGCGAACGAGAAAGCGGCGTCGGCTGACTGAGTTCTCTCGCCCTTGAATCTCATTATCGACGCCCAGTCTCTTGCTCGGCTGCACACCGCTGTTGTCTGAGAAACGACTGGACACTCCTAGGTGTAACTCAAGTTTTAGGACAATTATACAAAGGAACTATGGGTGTTTGGCATACTTTTCCGCTAAATGGCGAGCATACGGGTAAAAGACTGGACAAAAGAAAAGCTGAGAAAGATACGGGACGCGGAGTCGCATTCATCGTACGATTCGGTTATCAAAACAATACTGAAAGACCGCAAAATCGCGAAGTACGCGGACGAGGACTCCAATACTGCGATAGGCGAGTCCGCCCAGTCACAGGATGCGGACATCGACAAAGCGTTCGATGACCTGACTGTGCTGGCGGAACTGACTGGGAGTCACGACGATGTGTTGTTCCTGTGGTGTCCAAACTGCGGGAACGAACTCGTCCATCTCACAGCCGAGCGGCCGCTTGGCCTTTCTGTGTTTGAGATGGAGTGCCAGCGGTGTCTTACCCACCTTGACAGCCAAGCCATCGTAGCTATCGAGTTGCAGTATCCAATCGAACAAAAGATGATCGAGGGACAGCTCGGGGCGGATCTCAAATCCTGCGTGATGGACTACTGGGACCGGACACTGAAGACGGCAACTACTGAGACGGTCGAAACAGAGCCTTCCGCTGCCCGTCTTGTCTGGCAGTTCGACCAGTACCACAAGCAGTTCGACTGGGATTGTCCGACTGCTGTCCCGACCGTCAGCTTTGTTCCCGGCGTCACGTATCGCAACACTGTGACTGACGAGCGAATCGAAGCTGTCGAAGCTGTCACCGAGAACCGGAACGCGATGGACTCCTACAAAATCAGACGCTACACTGCGGACGGTGGTGTCATCTCGGACCAACTTGACAGCAGTACGCTCGTCGACTGGATTGTCAACCGAGAGCTGGTTGTTACCGATAAGTCCATCGAAACGACCGAACTCACGACGTAGCGAACCGCGCGGTACCTGTCTTAGCTCATTGCCAGTGGATCTGGTCTATAGTAACACTGAAACGATTTACACACTTCGCACTGCCATCGTGCGATCAGGTGTGTATTGATTTCCAATGGCTACTATAGCTTTCAGAACTGGTCTGGCGGGAGCCGAGATGAGCGCCCTCTCCGAAAGGCCCCCTCTTCGCCCGATCCGGGATCTGCACTCTGTACAACACTCTGAGTACCGTGTAGCGCATCTCAACTCATATACCCGGACGGGTTCGACACTGAGTAGCATTCTCGGTATCCTAGTGGATATTCTCTCGTCGGATATAAGGAATATCGAGGCTTCCGAAGACACCCATGACGTTTGTCGACAACAGTTATACCGTACCAGTGACCTACGTCACAGTATGATTAGGCCGGTTGGATGCAGGCGTTTCGTTAGTCGCATCTCCGTGTGTCTGTCGGAGGCGGGAGCGTAGCAGTGAGTAAATCAACGCACCCTCGTACGCTCAAACTCCCGCGTGAGCAACACGGATTGGCGACGTCGACGGCAGCGACGAGACGGATACAGGGGATTCTCCCAGCGTTTCTGGAAAAGAAGCTCATCGACGCGGAGGCCAATGGACTTGTCGTGCCCCTTGACGGCAGTGTCGAATCGGCGGTTGCGGCGGCATTGGCCGTCGACGGCATCGGGGCCGAACACGTGACTGGACTCGTGATGCCGGTACAGTTAAGCGACGAAGGACCTGCCCGGACGGCTGAAACCGTCGCGTCGCTGCTTGACATCGACTGTCACCGAATCCATCTGCAGCCAGTGCTTACGGCGTTCCAACGAGCCGTCGGTGAGACCGGTGAGCCGACCGACGACCTCGTGGCGATGCAAAACGCCAGCGAGCGCGTCCGAATGGCGTGTAAGTACTACGTCGCAAACAGCAAAAATGAGCTGGTCGTCGGGACGGTCTCACGGACTGACCGGCTGCTGGGCTCCGTTGCGAAACACGGCGAGAACGGCGTGGATCTCTCACTGTTTGGCGATCTCTATCGGACTGAGATCGAGTCCCTGGCTGCTGCACTTGCGGTCCCATCGGACCTCCTCAACCAGTCCACACATCCGGTGAAAGACACTGGTGCAACCGATGCCGCGGAACTGGGCATAGACCAGCAAGCTCTCGATAGCATCCTCCACTTCGCGATTGATAGAGACTATTCCGCGTCGATGGTGGCCGACAAAGTCGGTGTTAGCGAATCTGTCGTCGAGCGTACGATTCAGTGGTGTGCCAGCACGCGCCACAAGCGACACACGCCGCCAAAGCCGTCGATGGATACCTGACACTTTCATCCGTCGGCCTGTGATGTATTGCGCCACCCCGGAGGCCGCAAATCTCCCGCAAGAGGGATGGCCAACAGTATGAGACACGCCGTGGTACGTCTGTGAGCAAAGCAGTTAACAGCTATACTCCGCGATTCTCACACCCATGCAGGCCGACCCCCAGGAGATAATCGACACCGGCGACAGGCTACTGTCTGAGTATCCCGAACTGTTTACTGAGCAGTACGAGACAAACACTCGACTCGTTCAGCGACTTGCCAGCGTGGATTCGTTTCGTACCCAGACCCGACTCACCAGATACATCACCCGTGAGAAACGGACACGAAACGGCCCGAAAACGTGAGACCACCGCGAACCACACGCGACACACGGAGTGCCACACGTCTGTGCCCGGCTTGTCTGCACTCGGTGGTCGCCCCTATATGAGGACCTTCTTTATACAGAGACCGTCTTGCAGAACGTATGCTACTCACTGGGACTGTCGTTGCAGATTCCGAGACTGTCCTGCAGGACGGGGCGGTCGTCGTCTCCGGGGACCGTATCGAGGCTGTTGGTTTACGGGCCGAACTCGAATCGCAGTACGCCGATCACGAACACCAGTCCTACGACGTGTTGTTGCCGGGACTCGTCGGCGGCCATATCCACTCCGTACAGAGTCTCGGCCGCGGCATCGCCGACGACACGGAACTGCTCGACTGGCTGTTCGACTACATTCTGCCGATGGAAGCCTCCCTGACCGCTGCGGAGATGGAGGTCGCGGCGAAACTTGGCTATCTGGAAATGATCGAAAGCGGGACCACGACCTGTATCGACCACCTCTCGGTCGCACACGCGGACCGCGCTTTCGAAGCAGCGGGCGAGATCGGTATTCGTGGCGTGCTCGGTAAGGTGCTGATGGACCAGCGCTCACCGGACGGCCTGCTAGAGGAGACACAGGCCGCACTGGACGAATCCGAGCGACTCATTCAGCAGTATCACGGTGCCTACAACGACCGGATCCGGTACGCCGTCACCCCGCGTTTTGCCGTCTCCTGCAGTGAGGCCTGTCTCCGGGGCGTGCGCGAACTGGCGGATAAATACGACGGCGTCCGCATCCACACCCACGCCAGTGAGAATCAGAGCGAAATCGAGACGGTGAAAGAGGATACCGGGATGCGCAACATCCACTGGCTCGACGAGGTGGGACTCACCGGCGAGGATGTGGTCCTTGCGCACTGTGTCTGGACCGACGAGAGCGAGCGCGAAGTCCTCGCTGAGACGGGAACCCACGTCACACACTGCCCGTCATCAAACATGAAACTCGCCAGCGGCATCGCGCCCGTCTGGGACTATCGCGACCGCGGTATCAACGTCGCTATCGGCAACGACGGCCCGCCCTGTAACAACACGCTCGACGCATTCACCGAGATGCGACAGGCGAGTCTCCTCCAGAAAGTCGACCAGCTGGACCCGACGGTGACGCCGGCGGCAGAAATCTTCGAGATGGCGACGCGAAACGGCGCGAAAGCCGCTGGGTTCGAGGAACTCGGCGCGATTCGGGAGGGATGGCGCGCTGACATCGTCGGTCTCGATACGGACTTCACGCGCGCGACGCCGCTGCACGACGTGCTCTCCCATCTGGTGTTTGCGGCACACGGCGACGACGTTCGGTTCACGATGGTCGACGGGAACGTCCTCATGGAACACGGTGACGTAACGACTATCGACGCCGACGCCGTCCGCTCTCGGGCCTCGACGATGGGGCTGGAGATGGACCTCGAAGACGAGCGCAAGTCCGCACAGGAACAGAAGCCCTGAGTGGCCCTCGGCGGGTGCCCTTACTCGCTCGTTGCGATGGCTTCGATTTCGACGCCGACACCCTTTGGCAGGTTAGCGACCTCAACTGCGCTCCGGGCCGGCGGCGCGTCGTCGAAGAAGCCGGCATATGTGTCGTTCATCGCCTCGAAATCGTCGATATCGTCGAGATAGACGGTCACCTTCAACACATCGCTCATTGTAAGCCCCTCGGAAGCCAGCACCGCTTCGACGTTCGATAGCGCCTGTTCGGCCTGTGTCGCTATCGGTTCGTCGTCGAGCAGGTCGCCGTCGGGCGTCATCGGAACCTGGCCCGCGGTGAACACGAGCGAGCCGTTCGTCGTTGCCTGACTGTACGCGCCGACCGCATCGGGAGCATCGGTCGTGCTGAGTATCCGTTTCATCAATCTGGAGTTCCATCATCAGCATCTTAAATTCACAGGCCGTCGCGGCGGTCGGTGAACTCGGCACGGTCTGCAGCAGTGTCGATATCCCAGTGGATGCCAGGGTCCGCAACATCGATGAACGCTGTCTCCTCGTTGGCTTCGATGACGTCTCGGCCACCGCGGTCGCCGGAGACCGAGGCGAGGGCATCGAAGTGGCAGCCGTCGAAAAGCACCGGATTACCCCGCTGCCCATCGTATTTGGGAACGACAATGCTTGCCGAGCCTGTACGGTACGTTTCGATAAGTGTCTCGATGGTTTCGACGCGTACGAACGGCATATCGCCAAGCAGGAACAGGGCGGCGTCCCAGTCGGCCGAACGGGCGAACTCGACGCCGTGTCGAACTGATGCACTCTGGCCTGCCGCGTAATCGCTGTTGTGGCGGTGGGACAGCGAGAGTCCATCGAGCGCCTCAGCGACAGCCTCGTCCTCGTAGCCGAGGACGGCGACAACGTCCGTCAATGATGACTGGCTGGCGGTTTCGGCCACCTGTCGGACGACCGCTGTTCCGTCGATAGTCGCCAGCAATTTGTTACCCGGTCCATACCGTGCGCTCCGACCAGCGGCGAGGATAACACCGCCGACTCCGGGATGGTCCTGACAGTTCATGCTTACCTTCCTCTCGAACCGAGACTGGCTGTTTCCACGAAGTCAGCCATCGCTCTCTGCCTCTTGCAGATCTGCTTCTGAGACGACTTCACAGATATCGGAGGTGAACGACGTGATGACGCCCTGAGAACACCGCTTCGTCTGTGAAAGCGAGTACGTGAGTACGTCTCTGGCGGTCCGCTGCTGTGGCTCGGTATCCGCTTTGTTGATTAACGGTATCACAGACGCCCCGGCTGGCGCGTTTCGGAGGCCACCGTCGGGATGTGTGAGCACTGTTCCGACAGCGTCTGGCGTGATCGTCTCGCCAACATTGATATCGGTGATGTCCGCGACCCGCTCCGGCCGATGGACCACATCCGTCGTCAGCGGTTCACCGACGGCGGTGACCGAGGCGACCGGGACGACGTGGCTGGCCGTGCTCGGGACGACTGGCTCCCCATCTCCAGGTGCTTTGAACTCTCGCCTGCGTGCCCCGTCAGCCTTGATGAGGAGCCAGTCGAACAGTCCAACACTGGATAGTTGTTCTACTACACTCGCCTCCAATCCGCGAACCTTCCGGTCAACTCGCGCCGGGTCGGGTACTTCCTCGCGAGCGACGGCAATTGGTGGGTCGTGTGCTTCGAGGTCAGCGCGCCACGCGTCCGGATCGATGAGCGTCAGCGGCAGGTCAGACGGCGGTGGCATCGCCGTTGTCGTCGTGTAGCCCACGTCGTACCTCTCGTCGGTGCCCTCCACCGTCAACTGTCCCATCGCGGTTTTCTTTCCGCCGGCCCCGACAAAAGCGACAGCGGCGCTGGACCCCAAGCCCAGCGCAGCAGCCAGATGCATACGGTCGCTCCGCGGAAGACACACAAATAGCTTACCGGGGCAACGGTATGTGGCGGCGATAGTGTTTTTGTGACATGATGACACACGTACCGGTATGGCTCGCGTAGACGTTCGTGGTGAAATCTGTCCCCGTCCGGCGCTTATCGTCCGGCAGGCGCTTTCGGATCTCGATACCGGTGAGACGCTCGTCGTGCGGGGCGATTACCCCCCCGCTGAAGAGAACCTCCGGAGGATGTGTACGACGCACGGTATCGACGTGACGACAGCGGAGACCGCTGGCGAGTCCGACGAGTTCGAACTCGAACTCCGGGTGACCGAGATGGCGTCGCTATCGGAGGCCTGAGTGTGGGAACCGACGCTCCGACTGCGGACGACGAGACGACGCGCCTGACGGAGTACACGGAACTCCACGGCTGTTCCTGCAAAGTCGGCCAGAGCGACCTCGATTCGCTGCTCGCCGATGCCGGCCTCACCGGTGAGAACGACTCGTTGCTGTTCGGCATCGGCGAGGACGCCGCTGCCCGGAAACTTACCGACGATATCGCGTTGGTTTCGACGGTGGATTTCTTCACACCTATCGTCGACGACCCGTACGACTTCGGTCGTATCGCCGCTTGTAATGCCGCTAGCGATGCGTTCGCTACAGGTGCGGTCGAGAACATCGACTGTCTGGTCACTCTCGGCCTCCCGCGAGACGTAACCGAGAGCGCAGCGCCCATCCTCGCCGGCATGGCTGACGCGCTGGACACGATGGACGGCGTCATCGCTGGTGGCCACACCATCATGAGTCCGTGGCCCTTCGCCGGCGGAGCGATTTCGGCGACAGCACGACCCGACGCCCTGCTCACTTCACACGGGGCTAGCCCCGGCGACCGACTCTACCTGACCAAACCGCTCGGGACGCAACCGGCGATGGGGGCGACCCGCGTAACCGACGAGCAGTTCGTTGAGATAGTCACCGACGCCGCTGAGCGCCCGCTCGACAGTATTGCTTCGGAAGCCATCGCGTGGATGACGACTACGAACCGGGACGCAATGGTCGCGTGCCGCGAATATGCAACCGCCGCAACCGACATTACCGGCTTCGGCCTCGCCGGCCAGAGCCGCGTGATGGCCGCCCGCTCGAATGTCGGTATCGAACTGACGCACCTCCCGGTCATCGCAGGAACGCCCGGTCTCTCGACGCTTTTCGGATACGGGCTAACTGACGGAGAGAGCGCGGAGACAAGCGGCGGCCTGTTCGTCTCCGTCCCACCGGCTGCGACTGCTGCCGTCGAATCGGCGTTCGACGACGCCGGCGTGTTCTATCGAGCTGTCGGCCGCGTTACGGCCGGACGCGGCGTCACGATTGACGACCCGACTATCGAAGAAGTTCGTTCATAACGTCAAGTAGGAGCCTGCTACCGCAACCGGAGCACTGCCTCCAGCACCCCACCGCCGAGACACAGTGCCTTGTCGGAAATCTTCGTTGGGTCGACAGACTCGCCACGGGGATCGACGTCGCCGAGCTTAGTGCCCTCACTGACGCTGAGGCCGTCGTGAACGAGGCCGCGAACCAGCCCGTCTATCTCTGTCTCGACCGGCAGTTCACCGACCGTGCCGACCACATCGCCGGCTGTGACAGTATCGCCGATGGCGACCGTGGGGGTCCACTCACCGTCGGTCGGTGCACGGAGCACCCGCTCGTGGGTGTAGCCGCGCCGCTCGCCGGGCTCGCCGTCGTACTCGCTCGCTGCCCCCTCGTAGAACACCCGGCCGAGCTCGTGCCTGCGGTCGGTCTCGACGACCGCGTCCACGTCCTCGCCGGCCTCGAAACCGGGTCCCATCCCAATCACTACGTCGGCGTCTCCCCGTCGCGTGCCGGTGTCGAACGTCCCTTTCGCCATGATAGCATCGACGAGGACTGCAGCGTTGAGTTCGTCGGCGACGGCCGCCTCAGGGTCGACGAGGACCGGGACGACATCGTCGGCAAGCAGTTCAAGCGCCTCGTCGATGTCCGCTGCTGCCCGGCCAGTGAGTCCCTCGACCGTCACTTCGTCTTCGTACAGTGCAGCGCCGAAGGCGACTGCCCGCCGGACTACCGTTGGCTGTTCGACCTCTGTGACGATAACCGGAAAGCCAGCCTGCTGCAGGCGATAGACCACGCCGCTCCCGAGGTCGCCGCCGCCGCGGACGACGACTAGGTCGTCGAGGTTCAGTCGTGTCGACCGCTTACCGGTGGCGTCGTGGCGGTCCATGGTGACCTCGGAGAGGATCGAGAGCGCGACGGCGGCCGGGCCGCTCCCGCCGAGGTTGAGTCCAACCGGAGTTCGGACCCGGCTGAGTTCCCGACGGGCGTAGCCCGATTCGGCGAGTGAGTCGAGGACGTGATTGGCCTTTGTCTCGCTGGCGACGAGGCCGACGTAGCCGGCCTCACCGTCCAGCGCCGCTGCGACGGCCTCCTGATCGAACGTCCCGCTTCGCGTCGCGACAGCCACCGCCGTCTCCGTCCCCATTGGGAGGTCGCCGAGCACGTCGCCGTAGCCGCCGTGAATTACGTCCGTCTCGTCGGGGAACTGCCCCGGATCGGCGTACGCCTCGCGGTCGTCGACCACGGTGACGGCGTAGCCCAGTCGCTCGGCCAGCGGGGCCAGTTCGACGCCGACGTGGCCGCAGCCAGCGATATAGAGCCGTGCCTGCCCGCGAACCCGGTCGATGAACACGTCCATCTCGCCGCCACAGACCATTCCCGTGTTGCCGCCGGGTTCGAGTTCGTACGTCCGGACGCCGGGGTCGTCGGCTCCTGAAAGCACTGACCGGGCGTCCTGTACGGCGAGATGCTCGACCGTGCCCCCTCCGATGGTCCCGTACTCGTCGTCGCCTGTGACTATCATCTTGTCCCCTACGTCTCGCGGTGCGCTGCCGTCCTTGCGGACGATAGTCAGGAGTGCTGCCGGTTCTCCCTGCGCGGCCAGTTCGTCGAGCCGTTCGAACAGACTCATACGAAGCTCTTGACCTCCTGTTCGACGAGGCACTCGACCACGTCGTCGTAGGATATCCGGTCGATGTCCGGCGGGAGTGAAACGCCACGCACGTCTACGTCTCTCGCGACCGCTGAGACGGAGGCGTCGATATCCGGCGTGAGGTAGACGCCGTCCTGAATCAGCACGACGCGTGCCTCGGGGTCCCCGGCGGCGGTACGCAGCCCGATTTCCGCCATCGGTTTGTCGATGAGATACAGCATTGTCAGAAGTCCAGTGTTCGGTCGGCGTCACGGATGCGGGCGGTAACGCGGTCGTCCGACCAGACGGCCACGTCGTCGTCGATTTCGCTCTTTTCGATACTGCGCTCGGCCATCGCCGCGCCGTCCGCGACCATCTGTCCGTCCTGTTCTTCCAGATCGGCGACATGCCCGCTCATGTTGAGCGCGTTGCGGTCGACGGCCTCCCGAGCGCCGTACACGCCGTCCTGTGTGAATATCACGGTCACGTCGTGCATGTCGAAGCCGGCCGCGATACCACGGGCGGCGCGCAGCCCCTCCGGGATATGGACACGTCCACACGGCGCACGGGTAAGCAGGACGACGACATCCTGTTTCATAGCGAGACCACCCGGTCGACCTCGCCGATGATGTCCGCAAGGTCCGGCAGCAGTCCGACTTCGACGCCATCGGGGTAGTCGGCGGGCGCGTCAATGCCGCGTGCGTCGACACAGAGTCCACAGCAGATAACCTCCGCGCCGTCCGCGATAAGTTCCTGAAACTTCTCTGTCGGCATCTCGTCGTACAGCCCGCTGTCCGAACAGCCCGGCAGGGTCTGGTCCGCGACAGGAACGAGCGCGCCGTCGAGGTAGTGGAAGTAACTCACCTCGTGACCCTGGTCCAGCGCCGCCCGCCCCAGTTCGTAGGCGGTACGCCACCGCTCACTGTCGAAGGGACCCCCTGTCAGCAGAAAACCGATGTACGCCATACTGTCGAGGTTTTCCCGACCAGCTCTTAATAGTTTGCTCGACACACCGAAAAAACACTCCGTGTGTGATATTACACGGAAGAAAACTGCCCGAAACAAACCTATCTACCATCGGCAGACTGGTCGTCGAGTGCCGCCTTCAGGTCGTCCGCAGTGAACGGTAGCTCGGTCAGCCGAACGCCGACGGCGTCGCGGATCGCGTTCGAAAGCGCTGGCGGGACCCCGTTTGTCGGGAGTTCCGCGATAGACTTCGCGCCGAACGGACCCGTGGGTTCGTGTGTTTCCACGAGAATGGTCTCCATTTCTGGGTGGTCCGTCGTCCGCGGCATCCCGTACTGTCGAAAGCCGAGTACTTCGGGGTTCCCGTCCTCGTCGAAGGTCAGGTCGCCACTCGTGGCGTATTCGAGGCTCATGTGCTCACCGCCCTCAATCTGGCCTTCGACCAGCGCGGGGTTGATGGCGACGCCGCAATCCGCCGCGAACACCAGTCTGTTGAGTTCGTACTCGCCGGTCTCCGTATCGACAGTCACGTCGACGAACTGCGCACCGTACGGCGGTGGACTCTCGTCGGTCGAGTGGTTGCCGTCCCCGAGGATGTGTTCGCGCTCGTCGTCGCCGTAGGCGGCCTCGTAGCCGATCTCTGCCAGCGAGACGCGGCTCCCGGTCTGCTCGCTGTACACGCCGCCGTCGCCGGTGTCGAGCGCTTCCGGGGGCTCGTCGAGCAGTTTCGACCCCCATTCCAGCACCCGCTCTTTCGCGTCTTCGGCGGCCTTCTTCACCGCTCGACCGCTGATGTACGTCGTCGAGGAGGCGTACGCGCCGTAATCGAACGGCGTCAGGTCGGTGTCGGCGGCGATGACGACGACATCGTCCGGCGTGCAGCCCAGCACCTCTGCGGTAATCTGGGAGAACATCGTGTCCGCGCCCGTGCCGGTGTCGACGCCGCCGACCTGCAGGTGGAAACTCCCGTCCTCGTTCATCTGCACCTGTGCCGCGCCGAGTTCCTTTCCCGCGACGCCGCTTCCCTGGGCGATGAGCGCCATGCCGACCCCGCGCTTGCGGTGGTCCTCGTCAGGCTGTTCGAGGTCGTCGTAGCCAATAGCTTCCTTGCCGCGCTTGACGCACTCGCGGATGCCACACGAGCGAATCGTCCGGGTGAACCGGTCATCGTCTTTCAGAATGGCGACGCTTCGGTCGCGGTCACCCTCCCGAACCGCGTTCTGGAGACGGAACGCGATGGGGTCGAAGTCGAGGCGGCGGGCCACCTCGTCCATGTGTGCCTCAACGGCGAAATGGCCCTGCGGCGCGCCGTACCCTCGCATGGCCGCCCCCATCGGAAGGTTCGTATGCACCACATCACCGGAAAAGCGGATGTTCGGGACGCGTGGATAGAGCGGGAGCGGCTTCGTTCCGACGTTGTTCGCGACGGTCATACCGTGGGTCCCGTAGGCCCCTGCGTTCGACAGCGTATAGAGGTCCATTGCCTCGATGTCGCCGTCGTCAGTCACTGCGGTCTGCATCCGCATCCGCATCGGATGTCGAAAGCGAAGCGCGGTGAACTCCTCCTGTCGGCTCATCTCCAGTTTGACCGGCCGGTCGGCTGCCAGATGCAGTGCGAACGTTATCGGCTCGATTGCCATCTCCTGTTTTGACCCGAATCCAGCGCCAATTCGCGGTTTCTTCACCCGCACGTCACGGATGGGAATGTCGAACAAGTGGGCTATCTGGCGACGGGTGTGAAAGGGGACCTGCGTCGCTGTGATGAACGTGTGCCGGTCGTCCTCGTCCGTGTACGCGATGGTCGTGTGCGGTTCCGGGACGCAGTGGGACTGGTACGGTGTCTCCCACTCTGTCTCGATGACGTGCCGGTCGTCTTCACTCTCCGCTCGTTCGAACGCCGCGTCAACGTCACCGAGTTCCCCTTCGAAGTGTGATTCGACGTTTCGGCTGTAGTCTGCGCCTGACTGCTTGTTCTCCACGTCGTCGGCTTCGAACAGTTGGGGCGCGTCCTCGTCGAGTGCTTCTTCAGGATCGAAGACGGCGTCCAGTTCCTGGTACTCGACTTCGACTTTCCGTGCGGCTCGGTCGGCCGTTTCCGGGTCGTCAGCTGCCACTGCGGCGACCGGGTCACCGACGAAGCGGACGTGTTCACGCAACACTTTCAGATCCCACGGACTCGGCTCGGGGTAGGACTGTCCCGAACTGGAGTACAGCTTGTCCGGAACCACGTCGTCGAACGGCGTGATGACGGCGTCGACGCCGTCCATCGCCTCGGCGTCGCTGGTGTCGACTGATTCGACGTAGCCGTGAGGGATGTCACTGCGAATCACTTTCCCGTGAGCGAGGTCCGGGAACCGGTCCCGGTAGTCCGCCGTGTAGCGGGCCTGCCCGGTGACAATTTTCCGTGCGTCGTCTTTCTCTTCGTTCACGGTAATCGCGTCGCGCTCGGATTCGGCTTTCCGGTCGGGTTCGCGTGCGATGTCTGCCGCTGCCTCCTTCTCGGCTTCGGCAGACTCCGCTGCCTCTCTCTCTGTCCTGTCGGGCTGCTCGCCTGTCTCCTGGACCCGGTCGGAATCGCTCACTGCTCGCCCTCCATGCAGCCGCAGTCGGTGCGTGAACACGTGGCCTCGGTGGTGACGCCGTCGTCGCTATCGAGTGCCCGTCCACCGTCCGCGGCGACGGCTGTCCCGCTGTCCATCTTTTCGGCGGCGTCCAGCACCGCTTCGACGATTTTCTTGTAGCCGGTGCACCGACAGAGATTGTCCGAGAGCGCTTCCCGAACCTCCTGTTCGGTCGGGCCCGGGTTCGCTTCCAGTAGCGCCGTCGAGCGCATAATCATTCCCGGAATGCAAAACCCACACTGGAGCGCAGTATTCTCCACGAATGCCTGTTGCACCGGATGCAGATCGTCCTGTGTACCAAGCCCTTCGATTGTCTCGACGGATGCGTCCTGCACTTTCGTCAGCGGCTCGACGCAGGCTTTCACCGGCTCCCCGTCGACGTGTACCGTACAGAAGCCGCACGCGCCGGTGTCACATCCCCGCTTCGCGCCGGTGTACCCGTTCCGTCGAAGGACATCGAGAAGCGAATCGGATTTCGATGCGTCGACAGTCCGTTCCACACCGTTAATTTCCAGTTCGATTTCCATATGGCTCATCAGCTCGCTGGCTATGTCAGGTACGTGACGAACAGAACGATAAATAGCTATCGCGGATTTGCGATATGGCACGCCGCCACACCGGGTTTTGCCGTGACTGGCACTCCGTCCCGAGTCAGGGGTTGCGCTCGTCCAGCTGTGCCTTGATTTTCTCGGCGGTAATGGGCATCTCCCGGACACGGACGCCGACGGCGTCCCGGACGGCATTTGACAGCGCGGGCGGGACTGTGTTCGTCGGGACTTCGGCGACCGATTTCGCGCCAAACGGCCCGGTCGGTTCGTGGGTCTCGACCAGAATGGACTCGATGGGCGGCGTCTCAGTCGCCGGCGGCAGGCCGTACTCGTCGAAATCAGCTACCTCTGCCCGTCCCTCGTCGTCGAGCGTGATGCCCTCGCTGACGGCCATCTCGTAACTCATGTGATTCGCGCCCTCGATCTGGCCCTCGGCCATGCCGGGGTTGATGGCGACACCGCAGTCGACGGCGACGACCAGTTTATGAACTTCGAACTCGCCGGTGGTCTCATCCACCGTCACGTCGGCGAACTGCGCAGCGAACGGCGGGGGACTCTCTTTGGTGCAGTGGCTCCCCTTCCCTAAGATGTGTTCGCGCTCGTCGTCGCCGTAGGCGGCCTCGTAGCCGATGTCTTCGAGTGTGACCGAATCGCTGCTGGCCTCGCTGTACACGGTCCCGTCGCCGGTTTCCAGCGCCTCGACTGGCTCCCCAAGCAGTTTCGATCCCCAGTCGAGAATCCGCGCTTTCGCATCCTCAGCGGCCTTCTTGACGGCCATGCCGCTGATGTACGTCGTCGAAGAGGCGTAGGCCCCGTAGTCGAAGGGCGTTACATCAGTATCGGAGGATTTGACGATTATGTCGTCCTCGTCACAGCCCAGCACCTCGGCGGCAATCTGGAGGAACGCCGTGTCAGCGCCCGTCCCGATGTCGACGCCGCCGACCTGCAGGTGGAAACTCCCGTCCTCGTTCATCATTATCTGAGCGGCCCCGAGTTCGTCGCCAGCGACGCCGGTCCCCTGTGCGGATAGTGCCATCCCGATGCCGCGGTGCAGGTGGTCCTCGTCGGGCTGTTCGAGGTCGTCGTAGCCGATGGCGTCCTTTCCGCGCTCGATACACTCGTCAAGGCCACACGAGCGGATACGGCGGTTCGCCCCCTCGCCGCCCATCATCCCCGCGATCTCGTCGAGGTCGCCGACTTCCATGTGATGCCGCCGCCGGAATTCGATGGGGTCGAGACCGAGGTCGCGGGCCACCTCGTCAAGATGGCCTTCCAGCGCGAGCGTGCCCTGTGGCGCGCCGTAGCCCCGCATCGCGCCGGTCTGTGGCGTGTTCGTGTGGACGATGTCCGCCTCGAAGCGGGCGTTGGGGACCTTCGAGTACAGCGGCAGGGGCTTGCTGCCGACGTTGCCCGCGACAGTCATGCCGTGGCTTCCGTACGCGCCGGTGTTCGACAGCGCGTAGATGTCGATTGCCTCGATGTCGCCGTCGTCGGTGACGGCGGTCTTCGCTTTGACTTTCATCGGATGGCGCGACCGCATCGCGTAGAACTCCTCCTCGCGGCTGGCCTCGTACAGGACCGGGCGGTCGGTGGCGAGCGAGAGCGAGAGCGGAATCGGCTCGACGACCATCGCCTGTTTCCCGCCGAAACCGCCGCCGACGCGGGGTTTCTGGACGCGGATGTCACGGATGGGGATGTCGAACAGGTGGGCGAGTTGTCTCCGGGTGTGGTTGGGAACCTGTGTGCTGGTGATGAGGACGTGGCGGTCGTCCTCGTTCGTGTACGCCAACGAGGTGTGTTTCTCGACGTTGGCGTGGGACTGCCGGATTGTCTCCCATTCGGTCTCGTGGACATGGGTCTCGCCGTCGAGCGCCGCGTCCACGTCGCCCAGTTCGCCCCCGATATGTGCCATCCGGTTGCGGTCGTAGTCGTGGCCGACAATTTCGTTTTCTACCTCGCCGTCCTCGAACAACTGCGGCGCGTCGTCGTCGAAGGCCTCCTCCGGGTCAGTGACGTAGTCGTCCTCCTCGTAGGACACCTCGATAGCCTCGGCGGCGGCGGACGCGGTCGCCCGGTTTTCGGCTGCGACGGCGGCAATCGGGTCCCCGATGTACCGGACGTGTTCGTTCAGCACGTGCATGTCCCACGGGCTCGGTTCCGGATAGGACTGTCCGGCGCTGGTGTATTTTGCGTCCGGCACTGCGTCGGATTCGGGTGTCAAGACCGCGTCGACGCCGTCCATTGCCTCGGCTTCACTCGTGTCGATGTCGGTCACGCGGCCGTGTGGGATGTCGCTCCGGACGACCGCCGCATACGCGAGATCTGGATATTGTTCCTCGTAGTCGGCGGTGTACTTCGCCTGTCCGGTGACGAGCTTCCGGTCGTCGTACTTTTCTGTCCGGTGGGAGACACTGGCCCGTTCGTCGGGTGCCTTGTCGTTGTTCTCGGGTTCGTCCCATTCGAGCGGGTGCTCTTCGGACTGCCCATCCTCGACAGCCTCGGACTGCGAGGCCGTCCCCCCGTCGGCCGTGGGTGTCTCGTCGTCGCTACTCATCGCAGCCACCTCCGCAGCAGCGGGTCGACTCGTTCCCATTCGGCGGCACAGTGGCCGAGTGGCCGCCGTCGGCGGCGACCGACTGCGCCCCGCGCATTCGCTCTGCCGCGTCGAGCACGGCTTCGACCGGCTTCTGATACCCGGTGCAGCGACAGACGTTGTCGTCTAGCGCCTCCCGGACCTCCCGCTCGGTTGGGTCTGGGTTCGAATCCAGTAGTGCCACCGCCTGAATAACCATTCCTGGGATACAGAACCCGCACTGGACGGCGAAGTTGTCGACGAACGCCTGCTGGACCGGGTGCAGGTCGTCCTGCGTCCCGAGCGCAGCGACGGTCTGTATCTCACTCCCATCGGCGTCCACTGCGGCCATTCCGCAAGCCATCCGGACGTCGCCGTCAACGAACACCTTCGATGCGCCGCAGGTTCCGCCGTCACAGCCACATTTCACGCCGATGTGACCGTGCTGTCTCAATACCGTCGCCAGGTCGTCCGCCGACCCGGCTTCGACTGTCGTCCGCTCGCCGTTGATTGTGAGTTCGATGTCCACAGAGGTCCCTCCAGTTTTTGGTATGCGATACGCACACGCGCCTCTTAGTGAACAACTGTACAGCACTCTCTCATATATGTATGCTTCACAGGTGCGTGATCGCAATATTGCCAGAAGAAATCACGGCCACGCCCCACTACAAGGCACTAGACTGACACAGCTACGACAGACGTGCGGGGTAATGTGTGGTATGTGCCATATCTGTGACAGATACTCTCTGTGACTGGACCCGCTCATTCGGCGGCCTTCGCCTGCACGGCGTTCAGCAGTACCTCTGCTCCGGTGACGATGTCATCCCACTCGGTAAACTCGCTCTCGCGGTGGCTAATCCCGTCGACGCTCGGGACGAAAATCATGCTCGTCGGGGCTATCTTGTTGAGGTAGTTCGCATCGTGGCCTGCGCCACTGACCAGCCGTGTGTACTCACAGCCGACCGTCTCGGCGGCCTCGACGACCGTGTCGAGGCAGTCCTGATCGAACGGGTCCGCATCGACTCGCATGATTTCCTCGATCTCGTATTCAAGGCCTTCGCGCTCGGCGGCGTGGCCAATCTCTTCTCTGATCTGTTCGACAGCCGCATCGACAACGGCATCGTCGTACGAGCGGAAATCAAGCGTGAAATCGACCGTCTCGGGGATGACGTTGATGGCGTTTGGCCAGACGTCGACGCTGCCGACCGTGCCGACGAGGTCCGTGCCTTCGGTCGCTGTGATTCGCCGCACAGCGCGGGTTACGTCCGCCGTCGCCACGAAGGCGTCGTGGCGCATATCCATCGGCGTCGGGCCGGCGTGGTTCGCCTGCCCCTCGAAGATGACGTTCAGCCATGCAAAGCCGAACACGCCTTCGACAGCGGCGACTGGGATGTCCTGCTGTTCGAGAAACGGGCCCTGTTCCACGTGCATCTCAAAGTAGCAGTGGATGTCGTCGGCTTCACAGGGCGTTTCGCCCTTGTAGCCGATGCGTTCGAGTTCGTCGCCGAACCGCTTCCCGTCCTTGTCCTCGCGCTCGTACGCGTAGTCGAGATCGAAAATATCACAGTAGACGCCGCTGCCGAGCATATCCGGCTGAAAGCGGACGCCCTCCTCGTTACTCCAGGCGACGACCTCTAGCGGGCGTTCGGTCGTCACCCCGGCGTCGTTGAACGCCTCAATGACTTCCAGTCCACCGAGGACGCCGATAACGCCGTCGTACCGCCCGCCGCTGTACTGGCTATCGATGTGCGACCCGAACAGGACCGGCGCGGCGTCCTCCACCGCTCCGTCCCGCCGACCGAAGATGTTGCCCATCGTGTCGATACGGACCTCCAGCCCGGCCTCGCGGAACCACTCGACCAGCGTGTCCCGGGCCGCCTTGTTCTCGTCAGACAGGCTCGGCCTGTTCACGCCGCCTCGTTCCGTCGCGCCGATCTCGTTGAACGTATCGAAGCGCCGTCTGAACCGCTCGCTGTCGAGACTGACCGATGGCATTGGGTAGCTGTTCCGCGGTGTCGTCTTGAAGATTGCGTCGGGGTGGTGCCACACAGATTGACAGACGCAGTGTGGCACGCGCTCGCCCGCTGTGACACACGGTCGGGACCACCGAAAGAGCCAAACGACCGTTCCGCGAGTCGGCAGACATGACCGAGCCGAGTGTCGCGTCTATCGCGTTTCGAGACGCGCGGGTGCTGGACGGGAGCGGTCGCCCTCCGTTCACTGCGAGCGTGCGTGTCGCCGACGGTCGAATCGACGCTATCAGCGACGCCCCGCTGGACGCCGACCGCGTCGTTGACCTCAACGGGTCGTACCTGGCCCCGGGGTTCATCGACATGCACGCGCATTCGGAACTGCGGCTGTTCGGACATCCCGGGGCAAAGGAGAAACTGACACAGGGGATCACGACGGAAGTCCTCGGCCAAGACGGTGTCAGTGTCGCGCCGGTGCCGCCGAACCTCACCGACGAATGGGCACAACGGGTCAAGTCACTTGACGGCACGCTGGGCGAAACGTGGCCGTGGCACACCGTTTCCGGCTATCTTGAGGCACTTGAATCCGCCGAACCTGCCGTCAACTGTGCGTACTACGCCCCACACGGCAACATCCGGTCGATGCTGGCCGGATTCGAGGACCGCCCACTTAGCGGTGAACACGTTGTCGCCGCCGGGCCAGTCACCGGTCACCGGCTGGATAGACCAAAATCGGACCACGACACAGCGCCCGGTGAACTCGACGCGATTCGACAGGAGCTCGAAGTTGCGCTGGAAGAGGGCGCGTTCGGTATGTCCAAAGGGATGATATACCCGCCGAGTTCCTACGCTCGTGACGACGAACTGGTGGCGCTGGCGGACACTCTCGCCAAGCGTGACTCGTTTATGATCTCACACGTCTGGAACGAGACGGACCGCGTAGTCGAGTCCATCGACCGGTATCTGGACATCTGCCGACGCGGCGGCTGTCACGCCCACGTCTCCCATCTCAAGGTCGGCGGCCAGCAGAACTGGGGGAATTCAGAGGCTGTCCTCGACCTGTTCGACGATGCCGTTGCCCGTGGCCAGCGGGTCACCTTCGACCAGTACCCCTACACGGCCGGATCGACGATGCTCACTGCGCTGTTGCCGCCGTGGGCGCGACAGGGTGACTCGGAGGCCATCCGTCACCGTCTCAACTCCGCAGCAGTTCGGGACCGCATCGCCGCCGACATCTCTCAGCCGGGCGACTGGGAGAACCTCGCGTACGCCGCCGGCTCGTGGGATAACATCCTCATTACGCGGACGGGAAGCGGGCGCTATCAGGGTGAGACCATTGCGGACATCGCCGCGGAGGTCGACAGCGAACCGGTCGACGCGATGTGTGACCTGCTTGTCGCGGAAGAGTTGGACGTGACGATGGCGGACTTCGTGATGGCCGAGGAAGACATCGAGCGGTTCCTCGCCGACGACCGCGGCACGTTCTGCACCGACGGCATCTTCGGCGGGAAACCCCACCCGCGGGCCATCGGAGCGTTCGGCCGCATCCTCGAACGCTACGTCCGAGAGCGGGACGTGCTCTCGCCGGCACTGATGGCCCGCAAGGCCGCAGGCAACCCCGCCGACATCCTTGGTCTCAGGGACCGCGGCTACGTCCGCGAGGGATACGTCGCGGACCTCGTGGCCTTCGACCCCGATTCCGTGTCCGCGAACGCCACCTACGAGGAGCCGTTCCAGTACACCGACGGGATGGAGTACGTCCTCGTCGGCGGCGAAATCGCCGTCCGGGACGGCGAGCAGACCGGCGCTCGCAACGGCGCGGTGCTTCGCTCCTACGAGGAGTGGGGCGGTGGGACCCGTCCCGAACTCAACCGCGCCGACGAATAGCTGACTGACACGCTCTGCGCGCTGGTCGGTAGCTTCTCGGTCCGTGACGACGCGAAGCGAAAACCGAACCGCGAACCGGACCGCGCTACTCCGGCACTTCGGCGTCGACGGCGTCGACGAAACTGTTCATCTCCTGGAAGAGGAACTCGTCGCTCTCGCCCTCGAACGGCGAGCCGGCCCAGACGTCGAGGTCGCCGTTGACGATCTTCTCTTCCGTTTCCGCGACGGTGTCTTTGACCTCCTGCGGGACCGCCGGACCCCACTCGTCGAGCGCAGGGAGGTTCGTCTCCATGCCGCCCCAGAAGGCGTCGGATTCCCAAGTCTCGTCCCGGACCGCGGAGATGGTCGGGTCGTAGACCTCTTCCCAGTTCCAGACCGGCGAAATGAGGTAGTTGTCGCCGCCGAACTCCCCCATCGGCGCGTTGTAGCCCGAGGCCCACACGTCCGCCTCGTTTGCGGCCCTGACCGGGGCGGGGGAGTCCTGCTCCTGTGAGATAACGTCACAGCCCTCGTCGATGAGTGAGTTGGCGGCCTGTTTCGAGGTCTGTGGGTCGAACCACGCGTTGACCCACCGAATCTTGAACGTCGCGTCCGGGTTCACCGACCGCGCACCGAGCGCCATCGCATTGATAGAACGGATGACTTCGGGAATCGGGAACGCGGCGACGTAGCCGATGGTGTTGTTTTCGGTCACCATCCCGGCGGCTTGCCCGGCGAGATACCGAGGTTGGTAGATCCGACCCATGTACCGCCCCATGTTCTCCCGGGTTCGATAGCCGGTCGCGTGCTCGAAGTAGGTGTCGGGATACTGTTCCGCAATGTTGAACATCGGGTCCTGGTAGCCAAACGTCGTCCCGAAGACGATGTCGGCGTCGCCCTGCGCGTATTGCTCGAACACGCGTTCCGAATCTTCCGGCGCGACAGCCTCGGTGTACTCGGTTTCCAGCCAGTCGTACTTTTCATCAACCGCCTTCCGGCCCTCGTCGTGGGCCCAGGACCACCCGAGGTCGCCCACCTCTGAGATGTACACCCACGCGGCGGTGACGGAGTCCGACCCAGAGCTTCCATCGCCGCCGGTCGCTGTCCCGTCAGTCGTCTCACTGTCGCCGCTCCCGCCACTACAGCCGGCTAGTGCGGTTGCTCCTGTTGCCCCAAGCGCGCCCAGGATCTCCCGCCGCGATATCGTTCGGTTGGTATTCACCATTACTGAACTGGGTAGAGGTAGCGGAAACTCCTACTTAAACGATACCATTCTTGACCTTGCAGCGAACGAATAGATCTGGTTACAGTTGGACAAAATATCATACAATCCAGAATAGTCCTACGAACGTGGTTATATGTGCCTGCGGACCACAGTAATACCCAAGCGATTACCACAGCCCGAAACCGGTGTCGGGATCAGTTCGGGACCTCACCCTCGACGGCGTCGACGTAGCTACTCATCTCCTGGAAGAGGAACTCGTCGCTCTCGCCTTCGAACGCCGAACCGGCCCAGATGTCCAGCTCGCCGTCGAGTATCGCTGACCGTGACTCCGAGACGGTATCTTTCGTTTCCTGGGGCACTTCTGGCCCCCAGTCGTCCAGACTACAGATGCCTGACTCGATGCCTTCCCAGTACGCATCGGATTCCCAGGTCCCGTCCCTGACAGACTCGATAGTCGGACCGTAGAACTCCTCCCAGTGCCAGATCGGGGAGGTGAGATAGTTCTCGCCGGCGATGTCACCCATCGGAGCATCGTAGCCGGTCGCCCAGATGCCTGCATCGGAGGCCGCTCTGAGCGCTGCAGGGGAGTCCTGATGCTGGGCCATTACGTCGACGTCTTCGTCCAGCAGGGCGTTCGCCGCCTCGCTCTCTGTCGGGGGGTCGAACCAGGAGTTCGTCCATCTGACTTTCAGCGTCGCGCTGTCGTTGACAGACGCGGCCCCGAGCGCGTAGGCGTTGATTCCACGGATGACCTCCGGGATCGGGAATGCCGCCACGTATCCCAGCGTGTCTGTCTCGGTTACGGTCCCTGCTGCCTGCCCGGCGAGATACCGGGGCTGATAGATCCGGCCCATGTACCGTCCCATGTTCTCCATCGTCAGGTAGCCGGTGTTGTGTTCGAAATAGGTGTCGGAGTATCGCTCCGCCACGGACGCCATCGGGTCCTGATACTCGAACGTACAGCCGAAGATGATATCGGCAGTACCCTGCGCGTACTGCTCGAACACCCGCTCGGAATCAGCGGGGGCAACAGCCTCGGTGTACTCGGTCTCTAACCAGTCGTACTCTGCTGCGACTGCCTTCCGACCCTCGTTGTGGGCCCAGGACCACCCGAGGTCGCCGACCTCGGAATTGTACACCCACGCGGCGGTGACCGAATCCATGTCGTCACTGCTGGTCGCGGTCCCCGCAGCGGCTCCCCCGTCGGCGGTGCCGGTCCCGCCCCCGCTGTCGCCGCCATCGCCGCCATCACCGCCACCGCTGCAACCGGCCAGCCCGGTAATTCCTGCTGCCCCAAGCGCTGCCAGTAACTCTCGTCTCGATCTAGTGTGGCTCTTGTCAACCATTGACTAATCGGGTAGCCATTGCAGAATCAGTGACTTAAATTGTTCCGTTCACACAGCTTTCGCTACCCTACTATCCAGATATCTGATGTAGAACTGGACTAATATAGCTATATCTGGCAACTATCTGGATTATATGTCAATACTATTGTCGGCGTCGACAAACGCAACCCAGATCGACAACAGTCGCTAGCACACAACAACTGATACTTGGCAAATGTCCGGCATTTCACGGTCTGGACGGCGAATATAGCTACCTTTGGAAACAATTATGCCACTACATTGTTGATACCCGCCCAAGACCAGAGAGCATGTCCGAACACACCACGCTCAGGATGGAGGGGATTCTGAAGGAGTTCCCCGGGGTCGTCGCCAACGACCACGTCAACCTCTCCGTCGAGCGCGGAGAAGTTCACGGTCTCCTCGGCGAAAACGGTGCGGGAAAAAGTACACTGATGAAGATTCTGTACGGGCTCTACTCGCAGGATGACGGCGACATCTACCTCGACGGCGAGCGACTCGACCTGGAGTCGCCACAGGACGCCATCGACGCCGGGATTGGGATGGTCCACCAGCATTTCATGCTGATACCACGTCTCACAGTCGCCGAGAACGTCGTGCTCGGTGAACGTGAACCGGCCACAGCGTTCCGCAGCGATGCGGAGGACAGCTGGCTTCCGGCGGCAGTTCGAAACAACAGTCTCGTCCAAGCGCTTGCCGGGCAGTTCTCGTTAGGCCTCGAAGTGCCCGAACAACGGATTCAGGAGTTAGCGGACCAGTACGGGTTCGACATCGACGTGAGTGCGAAGATCTGGGAGCTTGATGTCGGCCAGCAACAGCGCGTCGAGATACTCAAAGCGCTGTACCGTGATGTCGACCTCCTGATTCTCGACGAACCGACGGCGGTCCTCACACCGACGGAAGCCGAGCGGCTCTTCGACTCGCTCGAACGCCTGACCGACGAAGGACTCTCGATAATTTTCATTACGCACAAGCTCACCGAGGTCGACGCTATCGTCGACCGGGTAACAGTGCTCCGGGAGGGGCAAAACGTCGGGACCGCCGAGGTGTCGTCAGTCTCCCGGGCGGACCTCGCGGAGATGATGGTCGGCCGTGAAGTCCTGTTCGAAATAGACAGGGAAGCGGTCGACCTCGGTGAGCCGGTCCTGCGCGCACGCGGGGTCAAGGCCACTGACAACCGAAATATCGAAGCCCTTTCCGGCGTCGACCTGACGGTTCGACAGGGCGAAATCGTCGGCATCGCGGGCGTAAGCGGCAACGGCCAGAAAGAACTTGCCGAGGTCATGGCTGGCATCCGTGACGTGACAGCCGGCGAGATACTGGTCAACGGCGAAGATATCACCGGCGCGAAACCGAAGACGTTCGTCGACAGCGGCGTCTCGTTCGTCCCCGAGGACCGGCTCCAGTACGGCTGTGCTGAGGACCTCTCGGTGATGCACAACGCCACGATGAAGGACTTCAGAGACGGCGGGTTCGGCGACTGGCCGTTCCTTGACTACGGGGCACTCCGTGACTACGCCGAAACGCTGGTCGATGAGTTCGATGTCAGAGGTGTCAGCGACGTGACCGAGACAAAGGCCGGCGACCTCTCCGGAGGGAACCTCCAGAAGCTAATCTTGGCGCGAGAAATCTACCGCGACCCGGACCTGCTCGTCGCCAACCAACCCACCCGTGGCGTCGACGTTGGGGCAATCGAGTTCATCAGGGAAACGTTGCTTGAACAGCGGAAGGCAGGCACCGGTATTATCCTGCTTTCGGAGGACCTGGACGAAATATTTGACTTGAGCGACAGGATTCTGATCGTCTACGAGGGTGAGTTCGTCTACGAGACGACACCGGCCGAGGCCGACCGGGAACGGATCGGTCTGGAGATGACCGGCGGTGGTGGCGACGACGGAGGCGAAGTGGATACATCGCCGCCCTCGCCCGGAGTCACGCAGGGGAGTGAGAGCTGATGAACGTCGCAGTAACCGTCGACGCGCGCGAAGACATTCCTGTCTGGCTGGCGTACGGGACGCCCGTGTTCACGGTTCTCGCCGCGCTGGCGGTCAGCGCCATCGCGCTGGTCGTCCTCGACGTGAACCCTGTTGCGGCGTACGCGACGATGTTCGTCGACACGCTCGTGACCGAGTTCGGACTCACCGAGACGCTGACGAAGGCGGTACCGCTGATTCTCACTGGCCTGGCGGTGTATCTCCCGCTGAAGGCGGGCCTTTTCAACATCGGGGCTGAGGGACAGCTCGTCGCCGGTGCGCTTGCCGGGACGTGGATCGGGCTGAACGTCTCGCTCCCGGGGTTGGCACTGGTCCCGCTGATGTTCGTCGCAGCGGCCGTAGCCGGCGGTATCTGGGCTGGCATCCCGGCGTACCTGCGTGCGAAGTGGGATGTCAACGAGATTATCACGTCGCTACTACTGACGTTCGTCGCCCTCGAACTCCAGAGCTACCTCCTCCGCGGGCCGATGCAGGGCGGCACCGGGAACTTTCCACAATCGGAGCGGTTCTCCGAGGCCGCGACGATTCCTGAACTGGTAAGCGGCGTCCATGCCGGCCTGCTCGTCGCCGTCTGTATGGTCGTGGTGACCTACGTCCTGATGACGCGAACGCGGCTCGGCTTCGAGATTACCTTCGTCGGCTCGAACCACGAGGCCGCCCGACAGGCGGGGATGAGCAAGTTCTACGTGTATCTCTTCGTGTTCGTCGTCGGGGGCGCGTTCGCGGCCATGGGCGGCATCAGTGAAATTGCCGGTGCACAGGGGCGGTACCGCGCCGGGTTCGAACCAGGGTACGGCTTTACGGCCATTCCAATCGCGCTGCTCGGGCGCAACAGCGCGCTCAAGGTCTTGCTCGCCGGCCTGTTTTTCGCTGTGCTGTTCGTCGGCGGGTCGAGCATGGAGGTGGCCTTCGGCGTGCCCGCGGCGCTGGTCGAGATTATCCAGGCGCTCGTCATCCTCTTTCTGATCACTGCGGAGTTCTTCAAGAGCTATCGTGTCGGTATCGACATCAAACGCGGGCCAACAGAGACGCCTGCCCAGCCACAGCGAGGTGACGACTGATGGTGACGTTCATCGCCGGCCTGCTCGATGCGACCGTTCAGGCGGCGACCGTGCTCCTGCTGGCCGGGATGGGGGAACTCATCAGTGAGCGGGCGGGTGTCCTCAACCTCGGCGTCGAGGGGATGATGCTCGTCGGCGCGCTCGGTGGGTTCATTACTACCGTCCTCACCGGGAGTCACTGGCTCGGGTTCGGCGTCGGCATCCTCCTGGGGATGGTGCTGGCGCTGGTGCATGCCTTCCTCTGTATCACGCTGAAGTCGAACCAGGTCATCAGCGGCGTCATGCTGACGCTCCTGGGGACCGGTCTCACGACCTTCTTCGGGTCCGGCTGGGTCGAGGAGTCCATCGACGGCTTCCCGCAGATGACGTTCCCGCTCGTCGGGCAGTACCTCGTCGGCGTCCCGGTCGTCGGCGAGGCGCTCTTCCGGAGCACGGCGACGGACTACCTCGCACTCGGCCTGCTGGTCGTGGTCTGGTACTTCCTGCACCACTCGAACCTGGGGCTGGAGATGATAGCCGTCGGCGAGGACCCGGAGATGGCGGACACGATGGGCGTGTCCGTGTTCAGGCTGCGGTATCTCGCGGTGCTTATCGGTGGCGGGTTTGCTGGCGCGGCGGGCGCACACCTCTCGCTGGCCTTCTCGCAGCTCTGGGTCCCCGGCATGACCGCGGGCCGGGGCTGGATTGCCGTCGCACTGGTCATCTTCGCCCAGTGGCGGCCCCGCCGGATGCTCGTGGGGGCGTACCTGTTCGGACTGCTCGACGCGTTGCGCATTCGCTCGCAGTCCATCTCGCTGACGCTGGGTCCTGACGCGCCGCTCGCCGGGGTCATCAACCCAATCGTCGAGTTCCTCATGACGCCACAGATCATGGGGACGTACCCCTACCTGGCGACGATTATTGTGCTGGCCTACGCCGTCATCCGGACGAAAAGCGACCAGCTCGCGGTCCCGTCGGCGCTGTTGCAGTCCTATAGCCGCGAGACGGACTAACCGGTCCGCGACGCGCGCCAGTATCGGCGGCCACACCTTCCACAGACCGTGTGTGTGGCCAATCTATTTATCCATATTCGGAGAATTCAGCATGTCTCATGAGCGCCAATCAGGTCTTCGAGAGAGGCGACCGTGTCGGTCTCTACTTACAGGACAAACACTCGCTAGAAGAGAACGTGGAACTCGTGCAGTACGCAGAAGAGCAGGGCATCGACGAGATCTGGCAAGCAGAATCGCGACTCGCACGCGACGCCGTGTCCCCACTCGGGGCGTACGCTGCGGTCACCGACGACATCAAACTCGGGACCGGTGTCATCAACAACTGGACGCGCAACACGGCGCTGATAGCGCAGTCGATGAGCACGCTGGAGGAACTCGCCGGCCCGGACCGCATCATGTGCGGTATCGGGGCCTGGTGGGATCCGCTGGCCGAGAAGGTCGGCATCGACCGCAGCGGCGCACTGCGGGCGATGCGGGAATGCGTCGAGGTGACCCAGGACCTGCTCGACATGGAGAACGTCACCTACGACGGCGAGTTCGTCCAGATGCGCGACGTGGAACTGGACGTCGTTCACGGCGACGACGGGCCACGCACCGTGCCCGTCTACGTCGGCGGGACCGGGTTCAAGATGCTGGAACTCACCGGTCACTTCGCTGACGGCGCGCTGTTGAACTACCTCGTCAGCCCCGAGTACAACGAGAAGGCCCTCGACGCCCTAGAGACCGGTGCCGAGCGCGGCGGCCGGACGCTGGAGGACATCGACCGGCCACAGCTGGTCGTCTGCTCGATGGACCACGACGAGGAGACGGCCCTGGACAACGCCCGCGAACTCATCACGCAGTACCTCGGGCAACAGCCCCACATCATGAAAGCGAGCGGCGTCAGCCAGGACCTCATCGACGAGGTGGGCGAGACCATCGGCGGGTGGCCGGCCGACCACGAAGACATCCAGGAGGGGATGCACCTCATCCCGGACGACGTGGTCCACAAGCTCACCGCCAGCGGGACGCCCGAACAGTGCCGCGAGAAGGTCCGCGAGTACGCCGAGACCGGCTGTCAGTGTCCGATTCTCTACCCGCTTGGCGACGACCGGCGGCTGCTGATAGACGAGTTCGCCGACGGCTACCTGTAGGCTCAGTCGTCGACCGGCGGCGCGCCGGTCCCCGGGTCAGCCTGACTCGGCTCCAGCCCGGCGGTGTACTCGGTCGGCCCCGTCCCGACGCTCCCACCCGGGAACACGATGTTGAGAACGAGGGCAGCCATCCCGCCGGTGACGAGCGCGGACCCGAACAGCGTCTGGACCTCCGACGGGAAGTTCTGGAGGATTTCGGGGCGGAACGCGACCCCAAGGCCCAGCGCCATCGACATTGCGAGGATAGTCGAGTTACGATGGTCGAGTTCGACATTTTGGGTGATGAGGCGCGCTCCCGAGGAGAATATCATCGCAAACAGAATAAGTGCGCCGCCGCCCAGCACTGCGTCAGGCATCGCCGAAACGACCGCGCCGACCTTCGGGACAAACCCGAGTGCCAGGAGCACAACGCCCCCGATGCCGGCGACGTAGCGGCTTGCGACGCCGGTGAAATTCACCAGGCCGACGTTCTGCGAGAACGACGTGTTCGGGAGTGCGTTGAACACTGCGCCGAAAACGCTCATCACGCCGTCGGCGACGAGGCCGCCCCGGATTTCCTCACGGGTGGCGTCCCGCCCGGTAGCCGACACCGTCCCCGAGATGTCGCCGATTGTCTCCATGCCGGTGATGATGTAGAGGAACGCCACGGTGACGACGGCGCTTGGCTTGAAGGCGAGTCCGTACTTGAGCGGGACCGGGACCGTCACCCACCCGGCGGCGGCGACGGCCGAGAGGTCGACCACGCCCAGCGCGAGCGCAACAGCGTACCCAACGATGATGCCCACGAACACGCTGATGACGCGGAGAAACCCCTCGAAGAACTGGTTTAGCCCGACCGTGACAATCAGAACGAGCCCCGCCAGGCCGAGGTTCCCCGCCAGGCCGAGGTTCACGAAGGAACCGTATCCCTCAGCTGACGGGCCGGCCGACGCGCCCGCGGCGTAGTTCATTCCCGTGGGGATAAGCGTCAGTCCAATGAGCATCACGACGATGCCGGTGACCAGCGGCGGGAAAAACCGCCTGAACCGGTCGAACGAAACGCCCATGATGATTTCGACCGGCGCAGCAAGCAGCGACGCGCCGAAGACGGCGGCGAGACCGAACTGGTTCCCAATGCCGATGAGCGGGCCGAGAAACGCGAAACTGGTTCCCATGACCACCGGAAGCCGCGCGCCGACGGGGCCGACCGGGTACGCCTGAACAATAGTTGCGATGCCGGCGACGATGAGCGCCATCTGGACGAGAAACGTCGTCTCCCCTGTAACGGAGCCGACGGCCCCGGCGAGGATGAGCGGGGGCGCGACGTTGCCCAGAAACATCGCAAGCACGTGCTGGATGCCGAGCGGGATTGCCTTCCCTAACGGCGGTTTATCCTCGATATCGTACAGTACGACTGACTGCCGTTCTCCCTCCGGACCGCTCATAGGACGCCATCCAGCTGCCTGTCTTTTCAATCCACCTACTAGAATCCTTATACCAATATATGTGTTTAACTTTACCCGGGATACCTATTCGGATGTCTCGCGAATAGGTGATATTTGTCGCATATGCGACCTGCTTCAGTTTCGAACTGCAACTGCTTGGCTTGCCAGTGTGTCGAGTCTGATTGTAAAACGACAGCGTGCTGGTCAGTGTTGGGGCAACCGTCGATAGCGTCAGTCGTCGGCCGCGGCTTCCTCGGCCGTGCCGTACAGGCCTTCGACTTCCGCGATTTCGGGGTCGATTCGGTCTACTCCACCGGTCGCCTTCTCGGCGCTTTTCGTGTCCTTCAGGCCGAAACCAGTGGACACTACGACGACGGTTTCATCCTGTTCGATGATACCCCGGTCGAGTGCCGTCTGGACGCCGGCAATTGGCGCTGCTCCCGCCGGCTCGGAATAGATCCCTTCGGTGCTGCCAAGTAACGTTTCGGCCTCTAGAATCTCCTCATCGGAGACCAGCACGCTCGTTCCGCCGCTCTGTTCCAGCGCGCGGCAGGCTTTGATGGTGTTCCGCGGCCGTCCGACCGCGATTGAATCGGCCAGCGTTTCGGCGATTTCGTCGATGTCCCCGTGATCGTGGAAGGCGTCGTGGATGGCTGACGCCCCCTCAGCCTGGACGCCAAGCATCTTCGGATGGTCGTCGACGTAGCCGAGGTCGTAGAACTCCTTGAACCCCTTCCAGGCTCCGGCTATCGTGCAGCCGTCTCCCATCGAGAACACGACCCAGTCCGGGACGTGCCCGCGAGCGACGGACTGGTCGGCGAGTTCGTGGCCGACGGTGCGCTTGCCCTCGACCTGAAACGGATTGATCGCCGCATTGCGGTTGTACCAGCCGTACTTCTCGGTGACCTCGACGCTGAGGTCGTAGGCTTCGTCGTAGCTGCCGTTGACAGCGAGTACGTCCGCACCGTAGACGAGCGGCTGTGCGAGCTTTCCTGTCGGAGCGTCACCGGGAACGAAAATACGGCAGTCCATCCCCCCGCGGGCGGCATAGCCCGACAGCGACGCGGCGGCGTTCCCCGTCGAGGCACAGGTGATGATGTCCCGACCGGCGTGTTTGGCTTTCGTGACAGCGATAGCGCTGGCACGGTCCTTGAAGCAGCCGGTTGGATTCCGCCCGTCGTCTTTGACAAGCGTCTCGACGCCTAGCGCGTCGCTGAGGTTCGGCGCGTCGAAGAGGTCTGTCCCGCCCTCGTTGAGCGTCACGATATCGGCGTCCGCTGCGACTGGCAGGAAGGCCTCGTATTTCCACTGGCTCGGTATCGGTCCGCCGAGGTCACCGTCGAACGCGTCGTCAATCGCATCGTAGTCGTACGTTACTTCAAGTATCCCCTTCACGCCCTCGTGTTCGGGACAGGTGTAGATGATCTGGTTCGGGTCGTACTCCGCCCCACAGAGTGTACACTCGAGGGTTGTGACTTGCGTCATGCCCATACCACATCCTGAGTACAACCGGGCATAAAACCGTACTGTGGCTCCAACTCGATTGTGAGGCGAATCGCCTCTGTCGTGACTGGCACACCATCACACATAGCTCACACACCACACATCAATGCGTGACTCGCTTGTCATATCAGACGATGATACCACTGTTACAGCGGGCGGTCCAGGAACTGCCCACGACCCGCCGTTGAGTGGACCTTGTGATCCGTTGCGACAACCTCACCGCCGGCAATGACTGTGTCCACACGCGCGTTCCAGTGCTGTCCTTCGTATGGCGTCCAGTCTCCGACGAACGTTTGGTCGTCGGCAGTGACCTCGTACTCTTCAGTCCGAATGAGTACCACGTCCGCATCTGTTCCGGCCTGTAGCGAGCCTTTTTTCGGATAGATCCCAGCGCTCCGGGCCGGTGCCGCACACACGAGTTCGCGGAGCCGCGGCCAAGATATCCGGCCTTCGTGGACGCCGCCGCTGACGAGGAACTCGACCATCGTCTCGACGCCCGGGAGCCCGGCGTAGGGCTCCCAGATATCCTCCCAGCCGGCTTCGCGCGTCTCGCGGTAGGTCGGGAAGTGATCCGTGCCGATGATGTCGATTGTCCCGTCCTGTACTGCATCCCAGAGCCGCTCCCGCTGGGTGTCGGATTTGAGGCTGGGATTGACCTTCAGGAACGGTCCCCTGTCGGCAACGTCATCTTTCGAGAAGGCTAGATACTGTGGACAGGTTTCGAGCGTAACTGGAACGTTGGCTCGTGATTTGAAGCGCCCGGCTTCGCGCGCACCGCTCCCACTTGAGATGTGGACGACGTGTAGCGGACAGTCGGCGTATTCTGCGAAATAGCCCGCCCGAGAGATGGCGTCAAGTTCGGCCTCCAGCGATCGTGAGTCCATGTACACGTCGGGTTCGTCGCCGTCGATAGTCGACCGTGCGTCGTCGAGCAGTCCTTGCGTCTCGCAGTGAACACGAACTGTTCCCCCGGCATCGCCGACACGCCGCATGAGCCGGGCGATGGTTTCGTCGTCAGCCAGATACGGGTCAGCGGTAAATGTCTTGAAATCTGCTGTTCCGGCGTCCATGATGCCGGTCACGTCGATTTCAGGGTCTTGCACGTTGCCCGCAACGAGGCCGAAATCGACGTGGGCCAGCGCGGAGCACGTCTCTGCTTTCTCCTGCAGTGCATCTGGGGTTGTGATCGGGGTCTGTGTCGGTAACTCGATGACCGTCGTCACTCCACCGGCGACCGCACTCGCGGTCTGTGACGCGAAGTCGATCCCGTCCGGAAACAGCTCGTCGTCGTGCATATGCGTGTGTACGTCGATAGCGCCCGGAAGCGCGACCATGCCGTCAGCGTCGATGACAGCATCCGGGTCACTGGGGGCTGGGACCGACGACACGGGACCGGCAGCGTCTATCGTCCCGTCGGATATCGTGATTTCACCGCTCCGGACGCCCGACGCCGTTACCACCTGTGCATCTTTGATGTGAATGTCTGTCATGCTGTAACAGCCCGGGCGAATGACGAAAACAGTTGGTGTGTGAGACGCCACATCCGTCGCACACGCTTGTTGTGCTACGGTGGCTGCTAAGGCTGTTCTGGGGCGGAGTAGCTTTTAGTCGATTGACGGTTACCGCCAACCTGTGATACTGAACGCAGGGACGCTCATCACCATGGACGATGCGCGCACGGTCCGGTCGGAGGCACACGTCGTTGTCGAGGACGGTGACATCGTCGCTATCGAGGACGGCTACGCGTCGGGGGCCGACGTGATCGACGCCACTGACGAAGTCGTCATCCCGGGACTGGTGAACTGCCATACTCATATGTACGCGCTCCCGATTCGCGGCGCGCCCCTCGCTGCGTCACCTGAGAGCTTTTACGAAGCGCTTGTCGACATCTGGTGGAACGTCGACGAGGCGTTTACCGAACGTGGCGCTCGCCTGTCCGCACTGGGTTCCTGCGCCGAAATGCTTCAGAGCGGCGTCACTACCTTCTGTGACAACTACTCTGGGCCGAACACGCTGCCGGGCGGTCTCGATGCCGTTGCCGAGGGGGTGTCACAGACGCCGATCCGCGGGATGATTTCCTTCGAGACGACAGCCCGTAACTCCGAGGCCCAGGCCAGAGACGGAATCGCGGAGAATACGCGATTCATCGACGAAGCGGAAGACCGGTACGACTCCGTGTCTGGCCACTACTGCCTCCACACGCTGTTCACCAACACCGAAGACATCGTGAGAGAGTGTGTCGACAGGGCCACCGACGACGACCGCCCTATCCAGATACATCTCGAAGAGGGGCTGGTCGACGTTCACGAATCTATTGCCGACTACGGCAAACGACCGGTACCAGCGTTAGAAGACATGGGCTTTTTTGACGCCGAAGTCATCGCCGCCCACTGCGTCCATTCTACCGAGTCCGAAATCGAAATCCTCGCAGAAAACGACGTGAGCGTCGCTCACAACCCCTATTCTAACATCAACAACGCTGTCGGTATCGCCGATGTCGAAACGATGCAAGCCCACGAGCTGACAATCGGACTCGGTGACGACGGGTGGGATCCGGATATGTTCGAGACCATGCGTTCGGCCGTCGGCATACACAAACTCAAGCAGCGCAACCCGAGCGGCTTCGACATGGCGACCGCGCTCGAATGGGCGACAATCGGCAGTGCGGCGGTGCTGGGGATGGACGACGCTGTCGGCAGTATCGAGGTCGGCAAATGCGGTGATTTCGTCACGCTGGATCTGGGTCCGAACCCTGTGTTGGACGAAAGTGCTCCCTACTACGTTGTCAGCGCCGCAAGCCGTGGGGATGTGACCCGGACGATTATCGACGGGGTACCTGTGTACGACCAGAACTCAGGCGTCGCTGGTGTCGACGATTCGGACATGACCGCCGTCGGCGATGCGAGTGCCGAACTCTGGGAACGGTTATAACCACGTTGTCGGACCGGTGTAGTTCACATCTGTTGTCATTTGACCCAATTCAATAACACCCTAAGTGTGTAAATTTAGTCCGCTGATCCCTCCTGAAGGACCCTCTCCGACAGCGCACATATTTACACCCTAAGGGTGTATATCAATGGTTGGGATTCTGATTCCACCGCCAATGTGCACATTCTGTACACACGGGATTTCCACTCTAGCGTAGATGAGGGGCCAAATTTGTCTACCCAGTATATTGTAGCAAATGTTTCTGGTTCCCATATGTAATAGTGGGGCTGTGTGCGTGAGTGGCATATGGTAGTTAGTGACGCCTTTGAGACTTTCACGCAGGTACTCGAATGCCTCGACTCGTCTGACACTGAGGTCAAGTCGGTCTCAGTGAAGGGTCAGACGACCGCGGATAACGATGAAATCAGCGCCGACCTGACGCTCGCAACGCCGGTATTCGGTGGACTCTCGATTCACGATGACGTATCCGTCGACGCGGAGGAGTTCGATGTAACTGATAAACGGATTGAGATTGACGTGACTGTTACCGTCCCCGTCGGAACCGACATACCGGTTCCATCAGAGGGGGAGAATGACACGTCCAACGAACTGGCGGACACCCTCTCGCAGTCGGATTCCGTGCCAGCATACAAAGACCCCGAGGCACTCCGGGCGGCCTACGACGCCTGCGATACGTTCCCGGAGATGACCGAGGCGCTTGACGCCGATGTGACCTCCGAAACGGTCCGTCGGTACATGGTAGAGTACGATATCCATGACCCGACTGACACGACGCCACAGGCAGGCGGACTCACCCTCGCAGACGTGCAAGATGATTCCGATACCGATTCTGATCCGTCTGGTGGCTCAGACCCTTCTGACGACAGGCCGAGCGACACCAGTCAAGCAGAAAGTCTGGACGGACTGGGAGCCAGATCTGTCGCTGAGTTGCTCGCTGAGGCGGACTCGCAGGACAGCGACGACAATCTCGTCGCCGATGGACTCGGTATCTCTCGGGACGTCACCGTGGCTGAGCTCGCACAGACCGTTACACAGGCCACTTCGCTGGACGAGGTAACCCAGCGTCTTGAGTTGAGCCAGACGCACGCACGGAGGTTACTGTCGGAGCTTGATCTCCTTGACCTCGTCACTCATCGGCTCGCTGCCAATCAGATCCGTGTCTCGAACGCCGAAATCAAGCGCCGTATCACTGCCACCAGTCAGTAACGACCCTCCCGGTGGCCGCGCGGAGAATTAATCTTCATTATAAAAGGAAAACGTTTTTGAAGTCTGGTCTGGATGTGTGACAAATGGCAACTATCCGCGTACGCGATTGGACGAAAGAACAGATAGAGAAAATACGTGATACAGAGTCGCATTCCTCGCATGACTCGGTTATCAAGTCGTTACTGAAAGACCGGAAGCTGGCCAAGTACGCGGACGATGCCGCAGAGCCCGTTCCGGAGTCGCAATCCGAGGCCCTGATGACCGACCCCGACACTACCTTCGATGATCTGACCGTGCTCGGCGAACTCCCCGGTGCGGACAACGGGGTCTTGTTTCTCTGGTGTCCCAGTTGCGGGAACGAACTGGCGCACTTGACTGCTGATAGCCCGCTCGGCCTGTCCGTGTTCGAGATCGAATGCCAGCGCTGTCTCACCCATCTTGACAGACACGCCATTGTTGCCATCGAAATTGGCTATCCGATCGAGCAGAAACTGGTCGAAGACTGTCTGCAAGACGACCTCAAGGAATGCGTCGTCGACTACTGGGACCGGACACTTGATTCAGCCACTGTCGGTGCGCTTGACGACGATCTCGACCCGGCACATCTCGTCTGGCAGTTCGACCAGTATCTTCGGCAGTTTTCGTGGGAATGGCCGACAGATGTCCCTGTTGTCGGCTTTGCCACGGGCGAAACCTACCGCAACTCCGCCACCGGGGAGTATCTCGAAGTCATCGAACCAGTCTCGGAGAACCGGAACGCGATGGATTCGTTCAAGATACGGCGGTACGCCGGTGACCCAGAAACCCACGCCGGTGAAACAGAAATTCTCGACAGCACCACTGTCGTCGACCACATTGTTAATCGCCGATTGCTGATGGAAGCGCGTGCGGATTCGGCTTCACTGCCCGAGTCGTCCGAACCGACAACGTGACTGACGCCGTCCTTGTATAGGTGTTTTTTTCCACCCGTCAATTCTTGCTGGCCTGATAAATACAAATCTGTTCAGAATAGGCTGACTAGTGCCAGAACAAGCGGCAAATCAGTAGACACTATTATAACGATAGCATCGGCTATTGAAAAATCAAGCTATAGCTGAGGCGTTGCGAGGTTTCGTCATACTCAGGGGGGAAGACGATGTGTCTTAGTTTGTTTCGGCTGTTGGTCGGGAACACCGCAGGCACACGACGCTCTCTGCGACCCAGTTCACATCTGTTGAGTCACAGTGCGGACAGCGGTGGTGGTCAGTGTCGTACTCCGTGGTTCCACGAGGAGTGGCGAGGAAGCCGTCGTTGATCACCTGCTCGACGAGAGTCGAGAACCGTTGGCGCTTGACGATGGCTCGCTGTGCGAGGAAGCTGCCGGCGTCGTCTGGGTCCGCGCCGTGGAGGTCTTCCCAGGGAATAGCGATTTCGCCGTTAGCCGGGCCACGAGCGACATGCTGGATGAGGGTCGCAGCGGCCTCGAACAGGGGCGTCGTCCCCCACGCCTGCGGATTGTCGACAGCACTTCCGGCGTCGTTGTATGCCGCCTCAGCCTCGCGGTATGCCGTCTCGACCCCGTCGAGGCCCCCGACCGCCCGGAAGTCCGCGACGAATTCCTTGAGACAGGCGTGCTGAACCGGATGTTCGAGCCCGTTGGTCACATCCTTGGCCACGGCGACGCCCTCGACGCCGCGACGTGTGGCGCGCGTATCCTGTCCGGCGACGCGGTAACAGACCGCGCTCGTCGCGAGGTACTGAAGCCCGTCACCGACCCACCCCTTCTCGTCGGCCGCGAACGGCTCGATACCGTCCCGCGGGTCCGCAAGAACACGCCAGCCTGCCCGCGTGTATTCGTCGCCAGCGCGCCGGTACTCGCGGTCAGCGATGGCGGCGACTGCCGCCGCCCGGTGTCCCGCATCCTGTGTGCGCATGCGTAGTCTACGACGGACGGCCTTAGAGGCTTTTGCACCCAATAAATCGGTACCGCTGTCGGCCCGAACCGTCAGACAGAATACGGGTCCGTCCACTCAATAGTATATGGAGTCGGTACCTCTTGTCACGGCGCTTACGGTGTCACTCCGGTTTGGTATCGGCGTGGCTGCTGGTGTCGTCGCGACGGTTGTGATGGACATAGTGATGGCCAGACTGCCGGAAGGCGAAACGCCGCCGTTCATTGCCTCCGGTGTATTGACCGATAGCGCCCCGCAGAACGCCCCTGAGCGGCTCGCGAGCGTGGTCCACTATATTGCTGGCTGGCTCACTGGCCCGCTGTTCGTCTGGGTCCTTTTCACCAGTGAAGGGCTGCTGGGCGGGCCGTCGATAGTCGCAGCGCTCCTCGCTGCCGCTGTCCTCTACACGCTGATGGTCGTCTTTTTCGTCTTCGTCGTGCTCCCACGCTCCCGGCTGCCGGCGGCCCGCATCGCAGACATCCGACGCGACTGGGCGATCTCGGCGGCCGGATACCTACTCGTCCTTGTGCCGCTTGTCGCGCTCGGGTTTCGCCTCGTCTGACCCGGTGTGACCGCGGCACCGCTTGACTGCACTGCCACGGGCTTCACGGCCGCTCTCACTCACCGAGCGAAAGCGTGCCGTCCGGTCCCACTTCACCGACTTCGCCGGTGTGATACCAGTTGTCTCGGAGCGTCTGCGCGCCGGTCTGGTCGTCGTGGAGGAAGCCGCCGAGGACGGTCGGGCCGCGGACCAGTAGCTCTCTGTTTTCGGAGACGGCGATTTCAACGCCCGGCATCGGGTCCCCAATCGACCCTTCGACGTAGGAGTCTGCCGGGTTCAGTGCCCCCACACCGGTTGTGCCGACGGAGCCGTAGAGCTCGCATATCGGAACCCCCAGCCCCCGGAAGAAGTACAGCAGATGGTCGTCCAGCCGGCCGGTCCCGGAGAGTGCGTAAGTGAGGTTCGATAACCCCGCGTCTTGTCGGAGCGGCTTGTAGACGAGGCGATTGGCGGCTCTGTATTTCAGCGGCGTCCCCTGTCCTTCGACGACTCCTTCTCCGTAGGACGCTACTCGACCGCCGACCTTCCGTTTCATCCAGCCCATATCGCCGAGACGGTCCTGAATCGTTCCGTAGAGCTGCTGGTACATCTTCGGGACACCGACGAGCACATCTGGCGCAACAGCCGCGAGCTGGTCGACGAACTCATCGGTCCCGAGGTAGGCGACGGCGCTCCCGGTCGCCCAGAGGTAGTACGTCGCGACGCGTTGATAGATGTGTGCCAGTGGGAGCGAACACGTTCCGGTCGCTCCGGGGCCTGTGGGAAGCGCCTCTCGGAGGCTCTCTGCGGCCGCCAGTAGATTTCGGTGTGTCAGCGCGCAACCGGCCTTCTCCGCAGGGGATGCCACGTCGAACGCAACTGTCGCAACCTCGTCACCGTCCGTCTGTAGGCCGGGAAGCACTCTCGCCTCAGCTGTCGGGAGGTCCTCGAAAGCAAGCACGGTTTCGACGGCCAGTGCGAGGTCTTCGGTCACGTCTCCCGCTGCCACAAGTCCGGTTGCGCCAGTCCGTTCGATAATCTGGGCTGCCCGGTCGTCGCTCGCAGACGGGTAGAGCGCGACCGGGACCAGTCCAGCGAAGTGAGAGGCCAGGTCCAGAACGGACCACTCGTACTGGGACTGTGCTCTGATTGCCAGCCGGTCCCCCGGACGCAGTTCCGTCGAGAGGAGTCCGCCAGCGACTGCTTTCGCCTGCTCGGCCAGCTCCTCGAAACTCCGTTCAACGAACTCGCCGTCATCTCGGACGAGCGCCGCGGTCCGATCCCCGTGCTCCAAAACAACATCTTCGAACCAGGCCGCTACTGACCCATCTGGGACCGAAAGCGAGCCCCCGTCGTAGATGTCGCTGTCGAGGCGCACCCCGTCGGCTTCGCTCTGCCGGTCAACTGGGACCGGGTCTTCCGATGCCGTGCGGTCCTGATATAGCTGCCCGGGTTCGTACTCGTAGTCATCGCTGACCTCGTTTTGGAAGTAGTCCGCGTAGTTCTGGTCTTCGTCGCCGGCGGCGATGTGCGCATCCAGCCAGTCTCGGGCGACTGTCAGGACCTCCATCGTGACGTACTCCCCGTTTTCGTGTTTCTCGCGGAGTTCTCGCACTTTGTCGGCGAACTCCTCGTGCATTTCACGGTGGTTGTAGAAACAGTCGCTGCAGTCCATGGCGTAGCCACAGTTTTGCATGAACTCCTCTTCGTCACCGAAATGGTACTCGGTGTAGCGTTCCAGTTCCCGGAGAATGTCACCGACCTCCTCCTCCGAGTGGCCTTCGTTCATTGCAGTGTGGAGGTCGTTCAGTAGCCCGAACAGGCGCTTGTGCTGTTCGTCGAACCGCTCGATATTGGTGCTGTACCGTTCTTCGTCCCACTCGGCGAACGCCCCCGTCGAGTCTGTGCCCATACCTGTTCTGTTACCCATTATTTGAAAAGTAACTCTCACGTTCCCACCGAGTGAAAATGCGGTCTAATTTCCAAGTAGTTGCTAGATAACGTTGTATTCGGGATGCAAGAACTAAGTGACGACGCGGTCGTTGATGTCCTCACCGACAACGGAATCGGCGTGCTGGCACTGTCCAGTCCAACCGGGGCGGCCCCGTATCCGGTCCCGGTGGCGTTCGGATACGATCCAGCGACGGATAGCCTGGCGTTTCACCTGTCAGAGAGTGACGATAGCCAGAAACACCAGTATCTGACTGCAGACGCCACCGTCGGGTTCACCGTGTACGAGGAAACCGAACCTAAATCGGTGTGGCGGAGCGTCGTGGTCACGGGTGAACTGGTGGAGGCGACGTACGACGAGGTAGAGCCGGCCCTTGCCTCGCTGGCCAGCAACACACAGTTCGCCCCGAACCCAGTTAGCTGGGACGATACAGCCACGACGACGCCGTATGAACTTCGAATCGATGACTGGCACGGCCGTGAATTCCGCGTCGGGTGAAACCGGTGTCGAGAGTCACGGACACTCCCGGGAACAGACTCCTCTCTCAGGGGAGAAGCCGCCGCTTTTCGCCCGCGCTGTGTTCTCAGTCTATGGGAAACAGCGCACGTAATTATGCCATAAGATTCGTAGCTACAAACAGAGGTGTCCCAGATGCTTTCACTAACAACTGCACTACTCCAGCACGGACCGATGGGGCCCCACGGTGGGGGAATGGGTATGGGCATGACCCCGGGCGGTTGGTGGCTGCTGTTCGCAGCATTTATCATCGCTGTTATCGCGGTCGGTGCTCTGCTGTACGTACAGCTTCAGGGGGAGGCGACCGCCGAGCCGGATTCACTGGAAACGCTCAAACAACAGTACGCATCGGGTGAGATTGACGAGGCGGAGCTTGAAACACGGGCTGACCGATTGCTCCAGTACGAGTCATAGGCCGTCACCGGCAGTTCCACCTGCTCCCAGTCCGTTGGAGCGTCACCTGTAGCACAGTACAGGTGGTCCTTGCTTGCGTCTATCGACTGTCCGGCACGCACTTCGTGGTACATTTATTCCGCAACGGTGAACGGTAGGTATGGACCCGGACGACGTTCGCAACGACTGGGCCTCCCGTTCCGGGAAGTTCTCGCCGGCGTACTACGCTGAACTCGGACCGAACGAGGTGAGTGAGACGCTGGTGAATGTACTTGACCACTACATCCACGACGACGCCCGAACCATCGAACTGGGCTGTGGCTCGGGTCGCCACCTGGCGCACCTGCAGACCAACGGATACGGGAATCTCACCGGTATCGACATCAACGACGAATCCTTCGACGTGATGGCTGAGCACTACCCTCGGCTCGCGGATTCGGGGACGTTCCACACCGGTGCCCTTGAAGACATCGTCACCGAGTTCGAGGACGACGCCTTCGATGTCGTCTACTCGGTCGAAACGCTCCAGCACATCCACCCCGATGACGCATGGGTGTTCGAAGAGATTGCCCGTATCGCCGGTGACCTCCTCATCATCGCCGAAAACGAGGGGAACAGCCCCGAGCGTGGACGCGGAGACACTGCGGTGAGTTACGTCGACGACGAGTTCCCGCTGTATCACCGCAACTGGAAGCAGGTGTTTTCGGAACTTGGGTTCGCGCAGCTAATCCGCGAACCCACGTCTCGGGACACCATTCGCGTGTTCCGTGCGCCGTAGCCCGCATTGGTATCTGTCACTTCTGGGCGACTCCATAATCGAACAGCTACCCGTCGGGACATTCACAATCGATAACCGGGCAGCAACTATTTGTGTCACGGTATCATGCATCAAATTGGATCGCTATGCAACTGTGCCAAAACTGTCAGGCGGCTATCGACGAGTACCTCTTGGACAAACAACTCGAACCCCTGCGAGACCTCACAGTCGACGACTTCAATCTCTGTGCAGACTGCGTGACAGTCGTCGCGGACGCCTGTGTGGAATGTGACGGCGCGGTGTACGTTCCCCGGTCTGAAACTGCTGTCCCTGACTGCTGTCCGGCGTGCCGGTCGGAGCACATTGACGAAACCGGGACCGACCCGGGCTGGCATTTCGACACGGTGTCGACCTGACTCGGGCCATACATCTGGATGCTGACTCGGAGCATCCGCTCGGAACTGCCGACGTGGGCATCACCCTCGTTTTTGACATTACTAACAGTGGACCGAGAGACTGTTCGGTGGCCGAATGAGAACTCCGTGTTACGGACCAGAGTAGAACAATACGTCTCGGTACAACTGGCTTCGAAAGCACTGCGGATACACACTGCTTTCGAGAATTTCTGAACAGCAGGCCGGGCCGTAGAGGCCGTGTGTGTGCGTCACAGTGGCGATAGAAGCTTCATACTCCTCCAGCACATACAATTGGTCTCTACTGGAATGACACACTCGACACGATATATCGGCTTGCTGTTTGCTGCGCTTGCACTCATCTGGGGACTCTCCTTTGTGGCGATCAAGACTGGTCTCGAAAGCGTCCCGCCGGTGCTGCTGGCAGCTGTCCGACACGACATCGCTGCAGTCGTCCTGCTTGGCTATGCCCTCTGGCGAGGGCGGGCGCTTCGTCCACAGACTCGCGATGACTGGTCGCTGATTTTCATCGGCGGCACCGTCCTCATCGGGGCACACTTCGCGCTTCTGTTTCTCGGCCAGCAGTACGTCCCGAGTTCCTTCGGCGCAATCCTGCTCAGTCTCACGCCGGTCGTGACGCCGGCGTTCGCATCGACGTTGATACCGAGCTACAGGGCTCGACCACACGAACTCATCGGCACCGTCTGTGGGTTCATCGGTGTGGTCATCATTGCGAACCCCACACCGGGAGCGGTCGGCGGTCGGCTGCTCGGTGTCGCCCTGCTCATCAGTTCGGCTGTCGCCTTCGCCGTCGGCGCAGTCCTGACCGAGCGCTACACCAGTTCGCTCCCGCTCGTGAGCCTGCAGGCCTGGATGACGCTGCTCGGGGCGGGCATCCTGCACGCTGTCAGCGCGGGGCTGCCATCGGAGCAGCTGGGAACCGTCACGGTCGGGCTCGAACAGATAGCCGCAATCGCGTATCTCGGCATCGTGGCCAGCGCAATCGGGTTCCTCCTCTACTTCCGCCTGATCAGCACAGTCGGGGCCGCTGAAACCAGCCTGGTGTCCTACGTGGTTCCGGCAGTGACGGCCATCAGCGGCTGGCTCCTGCTCGGTGAGACACTCGGCCCGGTGACCATCGCTGGCTTCGCCGTAATCGTGGTCGGCTTCGCGTGGGTGAAAGCCGACGTGCTCCGGTCGCTCCGTCGTCGCCGGACGGACTCGCCATCGTACCGACCGTACGGGCCACGGGACGATTGCGTCGTCGTCAGCGGGAACGCGTACACGACCCGCGAGTGATGCCCCTGAGCAGGGGCGTCAGGCCTTAGCCGCTGCCACCCAATGTACCGGTATGGCTTCTCACCCCGGGTTCCACTCCCTGTATGATGAGACGGCGGCATCCATCTCCGTGACCGGTGACCTCCCGGACTGGCTCCGCGGCAGCCTCATCCGGAACGGGCCCGGCGCGTTCTCCCTCCCGAACGGTAGCAGTGTCGACCACTGGTTCGACGGGTTCGCGATGCTTTACCGGTTTACCTTTGACCCCGACACTGACGCGGTACACTATCGGAACCGCTTCCTCCGGACGGACGCGTACAGGGCGGCGACGAGTGGCAACTTCGAGGGCGGCTTTGCGACGGGCGAGACGACGCTTCGCTCGCGGCTGGCTACGTTCCTGACCGACCCCTACGATAACACGAACATCATCGCCGAGCGGTTCGGCGACGAGTACCTCGCACTGACTGAATCGCCCCGGAAGGTTCGTTTCGACCCGAACACGCTCGAAACGACAGGTCACCTCGAACACGCCGACGACGTGCCGACCGGCCACCTCTCCTGTGCCCATATTAAACGCGACCCGACGAGCGGCGTCCTTGTCAACGTCGAAACGGCGTTCGGACGGACCAGCCAGTACCACGTCACCGCAATGTCGCCCGACGGGACCCGACGACACCTCGGGAGCGTCGACACCGACCGGCCGGCGTACATGCACAGTTTCGCGCTTACGCCCCGGTACGTCGTCTTGACGGAGTTCCCGCTCCGACTCGACCCGCGACGGTTTCTCAAGCCCGGCCGGCAGGCGCCCTTCATCGAGCAGTTCGAGTGGGACCCCGACCGCGGGACTCGAATCATCGTCATGGACCGGACTACGGGAACCGTCGTCGCTGAGCCGGTCACCGACGCCGTATTCGGCTTTCACCACGTCAACGCGTTCGAGCGAGCCGGCGGCAGGGAACTCGTATTCGATCTCGAAACAGTACCCGACGCGACGACTATCGACTCCTTGTATCTGGATAACCTTCGTGCGGGCGAGATGGGAGCTATCGTCGGCCGCATCGAGCGGTTCACTGTCACTCTCGGTACCGGGAGCGGCGTGACCCGCTACGGCCCTGCCGACGCGACGGTGGCGCGAGAGATGTTGTACCCCGACGGCAGCGCACTTCCGACTGTCTCACCGTCGCGGTGGTGTCGCCCGCACCGCTACGTGTACGCGATGGGGATGGACACCCCTGTTACCGAGTGGGCCCGTCGTGTGCTGAAACTCGACACTGACACTGGTGCTGTCGAGACGTTCGACGACGGTGGGGACTACTTCGGTGAGCCGGTGTTTGTTCCCGCACCAGACGGTGACACAGAGGATGACGGCGTGGTGCTGGTCGTTGCGCTGAACGCGGCCGACGACCAGTCCCGGTTGCTCGTACTCGACGGCCAGACGTTCGAAGAGCGCGCCAGAGCATCGCTTCCACACGCAGCCCCGTTTGATTTCCACGGTCGATACTTTCCCGAACTTCGAGTGGCGACCGGCAACTGACGCTACTAGCGGTGAGTCTGCTCCCGCTGGCCGCTCGTCGGTCGAGAAATCGTCCTATTCGAGCGACCACACCGGACGTGCCGCTCTGGTGGAAATTGTGAACGACACACATATTGTTCGGTCTGCCTAAAATTCGAAAACGCTTTATCCATTTAGGCTGCCCTAAAAAGTATGTTGGACGCACTGATCGACACCGCTGAACTGCCGCGCCGGCTGTCGATATCACGGATACCGAACGGAGCGTCGTGACTATGGTGACAGTCGGGAACCGAACGGGGACGACCTTCGACCGGGATGTCATTATTGTCGGGGGCGGTCCGGCGGGGTGTGCGGCGGGTGTGTTCACGGCCAGAGCGGACCTCGATACGGCAATCTACGACTGTGGCCGGTCGTCGCTCAAGCGCTGTGCCTTCCTCGAAAACTACCTCGGTTTCCCGGCCGGTATTGATATCGACACGCTGTACGACCGCATTCAGGACCATGCTGAGACCGCTGGCTGTACCGTCGTCTCCGAGTTGGTCGAATCGCTTGACAGAACCGATGAGGGGGAGGGGTTCGTAGTCCAGACGCAGGCGGAGGAGACGGCCACGACTCGTCGTGTCATCGCGGCGACCCGCTACGACGGCGAGTACATGCGTGGCTTAGACGACGACGCGGCGATGTTCGAGACGTACGAACACGACGGCGAGGAACGCGAAACCTTCGACCGTGAGTATGCCAACGCGGACGGCACGACACCGGTTCCGGGTCTCTACGTGGCGTCACCGTCCGACGAAGCGGATATGCAGGCGATCATTGCAGCCGGCCGGGGCGCGCGGGTCGCCCGCCGGGTGATCGCGGATGTGCGAATAGACGACGGCTGGTGGGAGGCTGTCGCTGACGGTGTGGACTGGGTCCGTCGCGAGGCCGAGCTAGACGATGAATGGACTGAGCGAGCTACCTGGGTCGACTATTTCGACGACCGGTACGCCGAGGACGCCCCCGTTGCGCCGGAGTCGGAGCGGTTCCAGCGGGTCCGTGAGGCGGTCATCGACGAACGCCGGTCGTCGTATATCACGCCCGACGAAATAGCCGCCCGGACCGAAACAGGGCAGGAAACACTAGCGGGCTACCTTGACCCCGAAGCGGTCGTTTCGGGGCTCGATCAGACTGCTGTCCTCGATGCGATGGACGACGAAACAATCCGGGACTACCTCGACGCGAGCGACGGACGTGCGGAGGTGAGCGAGTAATGGCCAGTGAGACACAGGGCGCTACCGATGCGTGGTCGCAAGCCAGATCCTGGCTCGACACCCTCGATGGGTCCCTGTTCGGACTGTGTGTCGCAAGCATTGCTGTCGCCTTTGGGGCTGGCCTGCTCCAGGTGAGCTTCGGGGCGTATTCGATGACAATCCTTCAGGCGTGGCAGGCCGTGTTCGATCCGAAGGTGTGGTTCAGTGTTCAGGCGTGGCAGTCGTTTTTCCTCGGTGCCGAGCTCCCCGAACTACCGAAACGGACACTCATCGTCTGGAACATCCGGATGCCGCGGGTCATCGTCGCGGTGCTTACGGGGATGTGTCTCGCCGTCTCCGGAGCGATATTCCAGGCCGTGACGCGAAACGAGCTGGCAAGTCCGTTTGTCCTGGGCGTGAGCTCCGGAGCGGGGCTCACTGTACTGCTAACCCTCGTTCTGTTCAGTAGTCTCGCCCCGTTCCTCCCGCTGTTTGCCGCGGTCGGTGGTTCCATCGCGTTCCTGCTTGTGTATATGATCGCGTGGAAGGGCGGAACGAGCCCGGTCAGACTGGTCCTTGCCGGTGTCATCGTCAACATGGTGTTTACCTCCCTCCAGCGGGGACTGTTCTTTTTCGCCGACGATCTGGGCGTTGTTCAGTCAGCACTGGCATGGATTACCGGCTCGCTTACCGGCGTCGGCTGGGAAGAGTTCCGAATCGCTATCATCCCGACGATGGCTGCGACACTACTCGCGCTGGCCGGCGCACGCCAACTGAACCTCCTCCTGCTCGGCGAGGAGACCGCGCGCTCGCTCGGGATGAGTGTCGAGCGGGTTCGGTTCCTGCTTTCTGGAGTCGCCATTCTGGCGGCCAGCACGGCGATCTCCGTCGCGGGAATCATCGGGTTCTTCGGCCTCGTAGTGCCTCACATCGTCCGACTCATCGTCGGGAGCGACTACCGCCGGCTCCTCATCGGTTGCGTGTTCGTTGGGCCGGCGCTGATGGTCGTCGCAGATGTCGGTGCGCGGCTGGCCCTGAACCCCGCGCAGGTTCCGGTCGGCGTCGTCACCGGCGTCGTCGGCGGCCCGTACTTCCTCTATCTGATGCGGCGACAGGAACAGATGGGTGAGATCTAATGCCACAGAACAACTCGAACTCGGACGGTATCGCCTCGACCAACGACACCGCTGCTGGGCCCCAGTCAGCCCGCCGGGACCGGCCGCTGGTCGGCGACGATGTGGTGCTTTCGTACTCCAGTGCGGATGACCCGGTCATCGACGGCGAGTCGATTTCCGCTAAACCGGGGGCCGTGACAGCGCTCGTCGGCCCGAACGGGTCCGGCAAGAGCACGTTGCTGAAAGGGCTCGCAAATCAGCTCCAACCCGACGCCGGATCTGTACTGCTCGACGGACAAGACATCCAGACGCTTGAGACCAAAGCGATTGCCCGAAAACTCGGCCTCCTCTCTCAGGAGAGTACGTCGCCGAGCAGCATATCGGTCGAGGATCTGGTGTATCACGGTCGCTACCCACACCGCGGGTTCTTCGACAGCGTCACCGAAGAAGACGAGGCTGCTGTCGAGCGGGCGATTGATCTGGCCGGCTGTGGACACATCCGTGAGCGCGAAGTCGGCAGCCTCAGTGGGGGCCAGAAACAGCTCGCCTGGATCGCAATGGTCCTTGCACAGGACACCGACGTGCTGTTGCTCGATGAGCCGACGACGTTTCTCGACCTGCACCACCAGCTTGAGGTGATGGAGATAATCGAAACGCTCCGGGACGAGAGTGACATTACCATCGTTGTCGTCCTGCACGATATCGAGCAGGCGGCTCGCCTCGCCGACCGGATGGTCGCACTCAAAGACGGCGAGATTCAGGCACGGGGACGGCCAGAGGATGTCGTCACCGAACAACTACTCGCGGGCGTTTTCGAGATCGAAGCAGAGGTCACGGCCACGCCACACGGCCCACGCGTGAATCCGATCCGTCCCCGCCACGACGGTGACGAACACACTGCTGGTGACGATTCTGCCGACTCGGACCGTGCTGAGGAAGTCGTTGCCGAATAGAGCTACAGAGACCACCTTGCCACCGCGGTTAGAATGACGGAATCTTGAAACGGACGCTAGACGGCGTTTGCTATCGACTGTTCTGGGTCGGCAAATCGGAACAATTATATGTTTTTTAGGTCAGCCTAAAATAATGGCTGGCGACGCTACAGACGCCGAGACACCGACGCGGAGAGAGTATGTGAAGTACGGGGGAACGGTTCTCACCGCCGGGTTGCTTGCGGGATGTACCAGTGACGCCGAGCAGGGGGCCACAGAAACGGCGTCCGGAGCGGAGACGGACACCCACACGGTCGACGGTTCGTACTCTGTGTCGATGTCACCGATGGGAGCGGTGACCTTCGACTCGCCACCGGAGACCGTCTTTACGCGGCTCACACACCACGCCGACATGGCATTCGCGCTGGGGCGTGGGGATACCGTCACGGCAATGCACGCCCCTGAATATTATAACGGGCTCTGGAACCAGTTCGTCGACCGACTTCCGGGGGTGTCGCTGGACTGGACCGGACTGTACTCCTCGTGGAAGCCGAGCAAGGAGAAACTGTACGAACTGGACAGCGATATCCATCTGGCAGACCCGGCCTGGATCGCCAAACAGGACAACTGGGACCGGGAGGACTTCGAGGAGGTCGCCACCAACGTCTCACCATGGTTCGGCAACTCACTGAGCGACCGGCACGCCGAACCCCCGTCCGGGTGGGCTGACTACGAGTACTACACCCTCTGGGAGCAGTTCGAACTCGTGGCCGAGGCGTTTCAGGAACAGGCCCGCTACGAGGCGCTTGCGGCGATCCACGACGAGATGCGCTCGACTATCGACGCGAATCTGCCGCCCGAGTCGGAGCGGCCGTCGGCAGTGATGCTCGCCGCGGCTGACCTCGACGAGATCTACGCTTATACGCTTGACAACCCCGGATTCCTGACCGCGCATACCCGCCCATTCGGGGCACGAGACGCCTTCGAGGGGTCGGTCGAAACGAACTCTGTGGTCGACTTCGAAACCCTACTTGAGGCCGACCCGGATGTAATCTTGCACCTCGGCGGGTTCGAACCGAGTACGAGCCTTCCGGAGCGACGGGAAGCGTTCAAATCTGACCCGGTCGGGTCGGAGATTACGGCCGTACAGAACGACCGGATTTACCCACAGGGGGCGAGATATCAGGGCCCGATACTGCACCTCTTCCAACTGGAGATGACGGCTAAGCAACTGTATCCCGAGCAGTTCGGCGAGTGGCCGACCTACACTTCGGGGCCGTACCCTGAGATTCCGCCCGAGGAACAGCTGTTCGACCGCCAGCGGGTCGCAGACATCATCAACGGAGCATTTGAAGCATGAGTGATAACGACACGACAACCGACGCACGGACGCGCAGAGACTATCTGAAATACGGCGGGGCGGTCATCAGTGGTGGGCTGCTCGCCGGCTGTACCGGCGATGCCGACTCACAGTCGACGCCGGAATCGACAGACAGTGACGCGTCGACAGTTACTGCAAACCCCGACGCGACGACACCGACTGCAGCGGACTCGTACACGGTGTCGATGGAGCCGATGGGCGAGGTACAGTTCGACTCGGCTCCTGAGCGGTGGATGGCCTACTTCAGCACCTACGGGGACATGGCTATCGCGCTGGGGCAACTTGAGGGTCTTGCGGGGCTGATATTCACTGAGAACTGGCCGATGGCGTTCTTCGACGCCATCCCGAACGTCGACGTGACGTTCGATGATATTCCACAACTGATGCGCGACGGGAGTATCGGCAAAGAGGCCTTCTACGAGATGGACTCTGATGTCCACCTGTTTGACCCGAACTTCGTCCGGGTGCTTGACGACACCTGGTCCGATTCGGACTTCACTGAGGTCAGAACCAACATCGGCCCGATCGTCGGGAACAGCATCCGGCGACGGAACGACGACTGGCACGATTACCGGTACTACTCGCTGTACGAGGCCTTCGACCGAATCGCCGATGCGTTCCAGGAACGCGAACGCTACGCGGCGTTTGCTGACCTCCACGATTCGCTGCTCACTGAAATCAACAACGGGCTGCCGCCTGAAAACGAACGGCCAACAGTCGGTCTGCTCTCGATCAACTCCGACTTCGAAGGCGGGTCGTTCTACGCTTATCCCGTCCACGATGGAAACGGGCACAAGCAGTACCGTGACCTTGGGATGCGCGGTGCGTTCGACGAAGTTATCGACGGGAGCTACGCCGAGTGGGACTACGAGCAACTCCTCGATGTCGACCCCGACATCCTCCTGTTCCAGTACGGCTTCTCGCACGTTTCGACCGAGGAGTTCGAGGACCGAATGGCCACGATGCGAGAAGACCCTATTGGTCAGCAACTCTCAGCGGTTCAGAATGACCGACTCTACCGCGGTGGGACTTCGTATCAGGGACCGATTATTAATCTGTTTCAGACGGAAGCCGCCGCCAAACAGTTCTACCCTGAGACGTTCGGCGAGTGGCACGGCCTCGGTACTACCTCGGACCAGGAGCAACTGTTCGACCGACAGCGAGTGGCAGCCATCATCAACGGCGAAATCTAACCGCTCTCCCCCACACTCTTAGAACCGGCTTGCGTAACTGTATTGAGATCGATACCCACATATCTGGATGAATGGTCTACAACTATAGCAATCACTGCCAGTATATATGGTATATAAGGGTATAACAGTCTGTTTGTCCAGAAAGAATTTATACCACCATGCCATCATCTCACATATGTTAGTACACGAAGGGAACACGCATTCCTACACCACTGGCTCCGACCGATACTGCCGTCATTGCAACGACGTTGCGCTGGCGTATGACCCGTCGGCTGGCCGCCCGCGCTGTCGTTCGTGTGGAAAGCTCGTCTAGCTGGGTCTGTCGATTACGGGGAACTCGCCACGGGAGAACACCGTTTGTGCCGGAGCTTCGGCCGTGTGAGTCGTCTAGAACTAGCCGTACCGTTTAGCGAACCATCCCGCGGTTCGCATGACTGTCAGTCACCACAGACCGACTACAACTTGACGAGAACCTTGATCGCCTCGCGCTCGTCCATCGCCCGATACCCGTCGGGAACGCCGTCGAGATCGACTGTTTTCGTGAAGATCGGTGACGGGTCGAGCGTGCCCTGCAACACATCGGCCAGCAGGTCGTCAGCGTAGGCACGAACCGGTGCGACGCCGCCGTTGAGCCCGATGTTATCACCGAATAGCGAAAACATATCTAATCCGGAGTCATCGAGCCCGTGCGGGACGCCGACGTAGCCGACGGTCCCGCCCGGGCGACAGACATCGATGGCAGTCTCCATTGCTGAAGCCGCACCGACACACTCGAGGACGTGGTTTGCACCGCCGTTGGTCATGTCGTCCGCGGCGTCCACGGCCTCTTGGCCGCGTGCGGCGATGGTCTCTGTCGCACCGAACGACTCGGCGAGTTCGAGGCGGTCGTCGTGGTGGCCCATCGCAATGATGCGTTCTGCACCTAGGCGGCGTGCCGCCAGCACCCCGCACAGTCCAACGGCACCGTCGCCGACAACAATACAGGTGTCGCCTTCACTGACACCGGCGCTCACCGCCGCGTGGTGGCCGGTGCCCATAACATCTGTCAGGGGCAGAATCGCTTCCAGCGTGTCCTCGTCGTCGGCGTGACGGTCGGGAACGCGGACCAGCGTCCCGTCGGCTTCCGGCGCTCGGACGTACTCACCCTGCCCGCCGCCGTTTTCGCCGCCCCACGAATCGCCGTTGACACAGGACGTATGCAGGCCCTTCCGACAGAATTCACACCGGCCACAGCTGATAACGAACGGGGCGAACACCCGGTCGCCGGGTTCGACAGAGCGCACATCGTCGCCGACCTCCTCGACGATACCCATCGGCTCGTGGCCGACGCGTGAGCCTTCCTCACGGTCGCTCTGGCCGCGATAGAACCACAGGTCGGAGCCACAGACAGCGGTATGTGTCACGCGTACAATCGCGTCGGTCGGCGATTCAATCTCCGGCCGGGGGACCTCTTCGACGGTAATCTCACCAGGGCCACGGTAGATGGCTGCGCGCATGGGCGTGCTTCGGGTCGGCTGTGCAAAACCGTTCTCATACTGCGCACCAAATCCGACTGGCCGTTTTCATTGGATGAAAACAATTACCAGTGAGCGAATAGAAATGCAGAAACATGACAGACATTCACATTGTCGGCGGCGGCCCCGCCGGCCTGAGTGCGGCACTGTTCGCACAAAAAAACGGACTGGAGACGACGGTCTTCGACACTGACGGGACGTGGATGCACAAAGCACACCTGTTCAACTATCTCGGGGTCGGGTCCCAAGACGGCTCCGCGTTCATGGAAACCGCCCGGTCACAGGTCGATAGCTTCGGCGTCGACCGAAAGCAGGGTACAGAGGTGACCGACGTACAGCAAACTGACGCCGGATTCGAGGTCACCACCGAAGATGACACGTACCAAGCGGCGTATCTCGTCCTCGCGACGGGGGCCAACCGTGACCTCGCTGCGTCGCTCGGCTGTGACATGACCGACGAGGATACCGTTGACGTGGACGTGACGATGGAGACGAGCGTCAACGACGCCTACGCGACGGGGGGTATGGTCCGAGCCGAGGAGTGGCAGGCCGTCATCTCTGCCGGAGACGGCGCGGCCGCAGCGCTGAATATCCTCACGAAGGAGAAGGGAGAGCACTTCCACGACTTCGATACCCCCGCCGACGCGGACGAGATGTTCGGCCCCGAAGCATAGGCCTCGAAGCGAGTTCGGGCAGGCCTATCTCACTACTACCCACCGGACACTGTGTCGCTGGCCACTGGCCGGCGAACACAGACTGTATTCGACGATAGGTAACCTCACATCTCCTGACTCTACCCAAGTGCGTACTCTACGCTACTGCGACCGATACCAGCCACTACAGCCGGTCTGAGGTTCTGAAGACGACAGCTAGCATTATCCACTGATTCACTATGACATCACAGAGCCGTGAAGCTGGTATGAAGGAGGTCGCGTTCACCCTCAGGTTCGCTGCGGGTGCTGATCAAGTGATGGACCTGTTTCAGGAGTATCCGAGGGTACGACTTCGGAACGCCACGTGTACCGTGACTGAAAACGCCCTCTGGCGTATCGACCATGTTGACAGTCCCGCTGACGCCATCGCTGCGTTCGATGACGTGTTTCTCGATGCTGAACGCTGTAACGAGTGTCTCGACGGACCCTGCTGTTCTGCGACGTGAGAACACAGGTCCTTGATTGCCGACTCGCCAGCAGGACGGTATATACGTATCACGAGCAGGCTGACCGGTGTTGTGCCGTGCCTGCTGTCGTTACCGATTCTATTGGCGATGGTGTCGTATTCGAGTCGGAACGCACTGGGGCGCGTACCGATGGCGAGTGCTGTCGCCGGTCGGGACATCGTTTGAGCCGCTGTTCGACCGCCCCGAATCGACACTTCAGACGGGAATACAGCTCGATGTAGAGCACACAGGAAGTGCTGAACGGTGGCGAGCGAAACCACAGCCCGTGTTTCCACAGTGACCGCATCGAGTCCATTGCTGTGCGTATACAATGTAATAGAACGAAATCAAACACCTGTTACACACGATTCGGCTGTACGCGAGGCTGAAATCAGTGGACCGACCGCTCGTCGCTTTCGTCGATGTCTTCGATGGGGTCGGCGTTGCCAAACGACGGTTCCGGTCCGTCCCCTGCCGCGGCCCACTCGCAGGCATTGGCGAGGACCTGCTGGACCGCTTCGTCGTGGTAAATCGGATAGGTCTCGTGGCCCGGCCGGAAGTAGAAAATACGACCTGCGCCGCGGCGGTAGCAACATCCCGACCGGAACACCTCGCCGCCCTCGAACCAGGAGTTGAACACGAGCGTGTCCGGCGCGGGGATGTCGAAGCGCTCGCCGTACATCTCGGTCTCCGGGAGTTCGATGTACTCGCCGACCCCATCGGCGATTGGATGGCCGGGTTCGACGACCCATAACCGCTCGGTTTCGGCGGCCTCGCGCCACTTCAGGCTGCAGGTCGTCCCCATCAGCTCGCGGAATATCTTCGAGTAGTGGCCCGAGTGGAGGACGATGAGTCCCATGCCGTCGAGGACCCCCTCTTTCACCCGGGCGACCACTTCGTCAGCGACCTGGTCGTGTGCGGCGTGTCCCCACCAGGTAAGCACGTCCGTTTCTGCCAGTACATCCTCGGTGAGACCGTGCTCGGGTTCTTGGAGTGTCGCGGTTTCCGCGTCGAATCCGCGCTCTTCCAGGGCTGAGGCGATAGCGCCGTGAATTCCATCGGGGTACAGGTCTGCGACTGCTTCGTGTTCCTGCTCGTGAACGTACTCGTTCCAGACTGTGACGCGTGTCATACTCGTGGTTTCCACCTCCGCCGTAACGGCGTTCGCCAAGCGGCAATCCGTACGACGAGCGAACGCGATACGGTCTCGTCTCCGCGACTGTTCGCTGAGGGACTCTCTACAGTACCGCTGTGCACCTCAGATACCTCTCTGTGTAGCTCAGCGCTGCGTGTCCGGTTCGCGAGCGCGCGCCAGCTCCGCTCGACAGTGGCTATGACGACCCCGACGCTGAGCGCCACTGCGACTCGCTCTCCAACCCCATCCACAGGACCGCGAATGTCGCCCTGAAACCGTCAAATACAGACGACTGTATGGCGCTTCACCAAGAGTACAGTCGAGTGAAATCCCGGCGTAAAGAACTGCTATACCGGATACACACGACTGTATCCGATTTCGGAGGTTTGTACAAAACACTCCCTGATTTTTGTTGTATCAACGTCTCTCGCTCCCGTTTCGACGCTAATCTGAATAGACTATAATGTAAACAGTAGATAGGTATATATACTCCCTGCTAGACGACGTGACTGATGCATTCCATCAGAAACCGCTGTCTCGGAAGGTTTCGAGCGATAGAGTTGTGTACCGAGGTGGTTCCGAAATGAGAGCCCGCCATCGTTTCTCGGGGGTGACGCGCGATGTCTGAGCACACACTGGTGCTCATGGCACTACTCCCGCTGGCGACGATTGCGGTGCTGATGGTTGGCCTGTACCAGCCTGCGACACGGACAATGCCAATCGCGTGGGCGGTGGCGGCTATCGCCGCCTTCGTCGGCTGGCAGATGTCGCCGACGCTCATCGCCGCCGCGTCGATACGTGGCGCGCTGACAGCGACCAGAATCCTTGTTATCGTCTTCGGGGCGATACTCCTCCTGTACACGCTGAAACAGTCCGGTGCCTTCGAGGTGATCAATGCTGGGTTCTCCTCGATTAGCGACGACCGGCGCGTACAGGTCATCCTGCTCGTGTTCCTCATGGGGTCGTTCATTGAGGGTGCAGCCGGCTTCGGGACGCCAGCGGCTATCGTCGGCCCGCTGCTGGTCGGCCTCGGTTTCCCGCCGCTCGCCGCCGTGGTCGTCGCGCTCACGGGGAACATCCTCGCAATCACCTTCGGCGCGGTCGGTACGCCGCTGATTATCGGTCTCCGCGACGTGGTGTTCGCTGAGGGGACCGGTGCGGCACAGCAGGTGGTCCAGCAGGGCGGCTTCGAGAGCATCGGCGCGTACGTCGCACAAATCGGTGTGTGGGCGGCGATAATCCACGCTATCGTCGGCATCGCCATCCCCTTTATCGGCGTGGCGATGATGACCCGCTTCTTCGGCGAAGAGCGGTCGATTAAGCCCGCGCTCGAAGTCCTGCCGCTGTGTCTCTTCGCGTGGGCGTCTTTCGCAATTCCCTACGTCGCGACCGCGTACTTCCTCGGTCCAACGTTCCCGGGACTGCTGGGTGCGATGGTCGGGCTCCTCGTCGTTACGACGACGCTCCGAGCTGGCTACTTCCTTCCCGACGATGAGTGGGACTTCGGTCCACAGGACCAGTGGCCGGACCACTGGATCGGTAGCATCGAACCCGGAGAGGGTGTCGGCACCACTACGGGCGACAGCCGGGAAGGCACGGTTGCAGCCGACGGTGGCACGGCAACGTTCGAAGAATCTCACTCGCAGGATATGTCGCTGGGGATGGCCTGGCTGCCGTACCTCCTCGTGGCTGCGCTGCTCGTCGTGACTCGTGTCGTCGGTCCGGTTCAGGAGTTCCTGGCGACCACCGGCGTTCTTATGTGGAACAACATCCTCGGCACGCCGTTCTCGGAGGGCGTCGAGCTGTTCTACCTCCCCGGGAGCCTCTTCGTGCTGGTCGCGGTGATCACCTACGCGCTCCACGGGATGGACACTGACGGTATCAAAGCCTCGTGGAGTGAGGCACTCCGAAACATCGCACCAGCCGTCGTCGCGCTGTGGTTCGCAGTTGCCACGGTTATGATCATGCAACGGACCGGCAGTGCCGTCGTGCTGGAGACTGCGCCGATCAACTCCGGGATGCTCGGACTGCTGTCGGAGATTACTGCGAACACGACCGGCCAGATGTTCCCGTTCTTCTCGGGCTTCATCGGTGCGTTCGGCGCGTTCATCGCTGGCTCGAATACGGTCAGCGACATCCTGTTCGGGCTGTTCCAGTTCCAGGCTGCCCAGCAGATCGGTGCGCCGACGCAGATCATCGTCGCCGCACAGGCGGTCGGTGGCGCAATCGGTAACCTCATCGCGATTCACAACGTCGTGGCCGCTCTCACCGTGGTCGGCCTCATCGGCGAGGAGGGACGCGTCATCCGCCTCGAACTGATTCCGGTACTGTACTACGGCGTGTTCACGGGCATACTGACGCTCATCCTGGCCTACGTCGTGGCACCGGGCGCGTTCTAACTCGACTCCTCTTCCGTTCTTACTCATGGCATACGACTCCCGACCCCCCCAACAGCACGACCCGGCGACAGACCCGAGCGCGAACTACGACTACCAGGGCGACAGCGTCAACCGGCCGGACCTCGTTGCGGCCTTAGAGCGCCGCGTTGACGGCGACGTACGCTTCGACGCGTACACCCGGGAACTGTTCGCGACCGACGCGAGTGCCTACGAACAGCTCCCAATCGGCGTCGTCTCGCCGGTCTCGACCGACGATGTGGTCGCGGTGATGGAGTACTGCGCCGAGGAGGATATTCCGGTCCTCCCACGGGGCGGCGGGACCAGTCTCGCCGGACAGTCGGTAAACGAGGCGGTCGTCCTCGATTTCAAGCGGCACATGGACGAACCGCTGTCGGTTGACCCGGAGGCCGAACAGGTCCGTGCGCAGGTAGGCATCACGATTGCTCGACTCAACGACCGACTCGAACCCCACGGCCTGAAGTTTGCGCCGGACCCTGCGTGGGGGGACAAGAGCGTTCTCGGCGGTGCAATCGGGAACAACACGACCGGCGCGCACTCGCTGAAATACGGCAAGACAGACGCCTATATCGAAGAGTGTGAGGTCGTCCTCGCGGACGGCACCCGGACGACCTTCGGCTGGGTCGACGTCGACGACCTCGAAGCGCGAGCGGCCGAGGCCGGCCCCGACGCCGACCTTGAAACCCGGATTTACGCCGAAGTCGCTAAGATCATCTCGGAGGACGCCGACGCGATAGACGCCCGGTATCCGGACCTCAAGCGCAACGTCTCCGGGTACAACCTGGACGAACTGGTCGACAACGCCAGAGAGCGCGGCGAGGTCAACCTCGCCCGTCTGCTCGCGGGGAGCGAGGGGACGCTGGCGGTCGTCACGGAGGCGACGGTCTCGCTGGAACCCGTCCCCGAGGCCACGGCCGTCGCCATGCTGACCTACGACGATATCATCTCGGCGATGCGGGATGTCGACCCGATTCTGGACCACGACCCCTCGGCCGTCGAGGTGATGGACGACGTATTGCTGGACCTCGCGGCGGAGACGCCGGAGTTCGCTGACGTTGTCGGCATGCTCCCCGAGGAGACCGACTCGACGCTGCTCGTCGAGTTCTACGCCGATTCGCCAGACGACGGGGCCCAGAAAGTCGCCGACCTGCTCGCCGACCGGCTTCCGGGCTACGAAGCACGAGAATCGCCGCGTGACGGGGCCGCTTCCGCCACCGACGCCCCTGTTCACGCTGTCGACGCGCTGGAGGCGTACGACGCGGACCGGCAGGCGAAGTTCTGGAAGATGCGCAAAGCCGGGCTGCCGATTCTGCTGTCCCGAACGGGCGACGACAAGCACTGGCCGTTCGTCGAGGACACGGCGGTCCCGGCCGAGAACCTCCCGGAGTACGTCGCCGATATCCGGGAGTTGTTCGACGAGCACGACACCTTCGCCTCCTACTACGCCCACGCCGGCCCCGGCGTCCTGCACATCAGGCCGCTGTTGAACCTGAAATCCGAGGACGGTATCGAGACCATGGAGGCCATCTCCGACGCCATCACGGACCTCGTCGTCCAGTACGACGGCTCCGTCTCCGGCGAACACGGTGACGGCCGCGCCCGGACCCAGTGGAACCGCAAACTGTACGGCGACGACCTCTGGGAAACGTTCCGCGACCTGAAATCGGCGTTCGACCCCGACTGGCGGCTGAACCCGGGGAACATCTGTGGCGACCACGACCCGGCCGAGAACCTCCGGTACGACCCCGATTACGCCTTCGACGCGGGCTTCGAGCCCACGCTGGAGTGGGACAACGACAACGGGTTCCAGGGGATGGTGGAACTCTGTCACGGGTGTGCGGGCTGTACCGGCCACCAGGAGACCACCGGCGGCGTCATGTGTCCGACATACCGCGCCGCCGAGGAGGAAATCACCAGCACCCGCGGCCGGGCCAACATGCTCCGGTCGGCGATGGACGGCGACCTCCCCGAGGACCCCACCGACGAGGAGTTCGTCACCGAGGTGCTGGACCTCTGTATCGGCTGTAAAGGCTGCAAGAAGGACTGTCCGAGCGGCGTCGACATGGCGAAGCTCAAAGCCGAGGTGGTCCACGAACACCACCAGCGCGAGGGCATCTCACTGCGAGATCGGCTGTTCGCCAACGTCGAGACGGTGCTCTCGCTCGGGAGTGCATTCGCTCCAGTGTCGAACTGGCTGATGGACCTGCCGGGGGCGGGCCGTCTCATGGAGAAAACGGTCGGCATCACGGAAGAGCGCACCCTGCCTGCCTTCCACCGGACCACGTTCCGGGACTGGTGGGCCGACCGCGGCGGGGCGCTTGTCGCGGCGAGCAGAGCCGACCGGAAGGCGCTCTTGCTCGCCGACCCGTACACGAACTACAGCCACCCCGATGTCGGGAAAGCGGCCGTAGAAGTGCTTGAGGCGGCGGGCGTCCACGTCGTCATGCCAGACGACGTGACAGACAGCGGTCGGCCCGCGTTCTCCAAGAGTATGCTGGACCACGCTCGCGAGACGGCACGGGCAAACGTGGACGCGCTCGCGCCGCGAATCCGTGAGGGCTGGGACGTTGTCACTATCGAACCCTCCGACGCGGTGATGTACCAGGTCGACTATCGGGACCTCCTTTCCGGCGACGACGTCGACGCCGTCGCAGAGAACACGTACGGCGTCTGCGAGTACATCGACACGTACCGGCTAGGGGAGGCTATCTCCTTCGGTGACGCTGGCGACTCGCTAGCGTACCACGGCCACTGCCACCAGAAGGCGACGAAGAAGGACCATCACGCCGTCGGCGTCCTCCGGCGGGCCGGCTACGATGTGGACCCGCTGGATTCGGGCTGTTGTGGCATGGCCGGCTCCTTCGGTTACGAGGCCGAACACTACTCAATGAGCGAGGCCATCGCTGACCTCCTGCTGGGCCAGATAGATGACTCGCCGGCCGAACAGGTCGTCGCACCCGGCGCGTCCTGTCGGTCTCAGATAGACGATTTCGGCGACGGCGACGCGGAACCGCCCCACCCAATCGAGATGGTCGCGGCGGCGATACGGTAACCGGGTGCCTGGTGATACCTCCGTCTGCAGTCAGAACCCGATACCGTCCCTTTGTCTGACGGTGACGTCGTGCCCGTCTACCGTTGACCGAAGCGCCTGTGTGAACGGTTCGGCGTCGAACTGGCCGTGGACGCGAAGAGTCGTTGCGGAGTCTGTTCGGGGCCGTGCTGTGATTTTCGGCCGACCGACTCGGCCACCAGTGTGGATATCGACACTGTCGAGTGTGTCGTATGACTGCGTGTCGACCTGTTCGGCTGTCTCGATGGCCGCCGGGACGCCCTCTTCGACCACCCGTGAGGCGAACGCGGCGGCCCGCTGACCCGGCGATCCGAACACCAGGTCGACGGGGGTAAGATAATCGTACTCGACGAAGTAGGCTCGTTCCGTACAGAACAACACGTCGACCAGCCGAAGCGGGTACGATCCTCGCATCGTATAGTGCAAGTGGACGCGGAGTTCGTCGGTCACGAGAACCACCCTTTCGCAGCGGCCGCATCAGCGACCGTTCCGTCTGCCGCGACCTTCGCACGTCCGACTCGATACATCGTGTACAGCTGGACGAGCAGGAAGACTGCCCAGAGGACGTACCCTCCCGGTCCACTGCCGAGTACGGCTGGCTGGACGGTGAACACCCGCAATCCCAGTCGTGTCGTCAGCCCCGTGCCAATCAAGAGGACGCTGAAATAGCCGAAGAACGCGGCAGCGACCCACATCGCGACGATGCGCCCCCAGCCCGGCATCGTATGCTCCGGGAGCCGGACCGTGTTGACGAGCTGTACGATGACGATGTAGGGCCACATCAACAACCCGGACATCGCCGCCCCAACGACCAGGAGTCCGAAGGGGTCGGATATCGATATCGGCAGGCTGAGAATGAGCACGCCCCAGCCACAGAAGACAGTCAGCAATCCCCAGAACAGCCGCGGCAGACTCCAGCCCGCTTCTCGGCCGTACAGCTCGTAGATAATATCGGAACTGTTCCGGACGAACGACTCGATGATCGCGTATTCGGTTGTGAACAGGGCGAGAAACAGCGTGACGTAGATGACGCTCGTCGTGACCCCGCCGACCGATGGCGCGATCTCGATGAGCCACATATCTACTGCGTCACTCGTCGTCCCCGGTGCCTGCGACACGGCGATGACGACCAGTATCGTCGTGACCAGAAGGAGACCAAGCAGGAAGGTCAAGAGGTGTTCGAGCTGTGTCACGCGCCACCAGCCCCGCCAGCGTTTGAGGTTCTGCGTGTCCGGGGTGAACGTGAACCCGTCTTCGTGGACGGTTTCGGGGTCGTCGCCGGCGAAGGGGTTCTTGATCCGGCCCTGATACCGGCCCATTCCATACCCTTTCTCGCGTATCCAGAGGCTCTGTGAGAGGTTGAGGTAGCCGCCAGCCCCGGCGTAGGCCAGCGCCCCGACCAGCACGGCGATGGTCCCGACCGGCGAGTAGTCCCCGACTTCTGTCAGACTTCCTGGAACGCCAAACAGCACGTCCACTGACCCGATGAGCACGAACAGCAACAGTGTAAACGCGATGGACAGTGCCACCAGAACAAGCTGGAGGCTCTCGACGACATTGTACATCAGCGGCGTCACCTGGTAGGTAATCCAGATGAACACCATGAGCCCGATACCGAACAGTCGCCAGCCGACGATGTCGACGCCGGCGAAGTCATACGTACCGAGTGCGAGCCCTTCGGCCCCGATTCGTGCGGCGCTTGCGGCCCAGCCCGGCCAGCCGAGACTGACGAACCCGCCCAGTAGCATGGCCAGCGGGAGGACCGGATGAACCCGCTCGAACGCCCGAAACACGCTCTCACCGGTCGCAAGTGTCCACCGCTGTATCTCGGTGTTGATGATAAAGTGGAGGCTGACAGCCACGAGGAACAGCCAGTACAGTCCCCACCCGTAGCTGGCGACCAGATGCGGCCAGAACAGCGTTTCACCGCTCCCGAGCGACGCCCCGAGCATGATTGCGCTGGGGCCGACGACGTGGCGGAGCTTCGGCACCTTCGGCAACGAGAGTTCTCTGAACCGCCCGCCTGTTCCCGTGTCCGGATGGGCATCACTCTCCGGTGCCGCTTCGAGATTGTCGTATGCGACCGGGGTGTACGATGAGATAGGATACCGCTGCTCTTTGCGAGAGGCGTACACCTCCTCTGTCTCTGACTCCGTCTCGTCTGCTACGTCCGACTGTTCCGTCGGCTTTTCCTCTGGCATCGATGAACTCACCCACCGACGTAGTGCCAGACGTGCTCGTGGTCGGCAGCCAGGTCAACCTGTGGGAGGTCCTCTAGAGCGGGTCCGATTGCGTCCCACCACTCGTCAGCGGTTTTGTAGCCCGCCGGATGTTCCTGAAACACCTCGGTAATGAGTTTTCCGGCATCGGTATCAGGGTTTTCACGAAGATAATCGTACGCGGCCCGCAACGCCGTACGTCGGTCGTCCAGTGTATCCCCCGTCCCCGGTAGGTCCGCATCGGCGATACTGTGCTCGACTGGTGGCTCGCGGTCCCGTTGTGGTTCCGTGCCTGGGCCGACGAGCTGGGAGAACGGGATCCACCAGACCCGACTCCGTGCGCCGACTTTTCGCGTTTCCAGCTCCCCTCGCTCCACGAGTATGTCGAGCTTGTTGTGTGCCGTCTTCCGGGAACAGCCGAGCGCGTCCATCACATCGGTTGCCGTCAACGGCTTCGCTTGGTCCGTCCGGTCTTGAAACACCGAGAGCACTCGCTCCGGTGTGAACTCTGCCGTGGACGGTGGCGACCCGTCAGCCTGACCATCGTCCGCGGTATTGCTCATACGTAGCCATTACAGTCGTATGTAATAGACTTTTCTGCACGAATCTCCGTTTCGGGAGCGAACGCTTACCCGGCGTCAGACGCTCGATAGGTCTCAATCACACACGAAGGTATGAACGACCCCTCTCAGTAGACTCAGCAACAATGCGGTGCCGAGACTCCGCTCTATCGGTTCACTGCCGCAGCCATCGCGCTTCGTTCGGTCTAATTTTCACTCAGCAGGCTCCGGCGGAGGCACCGACTGCTCGGTTTCTACGACCGCACGCTCCGGAAGCTCGGGGTTGGGTCTCCGACCGACTGTCAGCAGCCGCTCGGTGAGTGTCAACTCCTCCGGGCTGGGACTCGGTTTCTGAACCTCCTCGTAATCGACGACCACCTGCCTGCCTTTGGCGGTGATGCGCACCGCACAGAGCTGGTAGGAGGGGTAAAACACCGGGGGCAGAAGCCCGATAATGCCGTCCCGACGGTGAAGGCGTTTGAGCCAGGTCCCGGTGTTGACGACCAAGCCGCCGTCGACCGACTGTACGCTCGGCCGGTGTGTGTGGCCGTAGCAGAAGACAACAACGTCTTCCTTTTCTTCGAACACTTCCTGGGCGGCTTCCCTGTATGGCGTCTGGGTGTCGACTGTCAGGTCAGTTTCGAAGACCCCGAAGCGGTTGATTGTCTTCTTGATGTCCCGGCGCAGCAGATACAACGGGATGCCAACGAGCAGCAGAAGGCCGGCGAGCGACGCATTCACGACAAGCAGCACCCAGATGGCGGTGCCGACCGTACCGAACTGGCCCAGAAACGATGTCGTCGTTTCGACCGGCGCGGACCAGACGCCGAGGAGATTCAGCGCTGCCAGAATCGCCAGGAGTGCGCTGATATTGAACAGCAAGAGGAACGGTACCAGCGCATACCGAAGCAAGGGGTTCATCTCGCGATAGAAGTACTTCGAGAGCATCCACACCGGAACCCGCTCCGTCGGCGTCACAGCCTGGACATCCTTGAGCCAGTTGTACCGGCCCCGGTCTGAGAGCTGACCGGCCCGGCTCGTGACAAGTGTGTTGTAGTAGTAGCCAAGCGGCGTCACGTTGGTGTCGCCCCAGTCCTCGATACGGTTGTTTGGGTCCTGCTGATTACCGTGTTCGAGGTGGATGGCCTTGTCACCAACCGGCCGGGTAACCGACTTCGACTGGACGAGAGTGACGTTGTACGCCGCGAACCGCTCCACGTACTCGTCGTAGGCTGCGAGTTCGTGGTCGTGATTCCCCGGAATCAGGGTTATCTCGATGTTCTCGCCGGTCTTTCGCAACTGCTCGAACAGGGTCGGATAGGTCTCTTCGAGGGCGTCGAACTTCTCCAGTCCCGACATACCGGTAAACTCCCATAGCCCGAACGCGTCTCCGTTAATGAGCAACTCGGCGTCCTCGTCGGTGGTTTCTAACCGGGTCAGAAAATCGAGCAGTTCGTCGAGAAATTCCACTTCCTCTAGCTGCTCGTCGCCGCCGATGTGAAGATCGCTGATGACGTAATAGACGCGGTCGTCGGCGGTGCCGTCCATTGAATACGGGTTCTTGACCCACGGACAAAGGCGTTGCTCTCCGGTAAATCACGACGGGAAGCGGGATCGTAACTATGACCGTACGCCAGAGCCCCGCTCCAGCCGGTACTGGACCTGCCTGATTACAGTTCAAGCACGGCTCGGAACCGCGCTTCGTTGTCGATCATCCGCCCGTACGCTTCACTAACGTCCTCGAGCGGGTAGGTCTCTATCTCCGGCGCGATGTCGCGGAGCGAACTGAACTCCAGCGTGTCCTGTGAGTCCCGCGCGTGTCCGGAGGCCCAGCCCTCGACAGCGCCCCGACTCTGGACGAGTTGCTGTGCGCTCACTTCAACCGGCTCGCCGGGAACACCGACGACGACGACAGAGCCATCGACACCGACTCCGCTGACGATTGAACTGATCGCGTCACTCGATGGTGCCGTCGCCAGCACCACGTCGGCCCCGCCCAGCTCTTGCAGTCGCTGGCCGGCATCCGTCTCCGCCGCGTCGATGAAGTGGTCGGCTCCCAGCTCTTTCGCTAGCGATTCCTTCTCCGGCGTCCGGGAGATGGCGGCCGTCTCGAAGCCGGCTGCGTGTGCATACTGGATGCCGAGGTGACCGAGGCCGCCGACACCCTGCACGGCGACGAGGTCACCGACGTTCGCATCACTGTTTCGGAGCGCGTTGAACGTTGTCACGCCCGCACAGAGCAGTGGTGCCGCGGCCGCCGCATCAAGTGATTCCGGAATCTTCGCGAGCGCCTCCGATGGTGCGGTCATGTACTCCGCGTACCCACCGTCGTAGCTTAGCCCGGTAATGTCGCCGTTTTCACACTGGAGGAAGTTCCCCCGGCGACACTGATCACACGTCGAACAGTGGCCGCCGTGCCAGCCGACGCCGACCCTGTCGCCCACGTCCCAGGCGTCGACAGCGTCGCCGACGGCGTCGATGCGACCCGCCACCTCGTGGCCGGGAACCCGCGGATAGGAGACGCCCGGATAGGTCCCTTCTTTCGCGTACACGTCGCTGTGACAGATGCCACAGGCGTCCACTGCGACTCGTACCTCGCCGTCGTCCGGGTCGGGGATGTCCCGCTCGACGACCTCGAAGTCTGCCCCTGGCTCAGGCACAACCGCCGCTTGCATCGTGTCGGACATAGCGTTACTTTCGGCTCGATGCTGATAAACGGCCAGTTAGCAGCTATCTCTCTGCCGACATTCGCTAACACAATCAGACCGAGAGACCTCCGAGACAGTGTCGGTGATTCGAAGAAGACGGTAGACCCGTCAGCGCTCAAGAGCGGAGCCGCTGGATGCGCTTCTCCGTCGGCGGGTGGGTCGAGAACAGCCGCTCGAACAGCCCCTTGTCGGCGTTGAAGATACAGAGGGCGTTCATGCTGTCCTCGACTGTCGATTCGCGTCCTTCGGCACCGCGAGAAATCTTTTCGAGCGCCCGGGCCAGCGGCTCGCCGGTGCCGATAGCGCGGCGAGCGTCCGCGTCGGCAACGTACTCGCGGTAGCGGGAGATGGCAAGCACGAACACCATGACCAGTGCGTTCGCCAGCGAGGAGGCGACCATCGCCAGGAGCCAGGAGCCGATGTTGCGCTCGCCGCCGAACAGCACCGCGAAGTAGGCGACGTAGCCGACGAGCATCCCGATGGACTGGCCCACGACCATCGTGATGACGTCCCGGTTCTTGATGTGGGCCAGTTCGTGTGCGATGACACCTTCCAGTTCGTCATCGTCGAGGAGTTGCATCAGTTCGCTTGACACGACGACGACGCCTGCACCCTTCCGCCCAACCGCAAAGGCGTTGGGGACGCCCATGTCCATCACCATCAGCCGTGGCTCCTCGACATTCATGTCTCTGCAGAGCCGGCGAACCATCTGGTGAACGTAGCCGAACCGCTGGTCGTCCGGCATATCTTCCGCACCACGGAGTGCCAGCCACTTCCCGAGCTTGTACTGGATCGCTGGCACGACGAGGATGCCGACGAGAAGCACCGGGACGAGCGGCAGGCCCAACAGCACCGACAGCGCCGTGCCGGCGAACACGTAGAACGCGAACAGAATCGCACCGACCACCAGCATCCGCACCTGTAGTCCGAAATCTGTCATACAGGGTCAAATCTGCCCGGCCGTATAAACAGTCTGGCTGATGATGCCGGGGCCTCGTCCCGCTTTCCACGCGGGGTAGCAACACCTATACAGCTGGGTACGGAACCGCTCCGACGTGTCCCTCCAGCGCTACGTCGGTCGGTTCCGGCCCTACTCTCTCCCCATCTGTCTGTTCGCTCTGGTTGCGGGTACCGTAACTTTCGTCCCGCCGCTGGTGCTCGGGGAAGCGACCGCCCGCACGTACGCGCTGACCGTAGCAGTACTCATCGTCGCCGTCTCGTCGGTCCTCCCGTACGCCGTCGCCGTTGCCGTCCTGACCGTTCCGTTCCTCTACGCCGGACTGGGGAGCTACGCGGCTCCCGCCGCCGGCGAGCCGTTCTCGCTAACCGCGGCGCTCCGCCACGCCGTCGCCGGCGTCTCGTACGTCGTCGCAGCCACCGCCGTCGGCGCTGTCGCCGTCGGCATCGACTTCGCGGTTTCGAGCGGCTCGAACCCACTACAGGCGGTACAGTTTCCAGGACTCGGGGTGCCGCCGTTCCTGACGCTCGGCGGCGCGGCCGTCGCCGCCGTCTACGTCGTCGTTCAGCTGTGGCGATACGACAGCCCGCTCGCCGAGATAGGGCTGAACGCGGTCCTCGGGACGGTGGTCCTCGGTGTTCTCCTTGCCGCGTCGCCCGTCGCCGCGCTCTGGCTGTTCGGGACCTATGGGTTCTGAATGCCCGCGCCCCCGTTACACAGGCGGTTTTCCACGCCGTCTTCAAAACGTCTTAAAATCGCAAGCACCGGATATCGGATATGACGAAACAACAGTCCCCGACAGGCGGCCCGCGAGCGAGCGGCATGCCGATGCTCGGTCTCGGCACCTGGCAGAACGACGACGCAAAACAGTGTGCTGAGAGCGTTCGGACGGCTCTGGAGGCCGGCTACCGACATATCGACACTGCACAGGTCTACGACAACGAAAGCGCCGTTGGTGACGGAATTGCCGCGGCTGACGTCGAGCGTGACGATATTTTTCTGGCGACGAAAGTATGGATCTCGAATCTCTCACACGACGACGTGATAGAAACGACCGAGGAGAGCCTCGACAAACTCGGTGTCGATTCTGTTGACCTGCTGTACGTCCACTGGCCGGCACGCGAGTACGAACCTGAGGACACACTCCCGGCGTTCGATGAACTCGTCGACCGTGGCCTCATCGACAACGTCGGCGTCTCGAACTTCGAACCGAACCACGTCGAAACGGCGATGGACGTCCTCGACGCGCCGGTGTTCGCAAATCAGGTCGAGGTCCATCCGTTCCTCCAGCAGTCGGAGCTGCGCGAGCACGCGGCCGAACAGGACTATGAACTGGTCGCGTACTCCCCGCTGGCACGCGGTGAGGTGTTCGGCCACGATGTCATCGAAGCCATCGCCGACGACCACGACGCCAGCGAGGCGCAGGTCAGCCTCGCCTGGCTCCGCGAGAAGGGCGTGACGGCGATTCCGAAGGCCACGAGCGAAGCTCACATCACCGACAACCTGACGAGCCTCGACCTGTCGCTGACGGACGCCGAAATCGACCGTATCGACAGTATCGATACTGTCGACCGACGCGTTGACCCGGACTTCGCGCCGGCCGCGTGGGACTGAGTCGACGCCGGCGTTTCCTGGTCGGGAAGTCCAAATCGGCTGTCGGTCCGTGACACCACGTCTCCCACAGCCCTCTTCACATTTCGACCCATTGAACAGGTAATGAGATATTTTCGTTTTAATGGGTGGTCCAACTGACCTGGCCTATGCTGCGGTCCGCGGTCACTGAGCGCCCCTCAATCCCGGCCCGCTATCGTGACAGTGCGCTGTTTGTCCTGCTTGCGGTACTGTTTGGCGGTTCGTTCGTCGCGATAAAAACCGGACTCCGTGAGCTGCCACCGGTGCTGTTTGCCGGCCTCCGGTTTGACCTGGCAGCGGTGACGCTGCTTGGCTACATCGTCGCTACCCGGCCCCGGTCGACGTGGTTACCGCAGACTCGCGGCGACTTCGTGAGCATCGGGATGGCGGCGCTGTTCCTCATCGCGCTCAACAACGGATTGTTGTTCCTGGGTCAAGGCACGACGACGCCCGCGGCGGCGTCTGTTATGTACGGCCTGAACCCGATACTTGCCCCCGTGTTCGCCTGGTGGCTGCTTGGCGACCGCCTGTCGTGGCTCGGTGCGGTCGGTATCGGAATCGCGCTGAGCGGCGTTATCATCATCGTGCAGCCGTCGCCGTCGACGTTCACTGATGCGAGCGCTATCGGGCAACTTCTGGTCCTCGGTGCGGCCGCGGCCGTTGCTCTGGGCAGCGTCCTCCTCCAGCGTGTCAGCCCGCAGATGGACAGTACACCGCTGACGGCGTGGGCGATGGCCGTCGGTGCGGTACTCCTCCACATTGCGAGCCTGCTGGTCGGGGAGCCGCCCACAGCCGTGATCGGCATCGGGCCTGCAACGATTGCGAGCATCGTCGCTGTGGGCATCCCGTCGACAGCGGTCGCGTACGCCATCTACTTCGGCCTCATCAAACGCATCGGCCCGGTTCGCGCGAATCTGGTCGCGTATGTCGTCCCGATCTTCGCCGCGCTCATGGGATGGGTACTACTTGGCTCGTCGGTGTCGCTGTGGACGTTCGTGGGCTTCCTCGTCGTCGTTGCGGGCTTTGCTCTCATCGAGCGTGTGACGATTCGGATGGAACTGCGCAGGCTCTATCGACGGTTCGAGGACACCGCCCCAAAGCAGACGCCGCCGTGTGACGACTGAGCAAGTCAACAGGTGACACAGGCCCGGCCAATCATGTACGGGCAGCCCCTAGCTGTGACATGGACCCTTCTGATGTGCAGACCGTGTTTGTCGCCGGAGCCAGCGGCGGAACCGGGCGAGCGACGCTCCGATTGCTCAGTTCGCGCGTGCCGACGGTCCGGGCACTGACCAGCACACCGGCAAAAACAGACGACCTGCAGGCGGCCGGCGCTGACGAGGTTGTCGTCGACGATTTGCTGAACCCGACTGCGCTGACCGATGCGCTCTCTGACGTTGATGTCGTCCTGAGCGCGGTCGGCTCGAACATCACGGACGTCTGGTCCCGGGACGAGTACGTCGACGGCGCGGGGACGATCAATCTGCTCGATGCGGCTGTCGACGCCGGCGTCGAGGCGTTCGTCATGGAATCCGCTATCGGCGTCGGTGACGAGCCAGCCAGTCCGCTCGCAGCGGCGTTTGATGTCGTCATTCAGCCGATTCAACGAGCCAAAGCAGAAGCCGAGGCCGCGATCCGTGAGGCCCCGGTTCGGCACACGGTCCTCCGACCGGGCGTGCTTACCAACGGGCCGCGAACTGACACCGTCTCCGTCGCCGAGCCCGGAGCGAAGCTCTGGGGCAGCGTCTCGCGGGCCGACGTGGCCCGACTGATGATTGCTGCGCCCGTTACGTCGGCGGCCGCCGACCGCACGCTGGAAGTCGTTGCGAAGCCGTCGTTCCCGAAGCGCGCGGAAAATATCGACTGGCAGCTCCCACGAAACGAACGGGGAGGAACAGTGACGGTTGATACCCCTGACGACGGCGCGTAGTGGGCACCCCATCCGTGTGCAAATACGCCTCCAGCGAGAAGTGTGGTTGATGACTGCTGTGGACCACGCGAACGCCGGTTATCGCCGACTGTACGAGCAGGATGGACTCTCGTTCGGTCTCGGATTCCCGCTCACAGGCGAACAGGAGTCGACGCCGGATATCGACATGGAACTCCGGCTCGCAAGCCACGCCGAAGCGGTTGGTTTCGACGCGCTCTGGGCACGAGATGTGCCGACGTACTGGCCGCGATTTGGGGACGCAGGCGGGGCCTTCGACCCATGGTCGCTGCTGTCTCACATCGGTGCTCACACTGAGTCGGTGGCGCTCGGTACCGCGAGTGTCGTGCTCCCGCTTCGCCATCCCATCCACGTGGCGAAGTCGGCCGCATCTGTCGACCGGCTCTCCGACGGCCGTCTCGTGCTTGGTGTTGCCTCGGGCGACCGCGACCCGGAGTATCCGGCGTTCGGTGTCGACCCCGACAACCGGGGGCATCTCGTCCGCGAAAGCGTTGCCGCGCTTCGTGCCCTCTGGCGTGAGGAATACCCCACGCTCGACGGCTCCTGGGGCCACATCGACGGCGAACTGGATGTCCTCCCGAAGCCGACGACGGACACGCTCCCGGTCTTTCCGACCGGGAACGCCAGACAGTCCACGGAGTGGATTGCCGAGAACGGCGACGGCTGGATATTCTATCACCTCCCAGAGTCGACCCTGGCGTCGTATCTCGACACGTGGCGAAGTCACGCACCCGAGAAGCCGTTCACGATTGCCGTTCAGGTTGCGTTCGCTGCTGACCCGACGGCCGAACCCGAACCGCTCCATCTGGGATACCGGGCCGGCGTCGAATGGTTCCGGGAGTACTTCAGGCGACTCGATGACTATGGCCTTGACCACGTTATCGTTGGCCTTCGAGCGGCGGAGCCACAGGCGGCGATAACGACGTTCGCCAGCGAAATCATCGATGAGTTGTGACGCATGCCGTCGATGCCGTTTCTGTGGACCCCGCGGCGGGTGACGCTGCCGTCGTTCCCACCGACTGCCGCATTCTGGTGGGGCGTCCATAGCACCACCCTCTGATCTGGCTTATGGGTCGAATTCGTTCTGCCTGAGCCCTCTCCGAACCGGTTCGTGCTCGGCGTCGCTCGGCGGCGGCGCGGTCACCAGCAACGCTTCCAGCCGACTGTCCACGTCCGCTTTGACGCCGCGGTCGGTATCAGCCTCGACGACTACCACGTCGCCCGGTTCGACTGTCCGATTCGTGTCCCCGTCACGAACGACACCGGTCCCGGACTGGACGTGTATCACTACGTCGCTCCCGGGCGCGTGGACCGGGATGAACTGTCCGGGTTCGAAGTAGCCACAGACGACTTTCAGTCGGTCACTGCGGAACACCTCGACGGCCGAAAACTGGTCGTCGTCGTAGTCCCGGACGGCATCGAAGTCAGTCGCCGTCATCGCTCACTCTCCGTGCGTGGAGTTATGACTGACTGTGGACGCCTCGGTACACTGGTTCGATACAGTTCGTGCCGACTGGGTGGCCTCGCTTCCCTTCGCTGTGAGTCCATACGAGTGGGGTCGACCGCACCACGGAAAGTGTCGGTCCCGAACGGCTTCGTCCGCCCTGCGTCCGTGTCCTGTCGGCGGCGGTCGCTTCCCAACTCACTCCGCGATGTCTGGATACGACTGTCGACTGCCCTGTGTCTTTCTGGCGACCAGTTGCGCGGTGGCGGCAGTCGTTCCGTCCGTCGTCGTGGTCCGCTCGTCGTAGTGTAACACAGTCAATCCGAGTCCGGCCCTTAGTAGTTCGTTGGAAGCAAACCGGTATCGGTCCCCAGAGGGGCCGCCGTCCACGTCGTCGGTCGTCCGGAGGTGGTGCTGGATGAACAGACAGCCGCCGTCGGTCAGCCCCTCGATGATATCGGGGAGGCGGTCGACGGGGCGATAGAAGCTGACCGTGATGAGGTCGTACGTCGACGCCGGGTATGCGAACGACTCGAGGTCTGCCTGTATCCACTCGATATTGTCTTCGACGCCCGCGGCGTGTGCGTTTTCGCGGGCAATCTGTAGCCCCGCACGCGACTGGTCGACCGCATCGACGCGGTACCCGGCTGCTGCGACCGGCACCGCGTTCCGCCCAGTCCCGGTCGCGATGTCAAGTGCCCGACCCGGTGGAAAGGTCGGCAAGTATCGTTCTAACACCGGATGCGGGTCCGGGCGCTGCGGGTACGTGCCCGTTCGGTATCGCTCGTCCCAGGTCGGCATAGCTCTGCTACTTGTGGCCGAGACATGAAGCCTACGGGCTGTGGCACAGGCTCCGCCGAGACCCGCTTTCGAGCGCGTTACTCTCGACGGAGTTATCGGTACACCTGTGACTCAGCCGCAGGCGACCGGTTACGGCAGGGCAAACAGATGTGACCAGACGCGGCTACTCGTCGGTCGACGACGTCTCTTCACTCTGATCGGTGGTGGTAGTACCCACGAGTACTGGTTGCTGCAGGGCGACTTCTGTGGGCATACCGCGCCGGACGCACGCCGTCGGCCACGCTGGGTTCGTGACGCTGGGCCGCTCCCCGACGGCTAGCAGGACGTGACCGTCTCTGCTCTCGTTGCTGACTACGACTCATACTTCGACCCGGGCGAGGGCTGTCTGGCGTCTATCGTTGCCGAAATCGAGCGACGCGGCTCTGTTTTGCCTGCCGCTGGTAGAACTAAGTACGGCGGAAGCGTTGTGTGCTCTATGCGAATCCCAGTCCGATCAACGGTTTTGACACGCTGGAGCGGGCTATGACTCTCTTCACAGCTGTTGTCGTCTTCGTGGTGGGGCTGCTCTCAGGCATCGTCGTCCGGTTGATTGCCGGCCTCGCCGCGGCGTTCGCGCTCGTTCTGGTACTGTTGGGGGCGACCACGCCGGATATCGGGCTGGTAAACTTCGTGCTCGAACAGTAGTATCAGGGTAACGAACTGCTGTTTCTAGCCGGGTTACTGTTCGGACTGGACGCCGAAAACACAAAAGATGCTGTTGAGGGGTAATCGGTCAGTTTCTCAGCAGGTAGCGGGCGTATATTCGCTCTCGTACAGCTATATAGACAACATATAAAGTACCTATACCAGATTCACCGATGTACCACCAACGGCTCCATATAGATGGTCGTATCACCGACGTTTCACCCGGACCTCGATGCATCACACCAGCGAATCAACAGCGATGAATGGGAGGAAATCTACGTTGTCGGCGACATCCACGGCTGCCGCCCGACGCTCGAACGACTCCTGAACCGGCTGGACCCCACTACGGACGAACTCGTCGTCTTTGTCGGTGACCTCGTTCGAAAAGGTCCGGACAGCGCCGGTGTCATCGATATCGTCCGGCAAACGCCGAACTTCCGTACGGTTCGAGGAAACAACGAACAGAAACTCATCGACGGCCGCAAATCGATACCGTCGCTGACTGACGACGACCTCTCGTGGATCGCCTCGCTCCCGGCGGCGATATCGTGGGACGATTCGCTGGTGGTCCACGGCGGCGTCGACCATCGCAAGCCCATCGCGGAACACGAACTGACCGAACTGCTGAACATGCGGTCTCTTGTCCCCGACGGGAGCTACGACCGCCCGTACTGGTTCGAAACGCGCCGTGACGACCCTCGCATCTTTTTCGGTCATACGGTGCTTTCCGAGCCGTTCGAGACACCCCACGCGGTCGGTCTCGACACCGGGTGCGTGTACGGTGGGCAGCTGACGGCGTACCGGTGTTCCACGGGCGAATTTATAACTGTCGACCCAGAAACAACTCACGAAGACCGCTCGGCCGACAGTATTGTCGATCCGGAACGCGCCCCACCCACGTCTGTGTAATCCATGGACCCAGATTCAGGACTGAATGTTCCTGCCTACGAGCCGGCGGATGTCGATCTGACCGACTCGTCGTTGTATCTCAACCGTGAACTGAGTGCGCTCGCCTTCCAGCGGCGCGTGCTTCACGAGGCACTGGACGAACGGAATCCGCTGCTGGAACGGGTCAGATTCCTCGCTATCGTCACCCGAAACCTCGACGAATTCACGATGAAGCGTATCGGCGGCCTCAAACAACAGACAGAGGCCGACGTTACCGAGACAGCGCCGGACGGGCGGACGCCACGGGAGCAATGGGAGGAAGTCCACGAGACGCTCCGACCGATGCTTGCGACGCAGGCCCGTTGCTACCGTGATGCGATTCGCCCCGCGCTTGCCGCGGAAGGCATCGACATTCTCGACTACGATGACGCGACTGCCGCGGAACAGTCGGAGCTGCGCACCTACTTCGAGGAGTCTGTGCTACCGACACTGACCCCGCTTTCGTTCGACCCGGCGCACCCGTTCCCGTTTATTTCAAACCGGTCGCTGTCACTCGCTGTTCTCACCAGACAGCCAAACGCCGACGACCCGACGTTCACCCGGATCAAGATTCCGCCGAACAGACCCCGTCTGGTCCAGCTTGGGGACGAAACGCGGTACGTCCCACTCGAAGAGGTCATCCGCGCGAACCTCGATTTGCTGTTACCAAACGTCGAAATCGTCGACACGGCTCTGTTCCGACTGACTCGCAACGCGGAGGTCCGCCGAAATCAGGAAATCGCTGAGGACCTCATTGATATGGTCGAGGATGTCATCGAACAGCGGCGTTTCGCGTCGGTCGTCAGAATGGAGATCTCCGAAGACGCGGACTCCCGGATTCGCTCGACGCTCGCCACACAACTCGGTCTCGACGAACGCGAAATATACGACCTCCCGGGACCGCTGGACTACCGAGATTTCGCTGAGCTGACCGACCTCGACCGGCCGGACCTCTCGCTCGACGAGTGGACGCCACAGCCCCATCCTCGGCTTGACAGCCACCGACAGCAACCGAGCAACGCGTCCGAGTCGACTGGTGCGAGCGTGTTCAGCCGTATTCGCGACGGGGATATCCTGCTGCATCATCCGTACCACGACTTTACCGACACCGTCCAGCGATTCCTCTCGGAAGCGGCAGAGGACCCCGATGTTCTGGCAGTGAAAGCGGCTATCTACCGGACGGCAAGCGACTCACAGATAATACAGTCGCTGATAACGGCCGCCGAAAACGGGAAACAGGTCGCGGTGATGGTCGAATTGAAGGCCCGCTTCGACGAACAGAACAACCTCGAATGGGTGCGGAAACTTGAGGAAAACGGTATCCACGTCGCCTACGGGACGGTTGGTCTGAAAACACACACGAAGACTGCGCTCGTGGTTCGCGAGGAAGATGACGGCGTCCAGCTGTACTCTCACATCGGGACCGGGAACTACCACTCAGAAACCGCGAAGGGCTACGTCGACCTCGGGCTGTTGACTGCTGACCGGGATATCGGCCGCGACCTGACCAAAGTGTTCAATTTCTTCACTGGCCCGTCGCTGGACGAGGAGTTTCGAGAACTCCTCATCGCGCCGGTAACGATGCGCCGGGAGTTCACCCGGTGTATCCGCCGGGAGGCCCAGCACGCGCAGGCCGGTCGCCCTGCTCGTATTGTCGCAAAGGTCAACGGCCTCGAAGACCCTGCCATCGTTGCCGAACTGTACCGCGCATCGATGGCCGGCGTCGACATTGACCTCATCGTCCGCGACATCTGTCGCCTCCGACCCGGACTGGAGGGCATTAGCGAAAACGTCTCTGTCTACTCGCTTGTGGGCCGCTTTCTGGAACATTCCCGTATCTTCTATTTCGAGAACGGCGCACGGGCCGAGCCAGGCCCGGAAGACGACTGGGGCGAGCCGGAATACTACATCGGCAGTGCCGACTGGATGACTCGCAATCTCGATTACCGTGTCGAAGCCGTCACACCTGTCGCGAATCCCGAAATCCAGCGACAGCTCCGCTTCAATCTCGAACTCGTTCTCGCGGATAACCGCAAGCTGTGGGAGATGGATAGCGACGGCGAGTACCACCAGCGCTATCCGGCTGACGGCGAGCGCGTGATAAGCGCACAGGACATCCTGATGCGCGAAGCGCTGAAGGCCGGTCGCTCGGAGGACCACGCTGCCGGGATGCCCGGTGACTACCCACCGTCCAGCGACCTCTGTATCGCAGGCGACAGCACTCGACAGACGGCGGCGGAAACGCCGTCTGAATCTGAAGTCGAAACCGAGGGTCAGTACGCGGCCACCAGTGACGAGACACCCGGCCGCGAACCGTCTGAAGTCACAGATGGTGGGGAGACCGACCAGATACTCTCGAAGTACGGCGACCGGTGGTACGTCCCGGACAGCGTCGTGTACGACTACGCTGTCCGGACGCCCGATGGCGAGCGGCGCTATCTCAAAACCAAAGCTGGCGTTACTGACCTCCTCAAACGTCTGTATAGCGATACGGAATAGCTATTCGGATATATCGCTATTCGGCTCCGTCCCTCTCGAGTGTTGTCTGCCCACATCTATGTGGTACCTCTTCGCACAAAATGCGTTTTAATCTTTCAGGAAGCCTATGAGTCTGGCCTATTCAGTGTCTCGACGTAGCTATGGATCTACAGGAATTCGTCCGCTCCAACGCCCCTGCAGACGGCGGCGATGGGTTCCAGAAAGAGAACAACAGGCTGCTCGATATCCCGCTTGACGGAACAGTGATGGTCAAAGCCGGATCGATGGTCGCGTACACCGGTGAGGTCACGTTCACCGGCAAGTCCTCGGCGGAGGGCGGTATCACGGGTTTTGTCAAGGAGGCCGTGAGCGGCGAAGGGACGCCGGTCATGGAAGCCGAGGGAAGCGGGCACCTCTACGTTGCCGAGAACGGCAAGAAGGTACAGGTGCTGACCCTCGATGACGGAGAATCGATATCGGTAAACGGCACTGACGTGCTCGCGTTCGAATCAACTGTCGACTACGAAATCAACACCGTCGGCAGTCTCTCTGGCATGGCTGCCGGCGGCCTGACGAACGTCTACCTCACCGGGCCCGGCGAGGTCGCGCTGACGACACACGGCGACCCGCTGGTGATGACACCGCCGGTGTTCACCGACCCTGACGCGACCGTCGCGTGGAGTTCGAACCTCTCGCCGTCTATCGAGATGAACAAGACGTTCGAAATCGGACAGACCTCCGGGGAATCGATACAGATGGAGTTCACCGGCGACGACGGGTTCGTCGTTATCCAGCCGAACGAGGAGGGGTCTGTCACACAGAGCCAGAGTTAATCGCCGCCGAGTTACTCCGCCGGAGACACCGAGCGCTTGCGGAGCCGTCCCCGAACAAACGGGCGGACCGGTGTGATACCGAGATTGAGCCGCTCGATTTCGACGACATCGAACGACTGGGCCACGGCGAGTCGCGACCCCGTCTGCCGGGTGAGATGACAACCGCCAGCGAGTCGTTTCCAGAGCGGTGCGAGGGCCGACTGTATCCGGGCGCGCCATCCGTCGTCGATGACGTGCTCGAAAAACCGCAGTTCGCCGCCGGGCTTGAGTACACGGGTCATTTCGCTCATCGCGGATTCGATGTCCGGAATCGTACAGAACACCATTGAGGCGATGACGACGTCGAACGTGCCCTCGTCGTACGGGAGGGCTTCTGCTGGTGCCGACTCGATACGAATCGGCGTGGCCAGCGCGTTTGCCTTCTCCTCTGCCTGCCGCCGCATGTGCGGGTCCGGCTCGATAGCGTGAAACGCTGTCGAGTCGGTCGCAATCCGATCGAAATACGGAAACATCGCGCCGGTTCCCGCGCCGAGGTCCAGCACTGTGCCATCCATATTCGCCACCAGGTACTCACGATGTGGCCGTAAGAGCGTCCGCTCAACGAGCGCCGTGACAGGGTCGTAGATAGCCGCGAACAGCGGAGATAAGGGGCCTTGGTTGGGATTCGATTCTGCGGGCATAGCAGCAGTAACGCTTGCCTCCCTGAAAGCATTGGTTCACTTGCGCGGTGTCACACGGCCTGTCGTCTCTGACTGTCAGTCTCCGTCCGCTGATATCTCCATGCCTGCCTCGTCAATATCCACCTTGGCTTCGGTGAGGTTGCTGTCTTGCCACGTCCCGCGCCGATACCAGCCGTAGGCGATGAGCGCCCCTGCGACGTTCGAGACAGCGAACGACAGCCAGATGCCGGATTCACCCATCGGGGCCGCGGCGAACCACGCGATCGGGAAGCGGATGACGCCGAGCATCACCACCGATATCGCTGCGGCGGTGAGCGTCCTTCCGGCACCGCGGAAGCTTCCGGTGTAGGCCCGCATAATCCCGATAAACCCGAAGGACAGCGCAACGTAGCGGAGGAACTGCGTCGTGATATCGACGACCTCGGCGTCCGTCGTAAACAGGTCTGCTATCGGTGCGGCAGTGAACCAAACGAGAACGCCAGCCAGGGTGAGCACACCGAACAGCACCGTCGCCGCGAGGCCGGCCGCTTTCGCTGCCCGGTTCGGTTTATCGGCCCCCATGTTCTGCCCGGTCATCGTCTCAACGCCACGAGCAACTGCGATCGCCGGCAGGAAAACGACCGAGAACACGCGCGTTCCGATGCCGTAGGCGGCGACGACCGTGTCCGGGAACATCGCGACGATGACAAGCAGCAGGTTCATCGATAGCGCCCGGCCCGTCCCCTCGATGGACGCGGGCAGACCGATGCGAACGAGGCGGCGGAGATACGAGAGGTCCGGAGCCATATCGCGGAGGTGAATCTGGACGCCGCGGTTCCCTCGAAACATGATCGCCAGCCCCACAACCAGCGCCAGCGCCCGTGAAAAAACGGTCGCAATAGCGGCCCCTTCGATGCCCAGTTCGGGGAACGAAATCGTCCCGACGAGCGGCGCGTTCTCGACGACTGTCCAGCCGAATATCAGAAACGGGTCGATGATGATGTTGAGCACGACCGAACCGAACATGACGAGCATCGGCGTTATCGTGTCCCCATAGCCCCGCATGAGCGCGACGAAGACGAAGAAGCCGAACATGAACAGCAGGCCGAGTGAGATGACCTCCATGTAACTGGTCGCCATGGGGAGAACGTCTGCGGACGCCCCCATCAGACTCAGAAACGTATCGACGCCAAGATAGCCCGCGATGCCGAGAACGAACGAGACGATGACGGCAAACGTGACCGTCTGTGAGGCGGCGTACTCGGCGTCGCGCTCCTCGCCCGCGCCGGTGAACTGCGCGACGAGGACGCTGCCGGCGACGGATATCCCCATCCCAAGCGAGATGAGGAGGAACACCATCGGGAACGCGAAGCTAATCGCCGCCAGCGCGTCCGTGCTGTACTGGCCGAGCCAGAACGTGTCTGCGAGGTTGTACGCGGTCTGGAAGAGATTAGTAATCACAATCGGCATCGAGAGGAAGAACAGCGGCTTCCCGATGCCACCCGACGTGAGATCGAACTCCTCGGGGCGCTTGAATAGGGCACTAACGCGACTTCGAACACCCATCAGCGGGTCGCCTCCACTGGCGTCTCCGCTCGGAAATCGGTCTCAACGCATCGCGTAATTGCCTCGCTGAATTGGTCTATCGAGCGGTCCGTAGCGACGTGTCGAGCATGCGCTCCGGTAATCCCGGTCACGAGGAACTGCGCTGTGACGGCCGGCTCGACCGCGCTATCGAACTCACTGGTTTCGATGCCAGCCGCGATGATTTCACGGAACCGGTCGAAGAGAACGGCATCGAACTTGGCGAGCTGTGTCCGGAAGGCGTCGTTGTACGGGGCCTGTGCCTTTATTTCGAGTATTGCCGTTCTGAACTCCTGACCGGGCGTCTGTCGCTCATCAGTGAGAACTGTATCCAACAGCGAGTCGAGTTCTTCCCGCGGTGTACTCCCGTCCACGTCAAGTATCCTTGCAGTGTACCGCTCGCACAAGAAATCCAGAAACTCCCTACAGAGGTTCTCTCTGCTGTCGTAGTAGTAGTGAACCGTCGCTTTGCTCCGGTCTGCCTCGGCAGCGATGTCTTTGACCGTGAGCGCGGCACACCCGTGCTGGCAGAGGGCGCGGAACGTCGCCCCAAGAATCTCGGTAGCTGTATCGTCATCCATGGCGGCTGTGATTGAGCTTACTAACCGATTAGTCAAAAACGCTGTGATGCCAGAAAATGGAGATATAAACAACTCTCAGGGACAGAAAAGGGACAATCGGATTAACTAGTTAATAATCCATCCGCGCAATAGTATGCGGGTCACAACGGTTATCCAACCTTAGGAGAAACCGGTACACAATGGCTGGACCATCGGACCGGACCTTCTCGGACCAGACCGAGGAGATAATGCAAGCGACCTACCGCGCGCTGCGTGAGCACGGCTACGCTGACCTCACAATAAAACGGATCGCGGACGAGTACGGCAAATCGACGGCTGCAGTGCACTACTACTACGACACGAAAGACGACCTGCTGGCGGCCTTTCTCGATTATCTGCTGGAGCAGTTCGTTGATTCGATTCACGATGTCGAGACGACGGACCCCGAAGCACGACTGGACATCTTGCTTGATGAATTACTGGTCAAACTCCAAGAAAACCCCGACCTCTCGGTCGCACTGCTAGAAATGCGGAGTCAAGCACCGTACAAGGAAGCGTTCAGCGACCGGTTCCGCCAGAACGACGAGTATATTCGGTACCTGCTCAAGGCGGTCATCAACCACGGCATCGACGAGGGTGTATTCAACGATGTCGACGCGGAACACGTTACCCGTTCGCTGCTGACGATCATCGACGGTGCCCGGACCCGCGCGGTGATGCTGGATGACACTGCGGAACTCGAAACGGCCCGACAGACGGCGGGTGAGTACGCTGACGCGATGTTACGGTGACCTGTCGCCTGTCTCACCGATGCCAGTCGCTACGTATCGAAGTCGCTGACTGCCCATTCTATAGAATCACAGCACAGAGCGTATCGAACTCGCAAAATCAACTCTAAGTCCCGTAGGCACGCCTCCCCATCAGCCAACGACAGTTGAATACAGTCGGCTAACACTGCATTCGTTCCGGACTGTTTAAACAGTTGACAGGTTGCCTACGAGTCCACAGTCCCGCTACCTGCGACACCCTGTTGTGCAGGCGGCTGAATGGTCAGGTGGTCCCGCATCGATTCGATGAGGGATGCTGGTAATCGAACATCCCCGTCAGGATCCCGCTCAACGCCGAATATCTCCTGCACGTCGCTGTCGATGACGATCGATTGAAGCTCTCCCGTGGCCGTGTCGACGGTAATGTTTTGCAGTGTGCCGACTTCGCGGCCATCGGTACTCACGACCCGGACGTTGGAGAGCTGGTTTGCGAGGACCGTTCGCATACTAGTCAACAATACCGAAATTACCATAAAAATACTGAATCTATCAGAACTTTCCGCGTCCTGCCGTCTCATAGTACAAAACTAGTGTGTCTGTGAATATCACGCAAATTATCGCCGCCGAGGAGCCGTCAGAAATAGTACTATTCGTATCAGGACGGCCTCGATGGGCTACCGGTCCGGACCGGCACTGCCGAATTCAACGCGAGTTTAAGCTATCGAAGGCAGTTTTTCAATCCCCTCATAATTGCTAACCGTATGCCAGCGAATTGCCCTCCACCTGCGATGCGGTACTGTTGGCAGCATCGCTTTCAAACGTACGCAGAGATGCTCAGACCTCGGGAGGTGATTCTGTGAGCGTTCGGTCGGTAGCGTTGGCCGCGATGCTTATTGCCGTGGCGGCGACGGGTCCGGGCCTTACCGCTGCGGAGCAGCAAGCCACGGTCTCAGAGGACAGCCTGCCGCTGTACGCCGACGAACAACAGGTGGTCACCGGGGAGACCACGCTGGAATCCGGGACGGAGATGACGGTCAGACTTGTGTCGGAAGATGCGTCGTCCCCGTTTCTTAAACAAAGAGAGGTCAGCGTGCAGCCCAACGGGACGTTCGTCGCCCAGCTCGACATGTCTAACGTGCCGGCGAACACGTCCTACGAACTCTCTGCCCATGTCGACGGCGATACGCTGTTTGAACGGACTGGAACCGTCGCTGAGTGCGACGGCAACTGCACCGACCCGGTACCGGACATCCAGACTCCGACAGAGACTGACTCCGACGACAAGGTCGTCACGGTCCCCCAGGGTGGTACAGCCGAAATTCCGATCTCGATGAGTGACGGCGGCGACAAAACGCTCTCCGTCGGCAGTGAGGCGGTCAATTATCAGATCAACGCGACTGTTAGTGATGAGGATGATGACGGTGAAGTGCTGGTTCTCTTCGACACCGCGGCCGCCGGCACAGACTCAGAGACCCTCAGTGTCGCGGACGACGGCGACTCGCTCACCGTAACTGCGACAGAGCCTGACCTCTCGTCGACGCTTGCTCCCGCAGCGTACACCTATCGCGTGTTCGAGAGCCGAGAAACCGACGCCACGCCAACCACCGGGACCCTCCTCATCGAAGCAAACGAGACGGCAACCGAAGAGTTCGAGGTCGAGGAGACTGCCGAATTCGGCTTCGAGGAGTCGGTATCGAACGTTCAGCAGGGCGACACCGATCGGATTTCAATCGTCCTCACAAGCGCTGACGCGGCCACTATCTCTATTGGCAGCCCGGACAGCAACTACGAGATTAATGCGACCGTCCGTGACGGGAACGGGGATGATCGTGTCGGTCTCCTGTTTGACACTACGGCGGCCGGACACGACGAACCCACGCTCGAAACCGCGGCGGATGCCGATGCCGTGGCGGTCGAGTCGGGTTCGGAGGTCGCCCTTGACTCGCAACTCGCTGCAACCGACTACGACCTGTCGCTGTACCGTGGGACTGACGCGACCGGCCAGCCCGACGCAATCGGAACGCTGGTGGTTACCGACGGCGCCAACTCGTCTACGGACGCGGCCTCCGATGGGGTTAATTCAGTTACCGGTGACACGGCCGCACAGCAGTCACAGGACGGGGACTTCGAAATCGGTGCCGGCGCTATCGCTGTCGGCGGCGTCCTCGCCATCGCCGGCGTGGGGCTGTGCTTGCGGTCCATCATGAACTGACGCCGCGACAGTCGTCTCCCCGTCTGATTTTGAAACGATATCGAGACTGTTCGAGGCGACGTTTCTGGTCGGACGTTCGCTCCCACTGAAATGACTCTGACAGCAGTGTCGGTGAGCTATGGGTCCCTGTGCTCAAACCGACCACAGCGGGAGTGGATTTCTTACGACACAGTTCGCCCAGAGTTATTTGTCAGCCAGTACCGCAGCGATACCGAGAACGGTGAGACAGAGACAGAAAAACAGCACGCCCGGCTCGACGACTTCGAAAACGAACCATGCGAGCGTGCTGGTTCCACCGACTGGCCCTGCATTCGGACTTGCCGGAGCCAAAACCTCGGCTCCGGCGGTTGTGTCTGCCAGTCGTTCTGCACCCCACTGGACGAAAAGACTCGCAAAGCCGATCAGTCCTATCCCCGTAACGACGTTGCTCATCGACTGCTGGATGCGCGGCGCTAGGTCACGGTCACCGACCAGTACAATCGGGTCGCTCGCGGGACCGTACACGGTCATTTCGTTACCCTTCGACGAATACACCGTTTCGACCGGCTCGATGAGGTCTGCGTCTTCGAGGTTCGAGACGTGGTAGTGGACGTTCTGAACCGACGTGTCACACCGGTCCGCTATCTCCGACGGCGTTCCGGGGTCGTCGTACAGCGTACGGAACAGCGACCGGCTGGTGTCCGAGGCGAGCGCATCGAGTACGTCGTCGGTTTCGTTCTCTGCAACATCGAGTACTCGCGGTGACTCGTCAGCTGTCCCGGTCCGTTCCTGTATTCTTTCGATGAGGCTCGACATAACGCCACTATCGGATATATGATACGGGACGCTCAAAGGCCTGTGGCTGGGTTAAAACGATATTTAAGCGTCAGTGCGGTTCTGTGCAGTTCGGACTGCACGAACTGGACGGACCGCCCCGTGGCCGGTTTCGTTGTCGAGTCCCGGCTGTCCCACGTCTCTGGCGGTCCGTTCCAGTAGGCGTTCTGTTTCGTGGGGCGTTAACGACTTGTTTGCCTCAAGCAGTAGGGCCGCTGTCCCGCCGACGTATGGGACTGCGGCCGAAGAGCCGACAAAGCCGTCAGGTGCGGCGGCGGCGAACTTCCTGTCTGGGGCCACGATGTCGACACCGGTCCGCTCGTCGACCGTCGGGCCTCGGGAACTGAACGGTTCGAGCTGCTTGACTCGGCTGTTGTATGCCCCGACAGTAATCGCTTTGCGGGCCGTCCCCGGAGCGACGATGCTGTTTCGAGTAGACGCGTGCTGGAGCTCGTGCGTCGGTGAAACGAGCCGCAACCGTGCACCAGTCGGCGATGCCGGCCCGCGAATCGCGAGATAGTAGTCGCCGGGTCTGACATCAGCAACGATTCGTTCGTTTGGTACGTCGTCGCCGCGGTAGGGCTGTGAGCGCGCGACGAGACGGGCGTCGGTGCCGTTCGTTCGATACAGTTCGACCGTGTAATCCTCGTCTGCGTGGGCCTGTTCCCACGAGAGCCAGACCGCGATTTTGATCCCACCTCGGATGTAATTCTGTCTGCTCCCGTTGGTAAACGCGACCGTCTGATTCTGGACGGTATCGACGGCGTACTGCCCTGACCAGTGGGATTCCGCGAGATTACCGGCCGGGGCGATGAACACTGTCCCACGCTCCGTCGCTTGGGTCGCGCTCCGAGCGACGGGGCCGGTTCCATCGCCCGGCTGTCCGTAGAACGAAACAGGTGCGACGACCACATCGACGTCCTCTCGGACCAGCCAGTCGACTGCCTGCTGATAACTGTCGACACTGTCGACCCGGGCGAGATACAGGTCTGCGTCCGGTGCGGTCCGTGACACGACGACAGCTGTCGCGGTCCCATGGGCCTCGCCGGTCTCGTCTGCCGGACCGGCACCGAAGGCCCGCGTCTCGGCGACGTGCCCGGCGATCGCTTTCGACTCCGTATCAAATCCAGTTGGGTCGACAATCCCGACCGAGACGTTCGAACCCGTGACACCGGCCGCGTGGAGCTCGGCGAACTGGCCGGCGGAACCGTTTGCCATCGATACTGAGTTGAGACCTCCCCTATCCGGACGGGCGTCCGTCGGCCCTGTTACTGCGAGAACTGCGATGCTACCAGTGAGCGACGCGATTGCGACGACGGCCAACAGCAGTACAGTCCGATCACGCACCGCGGACCACCTGTCGCGATAGTACCGCCGGCACGTGGAGCGCCGGGCGCTTAGGGAACACTGGTCCAGTATCGAGCGCCGTACGGAACTGCTCGGCTACTCGGTGCGACATATCACAGCACACGCCGGCTGTGACAACAGACAGACGAAAATTCACACAGAACAAGTCTAACCGGCGTACACGTCGCTTCATGATTACGTTCGGTCTGTGGTGTGGCTCCAAACTGGATTCCAAACGCACTGTGAATCGCGCAATTGACAACGGGGTGGACGGGCTATGTCCGTTGTCGTGTGGACAACCGGATTGGACGGATTCCGATCCGCGGAAACCGATAGGGGGGAGGGCGCTGGCAGCCGGGACCAGTCTCAGGCGGTCGCCGGCGTTTGATCCGTTGAGCGGGAGCATACTAAAGCTATCAGAGACTAAAAACCAGTTTTAAACGTCAGCCTCACAGGCCGCGACCAATTCACACGTTGAACAGTTATGCCCGACGAATTCGCACCGGAATCCGAGATAGAAGTTCATTTTGGCTCGGCCATCGGATGCCGACCTGATGTTGCGCCCTGATACTGGCCTGCCGAGCTTCAGCGGCGGGCCGTTGGTTCCTGTTGCAACGTACCTTCTGGTGATTGTCGTCCTCGCCGGACTGGTGACCATCTCCCCCGGCGCATCGCCGCCGCCCGTCTTGGGAATGATATGGGGTGTCTTCCTCGTTGCACTCACGGCTGGTGCGCTCAGCATTGAGTCCGTCTCACCGCGCTCTCTGCTCCCGCCTGTTCGCACACTCGGTCCCGTAGTTGGAGTGGTCGCCGCGTTCTGGGGACTGTACAACCTTGTTGCGGTCGCGCTCGCGATGGGTGGTATCTCCGGGTTCGAAGCCTCACTGTCGAGAACCGCTGCCCACCCGCTACTGTATCTCGCAGCGCTTTTCAGTTCGCTTCTGTTCACAGCGGTCCCGGAAGAATTCCTCTTCCGCCCGTACCTGCAACAGAAATTCACGAGGCTGGCCGGTGGGACGACTCTGCGTGCGGTGCTGTCTGGTATCGGCCTCGCCGCGGCCCTGTTCGCCCTGTTTCACCTTCCGCGGTGGTTTCTCGCATCGGGGCACGGCGTTAATAAGGCGCTTGCAGGCAGACTCCTCGGATTGGCGCTTATGGGGCTGGCTTACGGGAGCGTGTACGCCCTCTCGGGGAATCTCTGGCTCGTCGCGCTGTTCCACGCATCGATGAATTACCCGCCTCTCCTCGTCACGGTGACCGTCCCATCCGAGCTACATCTGGTGGTCAGTGTGCTCGAAAACACGGTCATGGTTTCGCTGGTCTACCTGACTCTCCGTCTGTCAGGGCACGACAGTACACCGTTTACAGCGTCACAGAGGGGGATGTCTGCCTCGACTGGGGAATAGATTCACCGGGGTTTTCGGGCTCTCTGGGTGCGTTCCAACCTATTATAGATGTGGAGCGGCCCCCTGAACTTCGCTGTCACTAGCTTACTGCGAATAATACATTATAATTGACTAGTTATAAGTGACAGCTATACTACGTGATATATGGTTGTGCTAACCAATGTCAATGAACGCTGTTGTGTACAAGGGACCGAAGGAAGTGGCTGTCGAAGAAGTCGATGAACCAGAAATAGAGCATCCGAACGACGTACTCATCGACATCACGACGAGCTGTATCTGCGGGTCCGACCTCCACATGTACGAGGGGCGGACCGCGGCGGAGCCCGGTATCGTGTTCGGCCACGAGAACATGGGTATCGTCACCGAAGTCGGCGACGCCGTCTCCTCACTGGAAGCAGGCGACCGCGTCGTCGCACCGTTCAATGTCGCCTGTGGCTTCTGTGAGAACTGCGAGAGCGGGTACACGGGGTTCTGTACGAACGTCAATCCCGGCTTCGCTGGCGGAGCCTACGGGTACGTCGCCATGGGGCCGTACAAAGGCGGGCAGGCCGAGAAGCTCCGCATTCCCTACGCGGACTTCAACGCACTCAAACTCCCGGAAGGTGACGGGCACGAAGACGCGTTTTCGCTGCTCGCGGACATTTTCCCGACAGGCTGGCACGGGACAGAACTCGCCAACCTCGAACCGGGCGACTCCGTCGCCATCTACGGAGCCGGTCCGGTCGGGCTGATGGCCGCGTATAGTGCGAAGATCAAGGGTGCGGCCGAAATATACTCTATCGACCGCGTCCCGAGCCGGCTCGAACTGGCCGAGGAACACTGTGACGCGACACCGATCAACTTCGAGGAGGGCGATCCGGTCGAGCAGATCAAAGAGCAACACGGCAGCGGTGTCGACAAGGGTGTCGACGCCGTCGGGTACCAGGCCATCGACCCGGACAAGGAAGCCGACGACGCGTACGACCCCGCGCGGGAGAACCCGGCCGTGGTCATCAACAACCTCATCCGGACGGTGAAACCGACCGGCGAACTGGGAATTCCGGGACTCTACGTTCCTGAGGACCCGGGCGCTCCGGACGACATGGCCGCACAGGGTCGCCTCGGAATCGACTTCGGACTGCTCTTCGAGAAGGGGCAGGCCCTCGGGACCGGCCAGTGTAATGTCAAGTCCTACAACCGAGAGCTTCGCGACCTGATCATCGAAGGTCGCGCCGACCCCAGTTGGGTGGTTTCCCACCGTGTCGACCTCGAGAAGGCCCCCGAGATGTACGAGGCCTTCGACAACCGAGAAGAGGGCGTCACCAAGGTGCTGCTGGAGCCCTGACACCAGAGCCAGCGACCCATTTTTCGGCGATAGCTATACATCCTGCTCCCCAGTATGAGCAGCTATGTGTCAGTACTGTAGCTACCGGTTCCACGACGGCTGGACGCAGCTCCTGTCCTATGATGACGTTTATCAGGACGCGATGGGCGGCGACTCCGAGTCCACCTATGGGTTTCACGAGTCGTGGGACGAACTCCGCGATGAGGTGGGGTACGGCGCACCCTGACTCACCCTTCCCGCGGGAACGGATCGCTGGCAAAGGGTTCCGTTCGCTCTTTGTCCGTGGCCAGACAGTCGTCAAGTTCACCGATGAGTGCATCCCCGTCCATCTCCTGCCCGATGAAGACGAGCCGCGTGGACGGGTCGTCGTTGCCCCACTCGCCGATGGGTCCCGCCTGAACAGACGGGCCGGCCTGACTCACGCCCAGCACCGTCTCTGGCCTGCTGGCGACCCACGCAAACCCCTTGGCGCGGACGATAGCACCGTCCCAGTCGTCGAGCCAGTCATTGAACCGACCGGGGTGAAACGGTGTGTCTCGCCGATAGATGAGCGACTCGACGCCGTGGGCCGCTGCGGCCGACATCTCGTCGTCGTGTTCGTGGTCGGCATGGCTCTCTGCACCCTCCGCCCCGGCTAATGCCTGTTTCCAGCCCTGCTCTCGTCTGGCCTCCTCGAAATCAAATCGTCCGGTCCCGAGCACGTCGTCGGGGTCGACGTTGCTGTATGTGGTTCGATGGATGGACGCCCGGGGCTGGAGCGTTCTGATCGCGGCCTCCACGGATTCGAGCGCGTCGTCGGGGACCATGTCACACTTGTTCAGGAGGAGCACGTCACAGAACTCTATCTGGTCGACCAGCACCTCGGTGAGCGGCCGCTCGGGATCGGGTGCAGTGTCCGGAAGCGATTCCTCGGGGTCGAACGCTTTCCAGAACCCGTAGGCGTCGACGACCGAGACCGTCGTATCCAGATGGAACCCCTCCGGGGGGTCGCCCCCGTCCGGCCCGACGGTCAGCGTTCTTGCGATGGGGATCGGCTCGCTGATGCCGGAGGCCTCGACGACTAGGTAGTCGAACGACCGTTCTTCGGCAAGTCGCGTCACCTCGGTGACGAGGTCATCCTGCAGTCGGCAACAGATACACCCATTCGAGAGGTCTACGACGCCCTCCTCGCCCGTATCCGCCTCGTTCGCGAGAAGCTCGGCGTCGACGTTTATCTCCCCCATGTCGTTGACGACGACGGCGATGCGCCTGTCGCCGGGCTCGCTCAGCAGCCTGTTGACCAGTGTCGTCTTCCCAGCGCCGAGGGGGCCGCTGATGACCGTCATCGGAATCGAATCCGAGTCTGTAGACATGCTACCACAACGCACGTGTCAGTACGTAATAAATCCGGGTCCGGAACCGGCTCGCAATTGTAAACTGTGGTTGCCAACAGCGTTTCTTTGTCCCATGTCAGAGTTGGAACACCCGGTCAGTACAGGGAACCCAGATATTATGATGTTGGAGCTTGACAACTCAAGCACATAAATGCCAAACAGACTGAAAGAAGCGATAAAACAGATTCAAATTGTCAAGGAAGAAGTAGACGACCCCGAAGTTTCTGCGGAGTTGGAGCAGGCACTGGAAGCGCTTGAAAACGCGGTAGAGTCACTTGAAGACAACGAGTGATTCGTATCATCAGGGGATTCTGACTGGATCGGCCATGTTCAATTCGCATATCTACTTACCAATTTGGGTGTTCGAGTTTCAGGTGCGCTCCTGAATAGCGAGATCGCGCCAGAAACCACTGTAAAAGCCGCCGAGAGAACGGGCTTTATCTCGCCGCCTCCGGACATGTGACTATGAACCTACAGACGGAGACTTGGACTGACGTGGCGGACGTCGAGACGGACCTGGCGCTGCTTCCTGTCGGCAGTACGGAGCAACACGGGCCACACGCCCCGCTCGGGACGGACACGCTCGACGCCGAGGCGGTCGCCGAACGCGGTGCCGAGCGCTACGACGACCCCGTCGTTGTCGCACCAGCAGTCCCTGTCGGCGTCGCCGAAGAGCATCGGGCCTTTTCCGGGACGCTGTGGACCTCCGAGTCGACGTTTCGGTCCTACGTCCGTGACATCGTCCGGAGCCTCGCCAGCCACGGCTGGGACCACGTGGTGCTGGTCAACGGCCACGGCGGCAACATCGATGCATTGCGTGAAGTGTCGGGTCGGATAACCCGCCACGACGAGGCCTTCGCTGTCCCGTTCACGTGGTTCAACGCGGTCGGCGACCACAGCGCCGACATGGGCCACGGTGGACCGCTGGAAACTTCGCTGCTCCAGCACACGAACCCGGAGACTGTCCACGAGGATCGGCTGGACCAGGCCGCAGACGGCGGCAGCGACCGCTGGGGAGAGTGGCAAAGCGGCGTCAATCTCGCGTTCGATTCCGACGAGTTCACGGAGAACGGCGTCGTCGGCGACCCGCGCGAGGGGAGCGCCGAACGCGGGGAAACGCTGCTAGACCTGGCGACCAAGTCGCTCGTCGACCTCCTTGACGAAATCGCGGACCGACCTGTTGGACCGCGTGAGTAAGTGGTGAGGCAAAAGAAAATAAGCTCTGTTAAAGTAACACTATTTGGACACACATCAAAACATTCCTTGCTTATTTACTTAGCAAATATCGGTACTGGGTTTACTACAGTGCAAATAATATTTAAAAGAAAAATATAGAACCAAATACGGACTAAGTACTATTGTATTTGCCCACTTGTCTGTGGATATCGCAAAACCACGCACATCTCAATATGTTGGCTGCAAGCAGCCGCGCCGCCTCAGTCGTCGCCAGCGCCTCGCTTCCGGACCTGTTTTCCGCCGGCATCTGGCGTCCGAAGCACCGTCTCGTCCGTCTCCGGCCCCAGCACTTCCACCCGCACGCTCGACACTTTGTACTCGGGGATGCCGGCGGTCGGGTCGAACGTCTCCCCGGTGAGCTTGTTGACCGCCCCCGCCGCGAAGTGCATCGGGATGAACAGCGTCCCCGGGCCGACGCGCTCGGTGACCTGTGCCTTGACGACAATTTCGCCCCGTCGGGACTCCACGCGGACATACTCGCCGTCGGCGATGCCAAGCTTCTCGGCCGTGTCGGGATGCACTTCCACGAAGCTCTCACCGACGTGGCTCATCAGCCCTTCGACACGGCGGGTGATCTGGCCCGTGTGCCAGTGATACAGCACGCGCCCTGAGGTGAGCGTCAGCGGGTACTCCTCGTCGGGAATCTCGCCGGGGTGTCCGCCGTCGGCGGGAACGAAGCGGGCTTTCCCGTCCTCGAAGTTGAAGTTCCCCTCGTCGTAGTCGTAGAGGTACGGCGTCCCCTCGTGGTCCTCGTCCCAGCAGGGCCACTGCAGGCCGTGTTCCGCGCCGGATTCGAGGCGGTCGTACGTGACGCCGCCGTAGATGGGCACCAGCGAGTTGATTTCGTCCATGACCTCCCGCGGGTGGTCGTAGTCCCAGTCGTAGCCGAGCCGACGGGCCAGCGCCTGCGTGATCTCCCAGTCCTGGCGGGCTTCGCCCGGCGGCTCAGACGTGGGACGGACCCGCTGGATGCGCCGCTCCGTATTGGTGAACGTGCCGTGTTTCTCCGGTGAGGTGGCCGCCGGCAACACCACGTCGGCGTAGTCCGCCGTTTCGGTCATGAAGATGTCCTGGACGACGAGGAACTCCAGGTCTTCCAGCGCCTCGGCGGCGTGCTGGATGTCCGGTTCGGAGAGCGCGGGGTTCTCGCCGACGACGTACATCCCGCGGAGGTTCCCCGCGTGGGCCTCGGCGAGCATCTCCGGCACTTTCAGTCCGGGTTCCTCGGGCGGTCGCTCGCCCCACGCGTCGGCGAACTTCTCGCCGACCGCGTCGTCCGCCGGGTTCTGATACCCCGGGAGGCTTCCGGGCAGCGTCCCCATGTCGCCACCGCCGCCCTGGACGTTATTCTGGCCGCGGAATGGTGAGAGGCCGGCCCCGGGCTTGCCGACCTGACCCAGTACGAGTGCGAGGTCGGCCATCGCGATGAGGTTCTCCGTGCCGTGGCTCTGCTGGGTCATCCCCATCGCCCAGCCAAAAACGACCGTGTCGGCCTCGGCGAGCGTCTCGGCCGCCGAGGCGAGTTCGTCCGGCGGCACACCGGCCAGATCCTCGACTTTTTCGGGGGTGAAGGCCTGAACCTTCTCCTCGACTTCTTCGAAGTTCTTCGTGTTGCGTTCGATGAAGTCCTCGTCGTGGAGGTCGTGTTCGATGATGTACCGAATCAGACCGTTGAGCCAGGCCACGTCGTAGCCGGGGTTGGTTCGGGTGTACTGGTCTGCGTGCTCGGCGATGCCGATTTTCCGCGGGTCGAACACGACGAGGTCGGCCCCGTCGCGGACGTTCTGCTTGATTCGCGTGGCGAGCACCGGGTGTGACTCCGTGGTGTTGGAGCCGCTGATGAGGTAGGCGTCGGCCTCGCCGATATCCTCGTTGATGCGGTTGGTCATCGCGCCGTAGCCGAGCGTCTGCTGGAGCGCGGCGACTGTCGAGGAGTGACACAGCCGGGCGCAGTTGTCGATGTTCTTCGTGCCAAGCACTTGCCGGGCGAACTTCTGGACGAGATACGCCTCCTCGTTGCTGCCCTTCGAGGATGCCAGACAGCCCAGCGAGTCGATGCCGTGCTGGTCCTGAATCTCGGTGAAGCGCTCGGCCACGTAATCGAGCGCCTCGTCCCAGCTCGTCGGTTCGAGGTCGCCGTCGTCGTTGCGAACCAGCGGCTCGGTGACCCGCCGCTCGCTGTTGGCGAACTCGTGGCCGAACTTCCCTTTCACGCAGGTCGAGAAGTTGTTCGCGGGCGCGTCGTCGGGGTCCTCGACCGGGACGACCCCGAGCGAGTCGCCGTCCTTGCCCCACATCTCGAACCGGCAACCGACGGCACAGAACCCACAGGTGGTCTCTTCCTTGTCTATTTTCGAGAGGCGGTAATCGCTGACCGCGCTGGCGATGTCGAACAGGCGGCCCTCGGGCATCGTGTTCGCCGCGATGCTCTCGGCGGTGTGTTCGCCGGCGAGGAAGGCTTTTTTGCCGTAGTCCTTGGCGATGTCGCCGGCCCGGCGCTTGGCCGCCGACGCGAACCTGGCGAGGCCTTGCTTCCCCGTTGCCGCTCTCGGGTCGCCGGGCTCGAACCCGCGGTTGGGGGCGGTTGTGTCGTCGATGGTCTCGGCGTCCTCGTGTTCGATGACGGTCCCGATGGAGTTGCGCTGGGTGAAGCCCGGCAGCGGGAGCGTCGCCGCGCCGCCGATGCCCTTCTCGGTCAGCGAGCCGGTGGGACAGACCGTCGCGCAGTGGCCACAGGAGACACACTCGGAGTCGTGCATGGTTTCGGCGTCGGACTGGAAGCCGATACGGGTGTCCTCGCCGTGGCCCTCGATACGGAGGACGCCCTCGACCTGCACGTCGTTGCAGGCGTCGACACAGCGGTTACAGAGGATGCACTTGTTACGGTCGATCTGGATGAACGAGGAGGTGTCGTCGATGGGTTCGTACTGGTCGCGCTCGTCGAAGACGCCATACCGGGGGTGATCGACGCCCTCGCTGATGGCGGCGTCCTGCAGCTCACAGCGGCCGTTACCGTTGCAGGTGGTACACCGGAGGTTGTGGTTCGACAGCACGAGGTCGAGGTTGACGCTGCGGGCCTCCTCGGCGTCTGGAGTGTCCGTCGAGACGGTGAGGCCGTCTTCGGCGGGGAACGAACACGACGGGACGAGGCCGTGTTGCTCGGTCTCGACCATGCAGGTGCGACACTCGCTGCGCGGGCCGATTTCGTCGCTGCAGTCGCCGTCGCGGTCGTAGTAACACAGCGCCGGCACGTCCGCGTCGTCTTCGACGCCCTCGGCACCGGGGTCGACGCTGACGACCTCGTCGTCGAGGTCCTGTAAGGCGTCGATGATGGTCGAGCCGGGGTCGACAGTGACCGGCTCGCCGTCGACGGTGAGCGTCGTCGGCTCGTCCGCGTCGGTCCCCACGTCGGGGTCGTTGGCGGTTCCGGTCTCGAACTCGCGGGTGACTGGCGCCTCCGGCTGTGGGTCGTGTAGGTCGGGCACTCGTGGAATCGATCTGTCTGTGCTCATAGTTTCTCCGTGCAGGTGCCGCTGGGACAGCGGCCGTTCGTGTGGGCGCGGAACTCGGGTTCGAACTCGTCGATGGCGGTGGTCACCGGCCGCGGCGCGTATGCGCCGGTCTGGCAGTTGCTCGATTGCCGCATCACCCGGCCCAGTTCGCGTATTTTGTCGCTCTCGAAGGAACCATCGTACACGTCACGCAGGAGTTCAGCGAGCTGTTTTGTCCCCTCGCGACCGGGGACACACCGGCCGCTGTTCTCCGTTGACGCGAACCGGGCCCGCTTCCCGACCGTTTCGACAGTACATCGGTCGGTGTCGAACAGCTCGACGACGCCGTCGGTTCCGAGCCCGGCCGCCCGTAGCGACTGGGCAGTCGGCGGGACATCGAGGTTCCGGGTGATGCCACCGAGGACGCCGCCGACGCAGGCCATCTTGAACGAGCCGTCCATCTCGACTGCCTCGCGGGCCGCCGAGAGGCTGGCGCTGGACCCGAGTTCGACCGTCGCCGGTGCGGCCACGTCGCCGGTGACGGTCATGAGCCGCGTCCCGGGGTCCGCGGCGTCGGCGTCGAGGCCTCCGGGGTCGGCGACGGCCCGCTGGACCTGCGCGAACGTCCGCGGGGTGTGGACGACCGTTGGGCGGCCGTACAGCCCGTGTTTGGCTGGCGATGGCGGCTGGAGCCGCGGCTCGATGCGGTCGGCCCCTTCCAGCGCTTCGAGCGCCGCAGTCGGTTCGCCGGCGCGGAACTCGTCCGGGCCGGCCACCAGTTGCGGAACGACGGGCAGCGTGTCGGCGACCGCGTCTATGGCCTCTCTAAGGTCCGCTTGCAAGGCCGTCTGCGCTTCGTTTACGTAGATGACAGCGTCCTCGGCGGCTACGTGCTCGGCGACCGCCGCGATACCGTCGAGGACCGCCATTGGTGCGCCAGAGAGGAGGGTGCCGTCGCCCGTCGGGAGGCCGCTGGCGTCGTTGGCGTTGCAGACGACCACCGGGTCACCGTCGGCTGTGCTGGCTGTTTCCCACGTCTCGGCAATCGGTTCATCGGCGGCGGCGTCCCCGCGGCCTCGGCCCAGCAGCCCGGCTCCCGCTGCAGCGTCGGCGGTCTGCTCAGTCGAGACGAACGACCAGTCGGCCGGGTCCAGCGGGGCGACCCAGCCACAGGGCCCCAGCACGTCACGGCGGCCGACAGAGAGCGGCCCCCGCTCCGGGACGGGAAGCGACGTCGTATCGGGGTCGTGTTCGGTGACCGCGTCTGCGGCAGCTGTCGGTACTGTCCCCGCTTCCAGTTCATCGACGAGGTCGCGGACGGTCGCTGGCGACGGGTCGCCGTAGAAGGCTGTCTGCCCGTCACTCGTAATCATCACCAGCGGTGTGGCCGCTGTGATGCCCGTCGGCCCCGTCCTGACGACCGGGACCGAGTCCGCCGCCGCCCGTGCCGCGGAGCGAACCCGGTTCCCGCTCTGTGACTGGCTCTCCGTCGACACGCGGACGACGGTCGAATGGGCGAGGGCCGTGGTTTCCTGTGTCATACTCTGTTCGTCGTGCTGAACGACTAAAAACCCCGGCCGAGTGATCGGATACATTGGGATCGTTTCCCGCTTCAAAACATTACGTATCTCTTGACTGATGAGAGAGCGATGGTCAGTTCAGTCCGTCGAAATAATGAGGGAGCGGAACGGTGTCACAAGCGAAACCATGAACCCGCGATTCGAGGAAGTCAAGACGGAGGCGTCAGCCGCGATAACCGAATCCGACCTGCGCTCGGTGTACACAGGTATCATCCACGAGGACGGCCGCCACGAGTACTACTTCGGCAACGACACTGAGGAGGCCGCGGAACTCCGCGAGGCAGCGGCCATACAGCTCGGGATGTTGCTCCGCGTCCTTGCGGACCGCTCGGACAGCAGTGTCGACGAATTGACCGCGCTGGCTACTGAGCGGGCCGAGCAGATGGAGCTACGGTAAGATACGAACCGGCCCCCTTGGCTAGTCGGTGGTGGCGATAGCCTCGATTTCGACCGCTGCTCCCTTCGGGACCGCACCAACGCCGACGGCGCTCCGCGCTGGTGGGTCCGATTCGAAGAACTCGCTGTAGGCTTCATTGAATGCGTCGAAATCGTCGATGTCGTCGAGATAGACAGTGGTCTTGAGCACATCGTCGAGCGAGAGCCCGTCCGACTCCAGAATCGCCTCGACGTTGTGGAGACATTGCCGTGTCTGGTCGGCGACTGGTTCGTCGTCGAGCAGTTCGCCGTCTGTCGTTAGCGGGAGCTGTCCGGCGGTGATGAGGAGGTCGCCGTTCGACGTGGCCTGACTGTACGCGCCGACTGCGGCCGGTGCGTCGTCGGTGCTGATTGTTCGCTTCATACTCGGACAAACCTGCCCTCGTTGTATAAATCCCTGCCGTTGTAGGTCACGCTCACACAACGTTCTCGGGCGCTTACCAGTTGTGTCCCGTCATTGATTGATGACGATAATCGCGGTCAGCGCCAGCCCGATGCCCGCGGCTTTGGTCAGGGTCATCGATTCTCCGAAGGCGATGACGCCGATGACTGCAGCAGTGATGAAGTACATCCCGCCGATGGTAGAGACCACCGATGTCGATCCCACTGTTACGCCGACGAACGTCGAAACCACGCCGACGGCTGCCGCGACACCGGCTGCGCCGGCGAACAACAACCCTCGATTCGTGACGACGAGCGACGCGTCAGAGACCGCGACGTAGATGCCTGTGACGACTGTCGCGGCTGCATAGGAGACAAACGCCGCGGTTTCAGGGTCCATTGTGCTCGATGCGACGTTGCCAAACGCGATCCAGAACCCCCAGGCTATCATCGTCCCCAGTCCGAACAGGACGGCGGCGTTCATCTGTCCGACCTCCGCGTACGCCGGTTCCAACTCCGTTTACGTACTCCTGACGAACAGCGACACCTGGGACCGTACAATCGACGCATTGACACCATCGTACGGAGCCCATTGTCTTGAGTTCGGTGTCCACTCGCCGCGTGTTTTTTATGTCGACTCCGAGAACACTGTGACAATGGATAACGTCCCAGAAGACTCGTCGGACCGGACACTTGAGGACGTGTTCTATCCGGCCGACAGGGTTCCATTCGTCGAATGGGACGAGCTATCCGGTGCGAAGCCGACGGTCGTCCTGACCGGCATGGTTGCGCTCCTCGCGTTCGTGACCGGGCTTTCGAATCTCAGTCGGGCGTCGCTTGCGATGCATGGTCCGCTGAGCACAGTCGTCACCCTTCCGTTACCCGCCGTCCGGTTCGGCGGCGTGTTGTTCGCGTTCCTACTCGGCATCCTGACAGTCGGACTCCAGCGGCGCAAACGGCTTGCCTGGCGTGTGGCAGCTGTCGTGCTTCTCGGGCTGGTGTTCTTGCCGCTTGCCACGTTTCAGCCCACGGACATCCCCCTGCTGGTGATGACGCTGGTCACGTACCCGCTGTTACTCCGAAACCGACACCGGTTCGACCAGCCGCTCGACCTCTCGCCGATTCAGATTGCGTCGCTGTCAGCGATTTTCGGGGTCATTCTCTACGGAACTGTGGGCGCTTACGGGCTACGGGGCCAGTTTCTCGAACTCGACAGTTGGGGGGACGCCGTCTACTACGTCATCGTCACCATCGCGACGGTCGGCTACGGCGACATCACCCCCGTAACGGCGGAGGCACGGTGGTTCTCGCTCTCGATCATTCTGTTCGGGACCGGCGCGTTCACCGTCGCCGTGGGCGCGCTCATCGGGCCAGCTATCGAATCACGAATGGCGACAGCGTTCGGAGTCATGACCGCATCAGAACTCACACTCCTCGAGGACCACGTCGTGGTTCTCGGACACGGAGACGTTACGGCATCGCTGCTCAAGGAACTGGGCGACGAAACTGAGGTGGTCGTTGTTACGCCCGACGAGGACACGGTCGCGTCGCTGCAGGGCGAAGGTGTGAACCTGCTCACCGGCGACCCCACCGACGAGGCTGTTCTCAGAGATGCCCGCGTCGGAACTGCAAGTGGTGTTGTGGTGGGGAGCAACGACGACGCACGCGATGTACTGGCCGTCATCGCGACGAAGAACGTCAATCCGGACATCCGTACGGTCGCAGCGGCGACTGACCAGAAGCACGTCGAAAAGTTCCGCGCAGTCGGCGCTGACGAGGTTATCAATCCCCGTTCCATCGGCGGACGGCTTCTTGGACAGTCGGTGCTGGGCCGCGGGTCAACGGACTCGTTGCTGACCAGCATCGGGACCGACGACAGCGACCCTGCCAACTCCGAGTGACCCGGCCACCACTCCAGCGACGATAGTCTCGACCGGTACGGTCGACAGCTTCGACAGCGTTCTGGGATAGTAATATATGTTTTCGATACTGAATATCGAGGCATGGCCACCTCGGACGCAAGTGGCATTGCGGAGATAGTCGGCCGGCTACTGATCCCACTGTGTGCCGCGTCTGGGGCGCTCGTGCTTGCGGGCTTCTTTTTTCCGACGCTCGTCGGCGAAGCCGTGACCGGCCCGGTCTGGTTGACCGTCGCCCTCGTGTTTTTCACCTCGGGGCTGTGTTACATTGCGCTGCTCCCGTACTCCGAAGACACGACTGCGCCAGCCGCAGCCGATGTTTTCCTGCGTGTCCGACAGACCGACGTCCGGCAGGCTGTCCGGGGATTTCTCACCCAGCACGAACCAGCCATCCTCGCGTTCCCGGTGCTCGTGTTCGCCGCGTTCTTCGGGCTTCAGGTCGCATTCCCCGCACGGACGACAGGTGCTGTTGATGCTGCTGCGGCCACAGCCCTTCGCGGCGGCGGCCCACTGTTTCTCGCTGCCGTCTTTCTCTCCGTCTGTTACTGCCTGTTCCTGCTGTTGGGGCCTTGGGGCGATATCAAACTCGGCGGTCCAGAGACGGAGCCGAGTTACACCTATCCGACCTATTTCACGCTCGTGTTTACGGCCGGCATCGCGGCCGGACTGGTGTTCTGGGGGCCGACGGAGGCACTGTTTCACTTCAACCAACCGCCGCCGTACACCGGGGCCGCCGCCGGGTCGCAGGACGCTATCAACGGTGCGCTGGTGTACACCCTCTTTCACTGGGGCGTCTCGGCCTGGAGCGCGTACGCCGTCATCGGCGTTCCGATAGCGTACTTCGCGTTCACGCGAGGCGCGCCGCTCCGGGTCTCGACAGTCTTGGCACCGGTGCTGGGAACTGAGGGGCTGGATTCGGTCTGGACCAAACTGGTCGATACGCTGGCTGTCTTTGCCACTATCGGCGGCATCGCCACCTCCGTCGCACTCGTGAGCGAGCAGTTCCTCGCTGGCATCAATTACCAGTGGGGTGTGGCGGCCGGCGAGGTCGGACCGGTCCTGTTCGTCGGCGGACTGACGCTGATATTCGTCGTCTCCAGTGCGACCGGGATTCACCGCGGCATCCGTCGGATTGCCGGCCTCAACGTTGTCTTGTTCGGTCTGTTCACGCTCCTCATCGTCGCTGTGGGGCCACGGTCGTTCGTCCTCCAACGAGGGACACAGGCACTCGGCACCTACATCGTGGAGTTTGTTCCGCTGAGTCTCCACACCGGTGGAGCGTGGGTCGCGGAGTGGACTGTCTGGAACTGGTCGTGGTGGTTCTCCTGGGCTCCGTTCGCAGGGCTGTTCGTGGCCGCCCTCTCCCGCGGTCGACGGGTCAGGACTGTCGTGTTCACCAGCGTCGTCGCGACCTCGGTGGCGACGATGGTCTGGTTCCTGCTGCTCGGTGGCACATCCCTGTTCATCCAGCAAACGGGTCGGGCCGATATTCTCGCCGCTATCGCACAGCGCGGGGGTTCAGAAGCCGTCGCTGGATTCCCGCTGTTGTCCTCGCTGCCGCTGGGTCTGCTCCTGCTGTTTCTGTTTCTCGCGCTCATCATCGTGTTCATGGCCACATCAGCGGACACCTCGACACTCGTCGTCTCAGTACTGGCGACGCGACGGGGCGTGGCACCGTCAACGACGCATATCGTCTTCTGGGGGATTTTTCAGGGAGCGGTCGCCGTTTCGGTGTTGCTTCTCGGTGGCGCTGAGACGTTACAGGCGCTGGCTGTTCTAACCGGCGGTCCGTTCGCCGTCATTTCACTCGTGGCAGCCGGCGGGCTGACTGTGACCTGGCTTCGAGACGAGCGTGGCCACACGTCACTCCTCAGACGTGCCGTCAGGAAACTGCCTGATATTCAGACCCATCACGACGTGGACCCGCCCGAAGAGAAGTAGGCCCTACTCCCGCCGTGTGGTCACCCCTCAGCGATCCCCGTACAGAAGTTTTCAACCAGCTGTTTCCCCGCGTCGGTGAGGATACTTTCGGGGTGGAACTGAACGCCGATGTGTGGCTTCTCAGTGTGCTGGACGCCCATCACGACCCCCTGTTCGTCGTTAGTGTGAGCCGTCTCCTCGAGCGTATCCGGCAGCGCAGTAGTCTCGACGGCCAGCGAGTGATACCGCCCGACCTCGAACGGGTCGTCGACCCCGTCGTACAGCTCCGTCCCGTCGTGACGGACTTCGGAAGGTTTCCCGTGGACCACACTCGGTGCATGGCCGACGGGGGTTCCGTGGGCCGCACAGAGCGCCTGATGGCCAAGACAAACGCCTAGGGCCGGATACTCTGTCGCAGCGAAAACGTCGATTGACACGCCGGCCTCCGCTGGCGTCCCGGGACCGGGAGAGACGACGATTCCGTCCGGGTCGAGTTCGTGAATGCCGTCCACGTCGATAGCGTCGTTCCGGCGGACGGTTACCTCGTCGAACTCGCCGACGTACTGGACCAGATTGTAGGCGAACGAGTCGTAGTTATCTATGATGAGTATCATCGCATCTTCTCCATCGGCTCGGTCCCGGACTCGACCGCAAAGGACCCCTGCTCGCCCAGCGCTTCGTCGACGGCGGTGACGAGCGCCCGGGCCTTGTCCAGCGTTTCTTGATACTCCGCCTCCGGCTCCGAATCGTGGACGATGCCGCTCCCGACGCGGAGCCGGTACTCGCCGTCGTAATGGACCAGTGTCCTGATGGTGATGTTCAGTGTCGCGCGGTCGTCGAAGCCGAATACCCCAATACTGCCGGTGTATGGCCCCCGTCGAGTCTGTTCCACCTCATCGATAATCTCCATCGTCCGCGGCTTCGGCGCGCCGGTGATGGTTCCGCCGGGGAACACCGCAGCGACCGCGTCGGCGATACTTACGCTGTCGCGCAGTTCCCCTTCGATGAGAGACACGAGGTGCATCACCTCCGAATAGCGGTCGACGCGGCGGTACTCGGCGACGTCCACGGTTCCGTACTCGCTGACCTTCCCGAGGTCGTTGCGTTCGAGGTCGACCAACATCGCGTGTTCGGCCCGCTCCTTCTCGTCACTGCAGAGGTCCGCCTCGAGTTCCTCATCTTCAGCCGGCGTCGCGCCGCGAGGGCGCGTCCCTGCAATCGGCTCCGTGAGCAGCCGGTCGCCGTCGACGTCAAGCAACAGCTCCGGGCTGGCGCTGACGAGGTCGACTCCGGGGAATTCAAGCAGGGCCGAATACGGGGCCGGATTCACCCGGCGGACGGCGTCGAAGGTATTGACCGGGTGGACGGCCGCCGGGGCGGTCAGCCGGTGTGAGACGTTTGTCTGGAACGTGTCGCCGTCCCTGACGTACTGTTTTATCTGCCGGACGCGGTCCGCAAACGCCGCTTCGCCGCACTCGCTCTCGAACGTGGCCTGACTTGCCACAGTCGGCTGGGGCTGGACGTGCCCCTCGCCGTGAACGGCGGCCTCGGCCAGTTCGCGGACCAGCTCGCGGCCACGCTCGTACGCCGTCTCGGCCGACTCGTCGACGACGGGACAGGCCGTCAGGTACAGTTCGACCTCTCCGTCATGTGGCTCCTCCCACGCGGCGACACACTCGAAGACGCCCAACTGGAGCCGTGGGAGACCGTCTGATACAGTCGTCTCCGGGATATCTTCGAGCTCCCGTGCGACGTCGTACGACAGCCAGCCGAACGCGCCGCACGGATATGGAACCGTACAGTCGCCCCGCTCTAGGTGTTCGCGGTCGAGTAGCTCGTCGATGGCGTCGATGCTCGGACTGCTGCCGTCCTGTGCGGATGTCGCCTCTGCGGAGACCTCGATTTGCTCGACCGGGTCGACGCCGAAATACCCCCAGCCGGACTGCCCGCCGGTCGTCTCGAGATAGAACCCGTCTGTGGTCCCGCCGCGGGCGCGGCGATACGCCTCGAACGGATCGGTGACTGTGAGGCGAGCTTCGACCGGCACGCGAGCGCCGTCGGGGGCCCGTTCTGCAGTTTCGAGGAACGATTCTCTGTCGGTGCTGAACCGGATATCAGTCATAGTGCAGTTTCCTGAACGAGAGGCACATGCCTCCCGGTATGGTTGTCTAGACCAAGCATGGGTCAGGACAAAAACTTTCGGTCCCTCGCCCCTCCGCCCGATATGCTGTTGAATCGTCGACCGATTGTGGTTGCTCGCTGGACGAATAGCCGATGGTACTTCAACGGTTGGACTATTCCACATCACCCACTATACCCGCTGGGTTTGAGACGGATATCGAACGCTTGCCCGGTCTCCAATTGCTGACTGACAGCAGCGATTCACTCCCGAACACCTTTTCGGGAGATTCCGGGCTGAGAACGAACATAGCAATAATGACAACGATAATCGACGGTAACGAGATCGGCGACCAGATCACAGAGGGCGTGGCTGCGTGTACTGACACGCTCGTCAGCGAGGGCGTCACACCGGGGCTGGCGACTGTGCTGATGAGCGACGACGGCGCGAGTGAGACGTACGTCTCGATGAAACAACAGGCCTGCGAGGAGATCGGCATCGACGGGTTCCATTACGAAATCGGTCCGGACGAACCGGCTGAGACACTGTTTGCGACTATCGACGAACTAAACGCGGACTCAGCCGTCCACGGAATCCTCGTCCAGATGCCGGTCCCCGACCACGTGAACAAGCGTGACGTACTGGAGCGCATCGACCCGATGAAAGATGTCGACGGGTTCCACCCCGAAAATGTCGGCCGGCTCGTCGCAGGGAACGCACGATACAAGCCTTGCACGCCCCACGGAATACAGAAAATACTGGCCGAAACTGGCGTTGAGACGGCGGGGAAAGACGCTGTCGTCGTCGGCCGCTCAGACATCGTCGGCAAACCGATGGCGAACCTGCTCATCCAGTACGGACCGGGCGGCAACGCGACGACGACCGTGTGTCACTCACGGACCGACGCTCTCGCCGAAAAGACTCGCAACGCCGACATCGTGATCGCCGCCGCCGGCGTTCCAGAAATGATAGACGGAGCGATGCTCTCGGAGGGCACGACAGTCATCGATGTCGGTATCAATCGGGTTGATGCTGACACGGACAAGGGATACAAACTTGTCGGGGACGTAGACTTCGAGAGCGCCAAAGCGAAGGCGGACGCCATCACGCCGGTCCCCGGTGGGGTCGGCCCGCTCACCATTGCGATGTTGATGTACAATACAGTGAAAGCAGCTAGCCTCCAGTCCGGCGTCGATATTACACTCCCGTAGGACAGATGTCCATCTACAGGGTGTCTGCGTGGGCTGTTACACTGTCTCGACTTCGCCACATTCCGGGCACGTAATCAGGAGTTCACCGGCCGGGCTCTGCTCTCCTTCGATGACGTTGTGGCCACTGGCACACTGTTCGTGCATGTACACTTCGTGGCTGTCGTGCTCACGCAGCCAGATATGGCCTTCTTCGGGTGCTGATACGATGCCATGGCAGAAGTAGCACTCGCCGTTCATACAGAGTCGATGATAAGCCAGTATCAAATAGTTACCTCTCAGTCTGGGATTCTGGTTAGTTCTGGTGTTACTGCGCAAGCGAGAACACAACATGTATGAGAAAAGATAGCTGTTGTTTCAAAATTAAGGTGGTTCAGGGCAACAACTCGATATGGACTACTGTTACACGGGCGACGCGCACGAGAAACTGTTCGCAGCGTATCGGGCAGATGAAGACCCGTTCCCGACCCAGACACAGATGGAGTTCCCGCGACGGGAACACCGAAGGCCGGAAGTCGACATCCTCAAACGACTATTCTTCCCGACCTGCTGGAACGCCGCTGAACTGGTCCGGGACGAACTCGCCGTTCTGGACCGACTCGACACCCTGGGCGGTCTCTTCTTTGCCGGTATCAGACCGTACTCCGGATCGGACCCCGCTGAAACAGTCGATGCCGTCATCGAGCAACTCCCGGCGGTTCGCAGGCGACTCAAAAAAGACGTCGAGGCCGCGTTCAAAGGCGACCCGGCGGCGAAGACGTACATGGAGATAATCCGGTCCTATCCGGGCTTCATGGCGATACTCGTACAACGGGTCGCACATACTCTCTACGAGGCCGAGGCCTCCGAGTACGCTCGCGAACTCACCGAATACGCCAAGACTGAGACCGGCATCGACATCCACCCCGGCGCCGAGATCGGCGATCACTTCTTCATCGACCACGGAACCGGCGTCGTCATCGGTGAAACCACCACCGTGGGGGAGTGGGTCCGCCTCTATCAGGACGTGACGCTTGGCGCACTCCACTTCGAAGCAGACGAGAGCGACGAACACAGATTAAAGAAGGGATACAAACGACACCCGGACATCGGCGACCACGTCGTCATCGGCGCTGGCACGAAAGTACTGGGCGCTATTACTGTTGGTGACCACGTCAGCATCGGGGCGAACTCCTGGGTCACTGACGACGTTCCGGACGAGACGAAAGTGTACGTCACAGACCACCCGACGCAGGAACGGAAGCGAACAAAGTAAACTGCAACTGTTACGGCGTGGCTTCCGAGACTGCGGTGATACTACGAATCGGTCCGACAAACGCTTCTGAAATGCGTATCCGGCCCGAGCAACGCTCATACTGCTGTTGTCAGTCCAGTCGCGGGGCGTATAGATTAGAATAACAACTGTACCAGCATTAGGTTCTGTTTCACTCGCTCTCCCCGGAGCCCTAATCGTCGCCGGGAACGAACTCAGCGACGCCGCTCAGGTTTTGTGACCAGACGCCCTCACTACGGTCGAGTCCGTCGTTCCACTTCCCCACAACGGTCGAAACCGCGAGGTCGCCGGTGACGTTGTTCATCGTCGCAATCCGCCCCAGGATTGGGTCCACGCCCGCGACGAACCCAACGACCTCCAGCGGGAGGCCAACCTGTGTGAGAATTACAGTGAGCATGACAATGCCTGCTCCCGGAACGCCAGCGGTTCCGATACTGATGAGGACAGCCACTATCAAGACAAAGACCTGTTCAGTAAGTACCAGTGGCTGTCCGACGACGTTTGCAGCGAACATCACGGTGATTGCCTGTCGGATGGCGGCCCCATCCATATTCGCCGTTGCACCGACTGGAAGCGTAAACGAATACACCCGCTCGGCGATCTGCAGGTCTTCGTCCGCATTACGCATCGTGACAGGGAGCGTTCCACTCGACGACCGAGTTGCGAATGCGGTCACCATCGCGTCTCTTGCCCCGTTGAGGAACGCGATCGGGGAGACATCTGCGACCACGCCCATCAAGAAAACGAGATAGGTGAAGCCGATATGAATGACGATTGCGATTGTGACTGCCAACACGAGCTCGCCCAGCGAAAAAAACAGGCCGATGCCTTCAGTGCCGATTCCGGACGCCATCAGCGCGAATACGCCGAGTACGCCGAATTCGAGCACCCCTCGAACGATGACGAACATCGCTTCAGCACCCACTTCAAAGGCCTCGAACACTGAATCGACACGCTCTGCGAGCGCGTCTTACTGGGAGCGGACGTACGTCAGCGCGATTCCGAACACGATGACGAAGAAAACCGTCGCCAGCAAATTCCCCTCTGCGAGCGCCGCAACGGGATTGTTCGGCACGATACCGAGAATCACATCCAGCAGTGACGGTGGCGCTTTCGATTGCGCTTCACCGCCGCCGAACTCGACCCCACGGCCCGGCTGAAGCACGTTTGCAACCGCAAGGCCAATGATGCCTGCGAGGGTCGTCGTCAGGGCGTAGAGCGCGACTGTCGCACCACCAATCTTCCCAAGTTTCGCGGGGGAGAGCTGGCGAATGCCGGTCAGCAGTGTGAAGACGATAATCGGGATGACCAGCATATTGAGCAGCCACAGGAAGAGGTCGCCCACTGGTCTGACTACGGCCATCTGTTCCCCGAACGCGATACCGGCACCTGTTCCCACCACGAAAGCGACGAAGATCCGCTAGATGAGCGGGATGGATCGATACCGGCTCCACAGTGTCCGAGCGGATCGTATCATATCATACGGCAACGGGCGATCTTATAAAAACCCGTCAGCATCGCCAGTATGTGCAACCGGCTATGATGCGGTCTTCGCTTAGAACATTCCGTTTAGAGGCATGTTTATCGGCAAACGGCAAGTGCTACTGCTGAATCGCTGAAAAGATAGCAGAATACGGCCTTGTTGAAACCCTCAATCAGTGATAGGTTTCAGCAGTCTTGCTGAACACAGGGCGCATATCGGTCGTTTACTTTCTCATTCTACAAAGAGCGGGTCATAGAATCGTTCCGATGTGATTCGATCTTGATCTGAGGATTTCCATATCGGTCTGCGATAATCGTCACTGTTGCTCCATCAGCTTCGAACGTGAGCGTCATATTGAGATTGCGTTCTTGGAAGAGTCCGTCGAGTGCATCCGAATTGATATCTTCACTGATGACCCACTCCTGTTCGAGTACATCCTCGTCATGAGCCTTTGCAACCGCTGTTACGACCTCTGCACTGAGCGATTCGTTCTCTCGTGGCTCGTAGTAGAATTTCTTTGCATTTCCCATGAAATAATCTGGCCTCGAAGACTTATATCAATTATTACCAAAATATAATTTCATAGACCTGTAATCAATAGCCCAAGTTGACCGATACAACCTCTATATTCAGCAGTCCGTTCCTCTCGGAATCACAGACAGTTGCACTCTTCGTGTGAAATAGCGAGGCTTCGCTCCAGATTGTGAACGACACACTTGATGACGAGTTCACGGAACTGCTTCCACCACCGGCGCGACCGGACGAATGCGCCGAATTTCTGTTTGATCGCCGCGTTAACTGTCTCGTCCATATTCCGTCGATGGTAGAGATCGCTGTCAAGCCGTTCATTCCACGCCTTGTGGAGAGGTGTGAACTCACGGTGTTTGATCAACGGGCGAATATCGAGGTCATGGGCGAGTTGTCGGAGTTTCTAGTCGTCGTATCCCTTGTCGCCGGTCAAGACTGCGATAGAACCTGCGTTCCGTTTCACTACCTGCGGCGCAATCTGCGTATCGTGCTTTCGTGTCGTCGTCACGTGAATATCGAGAACAACGTTGCTCGCCGTATCGACCAACAGCGTCGTCTTCAGTTGCTGGATGGTGAGGTTTGTTCGCTTCGTGTAGTGAGTTGATGCATGCGCCCGCTCGAACCCCGAAGCATCGATGCCGGTGATACCGTTCAGCGGCGCGTCAGCGAGCGAGACGTTCAGTAACACTCGCCAGACGGCCATCTCCAAGCGGTCGAACGCCTTGCAGAGTGTCGAGGGTGCCGGAATCGAATCGAGATCGAGGGCATCACGGATGCGAGGCATCTCGATGAGTTCATCAACGAGGTCGCGGTATGTGGTCGTCTTCTTCACCTTGAGACAGAGCAAGACGACGTGCTGGCGGAGCGTGAACCGCTTGCGAGAATAGCGTGTCGAAAACCGTGTAACAGCACGGCGAGCCAGCACCATAGCTCGTTCAACGAACCGGAGAAGTCGTGACTTCGGCAGGGAATCCATCCTGTCTCAGACTACTCTTCCATCATGTTTGCCCGCAAGGGTTTCAACAAGGCCGTTGTTAAGGAGTCCGGGCAGTATCGTCGGTCGTTCCGCTTTCTGGAGCTCGGTGGCAGTGTTCGGCAGCGGCTGGATATTGGTCGACTGCTCCGTAATAAAGTCGAAGAACTCAGCAGAGAAACGGGTGAGATTGCTGGTGCCGGCATCGAGGAGAACGGCCAGCGGGTCATCCTCTACAGGAGTTCTGGCGGAAAGGCTGCGGGCGACGAAATCCCTATCGGGAACCACACAGAGATGCACTGGACATCGCTGGGCAAAGCCATTCTGGCGCATCTTCCGGTGGACAAACGAAACGAAATCGTTGCCGAACATGGGCTTCCGAGGGGGACTGATAACACGCTATCATCCCGGTCAGAGCTTGAAGCGGCGCTTGAGCAAATCCGCGACCAGGGCTATGCGATAGACGACGAGGAGCATCTCCGAGGTGTTCGAGGTGTCGCTGTACCAATATTCAACGACGAACAGGATGTTATGGTGTCCCTCGGTATTACTGGTCCCAGAGATAGATTCACGTCCAGATATATGGCAAACCTGCTGGAAATACTCAGATATACGAAAAACGAGATCGAAGTTCGAAGTCAATACTACGAGTACAGTACGATAGACGGATAGCCCGAAATACAATACTGCCTCGTTCAGTGATACAAACAAATACTTGGTAGCGATGCCCCCTCGGCGGCAACTTTATTCCTAAACCCGGCATAATAGATGCCTTCTCTGGTTTAATTCCTGAGTTCGCCCCAAAACCAATCGAAACTTCTCCAGATAATATTTCTCTCTCGAACTAAATGTGGGCAAATAACATAAATTACCACCGTGTGTACGCTGGCGGTATGCGGACCGTAGACTCATAATTCGCCGCGTTAGGTAACACTGCCTTGTCTCGATTAGTTCAAGTCGTATAGTTCAATACGCCCGTTCTCTCATCCGCACATAGTGAGTCTTCGTTGGTATTGCTCCTTCAGAGCAGGTCTTCCCGTGTTGCCCGAGAATCGCCTGCTAACTGTTCGCTATTCGAATTGCCCCGACTTTTTCACTGCCAGTTCCGATACCGATACTACACCGCGATGACCAAACGCGCTCTGCCGATAGCATGACACCACAGGCGACTGACTCCGATATGTCGGATCCCACTGCTGAGACAGCCGTCCGAACAGCCAACTCGACGTGGTGGCTCGTGGCAGGTGCGAGCCTGATTTCGATGGGATTGGCCGCATACGAGATCGTCCCTGCAAGCGTCACGCCGCTCATTCAGGAATCACTGCGGGTCGGACCGACAGCCGCTGGACTCCTCGTCGGAGTCATGTTCGGAACTGCTGTCGTCGTCAGCCTTCCTGCCGGTGCTGTACTGGATCGGACCGATTCGAGAACCGCGATGGCCATTGCGGTAGGCATGTTGGTCATCGCCGGGCTGTGGGGATGGCGAGCCGGCCGGCGCGGCCAGTACGAGTCAATCCTCGCATCCCGTGCACTGGGCGGAGCCGCCTACGTCGTCGTCTGGAACGCCGGTATCGACATGGTGAGCCGGGCTGTCGAGGACTCTCACCGCGCGACAGCAGTCGGCATCTTCACCGCCAGCGGCCCGGTTGGCTTCGCACTCGGACAGGGAACTGGGCCGCTCATCGCCCAGCGGTTCGGCTGGCCGACTGTCCTTCTGGCCTTCATTGGCCCTGCAATCGCCGGCCTGGCCGTCTTCTGGCCAGCGAGTCGCGGGCACGGCGGAAGTCGGGGTGATGCCCCGTCTCTGCGAGAATTCGGGGCAGTGTTGCGGAGCCCGAGTGTCTGGCTCGTCGGGGCTCTCGGCTTCCTCGGTTACGCGCTATACCTGTTTGTGAACAGCTGGGGCTCGTCGTATCTCACGCAAGAACTAAACTTCTCGCTGGCCGTGAGTGGGCTCGTTGTTGCCGTGTTCCCCGCTGTGGGGGTGCTCTCTCGAATCAGCGGTGGACTCATATCGGATCGGGTCTTCGATGGCAAGCGGCGACCGGTTGTGCTGTGCTCGTTCGGCCTTGCTGCGCCGCTGCTCCTCGGGTTCACGCAGCTTCGCTCGCTGGCGTTGCTTGTCACCGTCCTTCTGTTGATCGGCTTTGCGGTCCAACTGACGCTTGGCCTCTCGTTTACGTACGTCCGAGAGGTCGTTGACCTGCGGGTCGCTGCAACGGCGGTCGCATTCCAGACTAGTATCGGCCTCGCGGGTGCGTTCGTTGCACCGATTGCCGGCGGCGCCGTGGTGAACAGAGCCGGATTTGCGTCGGCGTTTTTACTGGCTGGCGTGGTCGCTGTCGCCGGTATCATCGTTGCATGGCAGGCCCCGGAGCCCGGACGCCAGTAGGCTACGACTTGATGCACTCCGTCGTTCGCGGCCCGCGTTCCGGGCTGTCGGCTCAATTGATTTGTCACTGGAAGACACATCACAAACGAATGCCATCTGAGTCTTTCACACTTGCGGCCGCACAGGTAGAGCCCGTCTACCACGATAAGGCTGGAACGCTGGACAAGACGTGTCGGTATATCGAGCAGGCGGGTCGGGACGGTGCAGACATCGTCGTTTTTCCGGAGACGTACTTCCCAGGGTATCCATACTGGCGGGGCAGTGTTTCCATCCCCAGATGGACTGACCTGATGGTGGATCTTCAGAAGAATAGCCTCCACGTCGACGACGAGGCGATTGATATCCTCGGTGAGACCGTCGCGGAAGCCGACCTCACGCTTGTGCTGGGGACGAACGAAATCAGCGACCGGCAGGGGAGCGAGACGCTCTACAATTCGCTGTTTTACTTCGACATTACCGGGGAGCTGGTGGGTCGCCACCGGAAACTCATGCCGACCCACGAGGAGCGTGCCATCTGGGGCCGTGGCGATCCGTCGTGTCTGGCTACGTACGAAACAGCTGTCGGCCGACTCGGTGGGCTCATCTGCTATGAGAACCACATGACACTCTCGAAGGCGGCGCTAACCGCGATGGGTGAGGAGATACACGCCGCCGTCTGGCCCGGCTTCTGGGAACAGCACGGGCATCCGGGGGACAAGACCCGAGCGGAGACGAGCGACGCTGTGGATACCTGTGATATCTATCCCGCCATGCGTGAGTATGCCTTCGAAACCCAGTCGTTCGTCGCCGCGTGTTCGGCGTACATGAGCGACGCCGTGCCGGACGGGTTCTCGGCGGAGGAACTCGGATTCAACGTCGCTGCGGGCGGGAGTATGCTTATCAACCCGGCTGGTATTGTCAAAGCCGGCCCGCTGGTCGGTGAGGAGGGGCTTCTGACTGCCGAGTTCCGGGACGACGAACGACGGGCGACGAAAGCGTACTTCGATGCGATGGGTCACTACACCCGATGGGACGCAGTCAGCTTGTCCATCAGTGATAAAACGCTAACGCCGTCACAGCCTCGGGAATCCGGCACGGAGACAGTCGCTGGGGACGGTTCGATCTCGGCAGCCCAGGCACAAGCGGTAGCCGACGAGTACGACGTTCCCATCGGAGTTGTCGAAGCGGTCGCCGACGAACTGGCAGACTAAGTAGTCGTAGCTGGTTCTTTTTCGGATAGAATGCAAACCGGTGGGTTGGGGAATTACTTATTGTAACTGTCCGGAATCAACACGACACCGTGGAAATCAAAGAGGTCGGAAACGACCGACTCGATGCGCCCGAAGTTCGGTGGCAGTGCGACTGCCGGCAGATAGAAATCGTCGGTGGAGAACTTGCTGTTCTCTGTTGTCCTGTTTTGTTGGGTGCTCATTTCAATATATTATATTAGCCACAACATGCTAAGGTCCCTGGTGGATAATCACGGGCATTTATTACGGGCGGTTTAAAATGATTATTAATACATATTGTCAGTAGAGCGGCTGTCGCTGCATTGAGTAAATCTGTGCCACACAGTTTTTCGACCAGTTTCCGTCCGGTCTGTTCCCAGGACAGGTCCCATATCCGTTCTCAACGGTGAAAACACACTACTCAGCCCGGCCTGTACTCGCTCGGAGTACAGTCAGATTTATATTTTTGCCCTCGTGTGTGCACCTGTGTATGTAAACATTGACGTAGAGACCCAGCATATACACAGTAACTCACCGATACTGCTGTTCAGCTGTCCAGCTCGTATTGATCTTTGACGCCTCGAGAGCAGTCCCGTCCCACACAATGTCGATAACGACCAAAATACACATCGAACACGAACGCCTCGCGCTGGTTCCAACCTTACAGAACCTTGGAGAGATAACCATCCGCGTTATTACACAGGGGAACACCGACCCGGGATCCACTGTGTTTCCGTTCCTTATCGAGTATCACGACAGGGAACGACTCGAGGAGATGCTCGATGCCGACCCGACAGTCCAGAGTTACGATCTTGTCGACTGGACCGACCAGACTGGCATATACTACATCGAACACACTCCTGAAACGAAACTCATCAGCTCCGTTGTTACCGATGTCAACGGTTTTCTCGTTCATACAGAGACGAAGGGCAACGGGTGGCTCGTCCGACTCCTGCTCCCGGACCGCGACGCGCTCAATACGATCTGGGAATATGCAAACGAGAACGATATCTCACTCGATATAATCGAAATATACGGAAACACGGACACCGGAGGCGAGTCGTCGTACGGACTGACTGACGAACAGCGGACCGCCCTGACAACTGCGTACGAAAACGGCTATTTCGGAGAGCCCAGAGATATCTCGCTGAACGAAGTCGCCGACGAAATCGGACTATCCTCGACAGCGATGAGCGGCAGACTCCGGCGTGGGATGCGGAACCTCATTGCGGCGACGTTAATAGACCGAGAGAAGTGAGTTCGAAAGTCGGAGATCAGTGGGTGCTCGGAAAGGGCTTCTCGCGGCTTTGCCAGTAGCAACTTCTGCTGTTCATATCGACTCACATCTGAAAGCAAATCCGACAGTTTCTGTCTAAAAACAGCAAAAAGACAGCTATCGGGCGAATATTAGATCCCTTTAGCTGCTAGATGCTACTTCGATTGCCTGCTCGAATCTTTTTGCCGATAGACTGGCCGTAACGCTGTCGCATCTTTGTTGTATCCCAACCACACGCTCAACGCTGTCGCGGCGAAGACGAGATACACGGGGAACAGGAGAACGAGCACGTATCCAGCAAACAGCGGCGTCAGAACGTCTAGCCAATACAGGGTTGCGATTCCGGCGAGCCCACCGACAGCGCTCGCAACGATTCCCAGGCGAAACGCCTGAGCAGCGGCGGGTCCGGGCGACAGGTGAATCGTATCCATACAACATTTTATATGGCTGACCCACATAAGCGGCGCGCGAGATGCGCTATCACGGTCCGGGCTAGCACTGCTGTGACAACATCTTACTGGTCACAAACGGTGGAAGTACGATACTCAAGACCTGGTAGAATTCTTGCACCTGTGTCTCCAACTCGGGCAGCGAAAATGATGCGTGAATTCCGAGCGGTGACCTCACTCATCGACCGGGACGGACTTATTCTTAGGAGCCCGACAAAGTGGTATGTATGAAAGTCTCATTGATCGCTGCCGTCGCAGCTAACGGCGTGATCGGCGCTGGCGGCGACATACCGTGGCAGTATCCCGAAGACCTGGCACATTTCAAGCAGACAACAGTCGGTCATCCCGTGATTATGGGGCGGCGAACCTTCGAGAGTATTCAGCATGACCTTGGTGGCCCGCTGCCGAAGCGACTGAACATCGTCTTGACTACGACACCGAATCGCCTTCCCGAGAGTGTTACGGCCGTTACATCGACGACGTCGGCGTTGTCAGCAGCGGCCGATAGTGGTGCATCTACGACGTACGTCATCGGCGGGGCGACAGTGTACGAACAGTTTCTCCAACGGGCTGACGAGTTGGTTCTGACCGAAGTAACAGCTCCTTTCGATGGCGATGTGGTCTTTCCGACAGTCGACTGGTCGTGCTGGACTGAGACCGACCGAACGACACACAGCGAGTTCGCTATCGTGAGCTACACTCGAACAAGCAGTTGCTCGGAATGATCTCTGTCTGAGCAGTCACAACGGCTGCGCTGTGCCGGGCGTTTCGTCCCGTACTTTCCAGCCTCAGCCGTGTCATACGATTACGTGCTCAGATACTGTTTCGTGCTCAGGAGGTGTAAAACAACGGTTCAGAGCATCGTCCCTGCCAGTCAACTCTAACCCGTATATAAATCCCAGAAGCAAGTAACAGTATCTTTTATTAGCATTTCACATCTTCTTTCAGAGGCATGACCGGTAACGAGGAACATCCTAATCATCCCAGTGTCGACCAGTCAGACCGGACCGTCCCACGTAACCTCCGCCAGACTGGTGACCCCAACATCGAGATGTTGGTGTCGACGCGCGTTCGAAAGTCTCCGTTCTTCCACAAGTCATTCAATGAGGAGGGTGCCTGGCGGGCAACCGTCTACAACCGTCTCTATCACCCGCGCGGCCTCATCGAACCCGAGGATGGCGGTGTGATGAAGGAGTACGACGCACTGACCAACACCGTCACCCTCTGGGACGTTGCCGTAGAGCGCCAGATTCGTGTCAAAGGGCCTGACGCCGAAGCGCTAACGAACTACGTCGTCACACGCGACGTGACAGGTATGGACGCCATGGACGGGAAGTACGTCATCCTCTGTAACGAGGACGGCGGCGTCCTGAACGACCCCGTCCTCCTGCGTCCCGAGGAAGACGAGTTCTGGTTCTCCATCTCGGACTCGACGCTGATGCAGTGGCTCCAAGGTGTCAACGTCGACAACGATTTCGACGTCGAAATCGACGAGATCGACGTCGCACCGATGCAGATACAGGGTCCGAAAGCGCTTGACGTGATGGTCGATGTCGTCGGCGACGAGGTCAAAGATGTCCCGTACTACGGCCTGATGGACGGCGAAATCAACGGGGCCGACGTGCTCATCAGCCAGACCGGTTTCTCCGGTGAGAAAGGGTTCGAGATTTACGTCCGAAACGCCCACGAGGACGCTGAGAAGGTATGGGACCCAGTTATGGAGTCCGTCAAAGACCACGGTGGCCGCCAGATCGCGCCGGGACACCACCGCCGGATTGCCGCTGGCATCATGTCCTGGGGTCAGGACCTTGACCACGAGACCTCTCCGTTCCAGGTCAATCTCGGCTATCACGTTCCCGACGACAAGGAGGCCGACTACATCGGGAAAGAGGTGCTTGAAGAGCAGAAAGAACAGATCGAGAACGGTAACTACCCGTTCCAGCACAAGCTTATCGGTCTGAAGATTGCCGGTGAGCCGATCCGCGACTACGCCCCCGACTTCTGGCTTATCTCTGATCCGGACACGGGCGAGGAGTGTGGCTACCTCACGTCCCCGTGGTGGAACCCGGACCTCGAAACCAACATCGGGATGGGGTTCGTCCCGGCCGAGAAGATTCAGGAAGTCACAGATACGCCGCTCAACGACGAGATTTACGACGAGGAACTGGACTTAGAGTTCCAGGTTCATCTCCCAGACGAGTACGCAGAGGAACCCGGCGAACCGGTGTTCGCCACCGCCGCGAAGGTGCCGTTCAAGGAGTCGGTCAATCCCAGCGCCCGTGAGCAGGCGAAGCTCAACGCCCGCAAAGAAGCCGAAAGCGACGACTAACTCCCGGACTCCGCCTGTCCCGGCAGCCAGCGCACTTCGCTGTCGTCCGCCGATTTTATTCTTTGACTGCCGTCCCGGTGCTCACTGAAACTGTCGTAGCGCTACGCTGCTTTGACACGTCACTCAGTCCTGCTTTGCTGTCGCTGGACAGATGTGTCTGCTGAATATCCACGTCGCCTCTCGTTGTACTGCGGTGTGGTTATCGGGACACACCACTATCCGCTGTCAGAGACTACAATACGGTCGGAAACAGGTGGTTGTCGGGAGGCCGTCCGAGTCCGGGCAATCAGTCGGGGTCAGGAATCGAGACGCTTGTGCCGCCATTTCTCCGTGTCGGGCGTCTGATTGAAAGTGTAGATGTGGATGCCCCGGATGTTGTAGTCGTTGTCTCCGACGTATGGCGCGAGGCCGTCGATGAGTTCGTCTGGTTCGTAGGTCCCGCGAGAACCGACCAGTTGCTTGACGAATCCGAGAATGCCTGTGGTCTTTCTGAGGAATTTGATCGAGTCACCGACACCGACTTTCTGGGAGATTTGCATCAGTCGCTGGTAGTTCATTACCCCCGGGATGCCGACTTCGACCGGGAGTTCGATACCGCGAGCACGGATCTCTTCGACCCACTCCAACACAGCATCCGGGTCGTAGCAGAGTTGCGTGACGATGTACGTTGCGTACGGTGCTTTCCGTGCCATCGACTCCGCCAGCGTCTCGTCGTCGATGAAGTCGTGCCCCTCGGGGTAGCCCGTGATGCCCACCTCCTCGAAGTCGTACTCGGTGTCCGCGAGCGCTTCGAGCAGGTCGAGCGCCGACTCGAACTCGCCGGCCGGTTCTTCGCGGTCACCGCCAGGGACGAAAATGTCCGTAATGCCTGCCTGGTCCAGTCGCTCGGCTATTGCTTCGAGTTGCGCCCGGTCTTCCACGTAGCGGGCTGCGACGTGTGGCACGACATCGTACCCCATTGCAGCGGCTTGCTCCGTCTTTTCGACGGTCTTCTCGATACCGAGCTGTGGCGAGGTCGTAATTGCGATGGTCGCGTCGTCGGGAAGGTGGGTGATTTCCTCGTCGAAGCTCTCGAACGGCATCAGTTCGAATCGGGCGCTCGTCAGCAGCGTCTGGACACCCTGACTGTTTGAGACTGCGTGAGTTCCGAGGGCCATGTGTTGGCACATATAACACATACCCGTACTTTTCTCTGTGGGTGGGGCATCGAACCCATTTATAAGAAACCGCGGTCATCACGCACTATGTGGCGCACACTGCCGGATTCGACTCGCCACTCTGCTGTAGGAGACAGTATGCTCCGGTTCGTCTGCCAGTCGGCACAGGACGAGGTCTAACAGATTGAGCTCCTCAAGCAGGTCCCGGGCCTGGCTGCGGTCAAGCCCCAGACATCGCTGCACCTCATACACCGTGTCTGACTCGACGACCGCGTCCGCGACGTCTCGCAACTGGACCTCAGCCGGGAGTCCGATCCCGTCGGTGACCAGTTGTTCGTCGGGAAGTTCTCCGACTGACTCGTCGGCGGGACCGGATGACTCAGCCGAGACAGGCTTAACCACAGTGACCTGTTCGTCCTCATCCGTAGCTCCGGACTGAGTCGCGTCCTCGTCCGAGGCACCTGATTCGGTCGACGGGTCTTCCTCGTCGTCACTGGAGGTGTTGTACGTGTTCGGGACGTGGATATCCGCTTCTATCATGTACCGTCGGACTGTCTCGGAGGACACGTCCATCTGTATTTTGTCGGCGATTTCTCTGAAGTTGTCGCATCCGTCGTACAGTGCTTGCAGGTAGTCGGTGTCCTCGTACGGTGGCACGGAGTCGTCGCGGACGGCGGCGTATGGGTCGGGTTCAGAGTCGGTGTCGTGACCCGACTGCGCATCCGCCGTAGACGCGTCGCCTGCCAGTGAGTTTTCCTGTGACCCGCTTTCTCCGTCGCTGGTAGACTCTGCAGCCGAGACGGCCGACCCATCGACCGGGTCATCGTCACCCTCGACGGTCCCGGCCGAACGTGGTGTGGTGGTCGCTGTGTCGCTGGAGCCTGCCCGGTCAGGCCCGCAGTCGGCGCTGGCTGCCCCCTCTGGTGCATCCGTGGCGTCGATTGTTAGATGCACCGTCAGGAGCAGGCCATCGTTGGTGACCGTCGCCGAAGCGTCGCATATCGACAGTGAGACACCGGAAGTCGACGGGAGTTCGGCAGCCGGTGGGGAGAACGTGACCTCGAGGTCACCACTCTCGGTCAACCTCGCAGTCTCCGGCGTGAGACTCTCGTCAGCGCCGCCACCGGAACGCAACGAGACCGGCATTGCCACCGTCACATCGAGGACTGCACCACCGATGTCGGCAGGCGATGCTTCGACGGTCTTGATGGACCGACCGCGGGATTCGTACGCATCGATAACCTCCGCGAGCGCCGTGAAAGCGGTGTGGAGTCCCATGTCATTGAGTGACTATGACACGTTATGGTGTAGAGATGGGTGTGGAATACCGAACCCATTTATAAACTCCCACAGAACTACGGCTACCACCACATCTCTGAAACAGAACTCGTCGGTGCGCCCTCGTGGTGAGCCGGTTATCCCGGTATCGCGATACCCGCGAGACGCTCCCCCTTCACGACGACGGACTCCCTGGCAATCGAGAATATCACTCCTCGTTCTGTCGCTGGAACAACCTGTTGTTGCTCGAAGGAGGCTGGTTCGTATACAGTTCCCAGTCGCTCCCCGGCGTCGACAGTGTCGCCGACGGTGATGTCTGGCCGGGATTCGAACAGCCCCGATTCCGACGCGGTGACCGGCTCCGCATCGTTTCGGAGTACCGTTTGTGACGGTTTCGACTCGGGTTCTTCAGGGAGAACGCCACGCTCGCGTAGAAGATTCTGTATCCCGTCGACACCCGCTGCAACCGCGTCCTGTACAATCCGACGACTGTTCGACAGTTCTGCAGTGATAACTGGAATCCCGGCTGCTGCAGTCGCAGCCCGGAACGTCCTTTCGGACTTGTCGTCGTCTGTGTCATCGGGTACGTCGGTGAGCCTGTAGGACGTACCGAACGCTTCGGCGAGGCGCTCGGCGGCCGGGTCGCCCGCCCGGCATCTGACGTGTTCCAGCATATCTGCCGTGCCTGTGTGGAGGTCGACTGCCGCGTCGGCGCCTTTGACGAGTTCCCACAGTCGGGCGGCGAACTGCTCCTGTAAGCTCCCGCACTCGTCGCCCGGCCACACGCGGTTCAGGTTCGGGTTCATCACGTCGTACTCACCGGGGGTCATGTATGACCGGTGGTCGAACGCAAGCTGGTTCACCACTGGGACGACAAGCACCCTCCCAGCGATGGCCACGTCAGTCAGGCGGTCGTGGAGCCGTCGCAACGCGGCTGGACCGTTGAGTTCGATGCCGTGTTGCGCCGCCTGAATATACACAGTCGGTCCGGAACCGCCGACGTACCGGTGGACAGTCACAGACACGTCTCGCCCTGACGGCAATCGTCCGAGCTGTCGGTCAGTCGTCGTGTGCGTGACGGGCGCGTAGTCCATACCAAGGGCCGGCGGCGCGCGGACAAAAACGCTGGGAGTGGGCGCTGCACCGGGCCGATAGCGCGGTCCTGTGGTTCTCTTTCAGGACAGAAGCGCTGGCTGATACGCTGCCGTCGATGGGGTGAACGCACCGCTGGGGACACTCTGCTGGATTATGAATACATAACGTGGCAGTACAATCTGTCTGTCGGACGCGACTTGGAGTCTCTGAACGACGGCGACAATCACCACAGGGGGGCCCAAATCTATTAACAATGGTACTTCTGTTATTCTGAAACACTACGTGACAATTCGTTTTTATTTTGCAAAGGAGAGGGGTTAGGCGGTAACTATATTGCCACGCCATAGCACGTTCTATCCAGAGCCATGGAGCCAACCGATAGCCTGCCGACCCATGCCGATACCGTCATCGTCGGTGCTGGAATCGTCGGCTGTAACATCGCGTACCAGCTGACAGACCTCGGCCGCGAAGACGTGGTCGTGGTTGACCAGGGGCCGATGCCGACTACGGGTGGATCGTCGACGCACGCCCCCGGAATCATGTTCCAGACCGCAGAACCGAAGGTCCTCAGCCAGTTTGCGGATTACAGCCGTCGGCTGTACTCGGACCTCGAAGGGGCTGACGGACACCAGGCGTACAACGAAACAGGTGGCATCGAGGTGGCCCGGAGCGAGGAGCGCATGGACTTCCTCCAGCGCCGCGTCGAATACGCGAAGGCCTGGGGCATCGAAGACCCGCAGTTGCTGTCCCCAGAGGAAGTCACCGACCACCTCCCGCTGGTCGACGCCGACCAGATCAAGGGCGGCTACTACTCCCCGACGGACGGCCAGGTCTCGGGCGTCGTCGCCTGTGACGCGCTGGCCCGGGAAGCGATGGACCGGGGTGCGAAATTCGTCCCGCATACCCGCACCGAGGACGTGGAGACCGAGAACGGCTCGGTGCGGGCCGTCGTCACGGAGAACGGCACCATCGAGTGTAACGAGGTCGTCGTGGCGACGAACATCTGGGCCCGCCAGCTCGGCGAGAAGCTCGGCGTCCACCTGCCGGTGACGCCGGTCGAGCACCAGTACACGATGACGGAGTCGCTGGATGAACTGGCCGACAGCGCGGTCGACATCACTGACCACCCGCTGTTCGAGAACTACGAGAACGTCTCCGGAGAGAAGGCGAAGCGACTTCTCGTCGGGCCAGACCGGCCGATTCTCCGCGACCAGGATAACGCGATGTACTACCGGAACCACGGGGATTCCTACGGCATCGGCTCGTACAATCACGAGCCAATCGTGCCAGACCCACAGGAACTCGGCGGGAACGACCCCGACGGCGAGCAGGGATCGGTCCACGAGTTCACCGACTACCACATGAACAACGCGACCCACCCGGACCGGCCGGACAAGGCCCCGCGCCAGGCCAGCGACGAGCTGTTGCCCGCGACGGCCGGCAAGGAACTCGAACACAAGTACAACGGCATGTTCGCGGAGTCGCCCACCGGCCTCCCCGTGATGGGACCGGTCCAGGAGTACGACGGTCTCTGGACGGCGGCGGCCATCTGGGTCACGCACGCCGGCGGTGCCGGCAAGGCCCTCGCCGAGTGGATGGAACACGGCGTCCCGCGCCTCCCTGACGGCCCGATTGACCTCGCCCACTGCGACGTGAACCGCTTCGACGAGCACGAGGGCAGTTGGGACTTCGCTCGGGACATCGGCGGCGAGGAGTACCGCATCGTCTACAACATCATGCACCCCAAGTGGGTCTGGACCGACAAACAGCGGGACATCCGTCGGACCCCGATGTACCACACACACAAGGAGTACGACGCCGAACTGTGGGCTGAGGCCGGCTGGGAGGAGCCACACTGGTTCGACTCCAACGCCGACCTGCTGGCGGAGTACGGTGACCGGATCCCCGACCGCGAGGGCTGGGAGGCGAAGTACTGGTCGCCAATCGAGGGCGCGGAGGCGCTGAACGTCCGGAACAACGTCGGTCTCCACGACATGACATCGTTCAATAAGATGGAGGTCATCGGGAGCGACGCCGGTGAGTTCGTCCAGTACCTCTGTACGAACGACATGGACATCGACGTGGGCGACGTGAAGTACACGCTGATGTGCAACGAGGGCGGCGGCGTCCGGGCCGACATCACGGTCACCCGGACCGATGAGGACCGCTACCTCCTGCTGACGACCGGCCGCGAGGTCGGGAACAACCACGTCGCGTGGGTGCGCGAGCAGTCCCCCGGCGACGTGGTCGTCAACGACGTAACATCGAACCTGGCGGCGATGGTCTGTACCGGCCCGAACGCCCGGAAGGTCCTCTCGAAGGTCACCGACGTCGACCTCTCGGACGACGCCTTCCCCTTTTTTACGAGCCAGCAGTTCTTCGTCGAGAACATCCCCGTCACTGCGCTCCGCGTCTCCTATGCGGGCGAACTCGGCTGGGAGCTGTACACGCCCTCTGAGTACGGCGAACGCCTCTGGGAGCACATCATGGAGGCCGGCGAGGAGTACGGCATCCGCCCGTACGGCAACGGCGCGCTCGATTCGCTCCGCATCGAGAAGGGCTTCCGGCTCTGGGGGAAGGACCTCCACACGGAGCACAACCCCTACGAGGCGGGCCTCGGCTGGGCCGTCGACCTCGAAACCGACTTCATCGGCAAGGAGGCGGTCGCGGCGGCCGCCGACGGCGACAACATCGACCACAAGGTCGCCTGTCTGACCCTCGACGACGAGGACGCCGTCGTGTTGGACAACAAGCCAGTCCTCGACGGTGACGAGACCATCGGCTATCTCCACAGCGCCGAGTACGGCTACACTGAAGGCGCGTGTGTCGCCTACACGTACCTGCCGCCGGAGTACGCTGAACCCGGAACCAGCGTCGAAATCCTCTACGAAGGGGAGCGATACGACGCGACGGTCCGCGAGGAGCCGCTCGTCTGAGAGCAACCTCCGACCCGCCGCTGATTCTATCGGGATTGTAACACGCTGTGGTTCAGTCCGACTGGCCGTTTACTCCCTGTTTGCGACGGACAACAGACGCTCAGATACCGGCCGAATAATCGACACTGTGCCGCTCTACCCGGAAATCTCCTCTTTGCGTGGTTCTCCCCACCGGTGTATTTAAGATTGTGACAGAAACAGTCCCAAACGAGATACATGAGCACAGAGACTCCCCCGTCTCGAGCGGATACTGTTGTTATCGGTGCCGGGGCCGTCGGGTGTAGCGTCGCGTATCACCTGACGGAACTCGGCGTGGAGGACGTTGTCGTCATCGACCAGGGACCGCTCCCGGTCACCGGCGGGTCATCAGTCCACGCGCCCGGCATCATGTTCCAGACGTCGCCGTCGAAAATACAGACGAAGACGGCGCACTACACCAGCCGACTGCTCTCCGATGCCGGCGTCTACGACGAGGTTGGCGGCATCGAGGTGGCCCGCAGCGACGAGCGGATGGACTTCCTCCGGCGGCGCGTCGAGTGGGCGACGTCGTACGGACTGCCGGAGCCGCAACTGCTCTCGCCCGAAGAAGTCACCGACCACCTCCCGCTGGTCGACGAGGACGAAATTCTCGGTGGCTACTACTCCCCGACCGACGGGCGCGTCGACGGTATCGCCGCGCTCCAGTGGTATATGGAGCACTCTTCGGCGTCGTTCTACGGGAACACGGAGGTCACCGACCTGGACGTGTCGGGCGGCGAAATCAACGCTGTCGAGACCGATCAGGGGCGAATCGACTGCGAGCGAGCGGTCATCGCGACGAACAACTGGGGCTACCAGACTGGCCAACTGGCCGGGCTGGACCTGCCAATCGCGCCGGTCGAACACCAGTACGTTGTCACCGAACCGATGGACGAACTCGCCGACGCCGAGACCTCGGTCGGCGACAACACGACCGGGCTGGACGTACCGGGTGACCGCTCCATCGCGGAGTACATGAGCGAGGGGCCACACCGGCCGGTCGGCCGCGACCAGGACCACTCGCTGTACTTCCGGACCCACGGCGACGCGCTCGGGATGGGGTCGTACAACCACGAGACACTCTCAGTCGACCCCGAGGCGATGGGGAAAAACTCCGAGGAACACCAGGCTTCGGTCAGGGGGTTCACGAAGGAACACTGGGAGACGCCGACCCACCGCGGGCGGGACAAATCGGCCAAGCAGGCCTTCGACGAACTGCTCCCGGCGACACAGGACGTGGAATACGAAGCCACCGAGAACGGGATTTTCGTCTTTACACCTGATGGGATGCCCGCCGTTGGCGAGACAGCGCAGGTCGACGGCCTCTGGACCGGACTGGCTATCTGGTGGACCCACTCCGGCGGCTACGGCCGCATCCTCGCCGAGTGGATGGAGAACGGCGTTCCGCGGCTGCCGTCCGGTCCGGTCGACACTGGCGGCATCCACGTCCGGCGGTTCGAACCCCACGCCGGCGAGAAGGACTACTTTGTCGACCGCGGGGCCAAGCGCTACGAGCAGGTGTACAGCATCGTCGAGCCGCGGTGGCAGCCCGACGACCACCGGGGACTTCGGACGAGTCCGTTCTACCACCAGCAAAAGGAACTCGGCGCGGAGTTCTACCAGAGCGGCGGCTGGGAGACGCCACAGTGGTACGAGTCGAACGCCGACTTAGTCGAAAGATACGAGGACCGGATTCCCGACCAGGACGGCTGGCAGGGCATCAACCGCTCGAAAATCGAGGCTGCGGAGCATCTCCATACCCGCGAGAAGGTCTCGATGTTCGACATGTCGACGTTCTCTTCGATTATGATCGAGGGCGAGGGCAGCGGGGCGTTCCTCCAGCGGGTCTGCAGCAACGACATGGACCTCGATGTCGGTCAGGTCCGGTACTCGCTGCTGCTGAACGAGGGTGGCGGCATCCTGGCAGATATCACCGTTGTCAAACTCGACGACGAGGCGTTCATGGTGACGACCGGCGGCGGGAACTCCCCCGGCATCCACGGCGGTCACCTGGAAGACGAGGCTCCCGCGACGGTGTCGGTCCACGTCGAGGAGGGCGCGAAGTCGACAATCGGTCTCTGGGGGCCGAACGCGCGGCTCCTCCTCCAGCGATGTACCGATGCGGACGTGACCAACGACGGCTTCCCGTACTTCCGGGCCAAGCAAATGTACGTTGGCGACGTGCCGGTCATCGCCCTGCGGGTCTCCTATGTCGGCGAACTCGGCTGGGAGCTGTGGGCGCCGACGGAGTACGGCCAGCGCCTCTGGGAGACGTTACAGGACGCCGGCGAGGACCTCGGCGTTCGGCCGATGGGCGGCGGCGCGCTCAGTTCCATGCGATTAGAGAAAGGCTACCGCCTCTGGGGGACAGACATCGACACGGACTCGAACCCCTTCGAGGCCGGGCTGCCCTTCGCCGTCGACATGGACACCGAGTTCATCGGCAAGGCAGCTCTGGAAACCGCACGCGAGGCGGGTATCGACAGCAAAATTACCCCGGTCACGCTCGACGACTCGACAGATATCATGCTGAGCGGTCGACCAGTCCTGAAAGACGGTGAGACACTCGGCTACGTACAGGCCGGGAACTACGGCTACAGTATCGACGAGTCGATCGCCTACACGTACGTCCCGACCGAACACGCCGAAGCCGGAACGTCGGTTCAGATACAGTGCGAGGGCGAGACATACGACGCGACGGTGCGTGACGAGCCGCTGTTCGATCCGACCCGCGAGCGAATCATCAGATAGCGGGACAGCACACGACCCAACAACTTTGACAGACGCTCCGAAACGATACCAATTATGACACAAACAGAATCGGACACGCTGCCCGTCACGTACGCAGACATCGAACGAGCCCGCGAACGACTGGATGACGACACAGTCGTAAAAAAGACGCCGGTCGAGCGGAGTACGTCTCTCGGCGGGTTCGTCGACGCTGAGGTACACCTGAAGATGGAGCATCTCCAGTGGACTGGGTCGTTTAAAACCAGAGGCGCGTACAACAAAATCTCACAGGATGTCGCCGACGGCGTAGAGTCATTCGTCGCCGCCAGCGCTGGCAACCACGCTCAGGGCGTCGCCCTCGCCGCGACGAAATGCGGAGCGGAGGCGACGATTTTCATGCCGGAGGACGCACCACAGGCGAAGATTGACGCCACCAGAGGCTACGGCGCGAGCGTCGAACTGGTCGGCAACGACTTTCAGGAGACGATGTCTCATGCCAAGGCCGTCGTCGAGGAAGCCGACGCCGAGTTCGTCCACGCCTACGACGACCTGGACATCATCGCCGGACAGGGGACCCTCGGCACGGAGATGTACCACGACTGCCCCGACGTCGACACGGTTGTCGTTCCAATCGGTGGCGGTGGTCTCATCAGCGGTGTCTCGACTGCTATCAAACACCTCTCGCCCGAGACGCGTGTCGTCGGCGTTCAGGCGACCGGTGCGGAGACGGTCCACGAGAGCCTCGACAAGGGGATACCGGTCGTGCTTGACGAAGTCGACACTATCGCCGACGGTATCGCCACCGGCGGTATCTCGGAGACGACGCTCGGCATAATCGAGGCGAACGTAGACGAGGTCGTGACGGTTTCGGACACCGATATCGCACAGGCGATTCTCCTGCTGATGGAACGGGCCAAACAGGTCGTCGAAGGCGCCGGGGCCGCCTCGGTGGCCGCTGTGCTGAGCGACGGCCTCGACGTGTCCGGGGAGACGGTGATGCCGCTACTCTGTGGCGGGAACCTCGACATGACACAGATGCGTGAGGTTCTCATCCACGCGCTCACAGAGCGCCAACAGCTCCTGCAGCTCCGGGTCCGCATCAACGATCAGCCGGGCGTGATGGAGGAAATATCGGGTGTCATCGCCAGACAGGGGGCCAATATCCACGATGTCCGGCACGAACGGTCCGTCGAGAATCTCGAAATCGGGGAGGCCTACCTCGTGTTCAACGTCGAGACAAGCGGTGCAGAGCACGCACAGACGATCATCACCGCGATTCGTGACGCGGGCTATCCCGTCGACAACGTGGCACGCAAGGCCCGGAACGACGCACTGTAAGCCGGCATCGGCGTTCAGACAGACGGCTCGTGCCATAAGCGGGGAAACCTATAACAGGTGTGTGCGGGAAATACACATGAGTCAGCTACCATGTACGACCACATACTCGTCCCGTACGACGGCAGCGACGAGGCCAGGAAAGGGGCAGAACACGGCATCGAACTCGCTGCTGCGCTCGACTCGACAGTGCATGCATTGTATGTCATCGACCTCCCGGGGACACCGCGCGCGCTCGCACTCAGGGATGACGAGGAGGAGATGCGCGAGGAGTATCGCAACTACGGCGAGGAGGTGCTGGCGAGTCTCGGGACTGTTGCTGAAGAACACGGCGTCGACTACGAGACACATTTCAAAACCGGGGCGCCAAGCGAAGAAATCGTGGAGTTCGCCGAAGACGAAGGAATGGACGCAATCGTTCTGGGGTCAGCGTTCCGCGGGAAACTCGGGAACCTCCTCGGCGGGACGACGGACAAGGTGGTCAGAACGTCGAGCGTGCCAGTCATCAGCCAGCGGATGAGCGTTAACGATATCTGAACCCGTTACGCGCTTTTTATCCGTGTCTCACGGATGTAGATAACCAGACTCGCACTGAGGAAGCTAAACCCTGCGAGTCGAAAGTCGCCAGCTGTCATCCCGATGAGACCGACGCCCATCAGCAGTGCTGCCACCGCGGCCGCTCCCGTCGCCAGAAGTCGTGCCATAGCGACGATAGACGGGATTCCGAAATAAAGACACCCACCAGGGAACGCGATTGGTGACCGGCTCACCGGGAAGTACCAAACCTCAATGTACTAGATAGTGTAGATGTCTCCGAAGCCACAGCAGTACAAGTCTTCAATCCGTTATATATTGGTGTTTAAGGCACTGTCTAGTTGAGCGAGTTTGAGAAGCGAGGAGGTCGTAGCGAGAAGTGTTCATGCCACTCGCAGACCTCCTCAGAGAAACGTTAGATGAGGACAGCCAAGACGTTTGGGAGAATGAGCGCAC
>NZ_QXIK01000005.1:0-288309 GCF_003666065.1 Haloarcula sp. Atlit-7R | reverse complement strand
GTGGTGAACGTCCCAGTTGAGACGTTTGGCGGGCTGCCGGCGAAACTGCTGAAAAAGGCGATTGCCGCCCGCTGGATCAACGACGTGACCGGCGTTGGTCGGGCCGCCAAGGCCTGGCCCGACATGTGAGACCACCTTTTTCAGCGTCGGGTTCGCGCTGATAGCGCGAACCACTCCTTGAAAAACGTGGGCGAACAAGGCCGGACTCGCCGCGAGGTGGCGAGTCCGGGGAAACCGCGCTTCGTTCCGCTCGCGCGGTATGCTGTTTCTGCCGGACTGCACCGCTACTACACAGCATTTGCCGCTGCCGCACTGTTTCTGCAATAGCATCCAGTCCCGATTAGCAGCGATTGGAAATCGGACTAGCGGTCAATAGACAGACCGGCGTGCCAGCTGTCGGCATCGGCTTCTTCGACAGCGGCGTCCATCTCGGCCAGATACGACACGGCGAGGCTGGCGCATTTCGCCGCTTTGCGCTCGCCTTCGGTTCGGAACTCGCCGGTGACTCGGTTGGCGTACACCGTACAGACAGCGCCGGCCCGCAGTCCGTACAGGTTCGCGAGCGTGAGAATCGTCGCGGCCTCCATCTCGAAGTTGAGGACGCCGGCCTCTTGCAGCGCCGCGATGCGCTCGTCGCTGCCGCTGGCCTCGAAGTCCTTGAAGCCGGGGCGTGACTGCCCGGCGTAAAAACTGTCTGTCGAGCAGGTGACGCCGAGGTGGTAGTCGTAGCCGAGCTCCTCGGCGGCGGCGACGAGCGCCGAGACGATTCGATGGTCGGCGCTGGCGGGATAATCCTCGCGGACGTACTCCTTGCTGGTCCCCTCCTGTCGTACCGCGCCGGTCGTGATGACGAGGTCGCCGATGCTGGCTTCCTCTTGAATTGCGCCACAGGAGCCGACGCGGATAAACGAGTCAGCGCCGACACGGGCAAGTTCTTCGAGCGCGATTGCGGCCGACGGGCCGCCGATACCGGTCGAAGTTACCGAGATGGGCGTGCCGTCGTGGGTGCCCGTGGCCGTGCGGTACTCGCGGTGTTCAGCCACGATGTCGTGGTCGTCCCAGTAGTCGACGACCTTTTCCACGCGCTCGGGGTTCCCCGGCAGTAGGACGCTGTCGGCCACGTCGGCCTCGCTCACTTCCAGATGGTACTGTACGTCGTCGTTCGGGTCTTCACTATCGCTTGTCATTTGTCGAGATGGTCGCTGGTGATTGTCGTCGGCAGGAGCTCCCCGAGTTCGTACACCGTCGGCTCGTCGCCGTCGGTGATGATCTCGAACGACTCGTCACAGAACTCGCTGAACGTCTGGCGGCACATCCCACAGGGAGTGACGCCGTCGCGTTTGCCCGAGGTGACGGCAACACGCTCGAACGACTGGTGCCCGTCGCTGACAGCCGCGCCGATGGCTACTTCTTCGGCATGTAAGCTGTTACTGTAGTTCGCGTTCTCGATGTTACAGCCGGTGTAGACGCTACCGTCACTCGTTTCCAGCGCTGCGCCGACGGTGTACTCCGAGTACGGCGCGTACGCCTCGTCGATAGCATCTCGCGCTGCGTCGAGGAGATCCTCCATGCACTGGGCGTCGCAGGGCCGTGTAGAAATTCTGTCGGTCTCTATAGCTGTCGGTGGTGTCAGGCGTCGGCGGCGCTGACGGCCTCGACGGCGTCGCGGACCGCCTGCGTGGTGTCGGCGACCAGCGCGTCGATGTCGTCGCTCTCTGCGTACACCCGGACGTACGGCTCGGTGCCGCTCGGGCGGACGAGCGTCCACGACCCGTCGTCGAAGGAGAGCCGGACGCCGTACTCGGTCGAGACATCCGCTTCGGGGAACGCGTCCGGCAGGCTGGATTCGAGTCGGGCCATCGTCTCGACCTTGGCATCGTCAGGACACTCAACGCTCACCTTCTCGTACGGCCGTTCAGAGATGACGGCTCGCCTGTCAGCGACGCTCTGTTCGGCGAACAGACGCGTCAGCACGGCTGCACTGGCCACGCCGTCGATCCAGCCACCGAAGGCGGTGTGAATGTGTTTCCATGGTTCTGCGGCGAAGACGACTTCGGTTTCATCGGTCGCGTCCGCGCGAACGTCAGCGATTCCGACGTGGAGGGAACCAAGGTGGATGCGTTCGACGCGGCCGCCGGCAGCCTCGACCCGTTCGTCGATGCGGCCGGAGGCGTTGGGCGTCGTCACGACGACTGGGTCAGAAACGTCCGCGGCACGCGTGTAGTGTTCGGCCAGCATCGCGAGTATCGTGTCCTCGTGGATGACATCGCCGTCGGCATCGACGACGACGATACGGTCGGCGTCGCCGTCGTGACCGAACCCGAAGTCGGCGTCGGATTCGGCGACGAACTCGCGGAAATCGGCCAGCGTCTCCGGCGTGGGTTTGCTCTCGCGGCCGGGGAAGGTTCCGTCAACGTTTGCCTCCGTCGCCAGCACGTCGGCCCCCAGCTCCCGGAGCACCTGCGGCGTCGCCACGCTGGCCATCCCGTTCCCGCAGTCGACGGCGACTGTCAGTCCAGACGGGTCACCGCCGAGCGATTCAGCGTAGTCGGCGACAGCGCTTCGATACTCGTCGAGGTAGTCGACCGACTCTGTGTCGCCCCAGTCGCGCCAGGCCGTCGGCGTCGAACCATCCTCGATTCGCCCTTCGATTCGCGTCTCGTCGTCGTCGCCGTACTCGGTGCCGTCGGCGAACACCTTGATGCCGTTGTCCGTCGGCGGGTTGTGGCTCGCGGTGATCATCACCCCGTGGCGGCCCTGCGAGGCGTAGGCCAGCGCCGGCGTCGGCACGCGGCCGATTCTGACGACTCGCGCGCCGGCGCTTTGCAGTCCCGCGGCCATCGCATCAGCGAGCGCTGGCGAGGTCACGCGCCCGTCGTACCCAAGCACGAACGTCTCGCCGTCCTGCCCAGTCGCCTGTCCGACTCGCAGTGCAAGGTCCGGCGTCACCTTCGATACAACATCACCGCGGATCCCCGCGGTCCCGAACAGTTCCATACCGGCGATGCGGAAGCCGACCGTATAATTCTCTCGTTCGCACGTCAGTTCAGAGACGCCCCGTGGACGGCTGGTCGAGAACTGTGGTTAGCGTCGGAGACAAGCGGTCGAAAAGAGACTGGGAAAAGCCGATTACAGCAGTTCGTCGAAATCGTAGCCGTTGATGTCGACGCCGTCGGCAGTGACATCGGCGAGGTAAATACCGTTACCAGAGCCGGTGTCACGCTCGGCGGCGGCGTTGATCGAGGCGGCAGCGACTTCTTTTGCCTCTTCGTTTGTCATCTCTTCCTCGTAGCGGTCTTCGAGTGTCCCGTACGCGACGGTGAGCCCGGAGCCGGTGACAGTGTAGTCGTCCTTCATGACGCCGCCGGCCGGGTCGATGGAGTAGACGTGGTGGCCGTCGTCGTCGACGCCGCCGAGGATAGGGTTGATAGCGAAGAAGGGGCCGCCGCGGGCGAAGTTACCTGCCAGCGTCGAAAGCGCCTTCATGCTGATATCCTCACCGCGGCGTGCCTCATAGAGATTGACCTCCGCGCGAAGCGTCCGGATGAACGACTGTGCGCCGCCGACGCTCCCAACGAGGGTCAGCGCCGCCGTAGGGTGAATCTGTTCGACTTTCTGGACGTTCTTGTTCGAGACGAAGCGACCGCCAAGCGAGGCGCGCATGTCCGTCGCGATGACGACGCCCTCGGACGTGCTGATACCGATAGTGGTCGTTCCGGTCTTGTTCACCTTCTCTGAATCCTGTGTGGACTGTGCGGGGAGCTCGCCGACTTCGGGTGCGTACGGGTCGCTCTGGAACTCGTCAGCAGCCTGGGGTCCAGAAAGATCCGGCCCCGGAGTCATATCTCGCATTACTGTGGGGTACTAGTCGGGCGCTGATAAAACCTCTTTTCCTGATGAGCCTGACCGCAACCGTCGGTAGGCTCAGTCGGCTGTCCCGTCTTACGCGCTCGCCTGATCGTAGGCCTCGTTGAGTCCTGACACGGCCCGGTCCATCGGCAGTCGGAGTCCGAACCGCTCCGTGAGCATCGCTACCGGTAGCAGCACGATGCCCAGGAGCAGGGTAAGTTGATACAGTGCGAACAGCGTTGCGGTGTACAGTCGAGCTACCATCTTCCTCGGTCGTTTCAGAGAGAGACTTGTATATAAATCTTGCTGCCACATTTCAGTCAAGAATTATCGATTATGAAGAACTGATGGGCCGCAGTCCTGCGGTTTACTCAAACGCCCGAGAAGACGAGCAACCGACTGGACAACTCTCTGAATAGATATAATGGGGGGATGAGTCAGACGGCTGGTTTGCATAAGTTATAGAGATAGTAACGGTGACGTGCGCAACAGAAGCGAATCAAAACTATCGAATAGTCGGGCCACGAGAGCTAATGTATGAACTACCTCGTGGCGATGGAAGCAGCCTGGCTGGTTCGTGATGTAGACGACATCGACGACGCTATCGGTGTCGCAGTGAGCGAAGCGGGGAAGCGGCTCAACGAGGCCGAGATGGACTACGTCGAGGTCGAGGTCGGCGCGACCGGCTGCCCGGCCTGTGGCGAACCGTTCGACTCGGCGTTCATTGCGGCCGACACGGCGCTCGTCGGACTGGTACTCGAGATGGATGTGTTCAACGCCGAATCCCCGGAACACGCACAGCGGATCGCCAAAAGCGAAATCGGCGGTGCACTCCGGGATGTCCCGCTGAAAGTCGTTGAGGTATTTGAGACCGAGGCCGACGAGGACGAAGCCGAAGCCGAGGCATAACTAAACCCACCTTGATTCGCTTGCCGTGGTAGCCGTGGGCTTTTTATATTACCTCTGGTAATTAGCGGATATGGACTTACCGACGCCACAGGACCTGCGGGAACGCCGCAACGAACTCGGGCTGACCCAGAGTGAACTGGCGGAGCGGGCTGACGTCTCCCAACCCCTTATCGCTCGTATCGAAGGTGGTGACGTGGACCCGCGGCTGTCGACACTCCGTCGCATCGTGACTGCTCTCGAAGAGGCCGAGGGCGGCATTATCAAAGCCCGCGACCTGATGAACTCGCCTGTCGTTGGCGTTGCGCCCGACGATTCCGTCCACCAGACGAAAGACGTGATGGACGAGAAGGGGTACTCACAGGTCCCCGTCATCCGGGACGGGGCCCCGCAGGGCCTCATCGGCAACTCCGATATCCGTCAGCGGCCCGAGGAGAACGTCGGCGACCTTCCAGTGGCTGAAGTGATGAACGAATCTATCGCAACCGTCGAGCCAGACGCACCCATCGACGAAGTCGACGCTTACTTGAACCATAATGCGGCTGTGATGGTCGTTGAAGGTGGAGAAACTATCGGTGTCATAACCGAAGCAGACATCGCGCGTACGGTCAGCTAACTCTGATTCTCACAAACGCGAATAGGGATAGTGGGCCCGTACTCCCCGTAGGAGGGGCTTACTACCGAAAACAGTGTCAGGGGTATATGTCTATTCTCACCAACGATAGACGTATTCACATGGCCAATCCCAGCGACCCACTGTACGCCGAACTCGAAAAGGCACTCGAAACCGCCGAAACTGAAGCGGCCAGATACCATATCCGCCAAGCACTCCAGATTCGGATTGCGGAGGAGACCGCCGGCAAAGACATCCTGTCAGCCTGAACGCGCCCGATGGGCATCCGTCGCGCCGCTCACTCGGTAAGTCCGAGGCCGCGAATCGAGACCGCCTCGTCCCCGTCAGTCACTTTGCCGATGACGCGCGCGTCCTCGCTGTCGTTGACGATTGCCGCAGCATCGGCCTCGGACACCGCGGCGACGAACCCGGTCCCCATGTTGAACGTCCGGTGCATCTCCTCGTCAGAGACCTCGCCTTCCGCTTGAACGAACTCGAAGACGGGCTGGGCCTCGAAGGGATCCGTAATCTCGTACCGGTAGCTCCCCATCCGCGTGAGGTTCGTCCAGCCGCCGCCGGTGACGTGTGCGGCCGCATGGGTCTCGCTGGCCCGGAGCGGGGCCAGCACCTCGCTGTAGATCCGTGTTGGCGTCAGCAGTTCCTCGGCGATGGTCCTGTCGGGGTTCGGCGGGAACGGGTCGTCGTACTCGTGGTCGCGCGTGACCGCCTCGCGCGCCAGCGTGAGCCCGTTGGAGTGGATGCCCGAGGAGGGCCAGCCGACGATGGCGTCGCCGGGCTCAGCCTCGCCGGGGAAGACGGCGTTTTTCGGTGCCAGTCCGGCGCAGGTCCCGGCGATGTCCAGCCCCTTAATCACGTCCGGCATCACGGCAGTTTCGCCACCCACGAGCGCCACGTCGGCCCGCTCGGCCCCCGCCCGGAGCCCCGCGCCGATGTCCTCGCTCGTCTCCTCGTCGGGCGTCTCGACCGCGAGGTAGTCGACGAACGCCACCGGCTCGACGCCGGTCGCGATGAGGTCGTTTGCGTTCATCGCAATGCAGTCGATGCCGATGGTCGAGTAGTCGTCGATGGCCTCGGCGACGAGCAGTTTCGTGCCGACGCCGTCCGTCGCGAGCGCGAGGTACTGGTCGCCGATGTCGACCAGCCCGGCGTAGTCGCCCTCGAACTCGCCGGCCGCGCCGATGAGCGCCTTCGTCGCTGCCTCGCTGGCGTCGATGTCCACACCGGTTTCTGCGTAGGTCAGTCCCTCCTCGCCCTCGGTGTCGTCCGCAGACTCGCTGTCGGTCATACCCGAGAGCGCGCGTGGCGCGGGCAAAAGAGCGTCGTTCCGGCGGAGGCGGCTTAGAGGACGAACAGCGCGCCGACACCGAGCAGAATCGACGGAATCGCCACGACGAGAAACACCGGCGTGCTCCATTCTCGGACCGTTCGGCCGTCGAGCGGGCCGAAGGGCAGCATGTTGAAGCCGGCCAGCAGGAGGTTAATCTGCAGGCCCATCTGCGCGACTTCCCAGAGGAAACCGCCCGTGCCCGACAGTAGCGCCGCGACGAACGGCACGAGGAAGACGGCGGCGAGCGCGAGGTTCGTCACCGGCCCGGCGACGGCGATGAGGCCGTGTTGCTTGGCCGTCAGGCGGCCGCGGTGGACGACCGCACCCGGCGCGGCAAACAGGAAGCCGACGAGGCCGCCCAGGACCGCGAACCCGAGCATCCGGTAGTCGGCCTTGAACGCGGCTATCTGGCCGAAGCGGACGGCGACAACCTTGTGAGCCAGTTCGTGTAGCAGGAAGCCGACACCGACGGTGAGCAGACTGACTGCGAACGTGCTGGCGATTTCGGCACCCGAGAGGCCGCCGAACTGGCCGAAGACGATGCGCCGGAACTCCCGTTCAAGGAAGAACGTGAACGCCAGCCCAAGCGCGAGCCAGGCGACGAGAAGGTCCCGGAGTTCGCGCTGGCTGAAGCTGAGGCCGCCGATGGTCCGGCCCGCAGCGGTTCGCCGTCGTCGACCCGCCATCAGAGGACCCCCACGAGTATCTGCGTTCCTTCGTGGACGCCCTGCCAGAGCAGGCGCGAGACGCCCTGCATTCCGCCGATGTCCGACGAGATGTACGGGATCAACACCGGGAAAACGACGTACGACGCGATGGCGCTGCCGACGTTCGTCAGCGCGACGACGAGAATCAGCCTGAACAGTGGCACCGCACGCATCCGGCTGACGAGGTCCATGACCGGCGACTCCTGGTCGTTGAGTATCTCGTTGAGCGTCGCGATGTCGCTAATGTTGACGGAGATGTACCGGAGTTCGACGTAGCCCGCGAACCAGCCGGCCGCGAGCAGCGGGAACAGGCTGGTCAGCCAGCCGAAGGCACCGGCGGCGGCCGCACTCGACCAGTGTGCGCCGGCCACCTTCGCCAGCCCGCCGGCCAGCACGGCGTTGACGGCGACCAAGGCGACGAAAAGCTCCAGCAGTACCGCCTGGCTCGCGCCGCCGAGGATGAGCAGGCCAAAGAAGACGAGAAAGACGACCCCGAAGCCGTAGCCGACGAGCTTGTACAGCGACACACGACGGCCCCCCTCGGTGCCGGTGAGCGACTCCATCGGCGGGAGCGTCTCCGGATTGTCGAGATAGTTCTCGATGCCCTCACGGTGGCCAGCACCCACAACGGCGAGGACGTGATAGCCGGCCTCGCGGAGGGCGATAAGTCTGTGTGCAATGAACGCATCGCGTTCGTCGATGAGCGCCTCCGCGCCGCCGGGAGAAAACTGACGGAACTCCTCCATCATCGCGCTGACCACGTCGGTATCCGTCAGTTTCTCCATGTCGAACTCCTCAACGTCGGCCTCGCCGCGGAACTGTACCAGCAGTGCGGCGATAGGGATTCCGAGACCGGCCGCGGCAACACAGATGAGCAACAGCGTATCGAGCAAGCCCTCGACGGTCCCGCCGAGACCGCCCGGCAGAACCCCCGAGAGCGCCCCACTCGGAACAATAAACGGACCGCCGAAGGCCCCGGCGACGACCGCAAACAGCCCGCCGAAGACAGCGCCGACAGTCAGCCCGACGGTCAACGGCGGCCCCATCTCGGCCGCGAGACTGCCGACGAGCTTGAGCTTCTCGACGGCCGTCAGCCGCGCCCAGAACCGCTGGACGGTCGTCTGAATATCCCGGTCGACGAGTGCGACGCCGAGGCCGAGCCGTTCGGCGGTGTCGATGCCCGCTTTCATGTCCGCACCCGGCTCGATGTCGAACCGGTCGCCAAGTCTGGTCTGGATGTACGACAGCATCCAGTACGCGAGGAACTGAAAGACGGTGTTCCCGCGCAGGAGGTCGCTCGCATCGAGGTCGTCAGGCGTTTCGCCTTTGATCTGGCGATACCGACCCTCGTCCAGTTCGACGGCGACGATATCGGGCTCGGAGTCCTCAATCGCTGATTCCACTTCCCTGACGCTGTGCTCGGAAACGTGAGCGGTTCCGACGACATCGACGCGTCCCGCCCCCGACGGTTCCGGGAACTCGTCTGCCGCCGACTCCGCGTGTTCGGTCATCACCCGCGTTACACATTCGCTTCCCTTACCCTTGTCGGGTCCAGGTGACTACGCTGAAACACCGACCGAAATCATGTTTGTGGCATTGTATGTTCCCGCCACGGGGCGAAGCTATTACCGACTCTCGTGTTAATACAGCCAGAGATGCTGTGGTAACTACTGGACGGTGACGGCATCTGTAACTACGTAATAGATTTGCTGATTCAAAAGACTGATATGTATAGAGTCAAACTGTATCGGATATACGATGTATGACCTGACTGGATTCCAGCGGGACCTGCTGTACGTCATTGCAGGCCTTGACGAGCCCCACGGGTTAGCAATCAAGGAAGAGCTCGAAAACTACTACGAAAGCGAGGTCAACCACGGCCGGCTGTATCCGAACCTTGACACGCTCGTCGAGAAGGCACTCATCGAGAAGGGCGAACGCGACCGCCGAACGAACTTTTACACGCTGACCAAGCGCGGCCAGCGCGAACTTGACGCCCGGAAAGAGTGGGAAGCACAGTACGTTTCGGCGTAGCCACGTTTTCGAAGCCCGTTCGACAGACTCAACCCAAGTGCTGGCCAACCTCGGGCCATGCCAACGGTACTGGAAACCTATATCGAGAACCGCTGGATGGTCCAGCCCAACCACTCGAATCATCTGGGTTCAACCCACGGGGGAAACGTCCTGAAATGGATGGACGAACTCGGGGCGATGTCGGCGATGCGCTTTGCCGGTGAAACCTGTGTCACCGCGCGGATGGACCAGGTAAACTTCAAGCGACCCATCCCTGTCGGTGACACGGCTCTTATTGAGGCGTTTGTCTACGACGCTGGCGAGACGAGTGTCAAAGTTCGGCTCCGGGCCGCCCGAGAGAACATCAGAACCAGCGAGACTGAATCGACCGCTGAGTCGTACTCGGTGTACGTCGCGGTCGACGAGGACCGGAACCCGGTTCCCGTACCCGACGTGGCGACCGAAACTGACCGTGGTGAACAACTGCGACAGCGCGCCCTCGACGGGGAAGCGAACCGCTGATACTGTCTGCTGCAATTACCACACTGTCACCTCGGAGCGACGACTACCGTACCGTCACGACGGGACAGCCAACAGTATGAGCTTTATTCGGCTCCGCCACGTACCACGACTATGACACTCGATGTTGAGACGCCGGAGCGGCCGGCGCTGTCTACCGGCGTCGCTGCCGATGAGTACGACGATGCGGACGTACAGGGCGACGAATACCGGCGCGAGGAACTCGCCGAGGCCCTTGACGACGGCGCGTGGGCCGACGCGTTCGAAGAATGGGCCGCGGACGCGTCGCTCGATGCCGACCAGTGGCAAATCGTCACTGACCTGGGACTCATCGAAGAGTTCGATTTCTTCTGGGACTCCTTCGCAGGTCGCGTCGGCTACCACGCACCGGGCTTGCCCGAGGACTGGCGCGAGCGGGAGATCCATCCGGGCATTGACTCCTGGGGGACGGTCTCGGGTATCAACGCCGGCCTGACCGAGTTCGGACAGGTCGTCTGTGAGGTACTGGCCGACGAGTACATTGACTGGGAAGCGGAAGAAGTCAGCGCGGACGACCTCCCGGACTTTTGAGCGCGGTAGCGGTTGCTGTCGTCAGTGCCGGTGTGGCACTCCAACGCTGTCGGCTCTGACTCGTCCCGAAGACCGGTCAGGGACCGGCAGCCTGATAACGACCCACGCGCTTGGACCAGATATGGCTGAAATCGTCACCCCACGCAAACGCGAGTGTGAGCGGTGTGGGCGGGTCGACGAGTGGGATCCGGACCAACACAGCTGGCGTATCGTCACTGACGACGGCACCAAGCAATCTGGCGACCCACACTGTCTCCACGAGTGGGATATCAACGGCACGTTCAATCCGCTGGCCGAGTGAGTTCGCCGCCCGCTGCTCCCGACTTTTCGACCGGCAGGCCTGTCACTGTTAGAACGGAGTCAGCCGACAGAATCCAACAAAAAGTCTCGGGTAGGCCGCACAGGCTCCGCCAGTGACCAACCGCCGGGACGCAGCTATGCCCCCGCTTCAGCCACGCCTTCGGTCACTGGTGCGCGTGATTCACCGCTGGTCTCGTTGCCCTGCTGAATCGTTACCGGTTCCAGCTCGACGGTCGCGGCGGAGTCGTCCTCACCGATAACCTGTCCCTCGGTGACCTCGGTCGTGCCAGTAAAGCCGGTCCTGTTACCGTTGTTAGTACCGACTGCGCTGAACTGGTACTGGGTCTCGGCACGGACACTCACGTTCGTGTAGCCCTCGTCAGTTCCCCAGTCGTCGTAGCCGGTCGTCGAGTAGGGCACGGTCATCTCGAAGTTCCCGTTCTGATCTGTCTGGGTCCGCTGGCGGTAGATGAACGTCTTGTTCGTGGCTGGGTTGCGCATCTGGACGGCGGTCTGGACTGTCGTGTTGGCCGGTCCGGTCCCTTCAATCGTCGCACCGGGGACGCGCTCGAATATTTTCGTCCAGGCGGAGTGCTGGTATTGCGGACTGTTCGGGAACGCCTCAGTCTCACTGGAACCGACCAGACGGTAGTGCTCCATCGCCGGTACACGCTCGCCAGGTGCGTCGCCGTAGCCGCCGAGTTGCGAGGTCGCATCCTGTTCGACGTACTGACGGGCCAGTTCAAGTGACTGGAACTGGCGGATGACCTGGCCCTGCTGTTGGCCCTCCGGCTCCTGTTCGTTCGTCGGTGCACCACGGTACTGCACGCCTTGGCTCGTCTGTTTGTTCTCCCAGTCGATGACAATCGGCTGAGGCTCGGCGGCACTTCCGTGGAAACGGTACAGCCGAGTGACCATCGTCTCGTAGTAGGCCTGGTGCTGGAACGTCACCTGGCGGACCCCACCGGCTTGGGACTGGATGTACAGCCGACTGTAGTAATCACTAGTCTGTACTCCGTCAACGAATGCCGGTGGTGCAAAGAACTTGCCACCGAGGTTTCCGTTGGTCTCAGCCATCTTCCAGTCGACGGCAACGTACCGCGTCTTCGCGTCGTCTTCGTCTGTGCTATTGAGGATACTGTTGGCCCGCGTCTCGTTCTGTGCGATCAGGAACGGTGCGGCCGTATCCGTTCCCTGCTGGAAGGGGTTCGCGTTCGGCACCCGTTCGCCTCGCGTCGTAATCCAGTGCCCGTAGTCCCACCACGACAGGACGCCGTACTGCCCCTGCTGGTAGTCGAAGTCGTCCTGTTTCTGATAGGTGCCGTAGTAATCGAGAGTCGCGTCACCACCGGTGCCGTACGCGCCCTCCGCGGGCGTGTTCCCTTCCATCCACTGTAGGCTCTCGTCCCAGCCCTGAATACTCGGCCCGGGACCGGTCGAACCGGCTTCGACCGGCGCTGTGCCGAACGCGAATAGTGGGACGACGATGACGAGAAGTACCGTGAGAATCGTCATGACCTGATAGTATTCGATCCCGTCGTCGGCGCTGAAATCGAACCAGTGGATGAATTGGCCGACGACCATTCCCGATAGCACTGCAATCGGCGCGGCCAGATAATACGCGAACCGCTGCTGTGTAAACGCGGCAAGTAGAATGAACAGTGCCCAGACGACGACGAGCAGTTCTTCAGCGGGCGCATCGTCGGAGAGGAACTGTTTTGTGAGCAGAAAGATTCCACCGATAGCCGCAACGATGACAGCAAACCCGTGTGCCTCGAACAGGACCCCAGCGCCCCGTAGCGGCGCGGCCTCGCCGACGGTTCCGGCCGTTTCACTGATCGTGAACCCGATGACTCTCGTTACGTTTCGCGTGAAGAAGTCCCACAGGCTGGGAGTCAGCAATGCCATCAGAACAGCCCCGGACGCGAGGATTCCAAACACGACCGCTGGATACACGTACCGGCCGTATTTGCGCTGCTCCATGAAGCGGGCTAGCCACGCCATGAACACACAACCGAAGCAAACGGCCAACGCCAGCCCCGGCTGGAGCAGCGACTGGGCGGTCGCTGTGATCTCTAGGACGTTGATTCTCGATGCACTCACCACGGCGGCAGTCGCCATCGTGATTGCGCCCGCGATAGCTGTGTGTTCTGGGCTGCTGTCGTGAACGTACTCCAGACACAGTCGGAGCAGGAAGAAGACACCGAGTATCCCGAGAAGGAGCACACCCGGGGGCCAGACCCAGAGATACATCGCAATTGCCACACCGGCCAGCATGGACCAGCTGATGGTGTCCCGGAGTGCGTCTATGTCTCGCTCGGTGAACTGCTCGTAAATCGGTTTGTCACGTGCGGCGACGCTGACCGCCACCATGACACCGAGGACACCGAGTACCTGAAAGAGCGCTTCGGCGACGTGGTGGTCAGAGAAACCGACGAGGCTCCGCTGCAAGAGCCACCCGGTCGAGAATGCCATCACAGTAACCGCAGTTACGCCGCCGAGGCGGCCGCCGAGTCGCCGTCCGATAAGATACGTCGGAATGGCAACTAGCGTCCCGAACACGGCCGGCGCGAACAGAACCGTCATCGCGACTGTCTGGTCACTGGGGGAACCCAGGCCGATAATCAGGGCCACTGTCGCGATGATCTGGTCGAAAAGCGTCCCGAACTGCCCGTTACTGGTCCCGTATGGGAACGCTGTCCACGGATCGAACGGCATCGTCGAGGGCCAGTTTTGTACGACGTACTGGGTCGAACGGTAGTGATACCAGGCATCGTTCCCGCTGAAGAGAACTTCGCCGTCAACAATGAAGTTCTCCCAGCTCCGGACGCGATTCCACAGCATGAACCCGAGCAGTACCAGGAGGACCGGAATGTGGTACCAGCGCTCGGCCCACTCTAGGGCGGACTCGAGTTCGGGGTTGTCGTCAAGATAGCCCCGTGATTGACTCATTGCACGGAAAAACTGCCAAGGCGCGCATAAGCCTTTTGACCTCTATGCGGGCGCAGGATGGAAACGCCTAACAGTACCGGTGGCACACCACCGACCATGCGAGTCTCGGTCGTGCTCTGTACGCACACGATGGAGCGATACGACGACTGTCGAGCGGCGGCCGAGAGCGTCTTAGCCCAGACCTACGACGACGTGGAACTCGTACTGGTTTCGGATGGGAACCGGGACGTGTACGAACAGTACGAATCCGACTTCGGCAACCGAGACGATGTCCTGATACACTGTAACGACGAGAACGTCGGACTGCTAGAGAGCCGGAACAATGGGGCCGAAGTCGCCACCGGGGACGTTGTCGCATTCATCGATGACGACGCCATCGCTGACGAGAAGTGGGTCATGGCGCTAGTCGATGCCTACCAACAGGAGAACGCGCTCGCGGTCGGCGGCCGAATGACGCCAGCGTGGGTCGCCGGCAAACCCAGCTTTCTGCCTGCGGAGTTCTACTGGCTTATCGGTGTGACCCACCGCGGATTTGGACCGAACGGCGACCCCGACGAATCCGGCGTCGTCCGCAATACCTTCGGCTCGAACATCTCCTTCAAACGGGACGTGTTCCTTGAACTGGGCGGCTTTGAGGACGACATCGGCGGCCGACAGGGCGAGAAGAACCTCCAGGGCGGCGAGACGGAACTCTGTGCGCGCCTGCGTAGCGAATACGACAAAGGGGTGTACTACACCCCCGACGCGCTGGTCGCACACAAGATATTCGACTACCGGACCGACCCGGGGTGGCTCGTGGACCGCGCGTTCTGGCAGGGCTACTCCAAGCGCGGGATGGAGGTGTTCGTCCCTGAATCGACCGGCGCGGAGTCGGACTTCCTGGGGGACCTCCTGTTCCGGTTCGCCCCGTCGCGTCTCCGCGATATCGTCACGTCCCCGTCGCTCGGGGCCGTCCTGCAGTTCCTCTTCCTCTTTCTGCTCACGGGGAGCGTCGGCGTCGGCTACCTCTATGGGATGTACGTCTGGCGGTAGCCTCAGCCGCGCCCCACTGACTCAGTTCAGCACCGAGTCCAGTACCTCGGTGGCCTCGTCGAACGTCAGGACGCCGGAGACGTGGCTACCGAGCGCGTAGACGCCGAGGCCCACGAGCGGGAGGATGCTCAGGTCGATGAACCACGGCCCGTATGGTTCCAGCGCGAGCAACAACAGCGTCGTGCCGAGGCCGAGAGCGAGCACCCGGACTGCCGGGAACCCGGTGAGTGGCTTGAGACCGACGTTACGCGCCGCTACCACGTGAGTCACCGCCATGAGCCCGTATGCGGTTGAGGTGCCGATAGCCGCGCCGACGATGCCGATTCGCGGTATCAGTGCTAGGTTCAGGACGACGTTCACCACCACCGACGCGCCGGTCGCGAGCAGCAACTGCCGCAGGTGTCCCCCAGCCTGTAGCACCGGCCAGATGACCCGCGCAATGGCGAAGCCGAGCACGCCCGGCAGGAGAACCTGGAGCGGTCGGACGCTCGCCTCATACGGTTCGCCGAAGTACACGGTGAGGAACTGCTCGCCCAGGACGAACACGCCGGCGACGAGCAACACCGTGAGGACGACGACGTACCGGAGGAGCCGCGACAGCAGCGACGTGAGGCGGTCTATCCGCCCGTCGGCCCAGAGGTCCGCCGTCGACTGAATCATCACCATCTCCATCGCCACCGAGACGACCCACATGAACTCAGAGACCTGCAGTGCCGCCCGGTAGTGACCGGTTGTCGTTGCGTCCCAGAAGTGACTGACAAGCAGGATGTCGACCTTGTACATGCTTGTCAGGAGGAGCGTGAGTACCATCGACTGGGCCCCGAACCGAACGAGCGGCCGCGCGTAGGTCCGGAGAGCCAGGCTACGTATCGACGGGGGTACGCCGGCCTCGCGGAACGCAAGTGCCGTCGAGAGCAGGCCGGTGAGCAGGAACCCGGTCGCGAACCCGGCGAAGACACCCGGCACGCCGTACCCGGCCCCGGCCAGCCCGAGCCCCACGACGGCAAGGATGACCGACCGGGCCGGGACGAGCGGTTCGGCGAGTTCCTCCCGCTTGTAGGCGTGGAGCACGCCGCGCCCAAAGTAGTACAGCTGCTCCCCGACGACCGCACCGAGCATCAGGTACAGCGCCGTCCGGAGCGTCCCGTCGGTAAGCCAGGTTATGAGCCCGACCAGCGCCGGAATCCCGACGAGGAGGCTCCCGACGTGGAGTGCGAAGGACGTGGTGACAACGCTTGCTCGCTCCTCGCCGCGCTCCCGCGAGGCGTAGGTCTTGGTCGCCTCGAACAGCCCGAGGTTCAGTATCTTCCGGCTCGGGAGGAAAATCGCCATCACGAGCGCGTAGGTCCCGAACCCGCCTTCGCCGACGGTACGGACCAGCAACGGGATGAAGACGGCGAAGGTCAGGAGTCGGCCGAGGTCGCCGGTAAACACCGAGAGGTAGCCTTTCAGGATGCTGTCGTCATCGGCCATCACTCGACGTAACCGAGGTCGCGCATCTGCTGTTTGAGGTCCTCGTCGACGTCCTCGCGCTCGACGTCGACCGTCTCGCCGTTCCGCACCATCGACACGTCGGCGTCGCGGCTCACGATTTTCGTCTCGAAGTCCTGCCACGCGACGGTCGTCGTGCCGTGCCACGGGGCGATGGTGAGCGTCTGGTCTCGGGGCGTCTCGCGGACGTCTTTCCCGTGCCACTCGGACGGGATCTCGCCGCCGACTTCGGCAAGCAGCGACGGGGCGATGTCGAGGACGCTGAGTGGCTCACACAGCGAGAGGTCGTTCGTCGCCACGGGCACGGTGGTCAGCGCGTCGACCACCCGCCGCCGCTGTGGCTGGTGGAAGTAGTGTCCGTCCTCGCCGAACTCGTCGCCATGGTCCGAACTGAACACCACGAGCGGCTCCGACGAATCCACCGAGTCGACGAGGCGCTCTATCTCGGCGTCCGCCCGAGAGAGGGTCTGGCGGTACTTCCGCGTAATCGTCTCCTTCTCGTCGGCAGTGAGCTTCTCAGGGGCGAACAGCGCCTTCCGGTCTATCTCCTTGGGCACGGCGTCGTCGCCGAGGCCGTACGGGCGGTGGGTGCCCATCATGTGGAGCCACATGAACCGCGGGCCCGACTCGTCGTTGAACGCCGCGATGGCGTTGTCGATGAGTTCGTCGTCCGGGAGCCGGTTCGATAGCTTCGCGTGGGGCGGCCGGAAGCGGTGGTAGACCTTCCGGATGAGGTCGAACTGTGAGGCGAACTGTCGGAGCGGGTTGCCGCGGTTGCCCGCCTCGCAGTAGTTCTCGTAGACGTCAAATCCCGCGTCGAACCCGAACCGCGGGTCAGTGTGGGGAGACGAGGAGAGGCCAATCGTCGTGTATCCGGCCTGGGAGAAGGCTTCGGCGACTGTCGGGGACATCGCGCGGGACTCGATAGCCCCCTGGTACGAGGCGGTCAGAATACTGGCGAGGCTCGGTCGCGTGTAGTGGGCCCCGGTCACGCCCCGGTGGTTCGAGAACGTAGAAACGAACTCCATCGCGTCTAGGAAATCGTGACGGACGGAGTCCGCAGTAACGAAGATGACATCCCTCATTGCTACCAGCACCGATTGAGAAACACTTGAGTCCTACGGTCAGTCCACGTAGCCGAGGTCTTTCAGCATCTCTTGCGTGTCGGCATCGATGTCCTGGTCGCTGACGTCGCTGCCGGCGCTGTCCCACGCCTGGAGCTTCTCGCGGAGGTCGTCGTACGGCGTCCCGTCCGTCGCGCCGGCGGCGACGAGGTCGTTCGTCTCCTCGGGGTCCGCCGAGAGGTCGTACAGTTCGTGCTCGGTCCCCTCGCGAATGAGCTTCCACCCCGGCGTGCGGAGGCCGATGGACTCCGCGAACTCCGGATAGGCGGTCAGGAACGCGTCTCGGTCTCCCGGCGGCGTCCCGTCGTCGTTCACGCGGAGGCTCCGCCCCTCGAACGCGTCCGGGACCTCGACGTCCAGCAGGTCGAGCACCGTCGGCGCGATGTCGATTGTCCGGACCTGGTCGGAGACGGTCTCCGCGTCGATGTCCGGGTGGTGGAACGCGAGCGGGACGTGCAGTTCCTCGTCGTAGAGCTGGCGGCCGTGGCCCGTGTAGCCGTGGTCGTCCAGCGCCTCCCCGTGGTCGGCCGTGAGAATCACGAGCGTCTCCTCGCGGAGGTCCCGCGCTTCGAGTTCGTCGAGTACCTGCTGGACGTACCCGTCGACGAGCTTCATCGCGGCCGTGTACTCGTCGTGCGTGTCGAGGTCGCCGCGGTCGTAGTTCCGCGGTTCGTGCATGTCGAAGTAGTGGACCCAGCCGAAGAAGGGGCCGTCGACGCGGTCTAGCTGCTCGACGGCGTCCTGTGTCACGCTCTTTGCCGTCCGACAGTGCAGTCTGATGAGTCCCGTCTGTCGCAGGAGCGACTTGAGGTTCCACTGCTCGGTCCCGACGTCTTTCACCGCACCGAACACCGTGTTGAACGTCTTCGTGTCGTATATCCGGCTCAGAATCGGGTACAGCGTATCGTAGGAGCCGCCGCCGTCACAGTACTCGTCGAAGCCCCGGCCCAGCCCCGAGTGCTCGTCGCTGAGGTGGTCGACGCTGACGACGCCGAACGTGTCGTGGCCCGCGTCCTGTACCGACTCCGCGAGGACGGGGATAGACTCGTCGAGCCCCCAGCCGTTCTCCTGGACGCCGTGGGTGTGGGGGTACGAGGCGGTCATGAACGACGTGAGGCTCGGGTCGGTGGTGTTTGCCACGGTGAACGCCCGGTCGAAGTACAACCCCTCGGTCGCCAGCCGTTCGAGCGTCGGGACGATGCCCTCCGAGATGCCCCGCTGGAGCCAGTCTTCCCGGAGACAGTCGATGCTAACGAGCAGTACGTTCTCGATAGCGTGTGAATCGAAATTTTGCATTGTCAATCTTCACCGATGATGGCGTTAACGCGATACGGTTGCTCGTCTCGATACTGTTGCTTCACGATCATCTCCGCGAGGAATCCGAACATCACAAGCTGAACCCCAAATATGACTAAGGCGACAGTCAGAATAAGGCGCGGGACGTGCGGTGCCAGCGACTGTCCGAAGGCGTACTTGAGAAACACCATGTGTGACCCGATGAGGCCGCCGGCCGTCATCAGGACGAGCCCGATACCGCCGAAGAAATGCGACGGCCGGGTGGAAAACCGGTTCCAGAAGACGTGAAACAGGAGGTCGACGAACCCCTTGACCAGCCGCTTCATCCCGTACTTCGTCTCCCCGGCGGTTCGCGGCCGGTGGTCGACGGGCAGTTCCGTTATTTTGTACCCTCGCTTGTGGAGCTTCGCCGGGATGTACCGGTGGCCCTCGCCGTAGAGGTCTATCTCCTTCAGCCCCGCAGCTCGGTAGGCGGTCAGCGTGCATCCGAAGTCGTGAATGTCCGGCCCTGTCAGCTTCGCCAACCGTGTCTGTATTGCCGACGGAATAGTTTTCGAGAGCGGGTCGTCGCGGTCGCGCCGCCAACCGCTGACGCAGTCGTACCCCTCTTCGAGTTTCGTGAGGAGCTTCGGGATGTCTGCCGGGTTGTTCTGCCGGTCGGCGTCCATCGTCACGATGTATTCCCCTATCGAGTAGTCGATTCCGGCAGCCAGGGCCGCACTTTGCCCGAAGTTACGTCGAAGTAAGACTCCTGTCACTTCGTCACGGTCCGTCGCGATCTGCTGTATCGTCTCGGCCGTCCCGTCCGTACTCCCATCGTCAACGACAACTATCTCGTATGGGCCGTACGTCGTATTCTCACGGAACGTAGACTGGATCTCGTCGACTAGCGGCTCCAGATTCTCGGACTCGTTATATGCAGGAAGCACAATAGACGTTTGGACGTCACTGTCGGTATCTGTCGCTGATACGGCCGACCCGTCCGGTAGACTCCCTGTTTTTGCCATTCTGAGGGTCTGTATGTGCTACAAGATGCGCATTTATTAACAGTTGCCATTTGCTACCTGCTCAAATTATGCCGATACCGCGAACATCCCGATCATTAGTCCTTTAGAGTGGTTTTCAGGCTGACACTCCCCTGATGAAGAGACGTATACAAAATCAACACGCATGCCTGTAATCGGGGTGCTGTCTCCCGGAACCGTACAGACTATTACAGTCAGTGGTCAATCACGAGGAAATGCCCTCTATCCTGTGGAACAGAATCAGCAAGTCGGTCCGGCGTGAGCCGTTTGTGCCGCTCATCGCGCTCGCTGCGTTCCTGCTGATGGTCTTCGGTACCTGGCGACTGCGGCCGCATCTGACGTTTCCGGACGAAACCGGCGCTATCGAACTCGCTCTCAGGATGGGATACGAGCAGAACCCCTTCATCGATAACTTCCGGAAAGGCGGGAACCTCCACCTCTACCTTCTGGCGCTCTCTTTCGTCCCGGTGACGCTGTACTGGCTCGTGACCGGACAGTTCGGCGACATCATGTCGGGCGCAGCCAGCGTCGGAAGCTCGCCGAGCTGGGGTGTGTCTCCCGACCTTCTCACAGCCTTCTACGACGTGCTGTTCGCCGGTCGGCTTGTATCTGTCTTGTTCGGTGTCGGGACTGTTGTCGTCCTCTATTACCTTGGTAGAGAACTACTGGACCGCCGTGCCGGAATCCTCGCGTCCGTTTTTCTCACGACTTCTGTCGGGTATGTCCTCACCGCCCACTACGCTACTGAGGACGTCCCGATGACGTTCTTCCTCATGCTCGGATTCCTGCTAACGGTTCGTGCGTTTCATTCGAGAGAGACCAGAACGTTGTTGGCTGCCGCACTGGTCGCTGGTTTAGCAGCGTCGACGAAGGCAACCGCCGGGCTCCTCGTCTTGCCTATTGCTATCGTCATCATCGAACGCCACTGGGACGAATCGGGGACCGTCGGTGAGTTCATCAAAGCGGTTTGGAGGTACCCGACGCTAACTATACTCGGTTACGTCGCCACGACCCCGTCAATCTTTTTCCATCCAGTGTCGTGGGCCGATGAGATTTCTCGGTACGTCGTCCGCAGTACGAGCGACTCCGTCTCGTACAACTGGTCTGACCCCGGGTGGCTCATTCAGCTTGCACACCTCGCCGAAGGACAGGGCATCGTACTGTTCCTGTTTTCGATACTGTCCGTACTACTCGTCATCGCTTTCCTCTTGCGAGGCACCCTTGACAGTGCGGTCTGGTTGTTGCTTCTCTATGCTATCCCGTACTTCGCAGTCATCACTCAGGGGAACATGACACAGTTCCCGCGTGTGATGCCGTTATTCCCGGTTCTCGCGGTCCTCGCCGGCGTCGCCGGGTCCGATCTGACCCGATCCGATCGCTCAATGCGCGTGGTCGGCATCGGATTTCTCACGCTCGTCGTCGTCTTTTCGGGCGTACACACTGTCGCCGGTGTCGCCGATGTCAGCCAGTCCCGGCAGGAGGCAACTGAGTGGACACACGCGAATCTGGATAGCGCTGATACTGTCGACGTGTATTCCCAGCGCGTGTACCTCCCGGAGTTCCCCGAAGAAGCGACCGTGAACCGGTACGTCATTCATTCGACGTTCCCTCGCGAGGAGTGGCAGCCGGGGCTTGAACGACTGGACTGTAACGCGCCCGAGTACGTCGTGCTCTCCAGTTACCACTACTTCCGCTTTTTCAAGGATCCGTCCGTGTACCCGGGTGTGACTGAACGCATGTCGGCGCTGTTTGCCGAGGAGGACTACGAAATCGTCCGGACGTTCGGTCCGCCGGTGGACACCGAACTCAGCGCGGAGCGAAAGTTCAGAGACAGCGCCGGACTTTCGTCGTTCCCCGAAGACGGAAACCCGACTATCGTCGTGCTAAAGCGGATAGACGATGAACCGGCTTGCTAATGACAACTATATGTCGAAATCACTCCCCGGGACCTGTTCTCTCCGCCCACAGACACTACAGAGTAGCCAGCGAATCACCCGTGACACCGAACGAAAGTGGATTCTATGACTGACGAATCACTCCCGAGTGTCTGCGTCGTGACCCATCCCCTCGCCGCTGCTGGCGAGAACGCCACACGAAGCCTGCTCGACATCCTGTCGGCTGTGACATCGGTCGCGCTCGTGACGGCTGATCTGCCGGCTGATTCCGAGATTCGCGACCGGCACGAACTCGTCGAGCTCACGCAGAAAGGCGCGGGCGACTCCGTCGTCACCGCCGCCGTCCGGTTCCTGTTGAACCAGCTCCGGATGTGCCGCGTCATCGCCGACCGTGACGAAGACGTAGTCCTGTTTTTCGGCGCAACGTCGTACCTGCTTCCCATTATCGCGGCTCGGTTGCTCGGTAAAACGGTTCTCGTCGAACCCCGCGGTGATGTGCCGCTGACGCTCCGGCTGAACTGGGAACAGCAGTTGCCGGACCCGGTGGCTGCCGGGCTCGCCAGTGCCGTCCGTGCATTTGAACGAGCCGGCTTCGCCGCGGCTCACGGGGTCATCACCTACACGCCCGAGATGGCCCGCCAACTGGACCTGCATCCGGAATCCCCGACCGTGTATCCGACGGGGGCGCGCTACGTCCGGACGGATGAATTTCGCGTCCAGCAGCCCTACGCCGACCGCGACCGCATCGTCGGGTTCCTCGGTCGGCTTGACGAAGAAAAGAACGTCCGCGAACTCGCTGCTGTCGCCACAGAGCTACCCGACGACGTGACCTTCCGGTTCATCGGCGACGGTGACCTCCGGGAGTGGCTGGAAACCGAACTCGCGTCTGAAATCGAGCGCGGCGCAGTCGAACTCACCGGCTGGGTGGATCACGACGATGTGCCCGACCAACTCAACGATCTCTCGCTGCTCGTGTTGCCGTCACAGCCGACGGAGGGACTACCGACGACAATACTGGAAGCGCTGGCCTGCGGAACGCCGGTACTGGCCTCACCGGTTTCGGGCGTTCCAGACGTTGTCCGCGAGGGCGAAACCGGCTTCCTGCTTGATTCACGGGAGCCGCCGGCGCTTCGACAGACTATACTCGATAGTCTGGACCGAGACGATCTTGACAACATCAGCGAGAACGGACGCAACCGAATCGAGACTGAGTACAGCTTTGAGGCGGCCTGTGAGCGGTACAGGTCGATACTCAAGCGGCTGTAGGTGTGCTATCTTGCTGATTGGCCAGCGTTCCGATAGTCGGCACGTCACCTATCGCTTCACAGGCTGATTAGGCGCGTTACCACGGTATACGCTGATTTACACACCCACTCACAGAGATATCAACAAGTTCTAATAACGTCTTGTCCATCTCCTGATGCATACGGATGCGAATCGGACAAACATCGTTCATCTCTTTCGTTTCGAAGGGGCTCTCTTCTGCGGCCGGCTTCATCGCCACGATCCTGTTCGCACGATTACTCGGTGCGGAAGTCCTCGGGAGATACTATCTCTTGCTCTCTATCGTTGCGTGGCTCTCGCTTCTGGGATCTATCGGAATCGGCAGCGCGATTACGAAACGGGTCAGCGAGGGGACGGACATAGGGGAGTACAAGCTTGCGGGGGGGCTCACAATTGCAGCCATCGGTGGCGTAATCATTGTCGGTCTGTTGCTGTTTCAGGACGTCGTCACCAGCAGCTTTGATGTCGACCATATCGGGTTCGTAATTATCCTTCTCGCGGTTGGACTACTCGGGTCGTACGTCGATGCGATGCTCAACGGGGCCCACATGGTCCACGTCGCGGCGGTGCTCAAGGTTGCACGACGAATCGCCAGGACGGTCCTGCAGGTCGGAGGTGTACTTCTCAGCTTCGGATTGACTGCGCTCGTCATGGGGTATGCGCTGGGTGGCCTCGTCCTCGTGGTCGCCGGGCTCTACGTTCTCGGTGGACCGTACAACCTTCCGGAGAAGAAACACTTCGAGCGTCTCGTCGACTACGCGAAGTACGCTTGGATGGGGCGGCTCGAAGGGAAAACGTTCCAGCAAGCCGACGTTATCATTCTCGGGCTGTTCGTGCCGAGTTCGCTCGTCGGCGTCTATGGGATCACCTGGAACATCGCGAACTTCCTCATTATCTTCAGTACGTCGATCAGTGGCGCGCTGTTTCCAGAACTGAGCAAGCTGTCGGTAGACGATCGAGACCAACAGGTCGCATCCCTCGTAGAGGATGCGCTCTCGTACACCGGGTTGGTGACGATACCCGGTCTCGTCGGCGGGCTGTTGTTGTCCAATCGCATCCTTCGAATCTACGGTGACGAGTTCGTACAGGGGGCACAGGTCCTCGGGCTGCTTATTCTCTCTGTGTTGTTCTACGGCTACCAGAAGCAGTTCACGAACGCGCTCGGGGGGATCGACCAACCGAAGGCGGCGTTCAAGGTAAACGGGATACTGATCGCCTCGAACGTGACACTGAACGCGGCGCTTGTCTATACCATCGGTATGACCGGGGCTGCGCTGGCGTCCGCGCTGTCTTCGCTCCTGAGCCTGATCGGTGGCTATCTCATCCTTGGCAGACATCTCGACTTCAGTGTTCCAGTCACCGAAATCTTGCGACAGATTGGTGCGACGGTAGCGATGGGGATACTCGTCACCGTTCTCAACGGTGTGCTAACGCGGGCGAACGAACCGTTCCCCAACGAGGTCGCGACGACCGCACTTATCATCCTTGGGGCGGCCACCTATTTCGCAGTGTTAGTGTCTATCTCGTCTCAGTTCCGGACTGTAGTCCTCGACAACATCCCGCAAGTCGCTTCACTGCGATAACCGGTGAAGCTGATTACCGGAGATAGCCCAGCTCTTCCAGCTGTTTTTCGACATCATCATCAAGCGCCTGTCCGTCCTTCTGATCCTTCCGAACGCCCTTAGTTTCGAAGCTGTCGTAAACGGCTCCCAGAGACGATTCCTCGTCGTCTCGCGGATAGGACACCTGAGCGTTCTCTATCAGTATCGTTCGCGCCGTCGATCCGTGGTCGGCGACCTTTCTGACGCGGTCGCCGTCCTGTCGATAGACCGCTCGCCACGGGCCGCCGTATTTCGACCGGTCCTGACACGCTGCCGGTAACACTCGTTCCGGCTGTTCGAGACGGTGGGTCATTGCAATCGCATGATCGTCGACGGTGAACGATCCACGCTCGCCGTCGATCTCGTTTCTGACTACGTCGGGGAACCGGGTGAGGCTCGCGATCCGGTTCTCGACGACGCCGTCTGACTCGCCCGGCCGGCTAACGACGAGCGGGACGTGCGTCTGTACCTCGCTGATCCCCCAGCTGTGGTCCGCGACCTGAACACTGGGGTCGATACGACTTCGCTCGCCGAATCCCTCGCCATGGTCGCTTGTGATGACCAGCAGTGTTTCGTCTAGATCGCCTCGGTCCCTGAGCGCCGCTGTGAGGGACTCCATCGCGGCATCGAGTTGCCTGATACACCCGTCGTAGAGACTCTCCACCGCCCGGAGCTTCCACCAGTCCCCGTCGGTGGCAATCTCTCGTGACGGTGGGGCCGGCAGGGAATCGTGGAGGGCCTGTAACTCGTCGCCACCCCACTGATCGTACTCCGCGCCCGGCTCGTACGGGTAGTGTGCGTCCATCAGGTTGAGACACGCCGCCCATGGCCCGTTCCGGGACCCTGACCAGTCCAGAAACGAATCGATGTATTCAGTGGCTGACTCGTCTTCCGCCTCGGTTCCGCCGTCGTAATACTGGAAGTACAGCCCGTTGATCACCGACCGCAGCGGCGCATCGCTGTTGAAACACCGAGTGAGGTACTCGCGGTTCGTCTGATGCCCTTCGACATCTGAGGGTGCGATTCCCTCCTCAAAGTAGCGGTGACCCGGGTCCTGTCGCGGCCCGTCGACAGTCTGGAACGGTTCGACGAGGTTCGAGGAGACGCTGACGACGACGTTTGGGGTGAAGACACCCGTCTCATAGCCGTAGTCGTCCGCGAGCTCGCGCCAGATCGTGCTCTCCGGGTCCAGTTCCGATTCGTGCTTGGTCACGCCGTGCTCAGGGACGTGATAACCGGTAAAAATGCTCGCGTGGCTCGCAACGCTGTGAATACTCGGCGCACGCGCCTGTTCGTACACCTCTGCCTCGTCGGCGAACCGTTCGAGAAACGGCGTCGTCCGGGCACCGTACCCGTAGAGACTCATGTTTTTCGCCCGGACGCTATCGAGAATGACGAGGAGAACGTTCGGCGGATCCATTGTGTTGAGTGACCGGAGTGGCAATAATATGTCTTTCGTGAACTGCGGCGCGTAAAATACCGAGCGTGATCAATGCCAAAACGCCAGATATAACGGTTAACTCCACCACTGCTCCACCACCACTCATGCCGCGGGTTCTCGTCGGGCCGACCAAGGCGGATATGTCCAACGACGAATACGGGAAGAGCTACAATCTCTTGAATAATCTCTACGACGACGACTTTACTGTCGACACGTACACGCGGACGGTCTCCGACCGGCTTGACCCCGAAAACGTCACTGTGTACCCGCTCGGTGGCGCTAACCGGATCGCGTACTACGTAAAGTTGTACCGGACGCTTCTGGGAGATTTACGCACTGGTCCTGTAGACATATACCACCATATGAACCTTAGCTATCGGTGGTTCAATCCGCTTCTGGTTTCGGGCCTTCAGGGAGACGTCCCGATCGTCATCGGACCATGTCAGGCGGGACACGCGATTATGGCTGAGGAGTTCAACCGCATGGTCTCCTCGTGGGTGGGGTCGGATCTGCCGCGTCCACTTACGGACCCGCTACACGCGGCTGTCGACGCAACGCGTGACGCGGTTCTGGACCCGCCCCGGATGGAACTATTCGAGCGAACGCTGGAAGCCGCTGACCGGGTCGTCGTCGTCCACGAGGAAGCTCGGGACGTGTACGCCGAGTTGGTCGACGAGTCAAAGCTCCGGACGATCCCGCTCGGCGTGGATCCGGATCTCTTCGAGTACAGCGAGCCTGCCGACTCCAAGGTGCTCGTGGCTATCGGGAGTCTCAGGGAACGGAAGGGCTACGATATCCTGTTCGATGCACTTGACATAATCCGACAGGAGCATCCAGATGTCCATCTCAACATCTTCGGTGATGGGCCGCTGGAAGACGAACTGCACGAGCAGGTTGAGCACCTCGATCTGGAGGAGAACGTCACGTTCCACGGGTACGTCGACCAGTCAATCGTCCGGGAACACCTGTCGCAGGCGCGTGCCTTCATCCACCCGTCCCGGTCGGAGAGCTTCTCCCTCGTCCGTCTGGAAGCGATGTCAACCGGCTGTCCGGTGGTCGTCACCGATATATCCGGGGCGCGCGAGATGGTCCGCGACGGGGAGGAGGGCTTTGTCGTTCCGACAGAGTCACCGGAACCAATCGCAGACGCCGTCACCACCTTGCTCTCCGATTACGAACTCACGAAACATATAGCCAGACAGGCACGAGACCGTGTTGAGGAGAAGTACGACTGGCAGAAAATCGCGGAGGAGTACCTCGACCTGTACCGTTCGCTGTCTGGCTAAGGTCGCACCGACGTCTATCGCGTGCATCGAAAGGTCTTAAGCCGTCGACTGAGACGTTCGAGGTAAATATGGTCCTCGTAGTGCTGGGTATCGATGCACTCGACCCGGAACTAGTAGACTCGACGGCACATCCGAATTTGACGCTCGCTGATCACCACGCTATCGAGACGATCAGGAGCGTCGAGGGCGGCCCCAGCACGCACGAACTCTGGCCGACGATCATTACCGGCCTCAGGCCACCGGAACACGGGATCACGCTCGACAACGGCGTCGCCTGGGAGAACCCTGCCCTCCGATTCGGGAGCGCTGCCGCGGATTACCTCCTCCCGTCGGGGCTGCAGACGCGTCTCGGGGCGTGGCTACTGAATAACACCGAACAGGACGCGTTTCGGATCCCGGCGACGTATTACGAGGAGAACGGCCTGTCGACAGTGTTCGACGGCCGAGAGGCGGCACCAATCGGCATCCCGAACTACGTGATCGACCCGGACACCGAGGACCGCGAGCACAGCCTTCGGCGAAACCTCGGCGACCTCTTCGAGCGCGACCTCGAAGCGAAAGGCGGGCACTCGTCGACGGACCCGGCGCTGTTCTACGAGCAGTGCCTCGAAATGTCGATGGTTCGCCTCGCTCGCGCACGACGGGCGCTCAGAGGCGGCCGACACGAACTGGTGTTTGCATACACGAGCGGGCTCGACCTCGTCGGCCACGTCGCGTACGAACAGCCATCGCTGCAGGACCGCGCCTACGAGGAACTCGACGAGTTCGTCGGCGAGGTCCGTGACGACCTCGGTGACAACGACGAGCTACTGCTCGTCAGCGACCACGGTCTGCAGGACGGGGTCCACACCGACGAGGCGATGATTGCGGGGACCGACGCGGCCATGGTCGACGCGATCGAGAGCGTCGTCGACGTCCGTGCGGCCATCGAAGCAGAACTCGACGGGACCGACCACACGTCGACGCCGCAGGTGACGGCGTCGCACGACGGCGACCGGTCAGGGGAGGAAGTCAAGGAGCATCTCGAAGACCTCGGGTATATGTAGCTATGTCGGACGATCCAAACGTCTTGCTGGTCATCCTCGACAGCGCCCGGGCACAGAACCTCAGCGCCTACGGCCACGTCAACGAGACGACGCCGTTTCTGGACTCCTTTGCCGCGGAGCGGGCGACACTGTACGAGCAGGCCCGGGCCCCCGGTGCGCGGAGCGTCACGAGCCACGCGAGCATCTTCTCCGGTCTACACGTCGAAGAACACGGCGTCGTCTCGGCGGGCCACCGGCTGGACCCCTCGGCGTCGGTATTCTCGCAGTTGCGCGAGGACGGCTACGAAACGGGCGTGTTCACCGAGAACGACTGGCTGACGGCCGTCGATGTCGGACTCCGGGACGGGTTCGACGAGGTCGTCGGTGCACGGAACGTCCCGTTCCCGGGCGCAGTCAATCCCCACGAGTTCGTCTCGAACGAGGGGCGGGGCCAGTACGCGGAGTTCGTCAAACTCGCGCTGACAGACGACGCGCCGCTCCGGTCGCTGGCAAACGGTGTGGCGACGAAACTCCAGTCCGATTACAAGCGGCTCCTCCCGGACAGCGTCAGAGCGTCAACGCCGGCGGACGTCTACGTGGATTCGCTGCTGGACTGGAGCGACCGGCAGGAGGGGCCGTGGGCGGCGTGTCTCAACCTGATGGACGCACACATTCCGTACGAACCGATGCCCGAATACGACCAGTGGGGCGGCTCGGAGGCGTCGTCGCTGCAGGCCTCCTTCGAGGACCAGAAGTGGGACTTCAACGGCGGCCACCGGCCGTGGTGGCAAAAGAAGGCGGTGGAGTCGTTGTACGATGGGGCGATTCGCCAGATGGACGCGGAGCTCGAACGGTTGGTTTCGGCACTGGAACAGCGTGGCGAACTCGAAAACACCCTCCTCGTCATCACGAGCGACCACGGTGAAGGATTCGGCGAACGGAGCGACGTGCGGCCGGGCGTCCGGGTCGCAGAGCACGGCGTCACGATTCACGACAGCGTGCTCCACGTCCCGCTCATCGTGCGCCATCCGGGCCAGACCGAACCCCGACGGGTCGACGGTCCCGCGTCGCTGGTCGAATTTCCGCGGGTCGTGAATCGGCTTCGAGACGGAGACCGGCAGCCGGCCGGCTTCTGTCCTGACGGGCCGGTCCTCGCCACTGCGGTCGGCCTCGACGAACCGCTGCAGGAGCGTGCCGGTGCGTACGTCGACGACCTGTCGCCGTGGACTGCCACGTCGCGAGCGGTGTTCGAAGACGATAGCGAGGGCGTTGTCAAGTACTGTACTAGCCGCGACCACGCCGCCACAGTTGTCAGCCGCGACGCCCAGACGTCCTACAAGGTTTCCGACGACGGTGCGGAACACGTCGACCGTGCGTTCGAGTCGATAAAGGAACGCGACGTCAAGACGGCGGGCGAGGACTTCGACGACCTCGACGACAGGACATACCAGCGACTGGAGGACCTTGGCTACGTCTGACGGGCCGTGTCGACGCTCTCATACTCCCAGATCAGATCGAAGTAGCGCTGCATCCCAGCGACGAACGAGCCGTTGTCCGTGAGTGCGGCCTGCCGCATGTGGTTGGGAACGTCCGGCTCCTCGACCAGTAGAATCGCCTCACCGCTGTCGTAGTCCATGCTCGGATCGACGAGCGTCCCGCGCCAGGGGAGTTTCTCCGTGCTGAATCGCAGGTCGACAGCAGGGTACTCCGAGGCCAGTTGGTCGACGATGTCGGCCTGAACAGCAGCCTTCTCCGCTGGTAGCTCGTCGGGATGCAAGAAGAGAACGCTGACCTCGACTCCACGGTCGAGTGTCTCCGCCAGTGCGCGTTCGACGCTATCGAGGTAGGCGAAGCTATTGGTGATGACACGAAGCGTCGCTTCGGCGTCATCATACAGCCGGCGGGTCTCGCGTTCGCTTGGTTCGCCCACGTCGACGACGTGGAACAGTTCTGCCGTCGGCGAGATGTCTTCGCTTGCCCGTTCAAACCGTGGTTCGTACTCGGCGAGGAAGGCTTCGCGGTAGGAGTCGATGTCTGTGGCAAACGATTCGTATGATTGCCTGCGGTTCTCGACGGCCCGGTCGAGGATTTCGCCAGGCGATTTCGGCTGGTACTCTTTGGGACGGCCGGGAATCACCTTGATGAATCCGCGGTCGGAGAGCGACTCCAGCACGCCGTAGACGCGGGCCTTGGGGATGCTGCTCGCTTCCGCGAGATTCGGGGCCGTCGTTCGGCCGAGCGAGAGCAGCTGTTCCAGCGCTGTCGCCTCGTATTCGGTCAGCCCGACTAGGTCGAACACGTCCGCAGGGTCGCTCATACACGCTCATGTGTGGCAGGGAATGTAAAACGCGTCGCCCGCCGCCCAAATCTATTAGTGGGTGGCGGCGAGTAGTTACTCGCAGAGTGAGTAACATGACTGCGACATCCCAGACAGAGGAAGACGATCACCTGGCAGACATCGAAGACGGCTGTGGCTGTGCGGAGGTCTGGGAGCACATGAGCGAGCAGCGCAACGACTGACACGGCTGTTGTCAGCGCTTCCTGGCAGTCACCGCTTTTTTATCGGCGACTGCGAGAATCTGACCGAAAACCCGCACGCGGGCAGACCCGCATTTATTTGTCTTCGCGTGGATGACGTTGAGTCAATGGCCGACCGAGACGACGTCTGTATACTGTTGCCGACGTTCAACGAGGCAGAGACCATCGAGTCGGTCGTGTCCGGGTTTCGTGAGCAGGGCTTTACCAACGTTCTCGTCATTGACGGCGGCTCGACCGACGGAACACAGGAGGCTGCCGAGTCAGCCGGCGCGCGAGTCGTCGAACAGTCCGGCTCGGGGAAGGGGCAGGCCGTCAGAGAGGCGGTGACGCGTCACATCGAGCAGCCGTACGTCCTGATGGCCGACGGCGACGCGACCTATCGGCCCGACGAGGCGGACAGGCTACTCGAACCGCTGTTGTCAGGCCAGGCCGCCCACGTCATCGGAAACCGGTTTGCGGATATGCGACCCGGCGCGATGACGAAACTGAATCAGATCGGCAACCGCATCATTAACAGTGCCTTCGAAACGATTCACGGACGGGACCTCACCGATATCCTCTCCGGGTATCGAGCCTTTACGCGCCAGTCCTTCCAGCGGAGCTCGCTGACGGCTTCTGGCTTCGGTATCGAGACGGAGATGGCCGTCGAGTGTGTCAAACACAATATCTCGACGACGGTGGTGCCGATCACCTACCAGCCCCGGCCCGACGAGTCCGACACGAACCTCCGTCCGTTCCGGGACGGCGCGACAATCATCCTGACGCTGTACCAGATGGCAAAGACCAACAATCCACTGTTTTATTTTGGGAGCGTTGGCCTCGGGAGCACTGTGGTCGGGTTCCTCCTCGGCGCGTACGTGGCCTATGACTGGGTCGTTAACAGCATCTCACACGAGGTGATCGCAGTTGTCGGCTCGTTCGCCATTCTGCTGGGGATTCAGCTCCTCATGTTCGGCGTCCTGTCTGATATGCTCGTGGCGGTAAACCGCGAACAGACACGCCGCCTAGAGGACATTGCTGTCCAGCTCACACACGAGACCCGCGATCAGCCGGCGGACGTGTTCGACGACCAGCCGGTCGGTGACGCGGAGGGCACCGGAGAGAGTGATACAGAGACAACGCCAGCGGTCTCTCCGCACCAGCCCGACGAGTAGTTTAGAACGGGACCAGCGCGCGGAGCTGGGAGAGCAGACTGTTTCTGGTCGCTTCCCGTTTGCGCTCGAATATCGGATGGAGATCGTTGAGTAGCTCCTGCTCGTTGTCGAATTCCGTGGCGTTCGTCTCGTCAAGCGCCTCGGCGACGGTCATCGAGTGGCCCGACGCGTCGAACGGGACCGTGATGTGGCCGGCGGCGTCCCGGACCTCCCTCGCGGTCGCGGGATACTCGATGTCCACGTCCGACAGGCGGGCGTCGAGTGCCGCGATACCGAACTCGATGACGTCTGGCTCGTCGCTGTTATCGGCTGGTGGCCGTACTCCCATTGGTAAAGCGATGGGGCCGGGGGATAGAAAAGTCTGCGTTGTCCAGTCAGTTCTTGCACCCGGCCAGCCACTCCTCAGCCCAGTCCTCGATTTCGTCGAACACCGGACAGAGGGATTCACCCTTTGACGTGAGTCGGTAGTACGTCGCGACTGGCGCGTCTTCTTCGAGCCGTCGGTCGACAAAGTCCATCTCCTGGAGATCATCGAGGACCCGCGAGAGGGTACGAGAACTGGCATCGGTGGCCCGTTTGAGTTCGTTGAACCGCTGTTCGCCGTTCTGGAGTTCGTGGAGCACGACCAGTCGCCAGCGCGACCCGATCTGTTCCAGTGACTCGATGACGGCACACGGCCCGCTCTCCTCTTCCTCGTCCGCGGCAGTGAATACTTCAGATGACATCAGTGCTACCTGGTATCCCCATTGTCCGGGAACGTACAAATAGGTTCGGATACGAACCAAGTAACGTAATGAAACCACTAATCGCGGTTCGACAGTCTCGTAGCGAAACGACTCCGGCCATGGAGGTGAGCGCCTGATGGCGTTTGAGTCCGCCGGAGCGGGCGAGCTGTTCTTGCTGGGCCGACTCCTGTTCGGTGGGGTGCTTGCCTTCATGGGCCTGAACCACTTCCAGAACGCCGGCCAGATGACGCCCTACGCGGCGGCGAAAGGGCTCCCGGCACCCGCGGCGTCGGTCTACGGGAGCGGCGGATTGCTCCTCGTCAGCGGCGTCCTCGTCATCCTCGGCGCGTACCCCGTCATCGCGGCCGGGGCGCTGGCGACGTTCCTCGTCGCTTCCGCCGTCATGATGCACAACTTCTGGGCGGTCCCGGACGAGCAGGTACAGGACGAGATGACGCAGTTCCTCAAGAACATCGCCCTCGCCGGCGGCGCGCTGTCGCTGCTTGCGGTAGCTGGTACGTCGTGGCCGTACAGCGTCGGCCTGTCTATGTTCTGAGGTCCCGCGTCTACCACAGTCGGTTGCCTTCGCCCAGCACCATCAGTCACTGTTGGCGAGTGACACCTGTCGCCATCCATAAGCCGTCGCGTACCCGAACTGTGCGTGAATGATGCAGTCGCTGCCGACGCCGGCCATGCCCGCGTGGCTCCCATGGCAGGAAGCGGTCGTCCTCGTCGTGGTGCTTGTCATCCTTCTTGCCGTCCGCCGACTCTCGGGTGTACGACTGGGCGATGGTGTACGGGCGCGACTCCTGCTTGGGGTCCCGTGGGGGACGCTGGTGACAATTGCGGGTGTCACGGCGGTGTACCTGTTCCTGCAGGGCGCATGGTGGCACCCGCGGGACCCGCTTGTGACCCCGTTCCGGACGTGGTCGTACTTCTACCCGTTCGGGATGCTCACGGGGGCGTTCACTCACGGCAGTCAGGGCCACATCACGGGCAACCTCATGGGCACACTGGTGTACGGAACGGTCGCGGAGTACGTCTGGGGCCACTACCCTCGCAAGCGGGGTGTCCAGACCTTCACGTCGCTTCGGACGAACCCGTTTGCCAGGATTCTGGTTGTTCCCGTCGCCATGTTCGTCGTGGGTGTGTTCTCCGCGGTGTTCGCTATCGGGCCGATTGTGGGCTTTTCCGGCGTGGTGTTTGCCATTGCCGGGTTCGCGCTCGTGACGCGGCCGACGCTGTTTCTCGGTGCATTTCTCGGAACCCGCGTGCTCGACCTCCTGTATTCGGCACTCCGATATCCGGTGTCGACGGCCGCTGGCCAGACCCGGTTTGTGACGCCGTGGTGGTCGAACATCGCTATCCAGGGGCACGCTATCGGCATACTCGCAGGCGTCGTCGTGGCGCTCGCGTTGCTTCGGAGCCGGGACGAACACCCGGACATGTTGCGGGTGTTCTTTGCGACGCTCGTGTTCGCCGTCGCACAGGGCCTCTGGGCGGTGTACATCCCGCTCGGCAGCGGCCGGTTTCGGTTGTTCCGCTGGGCTGGGACGGCACTGGTGTTTCTCCTCGCGCTCGTCGTCGCCGCCGCGACCGTCGGCTCTGACCGGCGCCTTCGCCCGTCGTTCGACCGCCACCCGGCATCACTCGCAGTGATAGTGCTGCTCGTCGTCCTCGGTGCACTGAGTCTCGCTGCTGTCCCGACGAACGTCGTCGACCTGCAAGCGGACCAGCTCCCCGAAGACGGCATCGAGGTCAGAGACTACGTGGTGGCCTATGACGAGAACGTTCCGAACGCGTACTTCGAGAGTATCTGGGTGCCTACGCAGCAAGCGGAGACAACCGTCAACGCCAGCGGCGTCATCGTCGCTAGTGCAGAGCGGGAGGTCTGGATCGCCGCCGTCCAGCCGGGTCAGCTCGCAGTTAACGGCAAGGAGCGTGTCACGGTCGGTGGCTCGACCTGGCGTGAATCGGTGTACGCGAACCGGACGGACTGGTCGGTGCTTGGCAATGCCAGCGTCTACCGGGTTCAGCTCAGGCGCGAGAGGGGCCAGTCTCGGACCGCGTACACCTCGGAGCCATCGACGGCGGACGTGATACTCGACGGGCGGAACGTGACCGTGGCGGCCCGGCAGAACGGATTCGACGTGGTCGTAACACGGGGGAATGAAACGGTCGGGCAAGCACCGCTTCCGGCGAACATGACGCGGACGCGAATCGGCGGGCTGACCTTCGAGCGGAACCGCTCGCGGCTGTACGCGGGGACAGATGGGACTCGTGTGAAGATTGCGGAGCGCCGCCAGCAAGCGGCCTAGGTCCAGTCGATGCGGTACACTTCTGCGGTAATCGCCTGACGGTCCGATTCGTGGAACTCGAACTGTCGCGGCAGGTCGAACTCCGTCTCGAAGGCATGGGTCACTTCGCCGCCGTTGTCCCCGGCGAAGGATTCGACGAACGACTGGCTTCCGTCGTTGTGAATCGAGTACGACACGGCTGCGATGGACGCAGCAGTTTCGAGGAACCGTCGGTCGGCGTGTTCGTTGTCCGACTGCGCGCCGAAGGGCGGGTTCATCACGACGGTCGTTTCCTCGACAGGCGGGGACAGCGGAGCGGTGGTGGCATCTGCCCGAACCCACGACACTGGGGTCGTCGAACCGACCTTCCGCTCGTTTTTGCGCGCCGTCGACAGCGGCGCGGGGTCGATGTCCAGCCCCACAACCCGCGCCGGCGACCGCAACGCTGCACCCAGCGCCAACATCCCGGTGCCACAGCCCAGATCGACGACCATCCGTCCCTGAATGTCGCCTTGAAGATCCGCAGTATGGACCAGATGGGCCGCCAGATTCGGCGGAGTCCGGTACTGTTCGAGACTGGCCCGCGGATTGTCGAATCCGGCGACAACGGCGAGTTGCTGGGCGAGCGCACTCTTTGTCGGCATTACCTGAAATACGCAGAAATCATTCAAAAACGTTTGGAAATGCCCACTGGTTATGCTACCGGGAGCGTAACGACGAACTCGCTGCCGCCGAGGTCGCTGTCTTCGACCCAGATGTCGCCGCCGTAGTTGTTGACCATCACCGACACGAAGTACAATCCGAACCCTGTCCCCGTCGACTCGGGTCCACGCTCTCCCTTCTCGAAGATTGCCTCACGCTCTGCGGGCGGTATCCCGGGTCCGTCGTCAGCGATGCGAAGATGGACCATCGAGCCGACGCGGTCCGTCGTCACCTCGATTGTGGTGCCTGGACCGCCGTGCTCGACAGCGTTCGTCAAGATATTTCCGACGACATCGTCGAGGAGGTCGTCAGCCACGACCACGGTATCGCCATGGATGTCTGTTCTGAGCGTACAGTCTTCAGCCATTGAAACCGCTTTTTTCGTTGCCCCTTCGACGACCGGCCCTAATTCTATCGTCTCTGCCTCGGTCAGCTCATCGTCTGACATCGTGCTCAGGACGCTCCGGACCTTCTGTGTGAGGTCGACGATGTCCTGACTCCAGTCCAGAATCGTCTCGGCGTAGGCCGCCTGTGTCCCAGTAAGTGCATCTGCCAGCGTTTCTGCGCGCGCCTCGATGACTGTCATCCCGTTGAGGATGTCGTGCCTGAGAATACTGTTGAAAAACTCCATTTGCTCTTCGCGGCGCTTGAGATCCGTGATGTCCGTCCCCTCGACGATTACCTTCTGGACGGTCCCGTCGACCATTACCGGCCGGGCCACGACGGCGGTCGAGATACGCTGGCCGTCTGCACCGACATGCTCGGCCTCGAACCTGACCATCTCGCCCTCACTCGCCCGCTCAACAGCGTTCTGGCAACGGCACGCTACTTCGTCACTGTGGTTCCACCAGGGCGTTTCCCAGAACAGTTCCCCGAGGACGGCGTCGTCATCGGCGTCGATGAATCCGAGGGCTGTTGTGTTCGCCCTGAGAAGGTGTCCGTCAGCGTTGAGAATACCGATGAACGTCTCCGGTGAGTTGAACGTCGCTTCCAGCAGTCGCTGGCTCTGCTCGCGTGTATCAACAGCTAGCTCGCGTTCGATCTCTGCTTCGACCCACTGCGTGAGATGTTCGAACAGCGTCTGCTGCCAGTCCGAGAACTCCGAAATCGACTCGCTGTCGTTGACGAAACACAGCGTTCCGTACTCCGCCCCGTCCGCCCGCAACGTCGCGCCGACGTAGGCCTCTAGTCCGAACCGCTCGTAGGCAGGGTCAGTCGCCATTTCCTCACTTGCGTTGGTGACTATGTACATCCCGGATTCGCTGAGGGTGTGTCTACAGTACGTCTCGGAACGTGGTGTCTCGTCACCCGCCGTAATCGTGGATTGTAGACCGCTACTGGCGACGATTTCGTGGCTGTCGCCAGCGATCACTGCGATGTGTCCGTTCGGAAACCCGAGGTGTTCTCGACCGACGGCCAAAACTGGCTCGACGCGCTCCCGAAACGAGGTTCCGCTGGCCGCCATCGCCGCAGTGAGGTCCTGCATAGCCGCAAGATAGCGATCCTGTTCTTCCGGGTCGCTACCCTCGGCACCGTCCAGCGGATCATTCATAGCCGGAGACTCGACCTCCCCGGAATTGAACATTCGGCCCCGTTTCTCAGAAGCTGAAATGCGGCTGACCGGTAACAGTGTGGCAATCGATTCCCTCTACGGAGTCGCGTGTGGGAGTTCGATATAAAACGCTGCGCCACCAAGGTCGCTGTCCTCGACCCAGACATCGCCACCGTAGCTCCGGACCATCGTGTCCACGAAGTAGAGCCCGAAGCCGGTGCCGCCGGACTCAGAGCCCTTCTCGCCGCGCTCGAAGATGCGCCGGGCCTCGCTGCTCGGAATGCCGTCCCCGTCGTCGGCGAGACAGACTGTGACAACCCCGTCCTCGACCCTCGTCGTCACATCGATGGTCACATCGGCACCACCGTGTTCGACTGCGTTGAGAAAGAGGTTCGCGAACACGTCGTCGAGCAGTTCGTCGGCGACGACGGTAACGGCCTCCGATTCGACGGTGACAGTACAGTCGTCACCGACTGACCGGGCGCGCTCCGCCGCGGCCGTGAGGACGGCCTGTAGCTCCCGGTGTTCGTGGCTTCGCCCGTCCTCGTCGGTGACCGTCTCCAGCACTGACCGGACCTTCTCCGTGAGGTCGATCAGGTCGTCGCTCCACTGGACGATGGTCGACGCGTACTCGCGTTCCTGGCTGTCGAGCGTGTCTTCGAGGAGTTCGCCGCGTGCCCGAATGACGTTCATCCCGTTGAGGATATCGTGTTGCAGGATGCTGTTGAAGAAGTCCATCTGGTCTGTCTGGCGCTGAATCGCACGCTGCTGGCGGCTCCTGACGACTGCGTACCGGAGTGCCCTCACGAGTCGGTCACCGTCCAGATCCGCTTTCGGCAGATAGTCCTGTGCGCCGCGGTTGATCGCTTCGATAGCCATCTCCCGGTCCTGCATGCCCGTGAGAACGATGATCGGCACTCCCCTGACCATCTCGGTTGCCCGGTCGAGTGTCGCGAGCCCTGTTGACTCGGGGAGTCCGAGGTCCAGCAGCACCACGTCGTAGGCTGTGTCCGGCTGTTCACCGACCGGCGCCAAGGACTCGACGTGGGAAATCGTCACGTCATCGACGAAGTGCGCTACGGCTGGCGAGTTCAGGTGATGCTCGACGAGCTGAGCGTCGCCCGGATTGTCTTCGACGAGGAGCACGTTGAGGTGTATCGTCTCAGTCATCGTCATTTCGGTGGCCGCTTGACTACCGTGAGGAAGAACTCCTCGACGCTGCTCACGATGTCGACGAAGCCGTCGAAGTCGACTGGCTTCGTCAGATAGGCGTTCGCGTGGAGGTCGTACGATTCGATGATGTCTTCCTCCGCCTCAGAACTGGTCAACACGACGACCGGAATCCGCCGAAGCGACTCGTCGTCTTTCATCTCTTCGAGGACCTCTTGCCCTCCTTTACGTGGCATATTGAGGTCGAGTAACAACAGATCAGGCCGCGGTGCGTCGTCGTACTCGCCTTCCTGACGGAGGAACGCCAGTGCCTCGACACCGTCGTTGACGACGTGCAGGTTGTTCAGCACCTTGCCCTTCTCCAGCGCTTTCTCGGTCAGCTTGACATCGCCGGGATTGTCCTCCGCCAGTAGAATCTCCACCGGCCGTCCCTCGCTGGATTCAGTCATCGCCGCACACCTCCGTTACCGCGGGCAACGTAAACTTGAACGTCGCGCCGTCGTCCGACGGTTCGACCCAGATGCGTCCGTCGTGGCGCAGGACAATTCGCTGGCAGACGGCTAGCCCGATGCCGGTTCCTTCCGTGTCGTGGGCTCCGGCCCGGTGGAAGATGTCGAACACCTCCTCGCGGTCCGCCGCCGGAATCCCCGGCCCGTTGTCCGAGACGGTGAACACAACATCGTCGTCATCTCTGTCTGCGCTGACCTCGATACGTGGCTCCATGCCGGCTTCCACGGCGTACTCGATAGCGTTTTCCAGTAGATTCTGGAATACCTGCCCGACCTGGTTCGGATCGGCTTCGACGGGTGGCAGTGCCCCCACTGTGATGGTCGCGTCTACCTCTTCTATTCGCATCTGTAAGGCGTCCAGCGTCCGGTCGATCACCGCCTCCGGGTCCGTCTCCTCGAACTCGCTCGAGGTTGTCTCGACCCGCGAGTACCGGAGCAAGGCGTTGACCATCTCCTGCATTCGGCGAGCCCCGTCGATGGCAAAGGCCATGTACTCGGCGGCCTCGTCATCGAGGTCGTCGCCGTATTCGCTGTCCAGCAGGTCGATGTAGCTCGATACCATCCTGAGAGGCTCCTGCAGGTCGTGTGAGGCGATGTAGGCGAACTGCTGGAGCGCCTCGTTCGACCGTTCGAGTTCCGTCTGCTTTGATTTGAGCCGCGTCTCCCGTTCGACCCGGTCAAGCGCTGCGGCCCCAGTACTCGCAAGAATATCGAGCAAGAACCGGTCGTGGCTGTCGAGGGATTCGACAGTCGGCGAGCCGATACACAGCATCCCGTAGTCCTCGAGCGGGAGAAACAGCACCGTCCGCAACGATGCCTGTGGCGATGACGGGTTCGATAGCGCCTGATAGTCCTCGACGACGGTCGGACTACCATCGTGGAACAGGCGGTTCTCGTCGCTTTCGGGACCCATCGGTGGGAGATCCGACGCTGCCTCCACCGCCGCGAAGTCGACCGCTTCGTCCGTCGCACCAATCGGATAGAGGGTGTCGTCGTCACTGTCGTAGGACCACATCGCTGCCAGTGGCTGGTCGATGATGCGCTGTGCGATCTGTGTCACCGTGTCCGCGACCGCCTGCTCCGTGCGGGTGTACAGCAGTTCATTCGTCGCTTCGCTGAGTGTTTCGATGCGCGCCTCACGCTGTTTGAGGTCAGTGATGTCGCGGGCGACGCTGACGACCTGCGTCAGTTCTCCGTCATCGCCGAACACTGGCCGATACCACGTCTCGAAGACGAGGCCGTCGAATTCTTGGGTCACGCGGACCTCTTCGCCGTCCAGCGCTTGCTCGACAGCGGCGACGATGTCCGGATACTGGCCGTACGCCTCGAACACCGAGACGCCTTCGAGTTCGCCGGGTTCTAAACCGAGTTCGGCCAGTCCCTTCCCGGCCGAGTAGGTGAAGACGCCATCGGAGTCGAGAGTGAACACAACGACCGGAAGGTTCTCGATCAGTGTCTGGAGTTGCTGGCTCCGTTCAGTATGTTTGCGTTCCTGTCGCCGGATTTCGGTCACATCGTGAATGAACGCCACAACACGAGTTACGTCGTCGATGACGGCGCGCTCGAGCGACACTTCGACCCGCCGGCTCTCCCCATCCGGTCCCTCTGTCGTCCACTCGACCTGTGTCGACCCCGACGTGGCTGCCTCCGCAATCAGGGCGTTTGCGTCCGCCGTCGAGAACCCCGACGGGCTGAACTCGCCGACGTGCATCCCGACGATGTCCTCTGGCGCACAGCCGAGCAGTGCGCCCGCGGCCTGGTTGGCTCGGACGATTGTCCCGGTGTCGGCGTCGTGGATCATAATCGGGTCCGGATTTGCCTCGAAAACGTCGCGGAAAAGAGTAGTGTCCTCCGTAGAAGCCATACAGAGATTCGGCTGGCGGAATATAAGACTGTATTCCCGCCGTTCTCAGGTCTGAGAACGCTACCAGGTGCCGTGGAAGGTGTCGAACTCCAGGGATTCTAGCGGCTTCTCGCCGATGGCAATCTCGTACTCTCCGGGGGTGAGCATCGGCTTCTTGAACTGCGGGCCGTCGTCGGTCGTGATGCGCGGACAGCCGGTGTTGACGTAGGCGTCCATCCCGAAGTTCGTCAGCCGGTCCGGTGTCACCTCATCCATGGTGATGAGGTATGCGTTCTCGTTGTTCTCGACGATTTCCTGGGCCTTGTCCCAGCGGCCCTGCCCGATTTTGGTACAGAAGATAACCCCCCAAGACTCGGCGTCCATCGCGCGGTGGACCGCGCCGTAGCGCTGCTTCATGAACTTCTCCGTGTCAGCGACGGTAACGACGTTGTTGACCGGGTCCGCGATGACGACGTGCTTCTCGGGGTGTTCCATCGCCAGCCCGAGCGGGTGGAACTTCCCGCCACCGACGTACAGCATCTGGTCGGCGTCCACGTCGGCGCTGGCGTAGTTACAGCCAAGCACCTGCCCCTCGTGGGTCAGCCGCTCGTCGCCGCGGCGCGTGTGGACCGTGTAGCCGCGCTCCTCTAGCCACTCGCGCATCTCCTCGAACTTGTTCATGTGCTGGGCCGTCGTCACCAGCCCCACGTCGGGGTCCTCTTCGGGGTCGGCGAGTTGCTCCTCACGGGCCTGCTCCATGATGGGGAAGACGTCGACGTTGGAGAACAGCGGCACGTAGATAATCTTGTCAGACTCCTTCATCGGCGAGTGACCGAAGTGGACGAACACGTCCGTCCGGCGCATCATGTACGTATCGAGGTCACAGGCACCATAACAGGGCTGGCCCGATAGCAGCACCGTCACGTCGTCAGGCAGTTCCTCGCGGAGGTCGTCAGCCACGGCCGGGCCGCGGCGTTTCAGTCCCTCGGGGAACTGCAGGCCCACCTTCTCTGCGTCGCGCTCCTCGACAGCTTCGATGATTCGGTCGAGCTCGTAATCCCACTCGCGGTCGTGTTTGAGCGACAGTCCGGTGTTCCGGAGGTCGCCGTCAGTCCGCTCTTGACTCATTGAAACCCTGTACCCGTTCGAGCGTCATAACCCCCGTGTTTCGATGAGCGGGCAGTCACCTCATGATCTCGGCGAGTCGGCGCTCGACACGCTCGACGTTCTCCTCTAAGTCCCGGGCCATCTGATGTTGGGTTTCGTTTTCGGCAGCCAGCTCGTCGATGGACTCGGACACCTCGGCGGCACGCTGGGCGATTTCGTCGATCATGCTGGCGATTTCCTCGGCACTTGCGGCCTGGTCGTCAGTCGCCGCCGCAACCTCGCCGATGCCCTGTTCGGTTTCCGACGCGGCGTCGAGAATGGCCTCCTGATTGTCAAGCACCGTCTCGAGGTCAGTGAGTGCCTGCTGGATCGCGTCCGTCGTTTCCTCGACGTTTTCGGCGGTGTCGTCGGCCATTTCGCGGACCTCCCCTACGATACGCTCGACCTCGTCGGCGTGCTGCTTGGACTCGTCGGCCAGTTCCTTGATCTCGTCGGCGACGACCGCGAACCCGTCGCTGTCGCTGTTGCTCCGCGCAGCTTCGATGTTGGCGTTCAGTGCCAGCATGTTCGTCTGGTCCGCGATGTCGTTGATGACCTCGACAAACTCGTCGATTTCTTCGATGTGGCCCCGGAGCTCCGCCGAGTCCGACGCGACCTGTTCGGCGAACTCAGTCGCATCCTCGACGCGTTCGATGGTTTCCTCGGCTGTTTCGACGGATTCCTCGGCGAGTTCCCTGGCCTCACCGCTCTGGCTGCTCACTTCCTCGGCGCTGGAGGCGATTTCCTCGACGGTGGCGCTGAACCCGGATACCTCGGACTGGACCTCGTCGAGGTTGTCGGACTGCTCTCCGGCCATGTCCTTGATCTCGTCGGACTGCTCGGTAACGGCTGCGGCAGAGTCGCTGATTTCGCCGACCGCCGACTCGACATCTGTCGCCATCTGTGACTGGAGGTTCTGGAGCGCTTCGCGCTGTTCGACGATATCGCTGAAATCGATCAGTAACTCCAGTGCTCCGATAGCCTCCCCGCCGGGACCCATGAGTGGGACAGCAACCGCCCGCGCGTGGGCCATCGTCCCGTCGGGCCGCTCGGCGGAGCGGAACTCGTCCTCGCGGACTGGCTCCCCTGTCCTGATGACCTCCTGAGCGAGCGTCTCGTCTTGACCTTCTGTGCCAAACACATCGTAGGCGTTCATCCCGACCGCCTCACTCGCCGGAAGGCCGAGAATGTTTGCCACTGCTTGATTCCAGTGTGTGATATCGCCGTCCGCATCAACCACGAACGCCGGCTCGGGTAAATCCGCGACAAGCGACTCGAACGCATGGAGCCAGAACTCTCCGCTGTTGTCCATTGACTCTGGTAGTAGACCGCTTTCAGGTGCAGTTTCCGCCATTGTGGGTGATATCTCGGAAACGGATATACCGTTTTCGACCGATTATGCGAGTTGATAACTGGATTGGGTCGCCTTTCCCGCGGGTGAAGCTACAGCCCGATCAGTATAGCGACGGTCCTGGCCGGAACAACCCGGTTTCGGCAGGCCTATACCGCCCGAGCCCATACACGACGATGATGAGCATCGAGACCGATACCGCCGCTGATATCGACGGTGACCACGTCGAAGCGCTCGCTACAGAGTTCGGCGAGGCAATCGCCGAGCTGCCGGTGTACCAGCGATTCAAGGAGACGAAAGACGCCGTCGAGAACCACGACGAGGCGCAGGCGGCTATCAAGGAGTTCGAGCAGATCCGAGAGGAATTCATGCTCGCCCGTCAGACCGGGAACGCTTCGCAGGAAGACCTCCGGAAAGTCCAGCAAAAGCAGGAGGAACTCCACGACATCCCGGTAATGAGCGACTATCTGGAGGCCCAGAACGAACTCGAACTGCGCCTGCAGGAACTCAATGAGATTGTCTCTGAGGAACTGGCCGTTGACTTCGGGCAGAAAGCCGGCGGCTGCTGCGAGGACTGAACACCGGGATTTTTGCGGTCGCGGTTCTGCTGACCCTGAGGCAGCTGGTCAGAAGCGGCGATACCGCCGCCAGCTATCGCCAGTCAGCGGTCCACTCGACTGACTGGGCGGTTACTCCTCGACTTCAGTTTTCACTACGACCGCCGGTCGTTCGCTCAGCCTGAGCACTTTGTCTGTGATGCTGCCGAGAAGGCTCCGGTACTCCGCCGGCCGCCGCTTCGTCCCGAGTACGAGCAGATCGACGTCCGCCTCGTCGGCGGTTTCGATGATGGACTCGGCTGGCCGTCCGTGTTTCAGGGTCGTCGTTGCGTCGACGCCGGCCGACTCCGCGTCGGCCTGTATCCGGGCCAGCGTCTCCTGACCCGTCTCTTCGAGGCCGTGTTCCGGTCCTTCCGACTCGTCGACGTACTCGTCGCCGCTGTAGGCCGTGTACACGTCTTCGTCGACGACATACAGCACGTGGAGGTCCGCATCGTGTTCCGCTGCGAGGGCAATTGCGTGGGATTCGGCATTGGTTGACGCTGCTGTCCCATCCGATGCGAGGAGGATATGATCGTACATACAGGTCACATTTCTCTCAGGTGGGAAATAAACTGAGGGCTCCGTTCTCAGACAGCGGGAGACACTACGACCATCGTGGAACTGGGTCCGGATGTCAGGCCGAACCATCCGTACAGCATCCAGCGGCCCCGGCACGGCGTCTTCGAAACACCTTAGCGACCGGGCGTGGCATCTCCCGGCATGACAGTCGAATCTGATTGGGACGACTGGCTCCCGCGTGCGGTGGAGTCGGCGACACCTGACGGGCTGGCGATCTGGTATCTTGGCTGCAACGGCTTCATCGTGAAATCGAGCGGCGGGACGACCGTCTTCATTGACCCGTACCTCGGTACGGGCGACCCGCCGCGAACCGTCCGGATGGTTCCAGTGCCGTTCAACCCTGAGGACATCACTGAGTGTGACGCCGTTCTGGGCACCCACGAACACACCGACCACGTTCACGGGCCGTCTCAGGCCCCGATTCTCGCCGGGACGGGCGCGGACTACTACACCACTGACAGCGGTCACGACGTCATCCGCGAGGAGGCGTGGCTGGAGAACTACAGCGTTACTGACGATCAACTCCACGAGGTCACGGAGGGCGACACGCTCGATATCGGTGACGTGACCGTCCACGTCGAACCGGCCAACGACCCCGACGCCGAGCATCCGGTGTCGTACGTGTTCGAACATGACTCCGGGACGTTCTTCCACGGCGGCGACGCCCGTCCCGGCGAATTCGAAGCTATCGGCGAGCGCTACGACATCGATGTCGGCGTCCTCGCGTTCGGAACGGTCGGGATGATCGACGACAAGGAAACCGGCGAACCCACGCGAACACAGTGGTATAACGATGAGAACATGATCATCGAAGCCGCGAACGAACTCCAGCTTGACACCCTTGTCCCGACCCACTGGGATATGTGGAAGGGGATGACCACGGAGCCGACCGTCTTGCACAACCACGCCAACAGCTTCGCATATCCATCGGCGCTTTCAATAGTTGAAATCGGCGACCGGTACGATCTCGACTGAGAGCGGCCTGCCAGTGGCACACGGACGGCCTGCCCTGACTTCCAGGATCACGCCCTGTTCATGTTCCTGAACGTATGTATATAGATTATATTAACTGATAGGTTGTAGAAAAAAGGCGTAAATGTTGGTCAGGTACGTACCTTTAATACTATTGCTGAGACCATACAGACCATGAGCAATTCGCAAGCCTACGATGAAGTCACTGTCGCCGCAGATGGCGTGACAGTGACCAAGCGGTTCGAGGCGGACGAGTTTCCCGTGCCCGCCATAGCATTTAATCTCACGTCGCGACGGTCTGTTCCGGTGACAGTCAGGCTGGTCGACACCGTGCCGGCGGATGTCGCCGTCGAAGACCTGGGCTTTCACCCCGAGTACGGCAGTGAGTACTGGGACATCAACGAAGACCGGATCGCCTTCGAAAAGGAACTCGAACCGGAAGCCGACTACACGACCGTCTACGGTATTCGTGCGACGGGAACTGACGACGTCGAGAAGTTCCTGACAGAACCCGACATCGAGCGTGTGAATCCGCCTCTAGACGAGGACGAGGAAGACCTCGTCGGTGGCGGCGACGAGGCTGTTCGGGACGTCATCGCCGGTGACGCCGACAGCGTTCCCGGCCTCGAAGACGATGACGACGAAGACATCGAGACCCTCGACCTCTCGGACCCGAACAACCCGGATTCAGGCGTCGAAGCCCCCGAAGCGAGCAACGCTGCACCGGCAGACTCCGAGGTCCAATCCGGCGCTGTTGTCGCGACGATGGCACAGGAAATCCGGGATCAGAACGTCTCCCCGGAAGACGTGAAGCTACTCAAGCGTGCGCTTGACGCCGTCTCCGAAGATGAAGACGACGGTAACACCGGCGGCGTCAACGACGCCCGGATCCAGCGCATCCAGAGCGACGTCGCGGACCTCCGTGCGTACACCGACGCGCTCGAAGAGTTCCTCGAAGAGAACGGTACCGGCGAGGACATGATCCAGGAGTTCGGCGAGCGTCTCGACTCCTTCGAAGCGGCTCTTGAGGATTTCCAGGACGAAGTCCAGTCGGCGACGAAGACAGCCACGTCTGCCTCCGATCAGGTCGACGACCTCTCCGAGGAAGTCGAGAGTGTCGAAGGGCAGCTCGACGACCTCGAAGACGACATCGAAGCCGTCCGCGCGGAAATCGACGACGGTGACCTCGCCGACCGGATCGACGAAACCGAATCGGAAATCGAGGAACTCAAACAGTGGCGCGAACAGCTGTCGTCGGTTATCGGCGGCGGCGATTAACCGAACTCGTTTTACCGGTCCCCCGTCTGTGCCTGCATAATGACGACGACGAGAGTGGCTGTGCCGCGCAAAGGCCGGCCCCTCGAAGCAGTGCTGGAGCGACTCGCCGGGCGCACAGGGACGACCGAGCTGGTCGACGATATCATCTCGACGCTTCGCTACGAGAAGGCTGTCACCAAGGGCAACCAAGACGCGGTCGCCGACGTGTACCATCGCATCAGCGACTACTCCTCGCTTGATGAGCCATACAGGCCGGAGTACACGCTGCTCCGTGACGACCGCGACGGGATGCCTCGACGGATCGTCTTCGACAGCGTCACAATTCCGACAGCGTACGGTGATGTCCAACTGGTCGGCCGCGAGGAGCCGTTCCGGGCGCTCCGGACTCATGAGTTCGCGCTCGGATTCGACAGCGCCGACCTCGTACTCGAAGAAGTCGTCCAGCTTCGGGACGACCCGCTGACCGCCATCCACGAAATCAACGACCGTATCGACCCGCTTGATACGGACGTACGGGTCGTGACCGGGCTGGGCGATACGGTGTACCACACGCTGCTTGCGACGCCGGATGTCATCGATGCACAGGACGGTCCTCTCGACCGGGCCTTCGTCACCAACTACGAGGGCGACCTGTGTATCTCACCGCGGTACGAGCGGCTCGTCGAAGCCGTTCTCGGGACGAGCGCACTCGATGGCGTCTCCTTTACGTATCCCACCGAAGGCGGCGAGGAAGAAGAAGATATTGCGGCGACTGGTATCGGTGTCTACCTTACTGTCACGGGGTCGACTGCACGCGATCACGGCCTCGAACTCGGCGAGCGGCTGTTCCCCAGTGAGACCGTGCTGCTGGAGAACGCCCACGAGCGTACCGAGACGACGGAACAGGTCGCCAGTCTGTTCGAAGACCCCGAAGAGACGGCGCTGCAATCGGTCTGAGACGCCGTCGTCTCAGAGACGCCGCCGCTCGATGAGTTTTGCCGCGACGCCGACGGGCACGACGACCCACGCCAGGAGCCCCGCGGCGACCATCGGCGTAGTCAGCCCGGCCTGTGCCAGCACGCTGCCGAAGCCGCCGGCGACCACGTCCACCTGCGAGAGCGCGAGCACGCGGAAGCAGTCCACCGGGTTGAGCAGTATCGCCGCGGCGATAGCGCCGGACCCGAGGTCGAACCCAGCGACGGCCCCCAGCGCGACCAGGTCGTGCAACAGCGCGACCCACAGCCAGATGGCCAGCGCGGCACCGAGTGCGTGTGTTTTCGTCCGTGCGACCGTCGAGACCAGTACCGCGACGCCGAGCATCGCGCAGGCGGTCAGGACCGCGGCGAGGGCGACGGCCGCGTACTGGCCGACGCTGGCGAGACCGAGATAGCGAACGGTCAACAGTGCGCCGGGAACGAAGCCGAGCAACATCGCGCCGGACAGCACCGCCGCCCGGCCGATGGCAGTGCCGACGACGACACGGCCTTTCGTCACCGGGAGCGCGAGCAGGAGTTCGAGCGAGCCGCGCTCGTCGGCCCCGACGATGGCGTCGTAGCCGACCGCCAGCGCGGCCAGGGGGACGAGGTAGACGCCGAGTTCCGCGATGGTCGCAATGACCGCGTCGAAGCGACCCGGGCCGACTGAACTCGCCCCGAACTGGACGACGGCGGTGGTAAAGAGGCCGAACAGTAGCGCCACGCCGAGCGCCCATCGGCTCCGGACGGCCAGCCGGTACTCACGGCGCGCGATGGTGAACAGGCTGCTGTCGGCAAGTCGGGCGAACGCCGATTCGTCGGCAGCGTCTGTGGTCGTGCTTCCCTCGGTGCCGCCATCGTGCAGCCGGGTACCCGGAGCGTCGGCTGCGACGACGCCGCCGTCGGGTGTCGGATCTGTCGAGGAGTCGTCTCCCATCATGCCGGCTCGCCTCCCGAGTCCTCGGCGGCCGAAGCCGCCGTGCTGTCGGAACCGGTGCGCTCGTCGCCGTCGGCCGCCCCGACGGCCTCGTGGAATGCGGCTTCGAGACCCGGTTCGCGGACCTCGAAACGGTCGATATCGTACTTGTCGCCGACGGCCGTCAGGAGGTCGTAGGCGTCGGTGGGGGCGGTGGTGACAGTCAGGTCGACGCCGCCGCGGCTGACACTCGACGCACCCTCGTAGTCTCGAAGCATGCCTGCCACGTCGCTCGCAGCCGCCTCAGACGTGAGCGACAGCGACACTGTCACCTCGTCGGCGGCGGCGCGGCGAAGCTCTTCGACCGGCCCCGCAGTCGCCACCTGTCCGTCCGCGATGATGACCGCCTCCGAGCAGAGCCGCTGAATCTCCCCGAGCGCGTGCGAGGAGAAGACGATGGTCACGTCGGTCTCCGCTGCCAGCGACTCCACAACCTCGTGGAACGCCCGGATACCGTCGGGGTCGAGTCCCGCGGTCGGTTCGTCGAGGATCAGCACGGCCGGCTCGCCGACGAGCGCAGTGCCGAGGCCGAGCCGTCGGTTCATCCCGTTGGAGTAGCCGCCGACGCGGCGGTCCGCGGCGTCTGCGAGTCCCACGGTGTGCAGGATGCGCTCGACGTGGTGGCTCCGGTCTTCCCGTGGTACCGAGCGCATCCGGGCGTGGAAGCGGAGTATCTCGCGTCCGGTCAGGCTCGGCGGGAAGCCGGCGTGTTCCGGCAGGTAGCGCACCCGCTCGCGGACGGTGGTACCGTCGGTCGGGTCCGCGCCGGCGACGGAGACGCTGCCATCGTCAGGCCGGTTCAGCCCGACGAGTAGCTTGAACAGCGTCGTCTTGCCGGCACCGTTCGTGCCGAACACGCCGAGGGTCGTCCCCTGTTCGACCGAGAGATTCAGTCCGTCGAGCGCCTGCACGTCGCCGTAGGCTTTCGATACGTCGTCGACTTCAATCACGTTCATAGTATTTCCTCCAGTCCTCGTGGGGCGGTTCGGTGAGCGGACGGGCGTCGACCACGCCGGGCGACTGGACGACCGGCACGGACGACTCGGCCAGCCGAACGGCGTCAAAGGCTGGACTGCTTGCGAACACTCGCGCGGCGGGCTTCTCGGCGGTGACCTGCTGGACGGTCCCGGCTGGCTGGTAGCGCGTGTCGCCGACGCCGTCGTCGTCGATGTCGGTCGGGTTCGCCCGGGACCAGTAGTTCCCGACGCTCTCGTTCCAGTGGACCTGGTCGCTCATGACCGCAAGGACCGGCCTGTCGTTGCGGATAAAACTGTTCTCGGTCACGGTGCCGTCGGTACTCCCTGCGGCGATGTGGACGCCAATATCGTTACCGACGACGAGGTTATCGACGATGCGGTTGCTGACGGAGTTGTAGACAAACAGCCCGTTCTCGTTGTTGACGAGGTGGTTGCCGCGGATGTCCGTGTCGTCGATGCTCTTGACGAGGATCCCGTGGCCGGACTGCCCGCTGTTGTTCACCGCCACGTTGTCCTTGATGACGAGGTGTTTCGACACCATCAGCGCGTACCCGACATCGTTGTCGAAGGCGGTGTTGTTCCGCAGGTTCGAGTCGTCCGAGTACATGTAGTGGACCCCGTACCGGAGGTCCCACATCGTGTTCTCGCTGGCGTTGACGTCTTTCGCCCAGTTGAAGTACAGCCCGTCCCGGACGGTGGTGATGTCGTTGTTCCGGATGACGCTGTCTTCGGTCTTCCAGATCTGGATGCCGTTGCCCCGCTTGGTCAGCTGCGTGATTTCCTCGCGGCCGACGATGGTGTTGTTGCGGACCTCGGCGTCGTCGACGCCGTTCAGCCAGACGCCGAACGTCATGTCGGTCACGCGGCTGTCGCGGACGGTGGTTTCGCTCCCGTTGACGAACACCGCGGCGTCGTTCGTCGCGGTGCTGTACCCGCTGTTGCGGACCCAGAGGTCCGTCACGGTGACGCCCGGCGCGTCGACGGTGAGCACGTCGCCCTCGCCGTCGCCGTGTAGCAACGTCGACCCGGGACCGCTCCCGGCCAGCGTGACGTTCGGCGTTGTCACGACGAGCGTCTCGTCAAAGCGACCGTCGAGCGTGACGGTATCGCCGGGGCTCGCGGCATCGACCGCCGCCTGCGCGCTGTCGTAGGTCTCGCCGTCGACCGTCGCGGTCCCCTCGGCCGATGGGGCGGTGAACGAGTCGGTGTCAGGCACGTCGGGGTCGAAGTTGAGGCTGTCGCGGGCGCTGTCGGCTTCGCCGGCGCTGGCCATCCCGACAGCGACGACCGACAGCACGAGCAGGGCCGCGGTGCCGACGGCGAACGCCCGCTCGGAATCGTGGGACAGTGGGATCATGAGTGTGTTTCCGGGTGATCTGGTTCAGCCGCAGTGGTCGTCGGGCGGTGCGGGGCGTCTCCCTCGTCGTCAGTATCCCCCTCACGACCCAGTCGGTCCTGAACGGCGTCGGGAAGTCCGGTGAGCCCGTCGCGAAGTCGGGCTGGGAGTTCGCTGAACGTCGCGGCCTGATCGCGGTAGTAGTACGAAACCGCGAGCAGTCCAACAGCTGTGGCGGCCATGTATGCGCCGAGGCCGAACCGGGAGACGCTGGTGATATTGGCGACCTGGTACTGCCCCCACAGTGGCGGCGTGAAGCCGTCGACGCCCATCACCGGCGCTCCGGGGTCGAGCGTGTGACCAGCCTGCCAGAGGCGGTACTGGATATCGGCCAGCATCACGGTGAACACCAACACGGTGCCGCCGAACTGGTATTTCAGGCCGCGTTTGAGTTTCTCGGTAGTCGGTGCGACGGCGACGAACACCGACAGCAGCGACACGCCAATGAACGCCACCGGACCCAGGGCCCACTCGGGCACGTCGATGGCGTTCTCCTCAACGGGGAAGTTGGGCTCGACTAACACCGGGTCGGGGAAGTAGAACCCGACGTAGTGGTTCAGTCGCGCCATCTCGGTGAAATCCCCGGCCAGGTGCGGGTAGGCGTACAGAGAGACGCGGAGCGTCGTGCTCGGGTACTGCACCGCATCAACGCTGATGCGCCACATCGGGAACGCGAGCGCCGCGACGAACAGCAGCGCCGCTACCACGGGGAGGCCCCGCCTGATCTCGCGGAAGTCGTCAAGGGTGGGTCGTTGCATGGCTGGACACCTCCGAGGTGAATCGTGACTTACCCCTCCGCCGGTTCGACGATCATCCGGCTGCGCATCTCTAAGTGCAGGGCGCTACAGAAGTACGTGCAGTAGATCCAGTACACGCCAGGGTCGTCAGCCGTGAACGTGACCTCGCGGGTGTCCTGTGGGGCCACGGCGTAGTTGATGTCGTGTTCGGGGATGGCGACGCCGTGGATGATGTCCTGCACGCCCTCGATGTTGGTCGTGGACAGTTTCACCTCGTCGCCCTCCTGGACCGTGAAGTCCGGCAGGCCGAACTCCGAGCGCTTGGTCGTCATCTTGACGTGGACGCTGTTCTCGCCCGTGCGCTCGACGCCGGAGTCCTCCTCGGTGATGTAGGTCTCTTCGTAGTCGGCCTTGTCGTAGACCTTCTTTGCGTCTATCTTGTCCTTGTGGGCGAAGACGCAGTCGTGTGGCTCGGGGTAGGCCGGGTGGTCCGCGACCAGTTCCATCTCCGCCTCGCCCTGCCCGATGTGGATGAGCTGGTCGTTGTCGGGCATAATCGGGCCGACCGGAAGGAACCGGTCTTTCGAGAGCTTGTTGAGGCTGACGAGCCACTCGCCGTCGGGATCGGTCGTCATCGCCTCCAGCGCCTGGATGTGGCCCGGGTTGTAGTGGACATCCTGTTTCTCGATGATGGGGTCTTCTGACCCCTCCTCGGCCTCGACGGCGGCCTGAATATCCCACTTGACGGCCTGCGAGTCGATGAACAGCGACGTGTAGGCGTGGCCGTTGCCGTCGAAAGTAGTGTGCAGCGGGCCGAGTCCGACGCGCGGTCGCCCGGCGACGACGTCCTCCGGGTCGGAGGAATCGGCCAGTGCCTCCAAGTCGATCATCGTCACCGTCGGCGAGAGCTTCCCCGCGACGAAGGCGTAGTCGCCGTTCGGTCCGACCTCGACGCAGTGGGGGCTTTTCGGCGTCGGGATGTACTTCACGATTGGGCGGTCGCCCTGATTGAGCGAACTGCTCTGGGTTCCGTCGACGACCGGGATGCCGTTTACCTCCTCGTAGTTGCCGTTCTCGACGGCCTGCTCGATGGCCGGGATGTCGAAGGCCTTGACGTTGTCCCGGTCGTCCTTCGTCATGCCCTGAATGTCGGTGGCCTCCTCGCTGTTGTACGCCGAGGAGATGGCCCACCGACCCTCTTTGCCGGTGTCGACGATGTCGAGGTTGCCGTCGACCTTGACCTGCCACTGGGTCTCCATCGACTCGGGGTCGACGGCGACGAACAGCGACGTGTAGTTGTCCGGGTTCTTGGCGTCGGTCCCGTCGTTGGGCAGCGGCGCGCGGAACTCGCCGTTGCCGAGCACGTACTTCGTGTCCGGCGAGAGGACACAGCAGCCGTGGATGGCCTGCATGTTCGGCACGTCCGTGATGGCGTCCGTCTCGAAGTACGTGAGGTTCACGCGGGCGATGCGACCGTTCGCCTTGTCGTTGACGTACAGGTACTCGCCGTCGTAGTCCCCGTCTGTCTCCGAGAGGTTCGGGTGGTGGTTGTCACCCCAGGAGTAGCCGCCGCTCTCTTCGAGCAGTTCCTTGGTATCATCGGTGAAACCATAGCCCGACGCACAGTCGGTGTTAAACACCGGAATGCGGGTGAGTTCGCGCATCGACGGGATGCCGATGACCCGCAGTTCGCCGGAGTGGCCGCCGGACCAGAAGCCGTAGTATTCGTCGTGTTCGCCCGGTTCGACCGTGTGGCTCGCGCCGCTGCCAGAGGGCGTCGACTGGCTGCCGGCGCTGCCGCCGCCGCCAGTCAGCGCCGAACAGCCGGCGACGGAGCCCATCGCACCGGCAGCGACACCAGCCTTCATGAAGTCCCGGCGGCCGAGTGAGAGGCCGGGTAGTCCCAGTGAGATGTCGTCGTCCGCAGTCGTTTCATCCGGGGACTCGACATCAGCCAGTACCGAGTCGAGCGTTTCTTCGTATTCTTCGAGGACTTCGTTCGGGTCGCGGGGAGTCTCGTTTTCACTCATATCAGACCACCTTGATTGTGCCGACCATCCCGTTCATCTCGTGGGGGATGCAGTAGTACTCGTACGTTCCGGTCGTCTCCAGCGTGACCTCGTAGCTCTCGCCTTTCGGGATATTTCCTTTCTGCCCGTTGCTGTAGCCGTCCTTCGCGGCCTGCAGGGAGTCGAACCCACCGGAGGCGAAGTAATCCGCGCCATCGGGAATCTTGTCCTCATAGGCCGTCACCGTGTGGCCGATGCTACCGACGTTCTCGAACGTGACTGTCGTCCCTGCCTCGACCTTGATTTTCTTTGGCTCGTATGCCAGTCCGTCCGTCATTTCGACAGTACTTGTCTCGGCCCACTCGGAGCCGCTCCCGCCGTCGCCGGACTCGGTCTCACCGCCGTCTGCGCCGTCACCGCCGCTACCCGAGTCGCCGTCACTGCCACTGTCGGACCCGCCGCCCGATGAACAGCCAGCTAGTGTGACTCCAGCCGCGAGAGCCAGACCGCGAACGAATGTTCTACGTGTTTCCATGGTAGCTCACGGCTGCAACTCGAAGACCTACCTGTATATATAGGGACCCGCACTCTCATTTCGCAGGAAGTGGGGCGAATATGTTCGTCGGTAAATAGTGAATGGTGACTACTCGCGAACATCGCCGCAGAGTACAACAACTGTGCAATCGTCTCCGTACTCTCCGGGGTGGGTGGTGGGTGCCGGCGTCGGATGCACCGCGCTTCGGTGACACGGTCTGCTGTAGGCACCGCCTTCGTTCAACTGTCCACAGACTCTTGTAGCCGTGCGAGACTGGTCAACACCGGATACGTCCAGAGTTGGTCTTCGTACATATACGTGCAGAACTCGTGTGTTTCGAACCGGTGAACGCTAGAGTGGAGTTGATCCTGTCGCTCCTGTAAAATCGCAGCAATGTCGCTCTGGAACGTTTCACGATACCACTCGGGCACGACCGTACTGTCGAGTGTCTCGATGATTTCCTGCAGACTGCCGTGGTACTCCTGTATCGATTCTTGTTCGATTTTGACAGCGCGGTCCAGCGACGTCCGCTCGTCGATTGCTTGCTCAGCCGCAGCTACGAGTGACCGTTTGAGCGGCGGGGAAAATCCGACGTTCGTCTCAGGGTGAAATAGTGCTGCGTAGTCCTGTCCAAACTCGATCGCGACGTTTTCGACCAGCGATTCATCGTACACTGACTCGTAGTGGTCGACAGCTAGCACCGTGTCGGTGTAAGCGTCTCGTAGCGCTTTGACGGGGTCGGGTGCGGGTTGTCGGCTTCGCGGACCGACGGGGGAGGAGGGCTGTTCAACGGGGTCGAGGGCGCGGAGGCGCTGCAGGAATTCTTCGAGACCAGCCTGCTCGGCGGCAAGTTCAGTATGCTCCTCGTCAAGCACAGTGAGAGCCGTCTCTACCGGCTCGAGGATGTGGTCTCGCCATGTGTGCAGGAACCACTGCGCGCCGTCCTGCGCAGGCGTCGTTGCCATGCTAGTGTATCGTCTGGTAACAACAATAAGTGTTTTAGTTACCGGACAACACCGCTCTGTTCCGGACGGCTATTTATATAGTCCCGGCGTCGTTGCCGGGGCCATCGTGCGGTTTCGATATATTGGTATTTTCAATCCTCATAGAATACCAGGCGCCTCGGTGAACTGGCATGATTTATCTAGTTTTCCGGCAGGTATATCTGAGTATGTCCATATACGACCAAATATGCACCAGTAAATCCGCAACACGGATTTTTGAAATAGTAATGCTGTATTCGTTAGTGGTATTGAATTATATCTATATAAACTCGGCATAATGAGATAGAAAAATCTCATTTGGATCCATATTCCCAGAGATACACATTTCGATACATTCCGGTCCTGTCGTCCAGTCAATTGGTTGCGGGCAATTTTGCGGTGCTAAGTATTGCTACCAGTCAGTGGTAGCGGCTGAGCGATTGCTCTGGCCGCACATCGCTCACATCCGGGTTTTTAAATAATGACGGCAACTCTACTCGGGTAATGACCGACGACGCCGACACACAAAACACGGGCCGACGGATACAGTCCGTGGAGAACGCCTGTGAGATTATTGAAGCTGTTCAGGAGTCACATAGCGCGACGTTGCAGGAGTTGAGCGAGCGAATCGAACTCTCCCAGGGAACGCTTCACACGTATCTTGCGACGCTGACCGACTGCGGCTTTCTCTCGAAGGACGACGACACGTACCAGCTTGGCTTTCGGTTCGTCACGATGGGTGAACACGTCCGAAACGAGACAGAACTCTATACCGCCGGCCAAGAGGAAGTGGACAAGCTGGCGGACAAATCCGGCGAGTACGTCCATCTGGTCGTTGAGAACGACGGGCGCGAAGTCGCCATCTACGAGCGGCGAGGGGAGCATGCCGTCGGGATGGACTATCACCTCCAGTTGCGGGAAGCACCACAGCATCTCCACGACAGCGCGTCTGGGAAGGCGATCCTCTCGTGTCTCCCAGACGAGCGTGTCAAGAGAATTATCGACCGAGAAGGGCTCTCACGACAGACACAGCACACGATTACGGACCGAGAGACGCTCTGCGACGAGCTAGAGACCATCCGGGAGCGGGGATACGCGACGAACGACGAGGAAGAAATCCGCGGCCTCCGGGCAGTCGGTGCGCCGATACTGGACAACGATGGGACCGTCGTCGGCGCGGTCAGTGTGACTGCACCGACCAGCCGTTTGAAAGGAGCCCGCTTCGACACTGAGATCCCCGAGATGGTGATGGAAGCTGCGAACCTCATCGAAGTCAATCTCGAAATGACGTCGTTCGACCGCGGCACATAATCGCGGTGTCTGACACCTGTCGCTCTGTGTCGGCGACGACCGCTACCCAACAACGGCGTTCAGTCTCCGGGATTTGGATACCTCAAATCTCTCCTGTCCGACTGTGACTGCGGAACGGAGCGATTCTCTCGGTGACTGAACCACAATAACAGTCGTACCACCGTTAGGAAGACCCTTGGATGGACGTCTCCAGCCCGACAGCAGGCCTACAGGCTGTCTCCGGCGTCTCACAGGGGAACCTAGGTGGTATGCTCATGGACGGGAGTCTGCCACCGCCGTGCTCTGTTTATTTTTGATTTGGTCAAAAGGTCTATCGACCCTCTCTTCGGTACGTAGATTAGATCACAGCACACACGCGTCGATATCTTCGCGGTCATGTCCACTTTTATCGGCTCAGTGTCGCTTTGCCTATTGAATATACCAAGTTCGATTTTGCGAAATCTTCCGCATAGACAGCGAGAGTTTGGCTCATAATCCCCCAAGGACTTCTCACGAGAGTTTTTGATCGGTTTTGCTATTCTCAAATAGTTTGCTCCGGAGGCACTCCCAAATATTTATTAACAATACCGGTATTGATGCCGATACACTGTCTCACTCCAGCCATTGAATGCTGACAGTCAGGACGGAACCGGCAGCTGGACAACGCAGCGTACTCGCCCCGTTGGTCCCGAATCGAGTGGGCGTACGCACCGCCGAACCCACAAACACTCATGAGCACACAGACGGAGCCACCAGAGCAAGCGCCAGATGAGGACGAATCGCCAATCGCGACTGCCCGTCGCCAACTGGAGCGGGCGGCCGAACACCTCGACCTTTCCGAGGGGCTGCTTGAGCAGCTCCGCCATCCATCGAAAACCGTCGAGGTATCTGTCCCGATCCGCCGAGCCGACGGGAGTGTCGAGGTGTTTAACGGGTATCGCGTCCAGCATTTCGAGGTTAGAGGCCCGTACAAGGGCGGTATGCGATACCACCCGAGCGTCTCCGCAGAGGAGTGTACGGCGCTGGCGATGTTGATGACGTGGAAGTGTGCGGTGATGGACCTTCCCTTCGGCGGTGCGAAGGGCGGAATCGTCGTCGACCCGTCGACGCTCACTGCACAGGAAACCGAGCAACTGACCCGCCGGTTCGCTGAGGAACTACGCGAAGTCGTCGGGCCGACGAAAGACATCCCCGCACCTGACATGGGGACCGACGAGCAGACCGTCGCCTGGTTCATGGACGCGTATTCGATGCAGGAAGGCGAGACAGTCCCCGGCATTGTGACCGGCAAACCAACAGCGGTCGGCGGCACACACGGCCGTGAAGAGGCACCCGGCCGAAGCGTCGCCATCGTCGCCCGCGAAGCGCTCGACTACTATGACGGAAATGTCGACGGTGCCACCGTCGCTGTACAGGGCTTCGGTGCTGTCGGCGCGAACGCCGCACGTCTGCTCGATTCCTGGGGCGCATCCGTCGTCGCTGTCAGCGACGTCGACGGCGGTATCTACGACGAATCCGGCCTCGATGTCGAATCAATCTCCGCTGACGGCGACGAACACGGCCAGCTGGGGGACGTTGACGCACCGCGTCAGCTATCCAACGCCGAGTTGCTGGAACTCGATGTCGATGTCTTGATTCCCGCGGCGGTCGGAAACGTATTGACCAAACAAAACGCTGCGGACGTGCAGGCAAGCATTATCGTCGAAGGTGCGAACGGGCCGACAACGACAGCAGCCGACGCTGTGTTCAAAGAGCGCGACATCCCAGTTATCCCAGACATCCTCGCCAACGCCGGGGGCGTCACTGCGAGCTACTTCGAATGGCTCCAGCACATTAACCGGCGGAGCTGGTCCCGCGAGGAGGTCAACGAAGAACTCGAAGCCGAAATGCTCGATGCATGGGAGGCGCTCCAGACCGAAGTCGAGGACCGCGATGTCACGTGGCGAACGGCGGCCTACATCGTTGCGCTCTCGCGAATCGGTGACGCTATGAACGCCCGCGGGCTATGGCCGTAGCAACGGATGTCGCTTCAGTCTACCCACTCACGAGACCACAGTCGTTCCGTGTCACCTGTCGCGGTGCTCGGTGTCCCCTTCGCGCTCGGCGCTGACCGGCGTGGCGTCGACATGGGACCGTCGGCGATTCGCTATGGCGGCCTCAGTACCGCGCTCGATACGGCCGGCATCGAATACACTGACGCCGGGGATCTAGCACTGCCGACGCTACAGTCGCAGTCAGCGACTCCCGACGACAGTGCGAAGTACCTCGATGCGATTGCCGAAATGACCGACACCCTTGCCGACCGGGTGGCGACCGAGATAGCCGACGGGAGCGTGCCGCTGGTGTTAGGTGGCGACCACTCTATCGCCATGGGCACTATGCGCGGTGCAGCCCAGACGTCTGAACTCGGCGTCATCTGGTTCGACGCGCACGGCGATTACAACACCCCGACTACGTCGCCCAGCGGCAACGTCCACGGCATGCCGCTCGCGGCCGCCCACGGCTACGGCGACTTCGCAGAGATGCCGTGGGCCACCGCCCCGAGCGTCGCCGAGGAGAACACCGTCATCGTCGGCGCGCGGAGCCTCGACGCTGACGAACGAGCGGTCCTCCGTGAGAGCGATATCTCCGTCTTTACGATGGCAGATATCGATAAACGGGGTATCGGGCCAGTCACCGACGAGGCACTCGACATCGCGACTGACGGCGTCGACGACATCCACGTCAGCCTCGACCTCGACTGGCTTGACCCGGAGGACGCACCGGGAGTCGGGACACCGGTACCCGGTGGCGTCACCTACCGGGAGGCGCATACGGCGATGGAACGGGTCGCCGACCGCGACGCCGCCGAGTCGGTGCTGCGCTCGCTCGATGTCGTCGAAGTCAATCCCATCCTCGACCAGCGCAACACGACGGGCGAACGAGCGGCCGAATTCGCCGCCAGCGCGTTCGGCAAGCGGATTCTGTAGCTCTTTTCGAACCGCGGCAGGTACCCGGTCGTGTGGCCGCACGCTGGCCCGGAACACAGTGATTTATTACCAATGATTGCTACTGTGATAACATGGACCGCAATACTGCAGAGCCGCGTGTCGATAGCCTTCCTGGCCCACAGAGCAGCGAGTGGGTCGAGTACCACCACGAGACCGCCGCGCCGAGCACGTACGTGTACGATTTCGTCTGGGACATCACCGAAGACGCAATCGGTCCGTTCTGCACAGACGCGGACGGCAACGTCCTGCTCGATTTCACCTGCCACGTCGCCGCGTCGCCGCTCGGCTACAATAACCCGAAAGTGCTCAACCGGGCCGACGAGTTTGACATGGTCGACCCGCTGAAAATCGCCGGTCAGGACTTCTACGTCAGTACCGGTGGGTCGCCCGACGAAACGTCGCTGCCGGGCCCTGCCCACCTGATGGATAAACTGACAGACGTCACTAGCCAGTACGACTTTGACACTGTCTTCCTCTCGAACTCCGGCGCTGAGGCTGTCGAAAACGCGATGAAGATCTGTTACGATAACTGCGAGACGCCGAAGTACGGCATTACCTTCGACGGCGCGTTCCACGGACGGACCCTCGGGGCGCTTTCACTGAACCGTTCGAAGTCCGTCTACCGCCGGAAGTTCCCCGAACTCAGCGGGATTCACGACGTGGAGTACTCAGAGGCCGGCGTCGAGCGCCTCCGTTCGAAACTCGACGCAGATACCGGCCATATCCCGCCCGAAGAAGTCGCGTTCCTCATTCTGGAGCCGATACAGGGCGAAGGCGGCTACCGCGTCCCGAGCCCCGAGTTCCTCTCGGCCGTCGACGACCTCTGCCGGGAACACGACATCCCGATCATCGCCGACGAAATCCAGTCGGGAGCCGGCCGCACTGGGGAGATGTGGGCCGTCGACCACTACGACATCGAACCGGATGTCATCACGAGCGCCAAAGCGCTCCGGGTCGGCTCGACCATCTCCCGGTCGGACATCTTCCCGTCCGAAACGTCGCGGCTCTCCTCAACGTGGGGGGCTGGCGACATCCTCGGCTCGATGCGTGGCGCGCTGACCCTCGCCGCTATCGAGGACCACGACCTGCTGGACAACGCCGCCGAGAAAGGGACGTACTTCATGGACCGACTCCGCGATATCTCGGCAGACCGTCCGCTGGTCGAAGACGTTCGCGGCCTCGGCCTGATGACCGCGGTGGAGTTCGATACGGCTGACCGCCGCGACGCCGTGATGGAAACCGCACTCCAGCACGGCCTCCTCACGCTCGGCTGTGGCCAGAAATCCCTCCGACTGCTCCCGCCGCTTGATGTCAGCGAGCGCGAACTGGAACTCTGTGTCGACATCCTCGATTCGGTCTTTACCGAGGTTGCAGACGCTGTCGCGTCGGCCTGACCCTCGCTACTTCTGCGGTAACCGAAATGTTAAAATATGATTGATTCGACTGTGGCACTATGCCACGAGAGGCACGCGTAGACAGACGGAGGTATCTGCAGGCAATCGGTGGCACTGTCGCGACCCTGTCAGTCGCCGGCTGTCAATCGGGCAGCGGTGACTCACAGACGCTCACTGCGGGAACGGCGCCGGGCTTTCCGCCGTTTGAGATGAAACAGGACGGCGAACTCGTCGGCTTCGACGTCGAGCTACTGGAAGCCGTTGTCGCGGCGACGGAGTACGAGCTGAGCGGCTGGGAGGAACTGGAGTTCAAATCACTTATTCCCGCGTTGAACAACGGCAACGTCGACGTCGTCGCGGCTGGCATGACGATAAACGATGACCGCGACGAGGCAATCGACTTCTCTGACCCATACTACAACTCGAATCAGGCCATCATCGTCCGGGAGAGCGGGTCGTTCTCGCCGTCGTCGCTGGCTGACCTCTCCGGGGCGACGGTCGGGGCACAGAAAGGGACGACCGGTGAATCCGTGATCAAAGACCAGCTCATCGAAGCCGGGACGATTCAGGCGTCTCAGTACAACGCGTACGGCAACTACGTGCTCGCCGTCGAGGACCTGCTGAACGAAAACGTCGATGTCATCATCATCGACGTCCCCGTGGCGAACTCGTTCGTGGCAGATCGCCCCATCAAGTCTGCGTTCGTCCACGAGACTGGCGAGCAGTTCGGCTTCGGGATTCAGTCCGGTGACGACGAACTCGCGGGCGCGCTCAACAGCGGGCTGACCACAGTTGAGGACGACGGGACGTACCGGGACCTGACCGAGAAGTGGTTCGGACAGAAGTGAGGCCATGGCAGCAATCCTACTCCAGACCGTTGACTGGCTGTTCGTCATCGACAATCTGGGCCTGTTGCTCGGCGGGACAGCTGTCACCATCGCGCTCACTGTCGCCAGTATTCTCCTTGGATTCGCCATCGGGTTCCCGGCCGGTGCGATAGAGGTGTACGGCTCGGAAAGGGCCAGTCGGCTGGTCGAACAGGTCGGGGTTGTCCTTCGCGGCACCCCGCTGTTGGTCATCATTATGATCCTGTACTTCGGCCTGTCCGTTTCAAGCAGCGCATTTGTCACGGCGACTATCGCGCTCGGACTCCGGAGTGCCGCTTACCAGTCACAGATTTTCCGCGGTGCGCTCCAGAGCGTCGACGACGGGCAACTGGAAGCGGCCCGCGCCGTCGCGATGTCCCGGTTCGAAGCGATCCGGTACGTCGTCGTCCCGCAGGCGCTCCGCCGGAGTGTGCCGGGATTCCAGAACGAGTTCACTATCGTCCTCAAGGACACGAGCATCGCCATCGTCATCGGCATCGGCGAACTGCTGACGACGGGCCAGAACCTCTACGAAGGCGGACAGTCGACCGCGGCGCTGGAGATATTCCTCGCCGTCAGCCTCGTTTATTTCGTGCTGACGTTCGCGACGAACCGGTCGCTCGATAGACTCAGTGACTACTACGCAGTACCGGAGGGAACGACATGACACAGCCATTACTCTCAATCGACGACCTGCACAAGTCCTACGGGAGCGAAGAAGTACTGGAAGGCGTTGGCCTCGATATGGATCAGGGCGACGTGACGGTTCTCATCGGCCCGAGCGGCTCAGGGAAGTCAACGCTGCTCCGGTGTGTGAACCGCCTGACCGAGATCAACAGTGGTCAAATTGTTCTCGATGGGCGGGACGTGACCGGGGCCGACACCGATGTCAACGAACTGCGAAAGCAAGTCGGCATGGTGTTTCAGGATTTCAACCTCTTTGCGCACCTGACGGCGCTCGAAAACGTCACGCTCGGCCCGAAAAAAGTGCTCGGCATGGACGCTGTTGACGCCGAGGCGGCCGGACGGGACCACCTCGAACAGGTCGGATTGCTGGAACAGGCGGACTCGTACCCCGCTGAACTCTCCGGCGGACAGAAACAGCGCGTCGGCATCGCACGCGCACTCGCAATGGACCCAGAGCTGCTGCTGTTCGACGAGCCGACCAGCGCACTCGACCCCGAACTCGTCGGCGAAGTCGTCGAGGTAATGCGTGACCTCGCCGCCGAGGGCGTCACCATGCTCGTCGTCAGCCACGAGATGGACTTCGCCCGGTCGGCCGCATCTGACATCGTGTTCCTCGACGACGGTGAAATCGTCGAACACGGCCCGCCGGAGCAACTGTTCCGGAACCCCACAGCGGACCGAACCGAACAGTTCCTGAGCAGATTGCACGCACACGAGGCGACGCCATGAGCACGGCCGAATCGACGACATCACCGAACCCGGGACTCCGTGACCGCGTCGGCACAGTGTTCACTATCCGCCCACTTACCGTGGGTCTAGCGCTGTTCTGGGTCTGGGTTCTCGCTCGCTGGACCACCGATTTCGTCCTCGCAGGGCTACTCGGGCTCGACCGCGGCACACCGTTCATCCCGGCAGCTCCGTTTCTGACAACAGCGGACACTATCAGCTCGCTCGCCGCGTCACTCGGTGCGGCCGGAGCGCCACTCGCGTGGGTCGCTGACACGCTCCGGTTCGCCGCCGACGCGACGGCGTACCTGCCGGCGCTGGCCCAGGGCATCTGGACGACGGTTCTACTCACGGCCTTCAGCGTCTGTCTCGGATTCACGCTGGCGCTTCCGCTTAGCGTCGTTCGCGTGTACGGTGGACGGTGGGCTCGCTGGCTCGCGCTGTCGTACACTGAACTCATCCGCGGGACGCCGCTGCTCGCCCAGTTGTTCGTGCTTTACTTCGCGACCTCACTCACGCAGGTTCTCAGAGGTGTCCCGGGGGTTGGTGTCGGCTTCGTTCCGGCGCAGGCGTTCTGGGTGGCCGTGATCAGTTTCACGCTGAACAGCGCTGCCTACCAGTCCGAATACCTGCGTGCGTCGCTGGAATCAGTCGACGGCGGTCAGTTGACTGCCGCACGCGCCATCGGACTCTCAAAGCTCGAGGGAATCCGGTACGTCGTTGTTCCCCAGGGCCTTCGGCTCGCGCTGCCCAGTTGGACGAACGAACTCGTGTATCTCATTAAGTACTCCTCACTGGCGAGTTTCATCACTGTACAGGAGCTGTACGGCAGAACAAGTACTATCGCGAACGAAACGTACCAGTATACGGAACTCTTCGTGCTGGTGGCGATACTGTACCTGGCCCTTGTCGTGTCGGCATCAGCATTGATCGACCGTGTCGAATCGCACACTGCAACCGCCGGCGTCGGACACACGAGACAATGATTACCCTCTTGAGGCCTCCGATCAACTATTATAACACATCCTATGAGTCACGCTGATAGCGCCGGAGCACGGCTCACACTCGACCTGTGGCACCCGAACTGCTGGGCTATCGAGGCGACCGACTGTACGGACGGCGGCATCCTGGCGCACACGGTCCAACAGACCGTTCAGTCGTCGGCAGTATCAGTCAACGGTGTGTTTACAGTGTATGGAGCTACGAAGTCGGCTGTCGAAGACTGCCTCGACGCAGTCCGTGCCTCACCCCACGCCGGAGAGATACAGGAACTCCAGGCACGGATCGGACACAAGCGCGATGCACCCGGCACCGTCGTCAGACAGTTTCTGCTAGAGTACGATCCAGACGAACTAGTCTGCCCGACGCTCCTTGAACACGGGTTCGTCCACAGCGCGCCCGTTCGTATCGAAGACGGTCGCGAACGCTGGCAAGTGAGTTTCACCGGCGAGCGGCCCGAAATTCAGTCAGCACTCGATGCCGTCGAAGCTGACGCCGACGCTGACGTGTCGGTCGAATCCATTGTCACGCCTGACAGCGATTCTGAACGGTCGGTGGGTAGGCTACGAACTGACTCGCTGACGCCGGCGCAGCGACGAGCCTTCGAAGCGGCCCGCGAAGCGGGCTACTATCAGTGGCCGCGCGGGGTCTCGGTTCGCGAACTCGCCGCACAGATGGATATCTCGAAGACGACGCTCCTCGAGCACCTCCGAACTGCCGAGTCGAAACTCTTGGATCCCGAGTAGCCCTATCAGTGGCGCTTTCTTCGGATGGATTTTCCTGAGACGGCTGTAGTCATGGCACCTGCAGTTTCTTGCGGGGCAGCTCGTACGAGCCCGTGATAGCCTGGCTCGCTTGAGACAACTGAAATCGTCCGCTGAGCCAGTGCAGTTGCCAGGCAGTATCTGCTTAATTCGATATAGCGATATGTAATTTACAAGTCCAGCACCCACCATCTCGGCTACGGCTAAAGCATGATATAAATAACAAATCAGTCACAGCAGCGAGTAGATTTCAGCCTCGTACACATCCCTGACCCGAGTCCCCCATTCGTGGGTGTACGTGTCGATGACATCCTGTGCCACGTCGCCTCTGAGGTACTTGACGACACCGCGGTCGCCAGTCCGATCCCGGAGATGTGTCGTGAAGAAGTGTCGAAAGTAGTGCGGTGTCACGTTTTCTTCGGCCCCCCCACCGTCCGTGTACCACCCGAACTCGCGAGCGTGGGATTCGACGATGTGGTGTACCATGTTCGGCGTGAGTCGCTCTCCCCAGCTGTCGCTTGTGGACACAAACAGCGGCGCTGCGGGGGACTGCGTGTCCGGTCGAATCGCGAGCCAGCGTCGCAACACTGCGCCTAGCTCTGCGTCGACTGGAATCGTTGTCTCGCGCTTGCGCTTGTTGGATGCGGTCCGCTCTTCGCCGTTACTAGCCTCACCACGAGTCGGGTCTGCCGCGATGAACAACGAGTCCGGACGCCCATCAAGCCCCGGTCGGACCGGAATATCTGGTCTGGGGCCGGGGGTGTCGAGGTTGAGGTCCCGGATGTCGAGGTTACACAGTTCGCCGGCCCGCATTCCCGTTTTCAACAGTGTCACTGTGATAGCTCGCTCAAGTGGGTGTGAAATGCTATCAACGAACGCACGCATCGATTGGAGGTCTACCTCCCGACGGGTCGGGTCGGTGTTGATCGATTCGTCCATCTCCTCCATGACTAACGTCATCGGGTTCGAATCGAAGACGCCGACCTGAGTCATGTATGCAAAAAACCGGTGCAGATAGGATGCATACGTTGCGACAGTGCTTTCCTCGGCATCTCCACGGATACTGTGGACGTATGCCATACAGTCGCGGTGGGAAGCCTCCTGAACAGGAAGGGGCTGGCTGCTATCCGACAGATAGGACTCGAAGTCTCGCAGGACGCGCTCATAGGAGGCACGAGTCCGGTCGCTCTTTCCGTGGTACCTGATGTCATCGAGGAAATAGCCGATCGGGTCCGATTCGGCGTCTGGTGTGGCTGTATCCGTGCTCATTCGTCTCGAACGTACCCTCCATGTCGCCCGCTGTACTGCACTTCGTTGTTGGACTGCAGTTCCTGCAGCGTGTCTTCGAGTCGTTCCTCGATATCGTCGGTCAACTCGGCGAGCAGGTCATCCCACTCGTAATACTCCCCGTCAGCCAGGATGTCTCGCACCCGGTCTTTCAGCCCGTCACCCCGGGGGGTAGCGCCCGGAGAACGGGGCTTCTCGCTATCGCTCTCTGTGGCGTCCGATTCAGCCGTCTCGGACACTGCTGGCTCGAAACCGCTTCGGCCTGCCTGTACCATCGTCCGGACGAACTCGCTTTGACTCATATCCAACTCCTCGGCGTGGGCCTGCCACTGTTCCTTCTGATAGGCCGGAATGTACGTTCGAACCGTCGTTCGCTCACTGTCACTGGACACAGTTTCCCCTCGGACGCCGGGAACTTCAATGTAGTCCCATATTCAGAGATAAAAGCCTTTATTTGGGTATATGATACCCTATTTCGCCGCATATGTGGCAGATATTCTATAACTTTACGGAAATATAAGCACACACTCACAAATATAATATATGCCAGAAAGCTGGCCCCACTTGTTGGTTCGCCCAGACAGGGGTGGATCCGGCACGCCGTGAAGTGTCGATACGGTACTCCGAATGACTTGGCTGCCCTGCGCGGTTGCTTCCTTGGCCGTCTCACGCACAAACATCTGCAGCCCAATGACACATGTGCTGCCGCTGTTGGCATCCTACGGTGAAACAGTTCGGTCCTCTCCGTAGACACCCCAACCGGTCACTGAGCTCTTGGCAGACTATTATAGTATGCTGGGCGACACCACATCTGTGCGCTGATTTCTGAGATGCTGAGACGCTGCGATTCCAACAGTCGTGGTCGTCCTATCCAAAGCTATGCATCTATTTGCATGTTTTACTGGCGTTTCAGACTCGTTTCCGACACTGTGAGGCTGGCGAAATCGCACTGCAGACGGTCCTGCTACGGTGTTGTCCGGCCTGTCCCGCCACACGCAGAGGGTCTTAGTCGGCCACGCTCCGACTTGCCATCAACATCCACTGTCCACACCATCTCCGTATAGCAATTCCAGCAGGCACGACGTACTGCTTTTCCTCGTGACTGCGCGGTTCCCGGGCTCGCTTCCAGCACAGTCGCTAGAAACGTTTACGACTGTCTCGATCCTCCCGGAAATCGTCCTGGAAAACTCCGCCTTCAGCGGTTCCGGAAGGCTTCGTTTCTCAGATAGTCGCTGTATTTTCGCGTCATTTCATTGCGTCACTGACCATCTCATGACTTTTGTACAGACACTGTTTGCCTGTCGTGATGGTGTAGCTGCCTTGCCACTCCCTGAGCGGTCGTGTCGTCGGGCAGTTGCGTGTCCTCCGCCAGAAATAGTCATCAGTAAGCTCGGAAGAGGCACCCGGTATTTCGTACCACAACCCAACGACTCTATCCCGTGTTGTCGAGCTACTTCGGGTTAGCAGCGATGTAGAACTGGAAACATCCTGTGGTTGTCTGCTCACAGTGAACTTCCGATCAGCATCTCAGGCCCTCGGGACTGCCAATCTCTTTTATCGCTCTACGATATGCTGCGAATACTGCCCTTGTGTACACGCCCGCTGCCCTCGTTGCAACGGAAATCCGGTAGGTGTTCTGCAACCGATGTCCTCGGTCCGAAAGACTTTCTTCGTCTTCAAGTATTCGTGCCACGTGTCGCTGTTCCGTGTCACCTATTGAGTAGCAGGCCATCGAAAAAACATCGCACTGTCTTGGGGCGGTCTGTACGACTCTGTCCGCTCCTGTATAGTACACCAAGCGTCCGATCGCTGGGACGCAACATCGGGCTATAGAGTACCGAACCGAAACCCTCCTGCATTAGCGTGTCGAGACTGAAACTAGCGATATGCGTTCCCGACGACACGCGTCCGCTCAGGTGGGTGAGTCCGGTGGCTAACGACGCACTTGTTCTTTTGTTCATGATTGCGATCGTTCTGGTAGTCATGATTGTGACCCTTATCGGTGGGTTCTATCTGGTTAAGTATCTCGTCGAGCGCACGTTCAATTCGTAAGCGTGGCTCACCAAAGCGTTCTTACTACCTGACACTTTAATCACTATCAGTAATCCCGATGGACGCCCCCAGTGATGTACTCGGAACAAATAAACTGTATATGACTATATAAATTAAGGGACAATCAGTCCTGCACAGGTTCGAAACGTGGAACCTACAAACCGAGATATTCCTAATATTTATTATATGGAGTTAGTATCTCATGAGTTATTGAAGATCCCAAGGCTGTAGATCAGCAAACAAACAGCGTCAACTAATGCCAGTTTCTTAAATAATATGCCCTGTGAAATCCTCGTTGGGTAACACACTCCTATCCCGTTCCAGTCAATACAATGATTGTAACTCAAAGGCCACAAATGTCACAGGTTGGCCGAGACCCACTTCGGGGTCAAAACTAAAGGCGTCAAAAGGATACACTACCGATTGTCAGCCGTTGGGTCGGCTTCCTCATTCACCAAGTGATACACTCCGAGCACTAATAGCACTATCCCAGCGAGCCCAGCCCCGTAGCCGAGTGCATCCACGAGGCCACAGAGCTTGCATCTTGAGGCGGTGATTATACTGTATACCGTCCCGTTTTTTTCCACAAGGGCAGTGGCCGATGTGTCTCCAGTTGGATACTCGAAATCTGGCGGTGACTGATACACCCGAATAAATTCATCAGCACGAAGTCCTTGGTCAAACAACTCTTGGCCCCCCTCTGAAAGGTCACTGTACCTGAGCACCTCGTCATCGGGAGAGACAACCGATTCATCCACCTCCGTGACAAGAACTTGGGTTCCCGTATCGGGGGCAACAAAAAGGAGTAGGCCAGATATGACGAGTGCTGCTACTCCAATTATAATGAGAGCCCGGCCGCTGAATCGAAATCCTGCTGGTGTACCCATTTTGCAGCCTGTCTGTAATGAATGAAGTATGTTTTCTAGATTCCTAATACGTCAGCTGAGGTAGCAAGCGCATCTTCCGTGCAAGAACTTATATCGGTTATGGCACCGTTGGCCTCCTGTTCGGGACTACCCGAGCAGTTGTCACAAGGTGGTGGGTTCCCCGATGCGATAGCGGTGCATACCAGATTTGTGCTGGTGATGCGTTATTGTGTGAAGTGATTTCACCAAGAGAGTGGTCTTTGGAATGAGCTTGGGAACAAGCGTCTGACGGTGTATCAATATTATCCACCAGAGGCGAGTGGAGGGCATTGTGGATGACAGTGAGCTCAAATTTATCATTTCGACCCAATAGACACGACCGCGTAAGTTCCGGGTTCATCCGAAATCGGTAGTAACACGTCCGGTATTTCGACCTGTTTTTACGGTCATTTTTCTGTAAATCGTAGTCTCTCTGTATCGACCGTGCTGGCGAGCCATTGTTTCTGCAGCTAGTAGCTCGAATCCCGGCTTCTCTCCCTGTTTCGTCTGTTATTACCCCTACCCTCAGAATCTGTGAGTCCGTATTCAGATTGGAGATCCGCCCCCCAGTAGAAGGCATCTGGTGTAGCATGTCGGCAGGGATCTGAACGGACCGAGCCGGGATAGTTCATCCTCGTGGCGAGGATATCTCTTCTCACGAGCCACTCGAATTCAGCGTTGGGCTCCCGTGAAAACGATGGCTGTCAACCGAAACCAGCGATGTATGGTCGACTGACCCGGACTTCCGCTAGAACACCTGTCAGTCTCGGTTTCTTCCGGTCGCTACGCCCAGAACCGTCGTCTCAGCGTCGAAATACGCCGGCGCGTCGGTTTCGATTTCGAATTCAAGAACGGTTTCGAGATCGCCAGAGTCTTCGGCGAATTGCTCTGCAAGATCTGTATATCCCTCAGCGAGTGTCCGGTATTCCTCTATTGTTGCCTGTTTCGATTGCGCTCGCTCCTGCTTAGCCTCGATTTCGCCGATAGTAGCTTCCGTATCACTGTCGAGGCGCTCGGAACTCTCGGTCAATGTCGCGCGAGCGTTGGCAGTGTCCTGTTCGATTTCTTCGAGCAAATCGGAGAGCACCGCGCTCTGTCGATCTATGTGACCCGCAAGAATCGCAGCCTGCGTTCGACAGTACTCGGCGAGTTCAGCCCGTGAAATATCGCCTACGTCGTCGCTCATTGAATGCGGTACGTCGCCAGCGCGAAAATCGGTTTCGGTGAAAGCGGCGACGCAGGTTACTCTTCTTCCTCTTCACCGAGACTCTGTGACGGACCACCCGAGAAGACGAACTCGTGTTCGGCCTCGGTTTCGAAGCGGTTCAGGATGTCACCGAGTGGCTTCGCGTAGCGTTTGAGCTGTTCGGCCCGCGAAGACACCTCGTTGAGCTCTGCGGCCTGCTCTTCGGCTGCGCCAGCGACAGTCTGAGTCTCGGCCATCATCTGGTCACTCGTTTCAGCGGCCGACTGCAGTGTCGTTGCAACCGTTCGGAACCGGTCAAGTGAGTCACCCAGATCGATGTCCGGATTGTCCGCGTCCAGTTCTTCGAGCGTGTCCACGAGGGTGTCGAGGTCCTCCGAGATGGTAGCGAGACGGTCCTTCTGATCGTAGGCGTCGTCGGAGATTTTCTGCGTCGATTCGGCGACCTGCTCGGACGCGTCACGGACTGACTCCGCACTGGACAGAACGACATCCCCGGATTCCGCGACTTCATCAGCGAAGCTGTTGAGCTGGCCGATTGTCTTTTCGAGTTCGTCGACCATACCGTTGAACTCGCTGGCGATACGATCCATCGATTCGTTCTCGCCGTCGGTGGCCATCCGCTCGGTGAGGTTTCCAGCGGCCGTCTCCTCCATCACGTCGGAGAACTCCTCGGCCTTCTTCTGGAGATACTTGTTGACCTCGAGGGCCTCGGCCCGGGAAACCTCTGCCTCTTTCTGTGCACGCTCGGCCTCGTTGATCTGCTGTTTGAGCGCGTCACGCATATCAGCGAACCCGCTGTACAGGCGGCCCACGTTGTCGATGCGGCTGGTAGCGATATCGACGTCGAGGTTCCCCTGTCGCATCTGGTCCGTTTTTCGGGTCAGGCGGTCAATCGACGTCGCCGTGTTGTATCCGAGTATCGCACCGACACCCGCAATGAGCAACACCATCAGTGCCGTCCCGATGAGCCCGTACTGCTGGACGTTCTGGACGAACCCAAATACCGCAGAGTTGGGCGCGTGCACGAGGACGACCCAGTCCGTTCCCTGTATCGGTGCGTAGCCGACGGTGTAGCGTTCGCTGAGGACGTCGGCCGCCGGCATGTCAGCGATGACGCCGGATTGCTGTTCCGAGGACCGGAGGTCGTTTGCCTCGCTGATCGGCGCGGTAGCGCGGCTGTTCTCGCTGTACGACTGCAGCATATTCTCCCCGAGGCCACGGCTCCCGTCTCTGGGCTCGTCGATCATGACGACCGCCGACCCGTCGACGACTTGCGTAAATCCACCTTCGGCCCTGTTGTTCCCCTGTAGCGAGTTCGCAATCTCGTCGAGTGAGTATTCGATGAGTATATACCGGTTTTGCGAGGCATCGACAGGGCTGACAAAGCCAACGACTGGGCCGGAGTTTGTCTGATACACGTCGGAGACGACGACATCGCTTGCCGTCTCGAAGTCGGTACCGGCAAGCCACCCCCTGCTCGTCGATTCGAGGGGTGAGTTGGTCAGTACCTGTGAGTTAGATGTGCTGGCGACAACTTGAGACTGGGCGGCGTTTCGTTCGATCAGATGGATATCAGCAGCGTCTGCCGACAAGGCGGCTTTCCGATTGTTGAGTTCGATATTGATATCGTCGGCATCGCTACTGGCCCAGATGTCATCTGAGGAGACGAATTGAGTCGATAGACGGTTTCGGTCTACCCACTGTGACAGGATGTCCGCTTCCTGTGCGGCGGCGTTCTGGTAGTCACTCAGAACCTGTTGTTCAGTGTAATCCCTGACTTGTTCTGTCGCGGCAAGGCCGATGAGCCCAACCGACAGCGCCATGATGAAGAGAACGATGCCGAATTTGAGTGCGAAGTTCCGCCGGATGAAATCCGGGACAACTGTCGCCAAAATCCCACCGGAGGCGTTCGAATCGGTCTCTGAACTGTCTGGTATCTGTGTGTTTCCTGAACTCATAGTTAGTTTCCTCCAAGCGAACAGCTCGCCGCTGGGTCGCTATCGCACGCGTACTGTACGTCCGCTGGTTCCCCGACCAGCTCGTAGTAGGTACCATAGGATTGCTGTATCTCCGACTTTCCTCTCACAACCGGCACCTGACGCATCGCCTGATGATCACAAGCTCGAAGCGTCTGCGGTCCGAGGCCGGCGTCGTACTCGTACCCTTCGAGCGCTCTGATGACATCGATCGGGTTGAACGTTCCCGCGCGCTCGACTGCGCTGGCGTATTGCAACGTTTGCGTATATGCGATATGTGCTGGCCCTGATGGAGTGGCTGATTTCGAGGAACCAGTCGAACTGCCGTACTCCTTACGGAACGCCTCTCGGAAGGTATTGGACAGCGGCGAGTTGATTGCCGGACTCCAGGCGACAGTTCCGATAACGCCCTCTATCGCATCGCCTGCGGTCTGGGCAATATCCTTCGAAGCCATCGGAAGAACGATATTCGACTCCGGGAACTCATCTCGGAACGCCCGGAGTGCGTTTACTGCGTCAAGGCCCCCGAGTCCAAGCACAATCACGTCGAAATCGACCGATTTGATGTCTGCTGCGTACTGGGAGTAGTCGCTTGTCCCGACCTGTGCGGTCGTGTCCCAGACAGGTGCCCAGCCGATATCTCCGAGGGCTGCATCCATATCATCCCGGAGCGTCTGTCCCCAGTCGCTGTCCTGAAAGATTTTGACGTAATTGACGTCGTCTCCGAACTCGGTACTGAGTGCCGGGGCCAGCGCCTTTGCCGCCATGCGGTTGTTGAATATCTCGCGGAAGGAGTACCGGTTACAGTCGGCCCCCGTCAGCGAGTTTGTGTTGGCCATCGTCGCCATGTACACGACTTGGTTCTTCGCGGCTACCTTCTGATTAGCCAGGCCGGAACTGCTGGACGTACCGCCAGCAAGCATAATCACTTCCTCGCTATCAACAAGCCGCTGTGCGTTACGCCGAGCGGTATCTGAATTGCCACCCGTGTCTTCGACAGCGAATTCGACATCCTTATCGAGAAGACCGTCACCGTCAAGAGGCGACTCGTACTTCTCGCTCGTTACCCACCCACCGCCGTTGTTAATGTGCTTGACAGCGAGTTTGAATCCCCGGAGTTCCTGCTTGCCGGCAGTTGAGTACGCCCCAGAGGAAGCGATGTTGAAACCAAATGTCACCGAATCCCCGGACACCGGAAAGTTTCCAACCGGTGTTGTGGTCGGTGTCCCATCTCCATCTGTTCCGGCCTCGCTGCCACCACAGCCTGCAAGTCCGGCCAACCCGGCCGCACCAATCGAACGGAGTAGGTTCCGCCTAGAGACCGACGGTCCACCTCCATCTCTCCCTGAATCCATACTGCCGTGTCTTAATTAGTATAGCACATAAACTTTTGGAGAAAACTTATACTGCCTATAAGTTGTGGCGAAAAATACGAGCTGACGCGCTCCACTGCAGTAAGGAGAGACTAACAAAGCCGTCTGGCGGCTGGTTCTCCGGGATTTATACCCAGTCAGTGAGCAACGTCGGATATGACGGAGTTAGTTACGTTCGGTGAGACAATGTTGCGGTTGTCGCCACCCGACGACGAGCGACTGGAGACCGCAGACCAGTACACTGTCAGAGCAGCCGGCGCAGAGTCAAACGTTGCGGTCGCTGCGCAGCGGCTTGGACTCGATGCACTGTGGGCCTCAAAACTCCCCGATTCGCCGGTCGGTCGACGAGTCACAGGAGAGCTCAAGCACCACGGCGTGTCGGTCGATATCGCTTGGGACGACGCGGACAGCGCCCGACAGGGAACCTACTATCTAGAACAGGGTAGTCCACCGCGTGGGAACGATGTCATCTACGACCGTCAAAACGCCAGTGTCACAACCGCCACACCGGCGGAGCTTCCAACCGAGACTATCGCAGACGCCGCGGGGTTCCATACCTCGGGTATCACACCGGCGCTGTCGGAGACGCTCAAATCGACTACTGCTGACCTCCTCTCGCTCGCACAGGACGCGGGTACGACCACGAGCTTCGACCTGAACTACCGCTCGAAGCTCTGGACGCCAGCCGAAGCCCGTTCAGTCCTGACCGAGCTATTCCCGTCTGTCGACGTGCTCGTCGTCGCAGAACGGGACGCGAACGTCGTGCTGGACCGGACTGGCGACCCGGAAACGATTGCTCGGGACCTTGCTGCCGAGTACGGGTTCGAAGCGACAGTGGTCACTCGCGGCAGCGACGGGGCGCTCGCGCTCGCTGACGGGACCGTAACGGAGCAGCCGACCTTCGAGTCGACCGATGCACATCCGGTCGGCACTGGCGATTCCTTTGTCGGCGGCTTCCTCTCGCAGTACCTCTCCGGTGGCTCCGTTGCAGACGGGCTTGCCTGGGGGGCCGCGACGGCCGCACTCAAACGGACGATTCCGGGCGACATTGCCGTTGTGTCCCCCGACGAAATCCGCTCGATTCTCAGCGGCGACACGGAAGCGATTTCGCGGTAGCTACGCCGTCCAGCAAGCTTCTTATCCCTTCGCGGGGAACGGCAGGATATGATTAACTATGAACGCTGTAAACTGTGGCTCCCCGGAGACGGAGGTCACAATGCGTAACGCGAAGATCGTCTGTACTCTCGGTCCCGCGTCGGATTCAGTCGACGACATCGCGTCACTTGCAAAAGCCGGGATGTCCGTTGCCAGACTGAACGCGAGCCACGGTTCGCCGGAACACCGCCGTGAGATGATTGATCGAATCCGTGAGGTAGACGAAGCGGTCGAGGAGCCGGTCGCGGCCATGCTTGATATGCCAGGACCGGAGGTCCGCACCGCAGAGATCGACGAACCGATTCAGCTCACGGAAGGGTCTACCATCCGGTACGTCGTCGGTGACGACGCGACGCCGGAGGAGGTCGGTCTCTCGCAGTCGATTACCGCAGTCGAGCCGGGTGATCGCGTGCTGCTTGATGACGGACGCATCGAAACGACTGTCGAGCGCGTCGATGATGATACAGTGTTTGCGACCGTTGAGAACGGCGGCAAGCTGTCCGCCCGCAAAGGCGTCAACGTTCCCGGTGTCGAACTCGACCTGCCGACCATCACGGAGAACGACAGACAGGAACTCGACGTGGCCGCCGAGAAAGAACCCGACTTCGTGGCCGCGTCGTTCGTCCGCGACGGCGAGGACATCTACGAGATCAGCCAGGCCCTCGAAGAGCGCGGCGTCGACATCCCCATCATCGCCAAGATCGAACGAGCCGGGGCCGTCGAGAACCTCGATTCGATCATCGACGAGGCCTATGGCGTGATGGTCGCCCGCGGCGACCTCGGCGTGGAGTGTCCGCTCGAGGATGTCCCGATCATTCAAAAGCGCATCATCCGCCGGTGTCACGAGGCTGGTGTTCCCGTCATCACGGCCACCGAGATGCTCGACTCGATGGTTCACTCCCGGCGGCCGACCCGCGCAGAGGCCTCAGACGTGGCAAACGCAGTTCTGGACGGCACCGATGCAGTGATGCTCTCTGGTGAGACGGCGATCGGTGACCACCCGGCTCGTGTCGTCGAGACGATGGACCGGATCATCCGCGATGTCGAGGGCAGCGAGGAGTACGCCGAGTCCCGCGAACAGCGCGTGCCAAACGCCGGTGATACCCGGACGGACGCGCTCGCGCGCTCCGGTCGGTTCCTCGCCCGCGACATCGGCGCGTCGGCGATTGTCGCGGCGTCCGAGTCCGGCTACACCGCGCTGAAATCGGCGAAGTACCGGCCGTCGATCCCCATCGTCGCGTCGACGCCGAGCGAGCGCGTCCGCCGGAAGCTCGCGCTTTCGTGGGGTATCACGCCCGTAACGACCGAGTACACTACCGAGGGCGCTGACGCCGTCATCCAGACGGCAGTTCAGGCGGCCCTCGACACCGAGGCCGCGGACAGCGGTGACACGGTCGTCGTCCTCTCTGGAATGATGACCGAACTGGAGGGGATGAACACGGCGAATATGCTGAAAGTCCACGTCGCGGCCGAAACGGTCACCAGCGGTCGCTCCATCGTCGACGGGTTAGTGACCGGTCCTGTCCATCGGATTTCGACAGCACCGCCCCGGGAGTCGCCGGGCGATCTCTCAAACGTCCCCGACGGGGCGATCTTGGCTGTTCCGGAGGGATTCGACGGCGAATTCGTCGGCGACACCAGCCACATCGGCGGCATCATCGACGGCCACGAGGGTGTCACGAGCTACGCGGCCATCGTTGCCCGTGAGCTTTCGATTCCGATGATATCGAACGCGGACCTGCCTGATACGGTCTCCGACGGGGCGACTGTCACACTGGATTCCGAACGCGGCGTCGTCTACGAAGAGGCCGTTGGACGAGAGGACATCTCGGGCAGAGAGCGAGACTACTAATCGCAGTAGAATCTGTGTAGTTAAGTATCGGTGGGGCAACCCTTCGACCAGCATGGGCGCTTACGCAGGGGTCGACCTCGGAGCGACACATATTCGGGCTGTTATCGGTGACGAGACGGGCTCGATAGTCGAGTCACACAAAACTGAGACACCGCGTGGACCGGCAGGTATCGCGGTCACGGAAGCGGTCCTCGACGCGATTCGGCAGGCCTGCGACGCTGCTGATATCGCCCCGACAGACGTGATTGCCGCCGGTATCGGGTCCTTCGGTCCGATGGATCTGGCTGAAGGCGTCGTGGAAAACCCAGCAAACCTTCCAGACACCATCGACCGGATTCCGCTGACCGGGCCGGTCGAGAACCTCATCGGCAGCGAGCGGGTCTCGTTGCACAACGACGCCAACGCCGGCGTCATTGGCGAACGGTTTTATTCGGACCGAAGCCCCGATGACATGGTGTATCTCACTATCTCCTCCGGAGTCGGCGCTGGAGTCGCTGTCGACGGGAACATCCTCTCAGGCTGGGACGGCAACGCCGGGGAAGTCGGCCACTTGACGATTGACCCGCACGGGTTCATGACCTGTGGCTGCGGACACGACGGCCACTGGGAAGCGTACTGCTCGGGCGAGAACATCCCGCGGTATGCCACACAGCTCCACCGAGAGGACCCTGTCGAGACGGCACTCCCAATCGAGACAGAGGAGTTTTCTGCAGCGGATATCTTCGAGTACGCCGGCGAAGACGAGTTCGCCTCACACGTTCTCGATCAGATCTGTCACTGGAACGCAATCGGCGTTGCTAACATTGTCCACGCGTACGCGCCCCTCGTGGTTTACGTTGGCGGGGCCGTTGCGCTCAATAACCCTGAACAGGTGCTAGACCCCATCCGGGACCGACTTGATGACATGGTGATGTCGAACATTCCGGATATCCAGTTGACGCAGTTTGGCGACGATGTCGTGGTTCGCGGCGCACTGGCGTCCGCGCTGACTGGCGGCACAGGCGACCCGTCACAGCGCGTCTGAAAAGCGTCGACAAAACCGCACCGTCGCGTTACTGTTGCAGGTCGTACAGCCGCCGGAAGGCCGTCGGAGGGAACCGCGGCTCGACACGGCTCGGCGGACGTCCCTGCCCGTTGGTGACTGTCGCCTCGACACGGTCGACGACGCCGGATTCCGCCATTTCATAGAGGAACCGCTTGACGGTCCCGGCGGAGAGCTCGACTGATTCTGCCGACGCAATCGCCTCAGTCGTCGCCGTTACCGAAGAGCGTTCGCCCTCCTCTAAGTCGATGAGTTCTCTGAGGACCGCCTGCCGGTTCGTCGGCAGAGAGAGGACGACGCCCAGCGACACACAGGGGTCGGGAACTTCCCCGATAGCCGCGTCGACGTTGGCCTGTGTGATGCGGTCCTGACCCCGCTCCTCGGCTAACTCTGCAGCAATAAACAGCGCGGCAAGGGCATCGTGGGCGTTTCCGTCTGCCCAGTCGGCGATATGCCTCGCCAGACTGTGGTCGAGCCCCTGCTGAGCCAGCCCGTTCGAAGCTCTGGTCATCAACACGTCGACGAGCATCTGCCGTTGATAGCGGTCGATACTGATCGACTCCGCGGTGTACCGTGTCAGTTCAGTCGCCGACGGGTCGTCGCGACCGATAGCCAGCCAGCTGACGTTGCTCGGTAAGCCAGCAAACAGGTCAACGAGGTCCGGTGCCTGGATACTCTCCGGTTCGCTGATGTGGTCGACTGCAATGACGATCCCCGTGCGTTGCTCTCGGACGAGGTCGTGGAGCCGTGATTTGAGCGTCTCCGTCCCAATTCCGTGTTCCGGCACCGATTCGTCAACGAGTGCGTCCAAGATTGCGTGGTAGAACGCAAACTCGCTTGCGGTCTCTCTGGCGTTCACATAGACGAACGACGGAGAGGTCGGTGGCTGTGCACGGGTCGTCGTGTGGATGATCGCCTGTTGCTCCGTCGGGAGCTGTTCTAAGTTGGCGAACAGCGCCGTGATAACCGCGGACTTCCCTGAACCGTGGGGGCCGTACACGTACGCGTTGGGCGGAAGCTGGCCATCAAACACCGGATCGAGGTGGTCGAGCAGCCGTTCGAGGACCGGACCTCGGTCGGCCGGCTCCTCTATGTGGACGACCGGTGAGATGGACTCGTAATCCTGAATGAGCCGTGGCTCACCGTTCCGGCGTTGTCGACGCTTGATTCTCGCTTCAATGTCCATCGTTCAGAGAGATATGTGTTATAGCGTTTGGGACGGGAATATAGAGGTACCGCTTTAGAGCATACCCAGGGCCGGGACCCAGGAGGTGCCGCCAAAGACGCCCACGACAGCGAGGATAAAGACGGTCAACGTCGCGACAACGATTGCCGCTGCGGGCGGGTCAAAGTGGGTGTCCGAGTGTGCGTAGAACACGCGCTGGACGACCTCACCGATGAGTGCGCCGTAGGCACCGAACACGCCGGCAACGAGGATGGCGATGACGGCGGCCATCGTACCCAGCTCTGGCGCACCGCCGAAGACGGCCAGCGCGGCCGTGCTTGCGGGCAAGGTCATGTGGTGGGTCACCGGAATCTTCTCAACGCCGAGGTTGAGGAATGTTAGGCTCGCTGCGGAGATACCGAAGCCGAGGAACGCACTGCCGGTCTGGATAGCGATCCAGCCACCGAGCAGGCCGGCGACGAGGCCGATCATCGCGACGTTCGCCCACCGGTACTGGTGGGGCAGCCACGGCTCGACGGCAAGGCGGTACGATTCCGCCACGCCGCCGTCAGTCGCTTCGGCACCGCCACCGTCCGTTGCCATCCGCTTCTCGCCGTTCTCGAACGGCGACATATCGAGAATGTTCCGACTGCCAGCGCCGATCAGCGGGTAGCCAAACGCGATGCGGTGGGCGACAGCCGACAGGACGACACCCAGCGCAATCGGGTCCCACGGAAGCGCGAGTCCGCCGGACATTTGCCGGACGAACATCCCGAAGATACCGAACAAGCCACCGACTGCGAGGATGTCCGGTCGCGTTCCGAGCGCGTAGGCGATGTCCTTTGCGGGGTGGTAGTCGCCGTCGTCCGGCTCGTACATCCCATCGCTCTTTGCGGCGTACGCGGCCGCTGCGGCACCGCCCGCGAAGGAGATGTGTGGGCCGAAGACGGGACCGAACGCGATAGCGCCGGTCACGCCGGTCGCCAGCCCACCAGCGCCGAGTTCTCCGAGTTGGCCGACGAGGCTGCCTCGGAGAATTGCGACTGCCTGCCCGGCGATGACCATGAAGCCGGTGAAACAGAACGCCGGGAGCGCGCCGACTGCTGCGCCGAAGGCACCGCCCGCGAAGGCGGCGATTATCAGCAGTAGGAGATCCGGAACTCCCATACCGAAAACGGGAATTTGGAGCGGAAGGGTCTCTATCATGGATTACTCCTCCTGTGCCCAGTCGCGGGAACGGTCGACGGCGTCGTCCCAGCGAGCGTACATCTTGTCTGCATCCTCGGCGTCCATCTCCGGCGAGAACTCCTCGTCGACCTGCCAGTTGTCCCGGAGCTCGTCGACGGTGTCCCAGTACCCAACAGCGAGGCCAGCCGCGTATGCTGACCCGAGGGCAGTGGTCTCGTCGACCTGCGGTCGAGCGATGTCCGTCTGGATGATGTCGGACTGGAGCTGACAGAGGAAGTTGTTCTTGACGGCACCACCGTCGACTCGCAGCGTCGTCATCTCGACGCCGGAGTCTTCTTCCATCGCTTCCGCGAGGTCGCGGGTCTGGTACGCGATAGACTCTAGAGTCGCACGCACGATGTGCTCTTTTCGCGTGCCGCGAGTCATCCCGACAATGGTCCCGCGAGCGCGCCCGTCCCAGTGCGGAGCGCCGAGACCAGTGAAGGCCGGAACCATGTAGACACCGTCGGTTGAGTCAACCGAGCGGGCCAGTTCTGCGGTCTGGGCGGCGTTGTTGATGAGGTCGACGTCTTCGAGCCACTCGATGGCCGCGCCAGCGATGAAGATGGAGCCTTCCAGCGCGTACTGAACGGGTTCACCGGACATCTGGAAGCCGACGGTCGTCAGCAGGCCGTTGTCCGAGGCGACTGCTTCGGAGCCGGTGTTCATCAGGTAGAACGCGCCGGTCCCGTACGTGTTCTTCGCATCACCCTTATCGAAGCACGTCTGGCCGAACAGTGCGGCCTGCTGGTCACCAAGCGCGCCCGCAACGGGGACTTCCTCTTCGAGGAAGCCGTCCGCGTCGGTGTGCCCGTACAGACTCTCGTCGGAAGACGGGCGGACTTCCGGAACCATGGACTTCGGAACGCCGAACTCTTCGAGGAGTTCGTCGTCCCACTCCATGTCGTGGATGTTGTACAGCATCGTCCGCGATGCGTTCGAGACGTCCGTGATGTGGTTGCCGGTGAGCTTGTAGATGAGCCACGCGTCGATGGTCCCCATCAGGAGCTCGCCGTCTTCGGCCCGTTCGCGGAGGTCAGCGCCGCGCGAGCTCTGCATCTTGAGCGGTTCCGCGTTGTCGAGGATCCACTCAGTCTTTGTCGCCGAGAAGTAGGCGTCACATTCCAGCCCGGTCTTCCCCCGGATCCACTCGACCTTGTCCTCTTCCTGGATTTCTTCGACCCGGTCGGTGGTTCGGCGGTCCTGCCAGACCAGCGCGTTGTGGACCGGTTTGCCGGTCTCCTTGTCCCAGACGATCGTCGTCTCGCGCTGGTTCGTGATGCCGAGCGCCTCGAGCTGTTCGGCACCGACACCTGCGTCCGCCAGCCCTTTCGTCACGACTTCCTGCGTGTTTTCCCAGATTTCGACGGGGTCGTGCTCAACCCAGCCGGGCTCCGGATAAATCTGTTCGTGCTTCTCGTAGGCGTTCGCAACGACCTGGCCGCTGTGGTCGAATACCATGAAGCGGGTACCGGTCGTTCCCTGGTCGATCGCGCCAACGTATGTGTCTGCCATTGTTGTGTTCTCCGTGGTGGAGGTAGCTTATTTATGAAAGCTACCACCTTGCCAGTAAACAACATAGTGAACCATTATAAAGATTACTAATGGTGGTGTTTGGGGAGTAAAGAAAGGCCGGGACGGCGCTACCGTCCGGAATTGTACCGCTCAAGCTGCTTTGTGACCTGTGTGTCGAGGCGGTCAAGTGCAGACGGAACCGAATCAGGCCCATCCATACTGTCGACGGCATCTTCGATGATTGTTCGAACCGTATCGAACGGTCCGATCTGCGCGCCCCGCGTTGCAGTGGTATCGCGCGTCTCCATGAGCTGGTCGAACGCCGTTCTGTAGTGGGGGTTCCGGTCAAACCAGTTGTCGGCCCGGAACCGTGGAATCGTCTCCTCGTGGACCGGGAAGTACCCGGTTTCCTGGTGCCACCGTCGCTGCTGGGCTGGTTCGGTAAGCCAGGTGAGGAACTCCCCGACAGCGTCGTGTACGGCCCCGGAAACTGCATCGCCGACCCAGAGGGATGCGCCGCCGACGAGTACACCGGTCCGGTCGTCGAGCACTGGGAGCTGGCTGGTTCCGACATCGAAGTCGGCGCTACGTTCGATACTGTTCAGCGACGACGTCGAGCCGATGAGCATCGCGGCGTTCTCCTCGGCAAAGTGGGTCCGAGCCGCCCCTCTGGCTTCGATTCCGGGGTCGTGGTACAGTCCGTCCGCTTCGAGGGTCTGCCACCATTCGAATAAGTCGTGGGCGAACTCCCCGTCAAGATAGCTCTCTGTCGGCGACCCGGACCGTCCGTTGTTCTCGTCTACGAGGAGCTGGTCAGCTTCGGCAAACCACTGTTCGACGAACCACGAGTAGTTCGCGAACGTGATACCAGTGTCCACGCCACCCCGGTCGACGAGCGTCTCAGCTGCGCTCCGAACGTCAGCGAGGGTTTCCGGCGGCGAACTGGGATCGAGCCCAGCCTGTCTGAACGCGTCCCGGTTGTACGCCATCACCGGGTTCGACGCATTGAACGGCAGCGAGTGGAGCGTCCCGTCGAAACGGTAGTAGTTCGTCACTGGATCGAGCAGCGCGTCGATGTGAGCGCTCGGGAGCAGTTCTTCGACCGGGATGAAATGACCGCTATCGCGCGCACGCGTGGTGCCAATCTCGAATATCTGTGCGATCGCCGGTGGGTCACCGTTTTCAGCGGCGTTCAGCGTCGCATCGAGAGTCCCGCGATAGCTCCCTTTCGACCGCAGCGCGAGACTGATCCCGTCGGTCTGTGATTCGAACTCGCGGACGAGGTCTTCCAGCAGTAACGCCTTCTCGCCGCCCATCGCGTGCCAGAATTCGACGACAGTTCCGTCCGTGGTCGCCGCCGCCGAACCGGTCGCCAGTTCGAAGGACTCCAGCGACGCTTCAAGCGATTCAGCCCGCTCGGTAAGCGTGGAAACTCGCGTCGAGACCTCTGCAAGTTCCGTTGTCTGGTCCGCTGCGGCGTCGGCGGCGACAGCTGCCTCTTCGGCTGTCCTGGCGCTGATATCCTCGACATCGTCGACCATCGACACGACTTCTTGTGTGGAGTCGGCCTGCGTATCCGTCGCATCGTCAATCTCCTGGACGCTCGAATCGACCTCCTCGACCATCGAGACGACGGAATCCAGTTCATCAAGCGCACTGGCGACTGACGAGCGGGTGTCTTCGACACTCTTCCGGGTATCGTACATCTCCGAAACCGTCGCGTCAGCCTGTTCGTGAACCTCCTGGATAGACGCTGCAATCTCGTCAGTCGCTTCCTTCGTCTCTGTTGCGAGCGATTTGACCTCCTCAGCCACGACGGCGAACCCGTCGCCGGATTCCCCTGCTCGGGCCGCTTCGATGTTGGCGTTCAGTGCCAACATATTGGTCTGGTCCGCGACGTCCGTGATGAAGCCCACAATCTCCTCGATGTCAGACAGCAGGTCGTTCAGTTGTTCGACCTTGTCGACGGTCGCTTCGGCGTTGTCAGTCAATCGGTCGAGCGTCGTCATCGCCGAGGACGCCGACTCTAGTGCGGATTCGCCCCGAGCGCTGGCTTCGCTTGACGTGTCCGCAACCTCGTTTGCGGCGCTCGCTATCTCCTCAATCGTCGCCGAGAGGTTCCGCATCTCGTCGGAAATCGACTGTATCTCGTCGCGCTGCTCGTCCGAACCAGCCGAAATCTCGCCGACAGCACCGCTCACATCCCGGCTGGCGGACTTGACCGATCCGAGACGGGTGTCGACCTGTTCCGTTGCGGCGGTCACCTGTTCGCTGAACGACGCCATCCGATCGACAGTGTCAGTCCATTCCCGGAGCAGTTCCTCGTATGCGTCGTACAGCGGCTCAGCCGCCTCAGCTGGTGGCTGTCCGGGTTTTGCGGTCAGGTCGCCGTTAGCGTTCGCCTTGGCAACAGACGTGAGACGGTCGACAGTGGTTTCGAGCGCCTGGCGGTCTGCCCGCTCCTGTTCGAGTTCCGCCGCCAGTTGCTCACATCGTGCTTCCAGTTCCGCCCGTTCAGCGTCGTTTTCGGTCTCTGTGTTCTTCTGGAGGGCTTCTGCTGACGGCGGTTCAGTCTCAGACTCGTTTCCATCCCGCCCCTCTGTGACGCCGCTGTCGGTGCGTTCCCCGTCAGGCGGGCCGTCTTCTGAATCAAGTGGGTTCCATTTACTCATTGTCGCTCCCGTTGACCGAACGGCCAACACGTTCTCGGGAATAGTCCACTATCAAAATATATAATAGTTACTGTCGAAACGGTAGGAGTGATAATTAATACGCGAGCGCGGTTTCCATTCTACAACGTCGTCTCTAGTACGCCAGTATTTGAAAATATGGAGTTATCTCTCGAATTTGAGAGAATGTGGTCAACCACTACCTGGCCAATCAGCGAAAAATAATATGCTGTGCGTTCACAATTAACAGTAGGTGTCACGGTATTCCTCATGATTACATAGAAAATTTACTGTCCAAGCACCAGCAACGGTAAAGTGAAGTGTGTGCGCTCCAAAATCACGGAAAGATAGATGGGACCGACACCACACATCGCCGTCATCGGTGGCGGCTCGACTGGGGCGGGCATCGCGCGGGACCTCGCGATGCGCGGGCTCGACGTGACCCTCGTAGAACAGGGGAATCTAACCCACGGGACCACCGGTCGAATGCACGGGCTGCTCCATAGCGGCGGGCGATACGCCGTCTCGGACCAGGCCAGCGCGACCGAGTGTATCGAGGAAAACCGGGTACTGCGTGACATCGCAAGCCACTGTGTCGAAATGACCGGTGGCCTGTTCGTCAAGCGACCTGAGGACTCCGAGGAGTATTTCCAGAAGAAGCTCAGCGGCTGTGAGGAGTGCGGCATTCCCGCCGAAGTCGTCTCGGGCGAAGAAGCCCGCGCGATGGAGCCACACCTGGCGAAGGACATCGACAAGGCAATCAGCGTTCCTGACGGGGCTATCGACCCGTTCCGGCTGGTGGTCGCGAATGCTGCGAGCGCACAGGAACACGGCGCACGCATCGAGACACACAGTAAAGTCACCGACCTCATCGTCGAGAGCGGCGAAGTTGTCGGTATCGAGGTCGAACACGACTCCGGTCCCGGAAAACGCGTCCACGGCACGGAGGGCGGAACCGAACAGATCCGCGCTGATTACGTCGTGAATGCAACTGGTGCCTGGGCCGGCCGCATCGGTGACATGGCTGGGCTGGATATCGAAGTTCGCCCCTCCAAGGGTGTCATGACCATCATGAACATCCGTCAGGTCGACACCGTCATCAACCGCTGTCGACCGAAGGGCGACGCGGACATCGTCGTCCCCCACGAGACGACTGCGATTCTGGGGACGACTGACGAGGAGGTCGAGGACCCCGAAGACTACCCCGAGGAGCAGTGGGAGGTCGACATGATGATCGACACCCTCTCGGAGTTGGTTCCGATGCTCGACGAGGCGCGGACCATTCGCTCGTTCTGGGGCGTTCGCCCGCTGTACGAACCGCCGGACGTCGGCAGTGACGACCCGACCGACATCACGCGGGACTTCTTCCTGCTCGACCACGACGAGCGCGACGACCTCCCCGGCATGACCAGCATTGTCGGCGGGAAGTTCACGACCTACCGGATGATGGGCGAGCAGATAAGCGACCACGTCTGCGGGAAGTTCGGCATCGACGCCGACTGCCGGACCGCCGACGAGCCACTTCCGGGCAGCGAGGACTTCTCGGTGCTCCGAGACTACATGGACGAGTTCGGGCTGCGCTCGCCCATCGGTCGGCGGAGCGTCGAGCGACTCGGCTCCCGGGCCGACGAGGTACTCAAAACGGACGGCCCGAACCCGACCGTCTGCGAATGTGAAGGCGTCACCCGCGCCGAGATTCAGGACGCTATCGAAGGGTCCGGCTCGGACCTCAACGCCGTCCGCATCCGCACCCGCGCGTCGATGGGCAACTGCCAGGGCGGCTTCTGTTCCCACCGGATGGCGAGCGAACTCCACTCGGAGTACGACGAGAGCATCGTCCGCGAGGCCTGGGATGAACTGCTCCAGGAGCGCTGGAAGGGCCAGCGCCACGCCCTCTGGGGCGAACAGCTCTCGCAGGCGGCGTTGAACTACGCGTTGCACGCAACGACACAGAACCGCGATCAGGACCCGGCGGACGGCGATCCGGTCGACTTCTCGGCGTTCGACACCGGCCAAAGTCAGGCGGGCGGCGTCGACAGCGCGGACGTGGCCGCCGACGGAGGGACAGATGGCTATTGAGTCAGAGGTACTCGTCATCGGCGGCGGCCTCGGCGGACTGACCAGTGCGCTGGCGGCCGCCCGAGAAGGAGCCGACGTGCGACTGGTTTCCTACAAGCAGAGCACGCTTCGCCAGGCGTCTGGCCTGGTTGACGTGCTCGGCTACACGCCAGACGGCGACGGCCCACTGACCAACCCGTACGAGGCGATTCCGTCGCTCCCGGAGAGCCACCCGTACCGGAAAGTCGGCGTCCAGACGGTCCGTGACGCGCTGTCGCTGTTTGACGACGCGGTCCCGACCTACGAAGGCGAACACACGGAGACGAACGCGCTCTTGCCGACCCACGGCGGGAGTATCAAGCCGACCGCCCGCTACCCGGCTGGAGCCAGCGCCGGCCTCGCCAGCGACACCCGCGACACGCTGCTTGTCGGCATCGAGGAGATGGTCGACTTCGACGCCCCCCACGTCGCTGCCCATCTCGACGCGACGGGCGTCCCGTTCGATGTCCGCGGCGAGACGATCCGATTCCCGGGCGACCTGCGCGCGGACGCGAAGGTCACCCGATACGCCAAACTGCTCGATACCAACAGCGAGGTGGCGGTCCGCGGGCGCATGGTCCCGGCCCGCGAGGCGCTGGCACAGCGCGTGAACCCGCTGCTGGAGGACGAAGAGCGGGTCGGATTCCCGGCGATTCTCGGCGACGACAACCCCGGCGCGATCCGCGACGCACTGGGCGACCGCCTTGGCGTTGACGTGTTCGAAGTCCCGATGGGGCCGCCGTCGCTGCCCGGTCTCCGACTGGAGGACGCGCTATTCTCGGCGCTGGACGAGGCCGGAGCCAGCATCGAGACCGGAAACCCCGTCGTCGACTTCGAGGGCGAGGCCCGCATTGAGAAGGTATTCATCGAGAAGAACGGTGCGAAGATTCCCAACAGCGCCGACCAGTACGTCCTCGCGACCGGCGGCTTCGTCGGCAAGGGCGTCGAGTCCGACCGTGACGGGGTGTACGAACCCATCTTCGATTGCCATGTCCCCCACGCGGAGGACCGTTACGACTGGTTCGAGGGCGAACTGTTCGGCGACCACGAGTTCGCCCGCTACGGCGTGGCGACCGACGACGACCTGCGCCCCCTCGACGCGAGTGAGCACAGCGAGTTCGAGAACCTGCGGGCCGCCGGCTCCGTGCTTGGCGGGTACGATTTCGCCGCCGAGAAGTCCGGTAGCGGGGTCTCGATTGCAACAGGCTACGCGGCGGGCCAGCGCGCCGCACAGGAGGCACGATGAGTGACGCTGAAACCCCACCAGAGACAGATTTTGACCCGGTAGCACCGAATACAGGCGAGGAGTTCGAACCAGTTGATGTCTTCCCCGACAGCGACGACTTCGACCTCCGACCCGGCGCGGACTCCTGTTATAAATGCTCGACCTGCGATACGAACTGCCCCGTCGCGGAGGTCGACGACGACTTCCCCGGCCCGAAGTTCCAGGGTCCCGAACAGTGGCGGCTCAAGCAGTCCGACGACGACTACACCGTCGACGACTCGGTGATGGACTGCTCGAACTGCATGCGCTGTGACAACGCCTGTCCGTCTGGCGTCCCGCTCAGCCAGATGCACAACACCGCTCGCGGGGAGTATGTCAGCGAGCAGATGGACAAACTCTCCGTCGAGTACATCCGCAACCGCATTCTGGCGAACTACCGCACCTCCGCGTTCTTTGCGAGCAAGGTCCCGCGGTTGGCCAACTTCGCCATGAACTTCGGCCCGGCCCGCTGGGTCATGGAGAAGACACTTGGCGTCACCAGCGAGCGCGACTTCCCCGAGTTCGCACGGCAGACCTTCCGCGAGTGGTGGGCCGACCGCGGCGGTCAGGCGGCCTCGCGTGAGAACGCGAGGGAAGCGCGCGAGCGCCGCGGACTCCCCGAAGACGCCGACAAGAAGGTCGCGTATTTCCACGGCTGTTACTCCAATTACAACACGCCGGAGGTCGGCAAGGCCATGGTCCGGGTGTACGAGGAGTTCGGCTACGAGGTCGTCGCGCCAGAACAGAAGTGCTCTGGGACGCCGATGTTCGCCAACGGGATGCTCGACGACGCCCGCCGCCACGCCGAGACCAACGTCTCGTCGATGTCAGAACTCATCGACGAGGGCTACCACGCCATCGCCTCCTGTACCTCCTGTTCGATGGCGCTCCGACAGGAGTACCCCGAACTGTTCGACATCGACGGCATCGACAAAGTGGCGGAGAACACGTTCGAAGCCGTCGAGTACCTCCGCATCCACGAGGACCTCAAGGGCGAAGTACAGGCGGCTGACGTGGACGGTGAGCTGGCCGAAGAGTTCGCCTACCACGCCCCGTGTCACTCACGCAACCAGGGGCTTGATCGCCAGGCCGTCGAACTGTTCCGCGACCTCGACGGCGCTGAAGTTGAGGACGTGGGCGACTCCTGTTCCGGCATCTCGGGAACCTACGGCTGGAAAGAGGAAAAATACGAGAAGTCGATGGAAATCGGCGAGGCGATGTTCGAGCACATGGAACACGCCGAAGGCGATACCGGTATGACCGAGTGCCCGACCTGTGCGATGCAGATGGAACACGGCAGCGGCTACGAGATCCGGCATCCGCTCGAACTGCTGGATGCTGCGCTGGTGGAGTAACGTCTGGCCGACAGTTCACGGGCTGCCGCCGTGATTGAGACAGTCAGTCGGTCCCGGACGTCTCTCCCCAGGTCCACTCGTCGAGTTCCGTCTCCGGTGCCGCTTCCCGTTCTGGCTCTCCGTCGTCCCGCTCTGTTGGTGCGTCTGCAGCTTGTGACTCCGCTGTCGAGTCGCTCGACTCTCGCTCGGTTCTGAGTCCACCCTGTTGCCGGGCGTAATCGACGAGCTCCCGTACGGCTGCCCGGTCGGCTGCGAGGTTTGTGACCGCGTACTCACACCGGTCCGTCTCGAAGACCACAGTGTATGTTCCCTCGCGGACGATGTGGACTGACTCCAGGCGGTCATACGGAACCGTCAGTTGCTCGCTCGAGACTGTACCGGTCCGCGTGTCGATGGTAATCGTATCAGAGTCGAGGCTGAGTGACAGCGCCACGATGTCCGCTTCGGTCTCCCCAGAGATTCTCACACGGTTCGGTTCGAACGCGTCTTCGTCGGGCTTGTCTGTCATTGACTTTCGTGACTCTCGCGGCCAGTTGCCGCCGGCAAATCTGCTGGTAACAGTTCAACGATGAGACCACCTTACCGGGAATCGATCTCTGCGTCCCGTTTACGCTGGTCCAGAATCTCGTTGAATCGCATCGCTAACTCCGCCAGCTGTGGGTCGTCTACGTTTTCCTCCAGCCGGCTGTCGTCGTCACCGTTCGAAATTTCGGCAGCCGTTTCACAGTACTGTGCGACGACTTCCGCAGAGACCTCCCGCTGCCGGTCTAGCTGTTCTGAATCGCGTAACACGGCGAGGGCCCGGTATATGTCCCCCACGTCGTCTGTCCGGTTCGTCGCAAGATCGATATCGAGCTCTCCCTGCTCAATCTGGCGCGCCTGCGCAGCGAGTGTCTCTACGGCTGCGGTCCGTTCCCGTCCGATAATCGTGGCCACGAACAGCAGTGCGACTGTGACGACCAGCAGTATAGCCACCAGTCCAGAGAGCAGCATCGACTGCTGTGAACCGCTGATTTCGGGAGCCAGATTGGTGTACACGTTCACCACCGCCAGCGTGACCAGCACGAGAACCAACACCGCCCCTACCCCGAAGGTCCGACCGTACGAGCCACTCCGCTCGGTTACTGCCGACATGTGGCCGTGCTAGGGATTTCCCTCGGATAAAACCAAGTGTATCTGGTATATACATGAAGCCACCAGTGTCGATCACTCGGCGGGAGCTACTGACCAGCTGTCGACGAACGTCTCAACCGAGTTGTATCTGACAAGCAGAATCGACATAAATCCGACTTTGGCAACGGTATCGAGGATCGCGACGAGGAAGTTCAGGTCGGGTGTCTGAATGATTCCCGCCCCGATAGGACCCAGGAAGTAGACGACCGGGTAGAGCGACCACGTCACGACGGTCAGGTCCCGGAGGCTCAGGAACAGGCTGCGAACGGTCGCTGTTGCAGTGTTAATCGTCCGAGCAAACGTTTTGACATACAAGTAGAGTAACCCGAGGAACACGACCGAAGACACGGCGAAGGCAACCCACCGGAGCGACCCCGAGATACTGACGAAGCCGTATCCCACGCCGATCATCACCACGTTTGCGGCCACCGCAAGCCACCGCGTCTGTGTATCGACGCCAGCCAGCCGCGCGAGATAGTACGTGATGATCGGCGTCGAGATGATCCAATCGGCAAACCTGAGCGTCGTGATGCTAACCGAGCCACCGAGCTGCCCGCCCGCTGTGAGTGCCATCGCCACGTATGCCGCTCCCGCGACGGAGGCGTGTATCGGTGGCAGGTAGTAGAACGAAGACCCGAGACTCCCCCTCGTCGCGGCGAACCAGACGAAGACTACGGCCGACACGAAGAACGTTCCAGCCCCAGCCCCGTACCAGACGATTTCTTGAGCCATATCCGTTCCGCAGGACTGGCTTGACTTCAATATTTGTGTATCTGGTACGTACTATGATAGTATTCGGGATACGAGATGCGCGGCTGGCGAACGATATCACGGTATAGACGCCTGAAAAGGGACCCTGAAATGGAGTTGTACACTTCGCCGGGGACGCCTTCGCTACTCTCCGCCGCGGACGAACGTAACCGGACACGGCGCGTTCAGCATGACTTCCTGCGCGGTGGAGCCGAAGACGGCCTTTCCGGTCGGCGAGCGCTTGCGGCCGCCGACGACGACGAGGTCCGAGTCTGTGCCCTCAGCGAGGTCGACGATCTGCTCACCGTGGTTGCCCACGGCACCGCGGACCTGTGTCGACAGGCCGGCGTTGTTAAACCGGGAGACGAGGTCCCGGACGGTTGTGTGGCGGTCGGCCACTTCGTCGGGGTCGGCTTCGCCGGTCGATTCGAATTCGAGCCTGTCGACAACGCCGTCGTACTGGTCGTCGGTGAATACGTGTGCAACGATGACCGTCGCGCCGGCCGGACTCGCGATATCAAGCACGGCGTCAGCGAGTTCGTCGATTCGGTCGGCGTCGTTCGGTCCAACTGCGAGAAGAACGGTTTCGAGTGCCATACCGGCTACTCCGGGGGCAGACGCCTAAATCCTTCGATGGGTACTACTTTCGTAGTAAGTTATTCCAGCTATGCCGCAGCCGGTGACGCTCAGTGGCTCACCCAGTGTTTTTCATTCCGGCCGCGATGCCCTGGACGGTCAGCCGCAGGGTCCGGCGCTCGGTTTCGGTCCGGTGGGACTGCTTGAGCAGGCGGACCTGCAACAGGTTCAGCGGGTCGACGTACGGGTTCCGGCGCTCAAGGTTCTCCTTGAGCCAGTCCCGCGAGAGGAGCCCGTCCTGCCCAGTGATTTCGAGCACCTTCTCGACAGTGTCCTCGTACTCCTCGACGATTCGCGGGTAGATACGCTCGCGGAGTTCGGGGTCGGCGAGGTCGGCGTACTCCTCGGCGATTCCGAGGTCGGTACGGGCGAGTGCCAGCGACGCGTTGTCGAGTTTCGTCCGGAAGAACGGCCAGTTCTCGTACATCTCCTGTAGCGTTTCCATATCGCCGCCGTTTTCTAGGTATGCGTCCAGCCCGGTCGAGATGGAGTACCAGCCGGGGATGATACAGCGGGCCTGCGTCCAGGAGAACACCCACGGGATGGCACGGAGGTCCTCGACGCTGCGGTCCTCGCTGCGGGAGGCCGGTCGCGAGCCCATGTTGAGGTTCTCGATGACGGTGATGGGCGTCGCCTGCTCGAAGAACTCGACGAAGCCGTCGGTCTCAAGCAGGTCCTGATACTCGTCGCGGGCAGCATCGGCCGCCGTCTCCATTGCGTCCTCCCACTCGTCGGGGATCTCCTCGACCGGCTCCTCGATGGCGTTTTTCCGCGCCCGAATCTGGGCGTTGAGCATCTGTTCGAGGTTGCGCTCGGCGATGTCGTGGTTGGCGTACTTCTCGGCGATGGCCTCGCCCTGCTCGGTGAACTTGATCTGGCCGGTCACCGTCTCGTTTGGCAGGGCCAGCATGGCGTCGTTCATCGGACCGCCACCGCGAGAGATAGAGCCGCCGCGGCCGTGGAACAGACGCATCTCCACGTCGTAGTCGTCCGTGATGTCCGCCAGACGCTTCTGGTTGTTGTACAGCGACCAGTTGGCGGCGAGGAAGCCGTTCTCCTTGTTCGAGTCGGAGTAGCCCAGCATGATTTCCTGAATGTTGTCCCGGGCCTCCAGTGCCTGAGAGTAGGCTTCGTTCTCGAACAGCGTGCCCATGATGCGGCGCGCGCCCGAGAGGGCGTACTCCGATTCCAGCAGCGGCACCACGTCGAACCCGCAGTAACCGGGCAAGTCGACGATGTCGACCTGGTCAGCGAGGAACAGAACTTCAAGCGCGTGGCTGGGCTCCTCACACCACGAAATGGCGTAGGTGTCGATAGCGTCGATGCCGAACTCGTTTTGCCAGTCGGCGGTGGCGCGGAAGCGGTCGAGGACGCGGGTAGCATCCTCCGAGAGCCCCTCGGTGTCTTCCATGTCGATGACGGGGTTGTCCTGCAGAATCGCTTCGGTCAGGAACTCGACGCGCTCGTCCTCGTCCATCGCCGCGTAATCGATGCCTTGCCGGTCGACAGCCTCGGCGATGGCGTCGGTGTGCATCTTCCGGTGGTCGCGCAGATCGAGGCTAGCGAGGGTGAAGCCGAATGTCTCGACTTTGCGGATCAGCGGGTCGACGTGAGCCTCTGCGATGACTTCGGCGTCGTTCTCCCGAAGACTGTCGGCGATGACGCGGAGGTCGGTCAGCAGTTCCTCCTCGTTCTCGTAGCCGCCCTGACGAACGTCGCTGACCCGGATGACGGATTCGCGCATCAGCCGGAGCTTCTGGCGGTAGGGCTCGTCCGGATAGCGTTCCTCAGCCTCCGCGGCGATGCCGGGGAGCCTGGACTTGTGCCGGTCCAGTCGCTCGTTGAACAGCGCGTCGGTCGCGATGTTCGAGGCGTCCTGACTGAGCACGCCGGAGAGTTCCTTGAGCTTGTTGCGGTACAGCGGCAGGACGGTATCGCGCTGGCGCTCTAGGGTCTCCTCGGTCACCTCGGTGGTGACAAACGGGTTGCCGTCACGGTCCGAGCCGGCCCACGAGCGGAACTCGTAGAGGGTGTCGATATCGATGTCCTCGTCGTACACGTCTTCGAGCGTGTGTTCGAGTTCGTCGTACACCTCGTCGATGACATCGAACAGGACGTTTTCGAGGTACCACTGCACGTTCAGTGCCTCGTCGGTGACCTCCGGCCGGCGGTCCCGTACCTGCGGGGTCTGCCAGAGGCTTGTCACTTCGGCGTCGAGATCCCGCTCGATACGATTCTGTTCGCGTTCGGTGAGTCGCCGCTCGTCGAGTCGTTCGATGTCACGGGCCACTGACCGGAGCTTCGCCTTCACTGTCTTCCGGCGGGCTTCGGTCGGGTGGGCCGTGAACGTCGGCTGGATGAGCACGTCTTCGAGGACCTGCTCGAACTCCTCCGGGTCCGCGCCGCGTTCGGCCAGGTCCCGGACGGCTTCCTCGACGCTGTCTGCCAGCACGCCTTCCTGACTGCCTTCTCGGATTTCCCGGACCCGTTCGCGTTCCTCGGCGAGATTGATAAGTTCGAAGTAGGTCGTAAACGCGCGTGCGACAATGTCCTGCGTCTCCGGATTCAGCCGGTTCAGTGCCCGGTGGACCTCGTCCCGCGTCTCGGCGTCCCCGCGCCGGTAGTCGATACATGAGTTCCGAATCGTTTCTACCGTTTCGAACGCTTCGGTCGAGGTCTGTGCCTCCAGCACTTCGCCCAGGAGCGCACCCAGCTCCCGTACGTCCTGGTTTATTTCTCTGGCGTGCAAAGTCATACCACTTCCTCCAGAACCGAGCCCTAAAACACTATTGAAACGGTGTATCAGGGATAGACGTTCGTGAAGAATCCGGTTGCGGGAAATAGCTATCATTAATCGTGGGATTCTTTACCGTATCACACGAACTACATACGAGACAGTGGACTGCCAATGATAGACATCGCTCTGGACATGGAGCAGTACGACTGCCCCTTCATCGACACGACGGCAGACCACAGTGTCGCCTTTGCAGCAGTACACTGGGACTTCGATCAGCGTGCGCGGGAGTTGGAAACGCGGATGGTCGTTGAAGCCGAGGACGCGGGGATACTCGATACGGGGCTGGACAGCTTGCAGGCTCACGAGAACATGAACGACTGTGTGCTGTTACGCCGCGCACATCCGGACGACGATCGAAGAAACGGCGGCGATGCAGACCATCCGGGACAACGGCGGGTACATCACGGGCCCGTTCCACATCGAGGCGGGCAGCGAAACCTGGCACGTTGGATTCGACCGCGGCCGCGACGCCGACACGACGCTCTCAGAGCTTGACCGTGACAACGAGTACGACGTGGTCGAGCGCACGTCGACGACGCTCCCACAGCTCCAGGACCTCGTGCAGAACGCCGGCGCGGCGATGACGCTCGTCGACGGCTGTCGGGACCTCTCGGACACCGAACGCGAGACGCTAGAAACCGCCGTCTCCGAGGGCTACTTCGAGTCGCCCCGGGACGCGACGCTGGGGTCGCTTGCCGAGGACTTCGGTGTGTCCAAACCCGCCGTCTCGAAGAATCTCCGACGCGGCGAGCGGAAGATGATCGAGCGCGTCGTCGAAGCACTGGACGACATCGAGGACTGAGTTCGACGTGGATAGCGGCCCGGTCGTGTCTCCGTTTGGAGTGGTAACTGGGCGGAGCAGGTGGCTGTCACCTCCTCCTCCTCGGCTGGCCACTGTGTAGGCTCTGAACACTTTCAGCGCGTGAGCAACGGTGTCGATGATAGGCTTACATCCCCACGAGATAGCACCGACAGCATCGGCCGAGATACGAACCGGTCAACTCAGGCGAAAGACCGTCCGCACTGCGCTAGCGAGGGCCCGCTCACGGTGTATCAGAGGGCCGTCAAATATCTGGCTGCTCGACATTCGATTCCCAGAACTGGTCTCGTAAGTACCGCTCGTCCATCGCCCTACGACCAGTCAGGCGTGCGACTCGGCCGATAGAAGCCCAGAGTAACTGCTGAACGATCTGTGGCGCAATGGTAATTCGTGTCTCGTCCTTGACATACTCGGCCAGCAATAGTCCCTGAGCGAAATCGGGTTCTCCGTATTCGTCATCGGCTCCGAGATATCCCTCGTGATCGAGCCCTGCAACCATGTACTGCGTGTCGATTGTCTTCTTCCATGGGACTTCCACCTGGAACGCAACAAAATCGTCAGTGTCGTTTCTAAAGTAGTGCGAATCCCCCGGGTCGACCGTGAGTTCGTCGCCAGCAGCGAGGCGATTGGGACAATCATCAACGACAACAGTCAGTTCACCTTCGACCGACTGAAACGTCTCTGTACTGCTCGTATGTACGTGCGCCGGCAGTGTCGTGGCCTCTGGACCGAGCCAGACAAGCATGGTGGGAGTGCGGCTCGTGCCTGATTCCGGGTACCGCAGTATTGCCGACCACATTCCCATGCCCGGACTTGATGCGAGTGCATGGGGGGACTCCGAAAACAGTTCCATAGCACGCCCTTCCGGGTCAATTTCGAGTGCCGGCCCCGCAGTCGGGTTCCCGGCGTCGTCAAGTGGTCGGCCTGTAATCTGAGAGGGCATATCCTTATTTTTAATTTAACACACATATGGCTGGTGAAAAGAGCCGCTGTTCTGCTTACTCCACACGCGAGCAGACGCGAGTATTACTATCACCGCTTATTCCTACCGTGTTAACATGTTAACTCGACGCATTATGTGGGTGGCGAGTCTACAATTATTTGTTATGCAGAATACGGCTACACGGAGGCGCGTTCTCGGCGCGCTCGGTGCCGGTGTCGTCGGGCTCGGCGGCTGTGTCGGAGACGACTCATCCATGACTGAACAAGACGATTCGGACAGCGGTACGACGGACAGCGGCACGAACGGTGAATCGGGCGGCAGTGGCTCGGCACAGACAGTTACCATCGGGGTGCTCCAGCCCCGAGCCGGCGACCTGAAGTACTACGGCGACCAGGCGTTGTGGGGGTTCCTCTCCGGGCTGGCGTATAAGGGCGGGACGGAGCCGCCAACAGACGCCGGGAGCGGCGAAATAACGGTCACTGCTGATGACACGGAGTACCGGCTGCTGATACGGGACACGGAGTTCTCGGCGGACACGGCCCAGACGGCGGCGACGAACCTCGTCGAGAACGAGAGCGTGGACCTGCTCGCGGGCTGTACGTCCTCGGCGGCGGCCAGCCGGGTCGTCACGACGGTCGTCAATCAGGCACAGGTCCCGATCATGCTTGGCCCCGCGGCGTCGGCCGACATCACGTCTAACTCGGCTACCTGTAGCGACCTCGTCTATCGGGCCAGCGAGAACACCGCGATGGACGCGCGATCGGGCGGGAAGTACGTCGCCAGAGAGACGGACGTATCGAGCGTCTACCTGTTCGGCGCGGACTACAGCTTCGGCCGCGCAGTCGTCAACAACTACCGAGACGTGCTCGAAGCCGAGGGCGTCGACATCGTCGGTGAGCGCTTTGTCGAACAGGGCTACGCCGAGTGGGACGGTTTGCTGGACAACGCCGAGGAGGCCGGAGCTGAGGGGGTCGTCGGCGGCTTCACAGTCGCGACGCTCCCGGCGATGTTCAATGCGTTCCTCTCGGGCGAGTATTCCTACCGCGTGTTCGGCGGGTTCGCAACCCGAATCACCAACAGCGTTGTCGGCGGGACGATGCAGAGCGTACTCGGCGAACCCCTGACCGAGGAGAAGATACGGAACTCACAGCTGGGGCCATTCACGACTCGCTACCACTGGAATCAGTACGACAATCCCATCAACGACGCGTTCGTCGAGAGCTACACCGACGCTTACGGCGTCGTCCCGGACCTGTTCTCGGCGGGGACGTTCACGGGCGCGTCGGCGATTCATCAGGCCATTCAGGAGAGCGGGTCGACCGACGGTGCAGACATCGCCACTGCCCTGAAGGGGCTGACTGTCACCGACACGCCGAAAGGCGAGAACGGCTACACTTTCCAGTCGTACAACAATCAGGCGCGGTCGGCGATGACCGTCGCCAACCCGATCCCGACGACCGACGAGTGGGCCGACAACTGGGGCGCTGCCATCATGCCCGGCAAACCGCTCGCTCGCATCAGCGCCGACGAGACGACCATCCCGCAGGACAGCGATCAGATGGGCTGTTCACTGTAGGTATGCTCAGAACACAGGGACTGACCAGAGAGTTCGGGGGACTCACTGCCGTCGACAGCGTCGACTTCGAACTCGACACCGAACTCTGCTCGCTCATCGGTCCGAACGGGGCCGGGAAGACGACGTTCTTCAATCTGCTGACCGGGACCCTCTCGCCCACTGAGGGGACGGTCGAACTCCAGCGTGACGGACGGTGGGAAAACATCACCGACGCGTCACCCCACGAGACAGCCAGCAAGGGCCTCCACCGCTCCTATCAGGTGACGAATGTCTTCCCCAACAGCACGGTCTTGGAGAACGTCCGGGTCGCCGAACAGGCCCACAGCGACGACGCCACGACGTTCTGGCGTAACGTCGACCACTACGACGAGTTCACCGAGCGCGCCCACGAGCTTCTCGACCGGGTGGGGCTCGCCCACCGGGCGCAAGATATCGCGAGCACGCTGAGCCACGGCGCGAAGCGCAAGCTCGAAGTCGCCATCGCGCTGGCCGGCGACCCCGCGGTCCTCCTGCTGGACGAGCCAAACGCCGGCGTCTCCTCGGAGAGCGTCGAGGAAATCCGGGACCTCATCGAAGCGGTAGCGGAGGACTACCCGGTGTTGCTGGTCGAGCACAATATGGACATCGTGATGGGGGTCTCCGACCGCGTTGTCGTCCTGCATCAGGGCGCGGTCATCGCAGACGGGCCACCAGCAGAGGTGCGGGCCAACCCCGACGTACAGTCGGCATATCTCGGCGGCTACGAGCCGGGGAGTCTGAATGATGAGTCGACAGCGGCCGAGTCAGACCCGGACTCGGGGGAGGGGACGGCGTGAGCCTGCTCGAACTCGCCGGCGTCCAGACCTACTACGGCGACAGCCACATCCTCGAAGGCGTCGACCTCTCGGTTGAGGAGGGAGAGGTGGTCGCGCTCGCCGGCCGTAACGGCGTCGGCAAGACCACCACGCTCCGGACGATTCTGCAGTTGACGCCGCCCCGTGAGGGGTCGATTACCTTCCGGGACGAGTCCCTGGTTGGCCTGGAGACCCACGAAGTCGCCGGTCGCGGCCTCGGCTGGATTCCGGAGGACCGCCGGATATTCGGTCAGCTCACGGTCGAGGAAAACCTCCGTGCAGCGATACCGGACCCGGACGACGTGGGCGACGGCCTCCGGCTGGCCTTCGACTCGTTCCCCATCCTCGAAGAGCGACGCGGTCAGGACGCCGGCACGCTGTCGGGCGGGCAACAGCAGATGCTCGCCATCGCCCGCGGGCTGGTCGGCGACAACGACCTCCTGCTGGTCGACGAGCCGAGCGAGGGGCTGGCCCCTCAAATCGTCGCGGACGTGGCCGAGGCGCTGTCGACGGCGAGCGAGGACGTGACGATGTTGCTGGTCGAGCAGAACCTCCCGCTGGCGCTGGACCTGGCCGACCGGTTCTACATCCTCGACAAAGGACGGGTCGTCGACGACGGCGAGACAGCGGCGGTCACGGCCGACGACGAACGGTTCAGGAGGTACCTGTCGGCATGATAGTCGAAGCGCTCGCGGAGTTTCTGACGCTGGGCGAACTCGGCGGCGTCATCGTCAACGGTCTCGCCAAGTCGGCGCTGTACGTCATGATCGCAAGCGGCCTCACACTCATCTTCGGCCTGATGGGCGTGTTGAACTTCGCCCACGGCTCGCTGACGATGGTCGGGGCGTACCTCGGCGGCCTCCTGATGGTGGTGACAGTCACCGGCGGGACAGCGCCGCTGATTCGCCTCGGCCTGTTCTTCGTCGCCATCGTCGTCGCCTTCGCCCTGCTGACGGCGCTCGGCGGGGCCATCGAGACGACCATCATCCGGCCGCTGTACGACCGCCCGCCGATATACCAGATTCTGCTGACGTTCGGCCTGACGCTTGTCATCGAGGAGCTGACCCGCATCGTGCTGGGGGTCTACGGCCTCCAGCCGCTGTCTGACTGGCAGGCCGCGCTGGCGACCAAGCCGCAGTTCCTCCGGGAACCGGTCGCTCTCGGTCCCGTCAGCGCCGGGTGGATGTCGCTGTTCCAGATACTCCTCGGCACGATTACGGTGGTCGGCATCTGGGCGTTCCTTACGAAGACCCGGTACGGCCTGTACATCCGGGCCGGGAGCGAGGACGCGGAGATGGCGGCGGCGCTGGGCATCGACGTGCGCCAGGTGTTCACTGTCGTGTTCGCGCTGGGTATCGGCCTGGCCGGCGCGGCCGGAACGCTGCTGATGTGGGACCCGACGTGGGGCGCGAGTGTGCCGCTTGCGGCCGAGACGCTGCTGCCCGCGTTCATCGTCGTCATCGTCGGCGGCCTCGGCACGTTTCGGGGCACCGTCGTGGCCGCCCTCGTAGTGGGGATGGCCGACGCGGTGACGACCTGGTGGTTCCAGAACGTCATCGAGTTCACCGGCCTGCCGGAACTGGTGCTGTTCCTCGTACTCGTGGTGACGCTCATCGTCCGCCCGCAGGGCCTGTTCGGCGTCGAGGAGGTGGGGGGCCATTAGCGCCGAGACCGAGGCCGACGCCGAGGCGGCGTCCGAGCCACCGGAGACGACCGTCGAGACGGGGTGGCCCCGAGAGTACCTGCGGGACCACACCGCCCACATCCTCGTCATCGCCCTGCTGGCGCTGTATCCGCCGGTGTACCACACCCTGTTGAGCTCGCCGGTCAGCGCCGAGACGCAGATGCTCCTGCCGACGGTGGAGACGATGGTCGGCGTCCTCTATTTCGGCCTCTTTGCCATCTCGTTTGACTTCATCAGCGGCTACACCGGCTACCTCTCCTTCGGCCACGCGGTGTTCTACGGCACCGGCGCGTACACGGTCATCCTCATCGCCAACGGAAAGGTGCCGCTGCTTGGTCCCGGGACGCCGTTCATGCTGTCGTTGCTGGTCGGCGGTCTCATCGCCATCGTGCTGGCGATACTCGTCGGGCTGGTGTCGTTCCGCCTCTCGGGCGTGTACTTCGCGATGATCACGCTCGGCTTCGCGCAGGTGTTCTACGTGTTCGTCCGCGGCTGGGACTACGTGGCGACCAACCCCCGGGATGGCCCCGCCGTCGGACCAAGCCACGCCGAGGGCTTCCAGATCGGAGTCCCCGGAATCGACCAATTATCGCTGTCTATCGGCGTCCTCACTGGCGACGAGGTGGCCCTGCTCGGGGCCACGCTGTCCGGGACGGAAGTGTCCTACTACATGGTCGGGCTGGTCGTCCTCGCGTGTTACTTCGCCATGCAGCGGGTCATCCACTCCCCCTTCGGCCGGGTGTTACTCGCCATCCGGGAAAACGAGGAGCGGGCCGTCGCCGTCGGCTACAACACCTACCTGTACAAGCTCGGAGCCTTCGCTATCAGCGGGTTCTTCGCCGCCGTCGCAGGCGGGCTGTTCGCCGGGTTCAAGCGCTCGGCCAGCCCGGAGAACTCGTTTTACTTCCTGGTGACCGGCGACGCGCTGCTGGCGAGCATCATCGGTGGCTTCGGCACGCTCGCCGGCTCGCTGTACGGCCATCTGTTCGACGAAACGGTGCGAGAGTTCCTCTCGAAGGCCGGGCAGGGCGGCGGCCTGTTGCCCTACCTCCGCGCGCTGCTGGGCCAGGGGACGCTGGACACGACGCTGGTCGGCGGGACGACCATCGGCGGCCTCATCGACCTGCTGTTGAACGGGCATGCCAGCCTCTACGTCGGCCTCGTGTTCGTGCTGTTCGTCCTCTACGTCCCCGACGGCCTGCTGGGCACGCTTCGCGCCCGGCTCGGCGGCACGTTCGCCGAGGCACTGCCCGCAAAGCTATGGGGTGACTCGGAATGACCGACGCCGGACACCCGACCGCCGGACCGACCGCCCGACAGCCCGACCGACCGAAACCGGAGGCAGAACCACGATGAGCCAGGAACCGGACCACTTGAAGGATTTCCAACCAGAACCGACCACTATGCAATACGCGACCAACGACGGCGTCGACATCGCCTACGAACGTGAGGGGCCGCCGGACGCCGAGACCGTCGTCTTTGTCGAGGGTATCGGCTACGGCCGCTGGATGTGGCTGTGGCAACAGGAGGCGCTCGTCGACGAGTACCAGACCATCGTGTGGGATAACCGCGGCACCGGGGACTCGGACGAACCAGAGGGGCCGTACACGATGGGCCAGATGGCCGGGGACTTGGAGGCCGTCCTCGACGACGCCGGCATCGAACAGGCCCACGTCGTCGGGGCCAGCATGGGCGGGATGATAGCCCAGCAGTACGCCCTAGAGTACGACCGGGCGCAGTCGCTGACGCTCATGTGTACCTCACCGGGCGGGCCGGAGGCCAGGCCGGTGCCCGAGGAGACACAGCAGCGGATGTTCGCCGTCCCCGACGACCTCGACGAGCGGGAACTCCGGCGGTACAAGATGCAACCGGCGCTCTCGGAGTCGTTCATGACGGCCCACGAGGACCTCATCGAACGCATCGTCGACTGGCGCATCGACAGCGACGCGAGCGACCGGGCACTGGAGTGGCAAGGCGCGGCGGTCCAGGCGTTCGACGCGTCGGACCGCCTCAGGGAAATCACCGAGCCGTGCCTGGTCATCCACGGGACCGCCGACGAGGTGGTGCCCTACGAGAACGGGGAACTGCTGGCCCGCGGACTGCCAAACGCCGACTTCGTCACCGTCCACGGCGGCCCGCACCTGCTGTTCATCGAGGAGTACGAGCGCGTCAACACACAGATTCGGGAGTTCATCGACGATGTCTGAAATCGGTCCCGGCACCCCACAGGAGTGGGTCAGTGCCTGGAGCGAGCGCCGGGCCGCGCTCACGCCGGACCGCGAGGGACTGGTGGACGCGACGACCGGCGAGCGGTTCACGTACGCCGAACTGGACCGGCGCGCGAACCGGACCGCTCGCCTGCTCCGGCAGTACGACGTCGGCGATGAATCGAGTGTTGCGGTCGTCTCGCGGAACCGCCCCGCCGTCGTGGACCTCTTCTTCGCGACCGGCAAGACCGGGAGCCGACTGGCCCCGCTGTCTCACCGGCTCGCACCTCCTGAACTCGCCGAACTGCTCGACCGCGTAGACCCCGACCTCCTCGTCGTCGAAGTCCCCTTCGCCGAGACTGTCTCGACCGCCCTGGAGAAAGCAAACGCGACGGTCCCCGAACTCATCCATCTCGAAACCGCCGACGGCGCGTCCTCGGATTCCACGCTCGACAGCACGCCCTACGCTTCGGCCCTCCCCGAGGACGACGGGCCCGTCGAAACCGCCACTCCGGCCCCCGGCGACACGCACCTCCTCCTCCACACCGGCGGGTCGACGGGGACGCCGAAAGAGACGAAAATCACCCACCGCGGTATCGTCTGGAACTCCCTGAACACGATCACGGCCTGGGGGCTGCGCGAGGACGACGTAACGCCGATGGTGTTCCCGATGTTCCACACCGGCGGCTGGAACGTCCTCACCGTCCCGCTGTGGCACATGGGCGGAACAGTCGTCATCGCCCGCGAGTTCGACCCCGGCGACGTACTGGAGACCATCGACGCGGAGGGCGGGACCGTCCTCGTCGCCGTCCCGGCTGTACTGCGGATGATGACGGACCACGACCGCTGGGCAGAGACGGACCTCTCGACGCTCCGCTTCGCCAAGTCCGGCGGCGGCCCCTGCCGCAAGAGCGTGATGGAGACGTGGTGGGACCGCGGCGTCGACCTCTCACAGGGGTACGGCCTCACCGAGTGCGGTCCCAACAACTTCGCGATGCCCGAGGGCTGGCCCCGTGAGAAGGCCGATTCGGTCGGCAAGCCGGCGATGCACGTCGACGCCAGAGTCGTCGCGCCTGACGATGCGGGCGATGGTGACAAGCAACCCGACCAGCGAGAGCCAGTCGACCCCGGCACCGTCGGCGAACTCCAGTTGCGCTCGCCCCACGCCGCGACGGGCTACCTTGCCAACCCCGACGCCACCGCCGAGACGTTCGGCGACGGCTGGGTGTCGACCGGCGACCTCGCCCGTGTCGACGCGGACGGCTACTACTATATCGAAGGTCGTACCAAGCATATGTTCGTCAGCGGCGGCGAGAACGTCTATCCAGCGGAGGTCGAGGACGCTATCGCCGACCATCCCTCGGTCAGTGAAGTCGTCGTGATTCCGGTCCCAGACGACAGGTGGGGACAGGTCGGGAAGGCCGTCATCGAACCTGCGACCGATAGCACGACGGGCGGGGCCGACGACCGGCCGCTGACACTTGACGGCCTCCGGACGTTCCTTGACGACCGACTAGCCCGGTACAAACACCCCCGCGAGGTTGCGTTCCTCGAGGCGATGCCGACCAGCGGCCCGGACAAGATTGACCGGGGTGCAATCTCGGACCGGTTTGGGTCGTAATCCGTCAATCCAGGCGTAGCTTCAAGAGGGGTGATGCAGTTCTATTTACACAATATGTCTGACACATATGCGACCGCAGATTCGATGCACGTGTTGCAGGTAGACGACACGCCGCTACTCGACGAGCCTGTCGATTTCCCGGATAGTCGAAACCAGGACTCGCTTACGCTGACCACAACCGACCGGGCAGACAGAGCGCTCGAACGCCTCGAAGGTACCGCTATCGATGGCATCGTCGTCGCGGATGACCTCCCAGACCGGTCCGGCTGTGCGTTCGCTGACGCGGTCCGCGAGCGGGACAACACTGTCCCGGTGCTATTGCTGACTGAGTCGGACTCCGTCGCCAGCGACGTACTCTCGAACGGCGTCACCGACGTTTTCAGCAGAGACACAGCTGCTGGCCGTAGTGACCTCCTCGCCAATCGGATTCGGCTGCTCGCCGAACACCACCAGTCGGCGGAACTCGCCAGCCGGACCAGACAGCAACTTACAGAGCTGGCAGAGCAGTCGGCCGAACTGCTGTGGGTGTTTTCCGGGGACTGGTCCGAGATACAGTTCGTCAATTCGGCATACGAAACCATCTACGGCCGCTCCGTCGAGTCCTTGCAGGCCAATCCCGCGGAGTTCATGACGGCGATTCATCCCACAGACCAGGACAGTGTCATGCAGGCGATGCAGCGCGTTTCAGCCGGCGACTCTGCCGATATCGAATTCCGAATCACTAGACCGGAGGGCGAACAGCGCTGGGTACGGGCTACGGCCCAACCCATTATCGAGGATGGCACTGTCGCCAGAATCGTCGGCGCCTCGCGTGACATCACCGAGCGGAAGCGACGCGAGTCCGAACGCGCCGCGGAACTGGATAGCCTCGACGCGCCGGTCGATGCAGTCCCGGATCTGTTCTATGCACTCGACGAAAGCGGTGATCTCGTTCGCTGGAATGATGCACTGGCGGCAGCCACTGGATACGGGGACGCTGATCTCGCATCGATGGCGCTACCAGCCCTCTTCGCCCCATCTGATCGTGAACGCGTTCGCCGAGGTATCGAGACGGCTCTTGCGACCGGTGAGTCGTCGTTCGAAGCTGAGCTGTTGACTGCCGACGGAACGGCAGTCCCGTACGAATTCACCGGTGGCCGAATAACAGCTGCTGACGGCTCGACGCTCGGCGTGGCCGGTATCGGACGGCAGACCGCTCCCCGCGGCAGCCGTCAACAGGCTCTTGAACGGCAAAACGAGCGCCTCGACGAGTTTGCCAGCGTCGTCAGTCACGACCTCCGGAACCCGCTTGACGTTGCCCGGGGCCAGCTAGAGCTCGCACAGCTGGAACACGACAGCGAGCACCTCGACGCAGTCGAGCGAGCCCACGACCGTATCGGACAGCTCATCGAGGACCTCCTGACACTGGCCCGGAACGGCGAGGCCGCACTCGACAGCGAGCCGGTGCCGCTCCAGACAATCGTCGAGCAGTGCTGGCAAACCGTCGAGACTGGCGATGCAACGCTGGAGCTACGGACCTCGGCCGTGGTCCGGGCGGACCCAAGCCGCCTCCGGCAACTGTTCGAGAACCTGCTCCGTAACAGCGTGGAGCATGGACAGACGCCGCCTACCCAGAGACAGAATGACGCCGCCGGGCAGTTGGGGACGGCCTCGGTATCACAGTCGGAGGGAGCAACCGCCGGCCTGACGATAACTATCGGCGAACTGGACGGCGGGTTCTACGTCGCGGACGACGGCGTCGGGATTCCGGTTGACGAGCGTGAAGACGTGTTCGAGGGCGGCTACTCGCTGGCTTCGGGTCCCGGGTTCGGCCTCCGAATCGTCAGTGAGATCGTCGGTACCCACGGCTGGTCGATAACGGTCACGGAAAGCGACGCCGGCGGTGCTCGCTTCGAGGTCACCGGCGTCGAGTTCGAGACGGCGTAACTGTACCGCCGTGAGTACTCTCGGGTGACCACCACGTCACCCGGTGCCGTCCCAGTCAACACCAACAGATGGGGGCTGAACCTTACGCTTCGTCGAAGACGGTGTCGCCCTCGACGACGTGCGCTTCGACGGCGTCGAGATCGAGTGTGACTCCGAGCCCCGGCTCTTCCGGAATCTCGATATAGCCGTCCTCGATGACGGTCTCCTCGACCAGATCCTCCCACCAGCCGAGTTCGTAGGAGTGGTACTCGACAGCCAGCGAGTTCGGGACCGCGGCCCCGACGTGGGCGCTCGCCATCGTCGCAATCGGTGAGGAAACGTTGTGCATCGCGACCGGGATGTAGTACTGGTTCGCCACGTCGGCGACCTTCCGCGTCTCGCGCATGCCACCGACCTTCGGCATGTCCGGCGCAATCATGTCGACAGCCTGGTTTTCGATAAGCCGCCGCTCCTCAGTGACACGATAGCGGTTCTCGCCGACGGTGATCGGCGTGGTCGTGGACTTGGTGACTTCCTCCTGTACCTCGAGGTTCTCCGGCGGAACGGGGTCTTCCAGCCACCAGACATCGTACTCTTCGATAGCCTCTGCGAGGCGCTTCCCGGAGCTACCCGAGAACGTCCAGTGACAGTCGAAGGCCACGTCAGCCTCGTCTTTGACCTCTTCGGTGACTTTCTCGACGATCTCGGCCTTGTGTCGAATTTCGCCCGGACGGAGGTGGCGGTTCGCGCGGTCCTTCTCCAGGCCGCTTGGCACGTCGAGGTCGAACTTCAGGGCGTCGTAGCCCAGTTCGTCGACGACGCGGCGCGCCTCCTCGGCGCAGGCCTCGGGGTCGGCCTCTTCCTCGGTGTGACAGTCGCAATACACGCGCATCTCGTCGCGGTATTTGCCACCCAAGAGCTGGTAGGCTGGCACTTCGAGAATCTTGCCCGCGAGGTCATGTAGCGCCACTTCGATACCGGCGATGGCCGTGACGGTCACGCCCTCGACGGACCCCTCGCCGCTCATCTTCTGGATGAGGTGTTCGTACAGGCGGTCGATGTCCAGTGGGTTCTCGCCGACGACGAACGGCTTCATCCGCTCGATGAGTTCTGGGACGCCAGCGCCCCAGTAGGCCTCGCCCGTGCCGACGATGCCTGCGTCAGTGTAGATTCGGACGAGCGTCCACGGGAAGTTCCCGTCGACCATCGTCGTCTGTACGTCGGTGATCTCCACGTCGCGGCCACCACCGCGCTTTGCGGTGACGCCCATCGTCTCCGCAGAGAGCTCCCGCATTGTGTACTCTGCGTTCGGGTCGTGCAGGTCAGCGTAGTCTACGTCGTTTGCCTTTCCCATACCCCCGCTTGCTAGTGGCGTCACAAAAGTGTAGAGGAAATCGGTTTCACACTGCCACGGCTACACGACACTCACTTTGCCTCACAGCCCTGCGCTCAGCTCACCGCCCTTGCTACGCTGATGCCTGTTACTCCCTGATTATAGGTTAGAAGTCGACTTAGTCGAGTGTCGCTGTTGCTATCTGAGATGGCTTTAGAGAAGTTGAAGTGGGACCGCCGAGATTCGAACTCAGGTCCGACGCACCCCATGCGCCGAGGATACCGCTACCCCACGGTCCCGCACTCTGGGAGAGGTGGGTGTTTTAATTAAGAGCTTCGCTTTGATGACGAGAGTGCCAGCCCGTGACGGGGAAGAGCAGTGGCGGAGCGGCCGGTCACTCGGCGACTTCGATACCGGGGCTTTCGATGGTGACGTCGGTAAGCGACCAGCCGTCGGTCGCAGACCGGGCATCGACACCGATGGCATTTTGCCCTGCGGTCACGGAGATTGTCGAGTCAGAGACAGTCCATGAGGCGTTCGTCTTGACGGCGTGGATTCCCTGCAGTCGGCTCTCGATAGTCGTGTTCTGGATGGTCCACGCACCGGTCGTGCGAGCAGTGAAGACCCCAATATCTCGGGTTTCGAGCGTGGTATCTTCGAGTGCCCACGCGCCAGTCGAAAAGGCAGTCACAAGGCCGGTGTCGCTCTGAGTGACCGTCAGGTCGGTCACCGTCCAGTCGCCGTCGCTGTCAATAGCTTTGACGCCAGTATCGCTACGACGGACCTCCGTGTTCTGGACCGTCCAGTCGCCAGTCGTTCCGGATGCGTCGACGCCGTCTGCGCCGGACCGGTCAACGACGACCGCGGCGACCGTCCAGTCACCGGCGGACTTGCGGACGTCGACGCCGTCACCGCCGACTTCGACGAAGCGGGTATCGCGAATCGTCCAGTCGCCGCTGGTGCCGCGGGCGAACACGCCGCTGTAGGTCGTGCTGGCGACGGCGGCGTCCTCGATAGTCCAGTTTCCAGTCGTGTTGGGCGCGTAGACGCCGACATCGGTAGCGATAACTGTCGTATCAGTGACCGTCCAGTCGCCGCTGGTTCCGTTGGCCGCGAGACCGAAGCGGTAGTTCCGTACGGTGAATCCGGTGACGTTCGCTTCAGCTGTGCCGGCCACCGTGATGCCGGTCCCGTTGACGAAGCGCGACCCGTCCAGTATCGCCCGGTCAGGTGCGACGAGAGTGATACTTTGATTGATCCGGATCTCCTCACGATAGGTGCCCGGCCTGACCTCGACAGTGTCGCCGCTATCGGCGGCATCCACGGCGGCCTGTATCGACCGGTAATCGGCACTCCCGGATTTGTCGACGGTCAATGTCTCCGCTGCTGTCTGGGACCCGGCCACGCTGGCTGGCATGGCAGCCAGTGTCAGCAGTATCGACAACAGGAGGGCAAGTAGCCTCGTACGCGTACTTCTCATAGTTGGGGTGATAGGGAGCGAATAGATGTAAACCGTAGTGTTCGTTCACTCGTCGCCGGCAGTACGCTGCAGTAAAGCTGGACGTACCGGCGACGCACGCGGCGGCGCGGCCCGCGAAAGCGTTATCGGCCGGACTGGCGAATCACCGGATATGCTGGAGCTGAGGTACGAGTCGGGAACAATCCGCGTGTCGGGAGACCCGCCGTTGGACCTGCCCGCTGTCGAGTACAACCGGCGTTCACAGACAGGGCGAGCGCCGGCCTACCGGTACGCCGAACTTGCAGCCGACCTCGATGAGCGTGGGCTGGCATACGAGGACTGCGTCTACTCTCTCTCGTCACTGTCGCTCTCGACGGCGTACGACCTCAGAGACTACCAGCAGGCGGCTCTAGACGCTTGGCGAGAGGCTGATGACAGGGGCTGTCTCGAATTACCGACGGGGAGTGGCAAGACCGTTATCGGCATCGCGGCGATGGTCGCGCTGGGGACGCCGACGCTGGTCGTAGTCCCGACTATCGACCTGATGGAGCAGTGGCAACGCGAGCTACAGCGGGAGTTCGACCAGCCGGTCGGCCGCATGGGCGGGGGCGAGCAGCGAATCGAGGATATCACGGTTTCGACGTATGATTCCGCGTACCTGCGGGCCGATGAACTTGGCGACCGGTTCGGGCTCGTGGTCTTCGACGAGGTCCACCACCTCGGTGGGAAGGGCTATCGGGATATCGCTCGACTGCTCGCTGCCCCGGCTCGACTCGGGCTAACGGCGACGTTCGAGCGGCCGGATGGAGCCCACGAGGCCATCGAAGACCTCGTCGGGCCGCTCGTCAGGCGGGTCAGCGTCGACGACCTGGCGGGTGAGCATCTCGCGGACTACGATATCAAGCGGATCGAAGTTTCACTCACGCCGGACGAGCGCGAGCGCTACGAGGCCCACCAGGGGACGTTCACCGACTATCTCGAACAGTCGAGCATCCGACTGCGATCCGGCAGCGACTATCAGGAACTCGTGAAGCGGTCGGGGTCAGACCCGGCGGCCCGCGAGGCGCTGCTGGCGAAACAGCGCGCCCGCGAGGTGATGATGAACGCCGAGCGGAAGGTCGACCGGCTGGCGGCGATTCTGGACCGGCACCGCGGGGACCGAATCATCGTCTTCACCGCTCACACCGACCTCGTGTACCGCCTCTCCAAGCGGTTCCTGATTCCGGCGATAACGCATGAAACTGGCGCAAGCGAGCGCCGGGAGATTCTGGAGCGGTTCCGTGACGGAGTGTACTCCCGGGTCGTGACGGCGAACGTCCTCGATGAGGGTGTTGACGTACCCGACGCGAACGTCGCCGTCGTCCTCTCGGGGAGCGGTTCAGAGCGGGAGTTTACCCAGCGACTCGGCCGGATTCTTCGGCCGAAGGCCGACAGCGGGCGGGCACTGCTGTACGAACTCGTGACAGAGGAGACCGCTGAGGAGCGGGTTGCTAGACGGCGGCGGTAGCGCGCCGTCGTTCCGCACCGCGGCGGCTGTCGACAGCGTTTTTGTCGCTCCACGGCGGAGACACGCGTGTGCTGACGAAAGACCTCCTGCGCGTCTCGCGCGCCGGCGGCTATCACTTGCAGTTCGCCGACGCCGACGCGGAGCGGTTGGCGGCCCGCGTGCTCGGAATCTACCAGGGCCACGTCGGCCAGTCCCGCGAGACACTGGAGGCGGCACTTGCGGACGTAGAGCGTGAAGCCGACGATTTCAAGCTGGTCCGCGGGCTGGCGAAACTCGTCGAGCGGGAGGCCACCTTCGAGACGCAGGCCCCTGTCGACCCCGTTCGCGCCCGTCGTCGGGTGTTCGAAGCCGCTGCGGATATCGGGGTTGTGAACGAGGCCGAGCTGGAACAGGCACTCGCAGAGGCCGCTGACCACTTCGGCACGGACGCCGCGACGCTGGCCGACGCGCTGTACGCCGACCGGGACTCGCGACAGATCATCACTGCGGTGGATTCTCGCTGGGGGCCTACAGAACTGCGGACCCAGTACAACCTCTCGCTGGCGCAGACGGCACTGTTCGACGCAACGGAACTTCGGGTCCGCTCTTCGGACCCGAAATCGCTCGTCTCTGCGGTCAAGCGCCTCCGGCTGCTGTACGAGATCCGCCGGACCGCGAACGGGCGGGAGGTGGTCGTCACAGGTCCTGACGCGCTGTTCTCGAACACGCGCCGGTACGGGACCCGCTTCGCTCGTCTCCTGCGAACGGTCGCGACTGCGAGCGAGTGGGAGCTGACGGCGACCATCGACGACCGGGGCACCGAGCGGGAACTCACCCTCTCGGACGGGGACATCTCCGTGCCCGGTGTCGAGCCCGTAACGGAGGTCAGCTACGATAGCGGCGTCGAAGCCGACTTCGCCGGCCGGTTCGCCGCGCTGAACCTCGACTGGGATCTGATACGCGAGCCGGAGCCGCTGTCGGCCGGCGAACACGTCGTCATCCCGGACTTCGCCTTCGAGTGGCGACCCGGCGCTGATACTGGGGTTCGGGACACCGGCCGTAGTGGCGGGGGCGTGGGCGGGGCTGGCGGGACTGGCGGTGACGATACCCCCTTCCGCGTCTTCTTCGAGATTATGGGCTTCTGGACGCCGGAGTACGTCGAGAAGAAGCTCGCTCGCCTCGACGCCTTGGAGGACGTGGAGATGCTAGTCGCTGTCGACGACTCGCTCGGCGTCGGGGAGGAAATCGAATCGACGGACAATCGGGCAATTCCCTACGCCGGAACGGTCAGCGTGAAAGCCGTGCGGGACGCGCTACGGCCCTACGAGGACCGACTGGTGCGGGAAAGCGCCGCGGCCATCCCCGACCAACTCCGCCCGGAAGACTCGGTTATTTCGCTCGCTGACCTCGCCGCGGAGTACGGCGTCAGCGAAGATGCGCTTGAGGGCGTGACCTTTCCCGACCACGAGCGCGTCGGCCGGACCCTCGTCGCTCCGGCTGTGCTGGAGGAACTGACCGAGGAAATCCGGCCCGGGATGGACTACGAGGCGGCGAGCGACCGGCTGGCCGAGTACGGCATCGCGGACGACAGCGCCGCTCTTGCGCGACTGGGCTATCGGGTCGCCTGGGAGGGGCTCGGTGGCGGGACTATCGAGCCGCGGGAGTGAGACGCGCCCAATACCGGGGGCCGGAGGGAGAGAGCGGACCTATCTCAGAGGTCCCGGCGGCGGCCCTTCGGAACCTGTGACCGGAGTTCGCCGTAGACGTACAGGCCGACGCCGACCGGTTCGGCCTCGCCGGCGAGGTCGTGGGTGACGACGAGATACCCCCAGTCGCCGTCCCAGTTGAGTTCCCGGTCCTCGCCGGCGACGAACGCTCGGGCGGCGTCCTCATCGAGGTGGATGACGTTCTTCGTGGCGTGGTCGCCGAGCCGCTGGACGGCCTCCAGCGTCGGCTTCCAGTGTTCCTGGCGCGTCCGCAGGAACGTCATTCCAAGGCCCTCGATGTCGACCGGCGACGGGGGGGTGCCCTGATACAGCCATAGTTTGCCAGCGCCGCGTTCCCAGAACGTGTACCCCTCGAAAGTCTCCGGCGGGACGCCGAACCGTTCGGTCCAGAAGTCGAGCACTTCTTCGCGGGTCGCCCGCTCGGGGTCTTCTCGCTCTTCGTCTGTCTCTGGGAGCCGCGTGAACTCCGTGCTCCCGTCGCTCATTCCGCTCGCACCTCCAGTTTCGCACAGAAGAACCCGCCCGTGTCGTTGTGGTGGGGGTAGATGCGATTGGCGTCGGCGACGCTCGGGTCGTAGGTCTCGTCCTGCCACTCGGTGATGCCCGGAGCGTGGTCCAGTGGGAGGTCGTACTCGACGATTTCACAGGCCACCTCGTCGAGCACGTAGTCCAGCACGGCCTCGTTTTCTTCCGGGGCGAACGTGCAGGTGGAGTAGACGACGGTGCCGCCCGGCTTGGTCACCTCGACGGCCCGCCTGAGGATGCCTTTCTGAACACCGGAGATGCCTTCGACGTGCGAGAGCGACCAGTCCTCCAGCGTGTCGGGGTTCTTTCGGATAGTCCCCTCACAGGAGCAGGGGACATCGACGAGCGCCCGGTCGTATCCCTCGCCGCCGAAGGGCTTGAGTGAGTGGTTGCGGCCATCCTCGTGGGTGACGGCCACCGTTGTCGCACCCAACCGCTCGGTGTTGGTCCGTAGCGCTGAAATCCGTCCGAGGTTGTTGTCGGTTGCGACGACCTCGCCGGTGTCGTCCATCAGCGCGGCGAGCTGGGTCGTCTTGCTGCCCGGCGCGGCACAGGCGTCCCAGACCCGGTCGCCGGGCTGCGGGTCCAGTACGGTCGCCGGAATCGCCGACACCTCTTCCTGGCCGTGAATCCAGCCGTGGAAGTACGGCCAGTTCGCGCCGGGGGAGTCCTCGGGCAGGACGAACAGGCCGTCGTGCCAGTCGACTGGGTCGTAGGCGATGTCAGCCTCCGAAAGCGCCGCCCGGACCCGCTCGACGGTGGCTTTGATACTGTTGACCCTGACAGCCGACGGCAGCGGGCGTTCACACGCGTCGATGAACGCCTCGAAGTCGTCGATGATGGGTCGGTAGCGGTCGAGTGGTTCCATTGTCCGGCGTTCGCTGGCGGTCGGTTTGTGGGTTTCGAACGGCACCGGCCCATGGCTTTCAAGCCGTCGGCGGACGATACCACAGACATGGCACACATACAGGTCCACCGCGACGACATTTCTCTCGACTCACCGACATTGATCGAGGGACTCCCGGGCGTCGGACTCGTCGGCAAGATAGCCGCTGACCATCTCGTCGACGTCTACGATATGGAGTACTACGCGTCGGCCCACTGTGAGGGGTTGCCAGAAATCGCCGTGTACGAAACGGACGACCCGGACGTTCGCCCGCCGGTCCGGCTGTACGCGGACGAGGACCGTGACCTGCTCGTTCTTCAGAGCGACGCCCCGGTGTCCCCGTCCGGCGCGAAGGAGTTCGCCGGCTGTATGGTCAGCTGGTTCGAGGCTAACGACGCGACGCCGGTCTATCTCAGCGGCCGTCCGGCCGAGAAAGACGGGGTTCCGGGCGTGTACGGCATCTCGACGGGCGACGGGGCGAGGCTGCTCGCCGAGGCGGAGGTAACTCCGCCCTCTGAGAACGGCGCGATCACTGGGCCGACCGGCGCGCTGGTCCACGAGTCACAGCGAATCGGCCTGACGAGTGTCGGACTCATCGTCGAAGCCGACCAGCAGTTCCCCGACCCGGAAGCGGCGCGGGCGCTGCTCCAGACGGGCCTCAGTCCGCTAGCTGACTTCGAAATCGACACCGAGGCGCTGGTCGAGCAGGCTGAAGAAATCGGGCGCGCCAAGGCACAGCTGGCACAGCAACTACAGGAGAATCAAGAGGAGAGTACGAGCGCGCGACCGCTCGGGATGTATCAGTAATGGCGGGCGCAGATGACATCGTTCGTGGGCTACTGGTCGTAATCGTCGTCGCTATCGGCACGGTTCTGGGATGGGTGCTGTTTGTCAGAACACCTGACAACCTCGCCCAGTTGCTCGGCGTCCTGCTGGTCGTCGCTGTCGCCGTCGCCACAGCCCGTATCGGCAGCAACATCGCCAGCTCCCTCCTCCCGGTACACAACGTCGCGGAGGTCGCTGTCGAAGGGCCGATCAGCCGTGACGGTGGTGGCGGCATCACCAGCCCGCCGGTCGGTGCGTCGGCTGACGACATCGTCGAACAGATCGAACGGGCCGACGAGGACCGCGGCTCGAAGGCACTGCTTCTGAAGCTCAACACGCCGGGAGGCGAAATCGTCCCCAGCGAGGACATCCGCATCGCCGCCGAGGAGTTCGACGGCCCGACCATCGCTTACGCGACGGACGTGTGTGCAAGCGGCGGCTACGACATCGCCGCCGGCTGTGACGAGCTGTGGGCGCGAGAGGGCTCTATCGTCGGGTCAATCGGCGTCGTCGGATCGCGGGTCAACGCCAAGGAACTGGCCGACCGGTTGGGCCTCTCTTACGAGCAGTTCACCGCCGGTGAGTACAAGGACGCCGGCGTGCCGCTGAAGGAGATGTCCGAGGACGAGCGCGAGTACCTGCAGGGTATCGTTGACGATTATTACGACCAGTTCATCGACACCGTGGCCGAGGGCCGCGAGATGGACACCGAGACGCTCAAAGCCACCGAGGCGCGTATCTTCCTCGGCGAGGAAGCGGACGAGCGTGGACTCGTCGACCGACTCGGCACGCGAGACGATGTCGAGGCGAGTCTGGAACAACGGCTGGGCGAGGCTGTGACGCTCAAGGAGTACGAGCCTGAACGCGGACTTGCAGGGAAACTCCGCGGGGGCGCACAGCAGGTCGCCTTCGCCCTCGGTGCGGGTATCGCCGGCGTCGCCGACGGCGATATCGAAGGCCTCTCCTTCCGGCGATAGCTCGGGAGGTTTTTTATTCGGGGACCGCCTTCGCCGTAGTGTGACTACGCTGGTGGTGTGTATCGACAGAGACAGTCCGGCTGCAGCGGCGTGTCCCGTCGTCGGCCGCGACGCCGTCGAGTCACTCATCACCCAGACGGGCGTCGTTGACCCGGAAGACAGCCGGGTCAACTGCCTCCTCGAAGGGCTCGCAGTCACCGATGAACTCGAAGCCGAGGGGTCCTCGCCGGTCCTCGCCGTCGTCGGTGGCGGGAGCGACAGCGTCGGCTCGGACCGGGAGATAGCTAGCCAGATAGAGAGTCTGGTCGCCGAGCACGACCCCGACTCCGCGGTCGTCGTCGTCGACAGCGCCGACGACGAGCGGCTGGTTCCAATCATCGAGAGCCGCGTTCAGGTCGACGCCGTCGACCGCGTCGTCGTCCGTCAGGCCCGCGACATCGAGTCGACGTACTACCTGCTCAAGCAGTTCCTGGCCGACGAGGAACTGCGAAAGACAGTGCTGGTCCCCGTGGGAATCATCATGCTCGCGTTCCCGCTGTTGCTCGTCGTCACCAGCCCGACCATCGCCGTCGGCGCTATCGCGGCCGCCGTCGGCGTGTTCCTCATCTACAAGGGACTGGGTATCGACGCGTACCTGTCGCGGCTTCCCGGCCAGACCCGGGAAGCGCTGTATTCGGGACAGGTATCGCTCGTGACCTACGTCGTCGCCGCCGGGCTCTCGCTCGTCGGGGTCTTCGCCGGCGTGCTGGGCGTCTCCGCGGTCGGTGACATCAGTCCGTTCTTGCTTGCGAACCGTTTCGCCTTCGCGTCCGTCCCGTGGCTGACCGGCGCGGCGCTGGCCGCCTCGCTCGGTCGCCTGCTGGACGAACTCATCCAGCAAGAGGGGGTTCGGAGCGCGTACGTGAATCTCCCGTTCGGTGCGGTCGCAGTCGGCCTCGTCGTTCGTGGTTTTTCTGCGTACTTCCTCGAACGCGGTGGCGTGTTCGAGCCGTTTCAGGTGCCGGAGACGAACCTCGGCATCGTACAGATTCAGGGGTTCTTGCTGGAGGCTGGCACCCGTCTCGCGCTATTCATCCTCGCGGGTATCCTCATCAGTCTCGTTGGCGTCCGAGTGGCGACCTACGTCAGCCACACCGATATCGAAGACGAACTGGTGGAATAGACAGCGATTTACGCCGCCGACGGCTACCGGCGGCCATGACAGACGGCGCGTGGGTTTCGCTGTTCTCCGGCGGCAAAGACTCCTCGTGGGCGCTGTACCGGGCACTGGAACGAGGCCATCCCCTCGAACGCCTGGTGACGGTCCACCCGGACGGCGACTCGTACATGTACCACGTCCCGGCGACCCGGTTAGCCCGCCTGGCTGCCGAGAGTATCGGCATCCCACTGGTCGAGGTCGAGCCTGCCGATTTCGAGGCCGAGGACGTGTCCGACTCGGGCGAGCAGGGCAACGCCGAACTCGAACCGCTGGAAGCAGCACTGCGCGAACTCGACGATGAACTGGACGGCGGCATCACCGGTGTCACCGCCGGGGCTGTCGAGAGCGAGTACCAGACGACCCGCATCGAATCGATGGCCGAACGACTCGAAGCCAACGTGTTCGCGCCGCTGTGGCAAGAGAACCCACGCGACCTCGCCGACGCGATGCTGGATGCCGGCTTCGAAATACAGATTATCCGCGTGGCCGCCTACGGCCTCGACGAGTCCTGGCTGGGTCGCACGCTCGACGCCGACGCGCTCGACGAACTGGAATCGCTCAACGACGAGTACGGTGTCCACATCCTCGGGGAGGGCGGCGAGTTCGAGACGCTGGTCACCGACGGCCCGCACATGGACCGGCGAATCGAACTGGCGTACGAGACGGAGTGGGACGGCAGTCGGGGGACGCTCAAAATCGAAGACGCGTGGCTGGCGTAACTCACAGCGCCTGCAACATCGGTGGCTGTTAGCTCCCGTCCGTCAGCTGCGTGTGTGCACCGATGAGTGCGCCGGCGAGGTCTAAACTCTCGACCTGTGTCTCTCGGTCGATAATCGACTGGCGGATATCCGAATCGAGGATCATCGTGTCCGGGAACACGATGGTGTTGTCGAGGCTTGAGTTGACGACCTCGGCTCCCGAGAGGACGTGGACGTTCGCTCCGAGCGTAGTGTTCTCGATGGTCGCGTCCTCCGCGACAACGCTGTCCCCGTCGAGTTCCCACGCGACGGCCTCCAGATAGCTTTCGGGCGTCCCGATGTCGTACCAGGCGTCGTCGAAGGTGAACGCACGGACTGGCCCGTCCTCGACGAGCCACTGGATGAACCAGCCGGGTTCGTCAGGGTTGTTCCCGTCGTCGAGGTACTCGTCGAAACGAATCGCACCGGGCGGAAAGGCGTAGCAGGCAATCGAGACGAGGGTACTGGTGGGGTCGTCGGGCTTCTCCTGGAACTCCGTAACTTCCTCGCCGTCGAGTTCGATGAGACCGTAAGAGCTGGCCTTTTCTAGGGATCCGACATCGTAGGCGGCGAGCGTGGGGTCGTCGTACTGCTCGAAGTAATCGACGAACTCCGCGATGTCGAAGCTAATGAGGTTATCGCCGGCAATGACCAGCAGGGCTTCATCGCCGAGTCCTTCCCGGTCGACCAGTTGGGCGAGTGCGCCGACGACGCCGAACTTCTCGTCCTCCTCGGCGGTTTCCTCGACGGTCAGGGACGGCTTCTCGAAGTTGCTCGCGGCGATGTGGTCCCGGAAGTCGTCGGCAAACCGCTGGTTCGTGCTGACAAACACGTCGGTAATGCGATCGTCCGCCTCTAACTCGCCGAGAATCCGGTCGATGACAGTCGTCTCACCGACAGGAAGCAGCATCTTGGGCCGGTGCTTGGTGACAGGCCAGAGTCGGGTGGCATACCCGCCTGCAAGGACAATCGCTTTCATGTTCGAAAAGAGACAAGCAGAATACAAGTTCTTTTTCATCGGCTGGACCGCGGCACTTATCGGTGCCCCGGAGTACAACCCCGTATGACTGACGACGCCGACGGGCAGGGGACTGCGGATGCGAACCTCACGGAAAAGATCAACCAGACGAACGTCGACGAGCGCATTTCCAGTCTGGAGGCGGCCTACGACGAGGTTCCGGTCACCGAGAAGACCTTCGAGCTATCACCTGACGAATATGCCGACGTGTTTACTGCGACACGTGGCACTGGGTACTCCGGGAACAGCGTCGTGTTCGTCACCCGAGACGGCTCCAATTTTCCGGACCTAAGCCAGCAGATACCCGAGCAGGCTGCCGGCGACACCCGCGACCGGGTGCTGCTGGTGCTGGGGCGCGGCGCTGACATGTGGGCACTCCCGGGCGGCGGCAAGGGCGACGAGTACGAGTCAGTGCAAGGGACAGCCATGCGCCGTGTCAACGAACAGACAGGCATCCGCTGTACGGTCACTGGAGTCGCGGAGGTCGTCCACTCCAAGTACTATCCGAACACCGATGCACAGGGGTCGGTACATACGCTCGATATCTACCTCGAAGCGGAGTACAAGAAGGGGAGCCTCGACGTGGACGAGTCGGAACTCGTCGGCGCGGCGTGGTTCGCGGAGCCACCCGAGCGCCTGACGCCGGGAGCCGAGGAACGGTTTGCGGCCCTCCTCGACGACAAGTGAGTATCGCAGGCGGTCAGTGCTCGACCAGTTCCACGAGCACGCCGCCGGTCGACTTCGGATGGAGGAACGCCACGTCGTGGCCCCACGCGCCAGGTCGCGGTTCCTCGTCGATTCGGTCGATACCACAGTCACTGACAGTCTCCAGCGCGGCAGCAATGTCGTCTGTCGCTAGCGCCACGTGGTGGATGCCTGGACCGTTGCTGTCGAGGTATCTGGGAATCGCGCCGTCGGCGTCCGGCAGCGGCTCTAGCAGTTCGAAGTAGCCGTTGTCCATTTCCAGAAACGTCACGTGGAGGCCATCAAACGTCTCCTCGTGGACGACCGGTGTCCCGAAGGCGTCAGCGAACAGTTCTGCGAGCGGGTCGGCGTCATCCGTCGCGATGCCGGCGTGGTCGAATTGCATGGACGGCCGTACACCGGGATAGCTTATAATTCTGGGAGCATTGAGGGCTGGAAAGCAGGCTGAATCTACGTTTCGACCGATCTCACATCGACGAGCCGGGCTGGTATTCGCCGAACACGTCGCGGAACACGTCACACACCTCGCCGGTCGTGGCGTACGCCTTTACCGCGTCGATGATATAGGGCATGACGTTCTCGTTGCCCTCGGCGGCGGCTCGGAGCGCGTCGAGTTTCGCCTCGACGGCCTCCTCGTCACGCTCCTCTCGAACTGCGGCGACGTTGTCCTGCTGGGCCTGCTCGACGGCCTCGTCGACCTCCTCGATGTCTTGCTCGCCCTCTTCCTCGACCTGATACTCGTTGACGCCGACGATGATGCGCTCGCCCTCCTCCTGTTCGCGCTGGCGCTCGAAGGCCACGTCCTGAATCTGGCGCTGGACCCACTGCTCCTCGATGGAGCGGCGCATGCCGCCGCGCTCGTCGACCTCTTCGATGAGTTCGCGGGCCTCGGCTTCGAGTTCGTCGGTCAGCGACTCGACGTAGTAGCTCCCGGCGAGCGGGTCGATGGTGTCCGCCGCGCCGGACTCGTGGGCGAGAATCTGCTGGGTCCGCAACGCCGTTCGGACGGACTCCTCGGTCGGCAGGCCGATAGCCTCGTCTTTGCCGTTGGTGTGGAGGCTCTGGGTCCCCCCGAGGACGGCCGCGAGCGCCTGGTAGGAGACCCGAACGACGTTATTCTCGATCTGCTGGGCGGTCAGCGTTGATCCGGCGGTCTGGGTGTGGAACTTCAACTGTTTGGACTTCGGGTTCTGGGCGTCGAAGCGCTCGTCCATGATTCTCGCCCAGAGGCGACGCGCCGCCCGGAACTTCGCCACCTCCTCGAAGATGTTGTTGTAGGAGGCAAAGAAGAACGATAGCTGGGGCGCGAACTCGTCCACATCGAGGCCGGCGTCGATGGCGGCTTCGACGTACTCGATGCCGTCGCCGAGGGTGAACGCGATCTCCTGCGCGGCCGTGGAGCCGGCCTCGCGGATGTGATAGCCCGAGATGGAGATTGTGTTGAACTTCGGCGTCTCGGCGGCGCAGAACTCGAAGATGTCGGTGATGAGCCGCATCGACGGCTCCGGCGGGTAAATGAACGTGTTCCGGGCGATGTATTCTTTGAGGACGTCGTTCTGGATGGTCCCGCGAAGTTCCTCGCGGTCGACGCCCTGCTTGTCGCCGACAGCGATGTACATCGCCAAAAGCACCGATGCGGGAGCGTTGATGGTCATGCTCGTCGACACCTCGTCCAGCGGGATGCCGTCGAACACGGTCTCCATGTCGTCGAGTGAGTCGATAGCGACGCCGGTCTTGCCCACCTCGCCGGCGGCCATCGCGTGGTCGGAGTCGTAGCCCATCTGCGTCGGGAGGTCAAATGCCATCGACAGCCCGGTCTGGCCCTGGTCGAGCAGGTAGTTGAACCGCTCGTTGGTCTCCGTCGCGGTCCCCATCCCGGCGTACTGGCGCATTGTCCAGAGTCGGCCCCGATAGCCGGTCGGATACACGCCGCGAGTGTATGGCTCTTGGCCGGGGAAGCCGATGTCCTCCTCGTAGTCGACATCGGAGATGTCTTCGGGGGTGTACAGGCGGTCTACTTCGTGTCCCTCAGTATCCGTGGTGAACGTCTCCTTACGTTCGCCAAAACGGTCGACGGTGGGCTGGACGTCGTCTTCTTCCCACTGAGCCTTCGACTCCCGTATCTCCGCCAGCTCGTCGGGGTCAAACATGGGCGGACTGTCGGACGGCGGAGGCTTAAGGGTTCTTAAATCCTTCACGGTTTGTAATACACTTCCCGCGGCGGTCCACGGCGGACTGTTCCGAGGTGGGTTTATATCGTCGTCATCTACCGAGGACGTATGCCAATCGAACCGGGTGACGGCGTCACCATCGAATACGTCGGCCGCTTCGAGGACGGGGCCGTCTTCGATACGTCACGTCCCGAAGTCGCCAGAGAGCACGGACTCATCGAGGCACAGGGCGTCGACGCGAGCGAGTACGCACCGCTTTCATTCACTGTCGGTGCAGGAGAGATCATCGAGGGGATCGACGAGGTGCTCGTCGGCATGGCTGCGGGCGAGGAAGCAACTGTCACAGTGCCCCCGGAGAAGGCCTACGGTGAGTTTCAGCCCGACCGCATCCGCGAGTACGACCCCGACACGTTTGAGGGCATGGTGGGAAAAGAGCCCGACGTCGGAATCCATGTCGAGGCCGAAAACGGGCTTCACGGAGACGTGACTGCTGTCCGAGACGACGCCGTCGAGGTGGATTTTAACCACGAGTTGGCCGGCAAGACGCTCGTGTTCGACATCGAAATCGTCGACGTCAGATAATCCGTTCGTCGTTGGTAGCCGATCAATCGCCCGTGTCGTACTTATAGGTCGCTTCGTCGGGGTCGATGCCGAAGTCTTCGGGACCCTCCTCCGGCTCGGCCTCCTCGGATTCCCCGGCACTAGCCTGCTTGAACCGCGTGCGGAGGTGGCCGGGTACCTCGAATCGGTCGACGGCCACCCGGAGCGGTACCGCGTCTGGCTGGATGTTCTCCTGTTTGGTCGCGAGCCGGTCCCGAAGCGAGTCAGGGAGTTGCGCCGGCTCGAGGCGCTCGAAGCCGAACTGCGCGAGGAACTCCGAGGCGTTCGTCAGCGAGTAGACGGTGTCGAACCCTTCATCGCCCGCGTACTCGACTAGCCGCTCGATGACGTGGGCACCGACGCCCTGATTGCGCCATTCGGGCAGGACACCGATGCTGGTCAGTTCACAAACCGGTTCGTCGCCGCCCTTATGGATACGGATGCGGCCAAAGCCCGCCTTCTCGTGGCTCTCCTCGTCGATAGCGACAACGTAGTCCCGGGATCTGAAAGCCGTCTCGTCCAGCCCCATCTCCTCGATACGGTCGAGCAACCAGACTTCCTCGCGGTTTTTCGCATCCCGGACGTACATACCTGAAAGTTAACTGCCGCAGTCAAAAGGGTTTGCGGCGTGGCTGACATGGGCTAACGAGGTGGCGGAGAGGCAATCACTAAGGCAGTCCAACATGATTGATTGCCCATGATATCGCTCGAGATGGACATGGTCCAGTACGACTGTCCGTACATCGACACGACACGGGACTACGAGGTGTCGTTTCTGGCCAAACAGTGGGATTTTCACCCTGTCGAGCGAGAGCTTGAGACCCGGATCATGGTCAACGGGGCGGACCGGGAAGAGCTGGACCGGGGGCTGAACGCGCTCGAAGCACACGACCACATGGAGTCCTATCAGCTGCTCCGCCGGAAGGGCGATCTGGCGCTCATCCGCTCGCGCATCGATGAGACGAACGCGATGAGCGTCATCCGCGACCACAGCGGCTACATCACCGGGCCGTTCCGCATCCGGGATGGGTCGGAGATCTGGCACGTCGGCTTCGATACCGAGCGCGTCGCCGAGGGGACCCTGTCGGAACTGGACCGGGACAACGACTACACGATCCGGTCCCGCGAGTCAGTCGACCTCGAAGATTACTACGACTTGCTACAGAACATCGATTCAGCGAAGCGGCTGGTCGATGGCTGTCGGGAACTATCGGACGTAGAACGAGATACGCTGGAGAAAGCCGTCGAAGGCGGCTACTTCGACACGCCCCGAGACGCCACCCTGTCGTCGCTCGCCGAGGAGTTCGGCGTCTCAAAGATGGCCATCTCAAAGAACCTCCGGCGGAGTCAGCGGAAGATACTCGACCGCGTCACGACGGCGATGAACGACGTGACGGAGTGAAGGTAGTTGAGATTTGCCGCTACTCCGCCCCGCTCCCCTGCATCAGTTTCTGGATGTCTTCGTCGGCCGCTAGCTCTTCGGGGTCGCCGCTGGCGATGATATCTCCGCGCTCGATGACGTACAGGCGGTCCACGACTTCTGGGACGTGCGTGACGTTGGACTCCGCGATGAGAACCGCGATGCCTCGGTCGTTGATAGCCCGGATGTAGCGCTTGAGGCTCTCGACGACGACCGGAGCTAATCCCTCCAGTGGTTCGTCGAGGATGAGCAAATCAGGCTGGAGCGCCAGCGCCCGGCCGATAGCGACCATTTTCGCCTGGCCGCCACTGAGGTTCTGGACCTTTGCGTTCCGGCGGTCATCGAGTTCGGTGAGCACGTCGTAGACGCTCTCGATAACTGCGTCCTCGTCGTCGATGGCGCGGGCCTCCCCGCTGGTCCATATCGGGAGCCGGAAGTTCTCGTCGACGGTCATCCCGGTAAACAGCTTCCGGTCTTCGGGCTGATAGCCGATGCCTCGCTTGGGAATCAGCTCCGAGCGGATGCTGGTCAGCTCCTCGCCGCGAAATTTGACTGAGCCGCTCCAGACCGGTGTCAGGCCCATGATACCGCGGAAGGTACTCGTCTTACCGGCTCCGTTGCGGCCAACCAGCCCGACCGCCTCGCCGGCGTTCACGTCAAGGTCGATGTCCTCGGTCACCTGGAACCCCTGGACGGCGGCGTTGAGGCCGCGAACCGAGAGCAGCGGTTCACTACTCATCGTCACCCACCCCCAAGAGAAGCCGCCGAAGTTCGTCGTCGGTTTCGAGCATTGTCGGCGGGCCGACCCCGTGGACTGCGCCCTGATGGAGCGCGACGACGCGGTCGGCGTACTCCGTGACGATGTCCATGTCGTGTTCGATTGTGACCGTCGTGACGCCCTCGGCCCGGCCGACCTCGACAATGGTCTCGATGACGTACTCCTTCTCACGGGTCGACACCCCGGAGGTCGGCTCGTCGAGCAGGAGGTAATCCGGGTCGAGGCCGAACGACATCGCCACGTCGAGCAGTTTTCGGTCGCCGTGGGGGAGCTCTTCAGCGACGGTGTCGGCCGCGTCTTCTAGGCGGAACTTCTCGAGCAGTTCCTCGACCTGTGCCTCGACCTCCTCGTGACCGTCGGCCATCGAGAACAGGCTCCAGGTCTTGTCCCGTTCGGTCAGCACGACTGTTCGGAGGTTCTCCCGGACCGTCATCTCCTCAAACACCTTGACGACCTGAAAGCTCCGGGCGATACCGGCGTCGACGCGCCCGTTCGCCGACATCCCGGTGATGTCGTCGCCGTCGAGGACGATGGAGCCCTCATCCGGTGAGAGGAAGCCGGTGAGGAGGTTGATGAACGTCGTCTTCCCGGCCCCGTTCGGGCCGACGATGAAGACGAGTTCGCCTTCCTCCTTGCCGAATTCGAGCGTGATATCGTCCGTTGCGACCAGTTCACCGAAGGACTTCCGCAGATTGCGTGCTTCGAGCATCTCAATCGACTCCAAAGAGGATTATCCGCAGGCTGGTCAGTGCCGCTGTCACCTTCCGTTCTATCGACTGCGCGGCGCTCCGGCCCCACGTCGACAGGACGGCCGGTTCCCGGCGCAGTTCACTGAGCCGCGCGTTGACGACACCGCCGGACCGGAGGGACCCGACGATGCCCCGCGGGAACCCATACACCAGTATCAGGAGCACCACGCCGGTCAGGAACTCGTAGTACTGGGTGATGTCCTGCCCCACGTCCTGCAGGAATATGAGGACAACACCACCGATGAGCGGGCCGACGAGTGTCCGGAACCCGCCCAGTATCGCCATGAACAGGATGTCACCCGACCGGAGGAAAAACAGCGTCCCCTCCGGGCGAACGTACTGGCGGACGACGGCGTACAGCCCGCCCGCGACGCCGCCGTAGATACCCGAGATGACAAAGGCGGCCCAGACGTACCGCCGAACCGGGAGGCCGATGAACCGCGCCCGGGTCCGTTCCTGCCCGATGGCGTCGAGGGCGTTGCGGAACGGCGACTGGGTGATGCGGTACATCACGAACAGGCCGATGAGGATGACGACCACTGTCAGGTAGTACGTCAAGATCTGGTACACGTCGGGGCTAAACGCGGTCCCGAACAGAAGCGGCTGGTTCGCCGGCCCCGGCCGGATCGGGAGCCCGTCGCTCCCCCCGAGTGCGCTCTGGCCGAGCGCGATGGCGTACAGGAGCTGGCCGAAGGCCAGCGTCAGGAGGGCGAAGTACAGCCCGGTGTGTCGCAGGGATAGCACTCCGATGATGGCTGCCATCACCGTCGCGGCCGCGATGGCCCCGAGCAACAGCAGACCGACGCTCTGGACCCCGGCATAGCGTGCGAGGACTGCGGTCGCGTACGCGCCGGTGCCGAAGAAGGCCGCGTGGCCGAACGATGTAAGCTTCGTGTGGCGAAGCAGGAGATTCAGCCCGACTGCCGCGAAGCCGAACAACAGCCCCTGATGGATGACGCTGAGCTGGAGGCTATCTGAGAGGCTCGCGATGTCGGGGATAAGGAACAGGAACACGACCCCGAGGACGAGAAAGGCTCCTTCCCGACGGGTCAGCTCAACCCCGAGGAAGCGGTACGCTGGCGTTCCGTCGCGGTCGATGCGCTCAGGCATCACGCTGTCTCACCCCACGTTCCGAACAGGCCCTCTGGCTTGACCAGCAGGATGAGCGCCATGATTGCGAACGGGGCCGCGATTTCGCCGGGCGGGTACAGCGTAATCATCCAGCTCCGGATGACACCGACGAGGAGTGCGCCGACGAACGCGCCGCGGAGGCTTCCGAGGCCGCCGATGACGATGACGACGAAGGAAAGCACGAGCGGATTGGTGCCCATCTCAAGCGTCGCCGCCGTCGGCGGGACGGCCACCGCGCCAGCGAACCCCGCGAGGAAGGCGCCGAGAGCGAACACGAGCGTGAACACGCGGTCGGTGCTGACGCCGATGGCAGTCGCCATCTCGCGGTCGATGGCCGTTGCTCTGATGATGCGCCCGGTCTTCGTGCGTTCGAAGAACCAGAACAGTCCCGCAACGACGGCCGTGCCGACGAAGATGACGAACACGTTGTAGGTCGGGTAGTTCAGCCCGACGAGTTCGCTCGTCGAGATTGTGTTGATAGCGCTGTAGACGGCGTCGGTCCGTATCGAGCTGTCCCCCCAGATGAACTTCTTCACGTCGAGGAGGATGAGCAAGAGAGCGAAGGTCAGAACCAGCTGGTACACCTGGTCGCGGTCGTAGATCTGGCGCAGGAACACCGCTTCAAAGAGGGTGCCGACGGGGAGGAGGATGGCCGCCGTCACCAGCACGGCGGCGAGGACCACGAGTATGAACACGGCGGTGCCGACGACGCCACCGCCCGGCGGGCCGACGATACCGATAAGAAACCCGAACACGCCGATGGCGGTGTACGCGCCCAGCGAGAACAGTTCCCCGTGGGCGAGGTTCAGGACATCCAGAATCCCCAGGATGACGGTCAGTCCCGAGGCGATCATGAACAGGATGAACCCGAACTGGATGCCGTTGAGCGTCTGGACGAGCGCGGCTGTGGGTGTTACGGCCATGGCTCGGTATCAGGCGCTCCAGCCGTCCAGCCAGTCGCTCCCGGTAACGCCCGGCGGCGGCGCTGTCTCGGTAGCGGCGTAAGTGTTCACGTCTTCGAGCCTGGCCGCGCCGAGGTCGTCGTCGTACACCATCTGCCCGGCGAAGGAGTTCGACGCGCCCTGATGGTCCTCGGCGATGTTGTGGTAGCCGGCCGGTGTGAAGAAGCCGTGGCCCTCCAGAACCTGCGCGATCTGCTCCTGACTCGGGTAGGTGCCTAGCAGGTCGATGGCCTTCTCGACGGCCGTCGCCCAGGCGGTGACCGCCCCGTACCCGCTCATGTAGTGAGCCGTCGGGACCGTCACGCCATCCTGCTGTGTCGCGGCGTCGAACAGTTCGCGGCCGGGCTGCCAGTTCCCGAGCGCCGGCAGGCCCCAGTAGTAGTTGCGCGACCCGGAGTAGATGTCCGTCCCGGCCAGTGCATCGCCCGGCACGTCGCCGGCCGCGCTGTACAGCGTCGTGCCGAACACCGTCGTGTTCTCGAACATGTCGTTGGCGTTGGCCTGCCGGACGAACGTCGTCACGTCGCCGCCCCAGAGGCTAGAGAAGGTCACGTCCGGCTCTTCGTTGTTGATCGAGGTGATGTGATTCGACATGTCACTGGCCCCGAGTTCCGGGAATCCCTCGTAGACGATTTCGGCGTCAGTGAGTTTCTGAATGGCCTGTGTGAACACCCGCATCTCGTCCTCGCCGAAGGAGTAACCGGGGTTGACACCGGCGACGGTCGAGATGTTGTCAGCGCCGATGCGCTCGACGGCCTCGCGGGCCATCGTCACCACCTCCATGATGTCGTAGTTCTGGAAGCGGAAGGAGTAGGTCGGGTCGGTGACCGTCTCCTCGTAGAGCGTCGTCACCGTCCCGTCGGTCCCGACGTTGATGACTTCGTTTTTCTCGACTTCGGGGGCGATCTGACTGTGCGTGCCACTGGAGATGGGACCGAAGGTGACCTCTTTCCCTTCCTCGATGAACTGGTTGTAGCTGTCAAGGGGATTTGACCCCTCGTTGACCACGTCCAGTTCGATTTCTCGTTGCCCGCCGATGCCGCCCGCCTCGTTGATGCGCTGGACTGCGAGCTCGGCCCCGCGCTGGGCCTGAATCCCGAGGACGCCCGGTGCGCCACGGGTGAACGTCAACAGCCCGGCCTGTATCGGTTCCGCGGAGATGCCGCCGCCGGACTGCCCGCCCTGGTCCGCCGTGTCGCTGTCGCTCAGCAACGTCGAGCAGCCAGCGAGCGCTGCGGCGACGGCCGAGCCGCCAATCGCGGAGAGCAGTTGTCGCCTGCCGATACCTTCGTTGTCATGGTCCGTTGTCGTTCGTTTCATAGGTGTGTCCCAATACGCCCCGGACGAGTCCGGGGAAGCTGGTCACGCAGTGTGTGCCACGCTCACAGGGATAGCTGTTGATTCCGACGTAACCCCCGAATAACGAGAGGTTTACACGTAAACCACGGTAGCCGGCGAGACAGCGGCACGGCGTTCTCGCGCCGGACTGCGGGTCCCCCACAGCAGCCAGTCGGGTATACATGTCAACCCGCCCCTATTCGGACGTGTCTGGAGAACGTGTGACCGAATGGCATCCAGCACCTCTCACGAACGGCTCGAAGTCGAGCCGATCGACGAGTCCTCGATCCTGTTCGTCGACGACGACCACTACACGAGCGACACCGTCTGTCTGGTGACCGGCGGCGGGTCGGGCATCGGCCGGGCGACGGCGCTGGCGATGGCCGCCAACGGGGTGACCGCCGTCGCGACGGACATCGACGTGGACGGCCTCGGCGAAGTCGCGGACACAGCGGCGGCCCTCGACCTCGATGGGACCGTCGAGACAGTGACCGGCGACCTCGCGAATGATGCGGACATTGAGGCCATCGTCGAGACTGCGGCTTCTCACGGCACGGTTCGCTACCTCGCCAATATCGCCGGCCTCCAGCATATCGACGCCATCGAGGACTTCCCGATGGAGAAGTACGACCAGATGCACGACGTGATGTTGCGCGCCCCGCTCGCGCTGTCGAAACGCGTCATCCCTCACATCCGCCGGACCGACGACGGCGTCGGTGCCATCGGGAACATGGCGTCTGTTCACGGACACTACGTGACCTCGGATAAGGTGGCCTACAACGTCTCGAAGTTCGGCCTGCGGGGACTGACACAGTCAATCGCCGCCGAGGGCGGTGACGGGCTCCGCGGGTTCTCTATCAGCACCGGCTACGTCAAGACGCCGCTGGTCGTCGACCAGATCCCCGACACTGCCGAGCAACGAGGAATCAGCGTCGACGAGGTCATCGACGACGTGATGCTGGGACAGGCCCGGGTCAAGGAGATGATGGACCCCATCGACGTGGCGAACCTCTTCGTGTTTGGCTTCTCGGCCCACGCCGACCATCTCAACGGCGGGGACCTGCTGTTCGACGGCGGCATGACAAAGACGTACGAGTGAGACAATGACGTGAGTAGCTGACCGGCCCCTGTGTCACACGGGCGGTGCGGAACCGGACTACCCGACCGGCCCAGTAACGCGTGCCGGGCGGCGGTACCAGTTTATACCAGACGACCAAACACTACGGAATACTGACGCAATGAGCGAACAAAACCACGTCGACTCCATCGTCCACGAACCGAGCCACGCGTTCGTCGAATCGACGAACGTCTGGAAATTCATGCAGGCGTACGACATCGACAACTACGACGAACTCATCGAGCGAACGACCACAGACCTACCCGAGGAACCCGACTCGGGCGTCGAGTGGTTCTGGGACCTGCTCCCGGAGTACCTCGACATCGAGTTCTTCGAAGACTACGATCAGGTCCGGGACAATAGTGCGGGGCCACAGTTCACCGACTGGTACACCGGCGGGACAATCAACGCCGCCCACAACGTCTTGGACCGCCACGCAGCGCGGGACAGCCCGACCCGAAACACAGTCGCGCTCATCTGGGAGGGCGAACCCGGCGACGTGCGGGAAGTCACGTACCACGAACTGAATCGGCAGGCCAGTAAAGTAGCGAACTACCTGGAGTCCGTCGGCGTCGGCACCGGCGACACCGTCGGCCTGTATATGCCGATGATTCCCGAAGTCGCGTCGATACTGTACGGCTGTCTCAAGGTCGGCGCAATCGCCGTCCCCATATTCTCTGGGTTCGGCGTCGACGCGACGGCGACCCGTATCGCCGACGCCGAGTGTTCCGTCCTGTTCACCGGCGACGGCTTCTACCGCCGCGGTTCCGGTGTCCACCTCAAGGGCAGCGCGGGCGAGGCCATCAAGCAGGCCGGCGAAGAACTGGGGACGACGCCGGTCGAACACACTGTCGTCTACGACCGCCTCGGCGTCGCGGACGACCCCGACGAGACGATCCGCTGGACCCGCCGCGATGAGTGGTGGGACGAGGCTATCGAGACCGCCGACGACGAGTACGCGGCCACAGAGCTTCCGAGCAATCAGGAGTCGATGCTGCTGTACTCCTCTGGAACGACCGGCAAGCCGAAGGGTATCGTCCACACGCACGCCGGCGCGCTCATGCAGGCGGCCAAAGAGATATACTTCGGCTTCGACCACAAGCCCAGCGACCGCTTCTTCTGGGTGAGCGACATCGGCTGGATGATGGGGCCATGGACGCTGCTGGGGAACCACGCCTTCGGCGGGACTGTCTTCATGTACGAGGGCGCGCCGGACCACCCGGAACCGGACCGCTTCTGGGAGATGATCGACCGGCACGACATCACCACCTTCGGTGTCTCGCCGACCGCGATTCGGGCGCTCCGCAAGAAGGGCGACGAGTGGCTGGACGGGCACGACCTCTCAAGCTTGCGGCTGTTGGGGTCGACCGGCGAACCCTGGGACCCCGAGAGCTGGCAGTGGTTCTACGAGAACGTGGGCAACGAGGACTGTCCAATCATCAATATCTCCGGCGGGACCGAGATCATGGGGTGTTTCCTGATGCCGATGCCGATTCAGTCGCTCAAGCCCTGCACGCTGGGCGGTCCGGGGCTGGGGATGAACATCGACATCGTCGACTCCGCCGGCGAATCCATCGCTGACACGCACGAGCGCGGCTATCTGGTCGCTCGGGACTCCTGTCCGTCGATGACGAGGTCGCTGTGGAGCGGCGACGAACGCTACCTGAACGAGTACTGGTCGACGTGGGACGACGTCTGGGACCACGGTGACTGGGCACAGAAGGACGAGGACAGCCTCTGGTTCCTCCACGGCCGGGCCGACGACGTGCTCAACGTCGCTGGACGGAAGGTCGGCCCGGCGGAAGTCGAAGGCGCGGCGATGGAACACGACGCCGTTAATCAGGCTGCCGCCGTCGGTGCCCCGGACGACACCACCGGCACTGCCGTCGTTCTCTACACCGTGCTCGAGCCCGGCTACGAACCCTCGGCCGACCTCCGCGACGATATTCGCGCCGCCGTCGGCGAGGAACTCGGTAAGCCGTTCCGGCCCCGCGAGGTACTGTTTGTCGACGAGTTCCCCAAGACGCAGAGCGGGAAAATAATCCGCCGAGCAATTGCTGGCGTCTACCGCGGGGAGGACCTGGGTGATATGTCCAGCATCGAGAACCCAGAGGCGCTTGACGAGGTCCGCGACGCGTCGTAATCAGCCCCTGACGGCATCCTCGGTCGGCCGCTCCAGCCGTAGCAGTCCGGGCAGTGCGAGCACCGCGAGGACGACTTCCATCCCGCCGGCGACGAGGAACGCGGCGGGGTAGCCGAAAGCGCCAGCGACGGTGCCACCGACGAGGATGCCAGCGAGGAAGCCAACGCTGCCGAAAATGTTGAACCCGGCCATAGCGGTGCCGCGCTCCGTTTCGCTGGCGAGGTCCGACACGAGCGCCATCGTCGCCGGGGCCATCAGCGCGCCGATAACGCCGGTCAGTACCATCCCTGCGCCGGCGATGGTGACCGTCGGCGCTTGCCCGACGCCGACAACAGTGAGTCCGTACAGCACCGACCCGACAACAATCGGACCAGTTCGGCCGATGCGGTCAGAGAGGATGCCGAAGGGATACTGCAAGAGGGCGAACGGGGCGAAAAAAAGCGCCAGCATGACGCCGGTTTCGCCGGGTCCAAGCTCGAACGTCTCTCTGAAATACAGGGTGCCGACGAGCGCGAAAAAGCCCGCTGTGAGGCGGTCAATGAACCCGAAGGCGTACGGCACGCCGAGCGTCGGCCGCTGCTTGAGCCCGGACACGGTCGCAGAAAGGCCCGACCGCCCGTCCGACGGTGCGCGGTCGGTGACAAGCAAGGCAGCCACTGCGACGACGAGTGACAGCGTGCTCGCCACGTACAGCGGAAGCGTCGTCTGAATTTCGTACAGTTGGCCGCCGAGTGGCGCTCCGAGCGCTGTGCCACTGCCGATCGCAATGCCTGCCGCACCCATATTCTTGCCGTGGCCGCCGCCGAGGTCCATCAGCATCGTCATCGCCAGGGAGAACGCGGCGATCGTCGCTCCACCCTGCAGCACCCGCAAGACCAGCACGCCGACAAATGGAAGCGAGACTGCCTCGGGAAGCCACGCGATGAGGGCGTACAGCACTGCGCCCGCGCCTGCCCCGCCGGCGATGTATGGCGTTCGCCGTCCGGTGGCGTCGCTGAGCATGCCCCACACGCCGGCAAAAACGACGAACGCCCCGAACTCGGCCGCAAGGAACCACATACTTGCGTTCAGGTCTGTCGTCGCACCCAGCGACTGGACAAGTCTGTCGACGCCCGGATACAGCAGGACCTGCGCCAGCAACACAGCAAAGATAACGCCCGCGAGAACGCCCCGGTCTGTGCGGTCGGTCACAGACAACGGATACAGCGAGCCGAGAAAAATAGATGTCGGACCCGAGTATGGGACTCTCCTCGTGGAACTCGATAACCACCGACGACAGAACAGCACGTCCGGTTACTCGTCCCAATCCGCGTTACTCGGCACTGTGGGGCGGAACGAAACCGCAGTTCGAACAGCCGTTGTGCTTCGTCGTCTGGTAGCTCAATTCCGCCCCGCAGTTCGGACAGTTGTACTGGTCTGAACTCATTCGCTTACCTGTAGTGTTCGACAGTACCTAAACCTTTTCTCGACAATTGTACATAACTCATCTTACGCATGATTTCAGGGAGCAGACGCCCTCAAATCCGAGGCGGCCTGCTGGTATGGCGGATATTCACACTGTTCAATTACAGTGAACAAGTCACAACATAGAATCGCTGCTCGACATGTATGGCTGTTCCTCTGTAGAAACTGGAAGAAACGCACACTCTGTTGGAGTGAACTGCGCAGTTCCACATGTCCTGAGACCTGGACAGGCGCGGACGACATCGACTCGCGTCGAAGTACTATCACGCCACCATTCAGTGCCGGCTGTCGGCTCCGAGTTCAACAACCACCTTACCGATTGATACGTCACCCCGTGGGGGTGTGGGGACAGATGTGAACGACTCATCGAGGGCAGTGACATAGGTGTTCCTACCAAAAAAAGAACGACGCAGAAACGGCGAGGCTTGCGCCCGTTTACATGTAGCCGAGGTCGCGCAGGCGCTCCATCAGGTCTTCCTTGTCCTGGGCGCGGCCGGCGCGCTCGGTCGTGTTCGCCATGTCCTGCAGCCAGGCAGGCTCTTCCGCGGACTTGTCGGTGCTGACCTCGCTCCCGAGCGAACGGAATCCAGCGAAGTACTTCGGCGAGACCGGCACGTCTTCCTTCTCGATGCCCTCGGGCAGGTCGTCTTGGCCCTGCGGGACGTAGCCGTCGTCCGGGTACCCCTCGACTGTGTCTGGGACGACGAAGTTCCAGAAGGCTTCCCACACGTCAGCCTCCGCGAACTGGAGAATCGACTGGATGCGGTCGTGCGGCGGGTAGATGTCCGGGTCGTGACGCGGCGAGAAGAACGTCTCGTCGGCGCGAGACTCCTGCTCGTCCCAGCGGATGCCCGACAGGATGCCGTCGACGTCGTGTTCCTCGATAGTGTCGTTGAGCGCCACCGTCTTCAGGAGGTGGTTGCCGACGTAGGTGTCGAGCAGGAACGGGAACGTGTCCTCCTCGTATTCGAGGATGTTCCGGATGTGGTGCTGGTTGTGCTCAGAGAGTTCGTCGACAGGGATGTTGTCACCCGGTTCAAGACCGTTCTCGTCGACGTAGTTGCCCACGTCCTCGTTGCGCGCCCAGATGACGTCGAGGTCCCACTCGTCAGCCCAGTGCTCGACGAAGTCGATGAGCTCGTCGAAGTGCTGGTAGTGGTCGATGAAGACGACTGGTGGGACTTCGAGGTCGAACCGCTCGGCGACTTCCTTGACGAAGTACAGCGTCAGCGTCGAGTCCTTGCCGCCGGTCCACATCACGACAGGGTTCTTGTACTCTTCGAGGCCAGTCTTCGTAACCTCGATAGCCTTCTCGATCTTGTGGTTGACAGTCGGGTACTCTTCGGGGTCTTCGCCTTCCCCGTCAGTGTAATCAACGTCCAGATAGTCCGGGAACTCTGCTGATTCGGACATAGTGTAATGAGATATAATTACGAATGCCAAGTACTTTTTGGATGACCGACAGGTGTGTGAGACAGTGGCAAATGGCTGACGGTCGCGTGCACACGGTCACTCGGTTTTTTGCGGCCCGCGCAAAAGACGTGATATGGACGACCGCCCAAGCCTCCCGGCCCGTCTCTTCCACCGCTGGCTGTTACGCTACGTCCCCGCCGCCGCGCTGATACTGTTTGCCAGCGCGCTGGTCGGGTACGGACTCGGCAGCCAGGTCCCCACCGAATGGCTTCAGACCCCCGGAACGGCCGGCGAAAACCCCTTTATGCCGGCTGAGTTAACGACCCTCTCGCTGACGGTCAACAACCTCGGTGCGTTGCTCGTGATGTTGCTCGGCGCGATTTCGCTCGGTTCGATGACGGTCCTCTCACTCGTCTTGAACGGATTGCTCATCGGAGTCGTCGTCGGTATCGCACTCAAGCAGGTTTCGCCTGTCGTCGTCGCCGCACTCATCGTCCCACACGGCCTTATCGAGATTCCCGCACTGCTCATCGTCGCCGCCGTTGGACTCCGGTTCGGCTGGCGCACGATTCAGTACATTCGCGGCCGGACGAACGAACTGGCCACTCGACAGGATATCCGGGAGGCCGGATGGCTGCTTGCGACGGCCGCCGTGTTCATCGTGATTGCGGCCTACATCGAAGCGAATCTCACCATCGAAATCGCGTCACGATTTACCGACGCTGACCTCTCAGGCATTGCGCCGGCATAGCGGCATAGACCGCCCGGTAACGGTGTTGAGCTGCAGCTCGGCAAAACTGAATCCGTGACCGGGACGGGGCCGCGTTACGAGATAAACTCGTTGTCGCGCCAGTTGACGCCCTCTTCTTCCTCGCCGTCGCGGGGTTCCTCTGCAACGTTGATTGCAGCGGGCCGCTCTTCCCCATCGACGATGCGGACAGCTTCGAGTTCCTCGTCGACCGCCGCAATTGCCGTCAGCGTTCCCTTCTCTGCGACTTTCGCGACGTCACACAGGACTTCGAACATCGCGTACTGGAGTGCAGTGTTCTGGAGTACGGTCTCGCGGTCGCCTTTGAAACAGGCGTACTCGACGAGTTCAGACTCGATCTCTTCCTCCTCCTCTTCGAGTGCGCCCCACTGGGGGCCACCTCCGGAGCTTCCAGTACTCGCGGCTCCGGGCGGCCCCATTTCGTCGGGGTCCTCCTCGTACACCCGATTCTCCGTGACGCTCGCCTTGAGTTGGGCCGTCGGAGTGTACTTGCTCATAGAGTCGTCTTTGGCGACGGCGCTGACGATGAGCGTATTGTTTCGACGGGTGATATCGATGTCAGCGATTTCAGGTGGAAGATCCGGATCCTCGAAGAAATCGTATGCGTCTTCCAGTGGCAGTTCAAGTGTCGAGTGAAGTCTGTATACGCGGCTGGTCATGGTTGGGGAAGCGTGTATCAGTCGTCGAAGGCCGTCCGCTGACGCTGTAGTCACTACACTATAGGGGCCACTTGCTTATATGACCTGTCCTTCATTCGCGGTTGCACCGCTCTATATCAGGCAATCTATCAGGCGTATGTTAAAGGTATTTACAGACCTTCTAGTAGGCCATATGCTAGTAGTATCCAGTGCCTACTAGTCGTCCGCTGGTGTGGGGTCGCCGTCTTCCGGGGTCACATCCCCTTCAATACTGGGCGGGTACTTCCCGCGGTCGAGTTTCAGGTCCGACTGCGGTCGTGCCATGCAGGTCAGTGCGTAGTTCTCCCGTTCCCGGTCGGTCAGTCCACGGGCGGCAGGCTGGGTAACCGACCCCTCGACAATCTTCGCCGAACAGGCCAAGCACATCCCCACGCGGCAGGAATACTCCTGTGCGATACCCTCTTCGATACACCGCGAGAGAATCGTCTCCTTCTCGGAGACGGTGATCTCCTCACCCGTCCCCACAAATGTCACCGTATGCTCGGTCATGCTCAGCCATTTGATACCCCCCAGCAAAACTCTTTATCACCGTTGCCCCGGAGTGAAACGGACTGCTACCGTCGACGCCACACCAAACACCCGCAACGGACCGCTCATTGCGAAGAATGGTTCCAGTCGTCCGCTGAAACCCGTAGCGGAATAATTTTCTCTCTCCGGGCAGGACGGGAGTGCATGACCACACACCAGGACGGCAACGCCGGCGGAGCGTCGGCGACAGCACGGACCGTTTCCGTGGACGTTGTCGTCGTCGGGGCCGGGACATCCGGCTGTTACGCCGCCGCGACCGTCGCGGATGCGGGCTACGACGTCGTCGTCGTGGAGCGCAAAGACGAGACCGAGGCCGGCCATATCGCCTGCGGGGACGCGCTGAAAGGAGCCAGCGATTTCCCCGACGCGATTCCGAAGTCCCAGCTCGAACCGGCGTTTACCAATACGGATGTCGACCACGGCCGGTTCGAGATCCCACAGGAGGATACCGTTCTCGAGATCCCCGTGCCGGGTGAACTCGCTGTCATCGACCGCTGGGAGTACGGTCGCTGTCTCATCGAGGGTGCAAACGATAGCGGTGTGGAGTTCCACTACGACACTGTCGTTCAGGACGTGCTACAGGACGACAGCGGCCGTGTGACCGGCGTAAAAGCCATGCGGAAAGGCGACCCCGTCACGTACGAGGGTGACATGGTCATCGACGGGGCCGGCGCACTGTCTATTCTGCAGGACAAGACTGACCTCGAAGAGGCGACCTTCGATACGAACGTCCAGTACTCGCAGTTCTGTTCGGCATACCGGGAGATTATCGAGGTTGACGAGCCGGTCGAGTGGGACGACGCGCTCGTGTTCAAGCCGACCGAGCGCTCTGCCGGCTATCTCTGGTATTTCCCGCGCACGGACACGGAGATCAACGCCGGCCTTGGCTTCCAGATGAACGAGGAGCCGATGGAGCTAGTCGACGACCTCAAGCGCGACCTCCAGGGTCGAAGCGAGTTCGAGGGCGCGAAGGTACAGGATAAACTCGGCGCTGCGCTGCCGACACGCCGGCCGTACGATTCCGCCGTCGCGCCCGGATTCATGGCCGTCGGCGACGCCGCCGGACACGTCAATCCGACGACCGGCGGCGGTATCGCCGGTGCAGCCTACGCCGGGACCTACGCCGCTGAACAGGCTATCGAAGCCATCGAATCTGGCCGGACGGACGACGAAGCCGCGCTCTGGGAGTACAACGAGCGCGTGATGGACCACTTCGGCGCACGGTATGCGGCGCTTGACGTGTACAACATATTCACCACCGCCTACGACGTCGACGACCTGATGGCCCTGCTGGCCGCGTTGCCCGGCGAGAAGCTCGCAGAGGCACTGTACGGCGGTTCGACCAGCATCGGACTCGGACTCAAACTCAAGATGGCCGTCAAGAGCATCGGCCACCTTGGGACGATCAGGGACCTCTACCAGACAAAAAAGGCTGCCGACCGGCTACTGGACCATTACGAATCCTACCCGAGCGACCGGAGCGGCTTCGAAGCCTGGCAACGCGAGCGCGATTCGATTATGGACGATATCTACGACGTCACTGGCGCAGACCCCAAGTACTGATTCAGCGGTTCGTTGCGGCTTTCGGCTACATCTAACTCTCTGATAGACGTCTGTCAGTGTCAAGTGTCTGGTTTTGAATGTTATCTCGATAGTAATTAATTACTATATGAACTGAAATTCTGAACGACAAGTTTTATTATTCGACAACATGATAACAAAATGAAGTCGCACCGGCGTCGGTTGACCGGGGGGTCACCGAGATGGTGACAGCGTGTCGACCGTCGCCGAGTGGGGGTCAATCATGCTAGCACGTAGATTCAAATCTGACGACAGTGCAGTCTCGCCAGTTGTGGGTGTCATCCTAATGGTTGCAATAACAGTACTGTTAGCGGCGACAGCAGCGGCGTTCTTCCTCGACTTCGGCTCAGGGAACATCGGCCAGAGCGCGCCACAGGCGGCGTTCTCATTTGATTACGATGCCGGGAGTCCCGACACCCTGACAATCGAACACCGAAGCGGCGACTCGATTCGGGCCGGAAATCTGTACATCACTGTTAGCGGGGCTTCAGGAGCCAACGGACAGCACGATTTCTCGAGTCTCAGCGGCGCGCTGTCGGCTGGTTCGGAAATCACGGCCGGGTCACGGGTGACGTTTTCCGGGGCATCGGACCTTTCTGACGCGACAGTCACACTGAACTGGAAGTCGCCGGATAGCGGCAAATCGATCCGACTCGCCAGCTGGGAAGCGCCGTAGCGTAGTCACTCGCTCAGCCGGCGGACTGCCCCGGTGACGACATCGACGCCGATAGCCAGCGAGTCTTCGTCGACATCGAATGTGGGGGTGTGGTGGCCGCCCAGATGGTCGGTCCCGATACCGACAAACGTCGCCGTCCCGCCGTGATTCTGGACGCGGTCCATCAGATAGGTGGCGTCCTCGCTGCCGCCGAGATCGTCGGTTCGAAGGCGGCTGGTGACGCCGGGAACTGTGTCGGCCATTTTATACACCACGTCTGCAAGCGTGTCGTCGCTGACCGCGCTCGGTGCTTCCGCCGTCGTCTCGATGGCGACCTCGCAGTCGTGCATCTCTGCAGCCGACGACATGACGGTGTCTGCCCGCCCGCTCATGTACTCCTTGAGCGGGGTCGTTTCGCCGCGGACTTCCCCTTCCAGCGTCGCCTCCCCGGGGACGATGTTCGTCGCTGTGCCGCCCTCGACGACGCCAGCGTTGACCCGTGTCGCGCCGTCACCGTGGCGGCGAATCGCATGGAGGTTCTGTACGGCGGTCGCAAGGGCCTGTACAGCGTCCCGTCCCTGTGCTGGATGTCCTCCTGCGTGGGCTGTCCCACCGCTGAACGTCGCCTCGAACTGCCGAACGGCGAGGAAGCCGCCGACGCCGGCGACAATCTCTCCAGTCGGATGGTCGAGACCGACGTGTATCGCCAGCAGGTGGTCCACATCGTCCAGATGACCGCTTTCGGCGACGGCCTTCCCGCCGCCGATGACCTCCTCGGCGGGCTGGAAGACGACTTTGAACGTGCCGCGGAAATCACTCTCTTTCACCGCCTCCAGCACGCCGAGGCCGATTGTCGCGTGGGCGTCGTGGCCGCAGGCGTGCATGTACCCCTCGTTCCCCGAGCGGAACCCCGCGGCCGCCGGGGCGTGTGCGGCGCTGTCGGCCTCCCGTATCGGGAGCGCGTCGATGTCGACCCGGAGCGCGACGGTCGGTCCCTCGCCCTGTTCGACGACGGCCAGCGCACCGGTGAACCCTCCGTTGGCGGCCTCCAGCACGTCCTCCCGGGCACCGGCCTCGCGGGCCTTCGTCCGCCAGGCGTCGAGCTCGTCGTCGTCGGGGACCGCCATCCGCGCGTCGGCGTCGACGACATCCCGCCCGAGATGCAACTGGTCGACGCCGATGCGTTCCAGTTCGTCGACGATGCGACTGGTGGTGTAGAACTCCCGCCACGCGGGTTCGGGATAGCTGTGCAGGTCACGCCGGAGGGACCGGAGCCGCTCCTGCTGGGACTCGTTCATGCCGGCGAAACGGGGCACACTCACTTATAATAATCCACGGGAACGGCGGCGGGCCTACGACCCGCTGCCGACCTGCGTGCGCTGTTCGACGCCGGCCTCGACGTGGATGGCGTCCGGGAACGTCCGCTGAGTGACTGTCCGAGCGAACTCCTCGTAGCCGACTATCTCTATGGTCCGGGTGTAGACGGTGTGAGTCCAGGACTCGAAGCGGCCGCCGCCCGGCCCCAGCGACTTCGACTGCGGGATGCGTAGCTCCTGTGGCTGTTTCGGATGGGGGCCTTTCAGTTCGACCCCCTTCTGCTCGGCGTTTTCCTTGATCTCCGTGACGACGTCGTCGAGTCGGTGTCGGTCCCCACTGGTGAAAGTAAGCGTCGTGACAAAGGGCATCTGTAGACGAACACTCAGCCGCGAGTGACAAAAGACCATCTGTTTCCGTTGTGTCTCCGATATTCTCTTAAGTAGCGGTGTCATAAAATCCGATAATGATAGAGGCCACGAGCGCGGGAGCCATCCTCTTTCGCGATACGCGTGGCCGGCGGGAGTACCTCCTGCTCAAGAGCCGACCCGGCGATTGGGAGTTCCCCAAGGGCGGCGTCGAGGGCGAGGAAGAGCTCCAGCAGACCGCCATACGCGAAGTGAAAGAGGAGGCCGGTATCGGCGATTTCCGGCTTTTAGACGGGTTCCGCGAAGACTACGACTACGTGTTCGAGGCGAACGGCAACACCATCCACAAGACGGTCCACCTGTTCGTCGCGAAATCGTTCGAAGCGTCAGCTGAACTGTCCACAGAACATCGCGACCTGCAGTGGCGCGACTACGAACAAGCGATAAACACCGTCACGCAGGACGGCCCCCGCGAGATACTCGAAGAGGCACACGAGTTCCTCGACGAGCGCGAGGACGAAGAAGAGTAACCGGACGCCGGGAGCCCGGTTCTCAGACCGCGACACCGACGAGCAGCGCCACTGCCGTCGCGTTGCCCATGCCGACCACGAAGCTCCCGATGACGGCAGCAAAGAGGATGAGCAGGACCGGTATCCCGAGCAGCGCGACCGCGATGGCGATTTTCGCGCCCGTCTCGCCGCCGAGTTCGACCGCGACGATACCGAGGATGCCGACTAGGATGACCGCCCACGCCTCCCAGGCCCCCTGGTCCCGAGCGCTGCCGTTTGAGGTCTTGATGTAGAAGTAGGCCGGCACGGCGAGTCCGATTGGGAAGGTCAGCAACGCGACGATGCCTGCCGCAATCCACTGTATCGTCGTGTACTGGTCGAATATCCCGTCGCCGCGGGCGGCGGAACTCATACTGTCCCTCCACTGAGGGCGCTGAACGCGGCGTCGCCTGTCGGCTGGGGCGCTGTGTTGAGGGCTATCGCGGCTGGACTGTCTCCAGGCTTCTGGTGTGTCATTCGTAACCGACGGTTTGTTTCTGAAGCTATCACATAAATAATCGGGTTGTGTCACCGAACGAAACGATGCCGGGAACGCTGGCCCGTGCGAGGCTCCGGCATCGGAACGAAGGGTTTTGGTCCGAAGCCGACAACGACTGCCCGTGGCTCCTGACTCCGAGTTCGCCTTCGAGCTGTCTGTCTGCCAGTGGGCCGAGCGAGCATGGTCGCCGTCTGACGACGCGGCGGTGCTCGTCGCCAGACAGCTTGGGACGAAACACCGCCGCTGGGACACCATCGTACTGGAGTGTGACCCCGACGGGCTCCGGGAGCGGGCGACGTTCGGCCCGGACGCGTTCGACTCGGACCTCCTGCACGTCCTCCGGCACGCGCCGGCTGACTGGACCTACTACCGCGAGGCACTGCCGGACCCGGGCTATCCGTGGCGGTACGTCCGGGAGTCGATTCACGAGGCAGCCGACCGGGACGCCATCGAGACCCGCAAGCGGGGCAACCGCATCGAAATCCGTCGGGTGCGCCCGTATCCGGACTGGCTCCGGCGGGTCATCGCCATCGAGAACAAGCCCGACCTGACGGCAAGCGCCGCCAGGAACCTCGTCCCGCAACTACAGCGCGACATCGCGCTGTCGCTGGCCGATGAGGTGTGGGTCGCGACGGCGGCGACCGATGAGCGCGTGGAGCCGATTCTGCTAGCGGACCTGCCCGCTGCCGCCGGTGTGTTGACAGTCGACCCAGAAGCCGGTACGGCCGAGGCGGTCTGGCAACCGCGGTCGCTGTCGGTCGACGACCCCGGAACGCGCATTCTCGACCGCCCGACCGACGACACCAGCGCGGCCCGGTTCGAGTACGTAGACCCCGACTGGAAGCAGGAGCGGCGACTCACCATCGCGGAGCGAGCGTACGCTCGTGGGTGGCGCGCCTACGCCGACACGATGCGCCCCGACTGCCGGCACTTCCAGCTCACCGCTGGCGAGACTGGCGTGTATCCCTACTGTGCGGCGAAAGACTGTCTGCCGACAGCGGCGGAGTGTCGGGGCCAGTGCCCGTCCTACGAGCCGGAGCCGCCGGCGTGGCGGTCGATGGATTGGCCGCTCGACGGCGGGCCGGGCCAGGCAATAAGGCGGTTGTTAGCGCGGCGACGACGCCGCCAGCGGCCGGGGCTGTCGGAGTAACCGACCGATACCGCGGTCCGGTCTCATTCCTCGGACAGCTCGATATCTAGTTCGTCGCGCGGTACGGCCAACCTGAACGTCGGCACGGTCTTCTCGACGGTCTCCACGATACCCTTGTCCGCGAGGCTGCGAAGCGCAGAGCGAACCTCGTCGGTGTCGCGGTCCTCGCCGACCTCGCGGAGGGCGTGTAACACGGCGACGACACTCTGGCTCTCCTCGTCCGGTCCAGCGATTACGTCGACGATAGCCTGCTGGAGCGGGGTGACCGTCACTGTCTGAATCCGCTCGGAGTCTTCCCCGTCGATGAGCGTCGTCGCCTCCGGCGTCGCACAGATGAGGCTGTTGTCGTTGCGGTAGTAGTACTCCTTGAGTTCGGCTTCGAGGTACTGGTGGACCTCGCTTCCGCTGTCCATGTCCCAGCGCTCCTGCAACTCGCCGTTTTTCGTCGGCTGGAGCTCGACGATGTCGGCGAGTCGCTCGCGGGCCTCCTCCGAGAGGGTCATGGCCCGTCGGTACGACGACCACGTATTTCGGTGTTCTGAATCCGGGTAAGGCTCACTCGTGTCTGAGTGCGTCGATCGGGTCGACCCGTGCCGCCCGCCATGCCGGGTAGAGACCGGCGACGACGCCGACAAGGACGCCGACGCCAACAGCCAGCGCCATCCACAGCGGCGCGAGCGAGAACGTCACTTCAGCGTACCGAGTCGCGCCGTAGCCGACGAGGAGTCCCAGCGGGACGCCGAGCAGCGAGCCAATCGTCCCGAGCAGTGCGGCCTCGACGAGGAACACCTGCATCACGTCTCGGTTGCGCGCCCCGACGGCTTTCATGATGCCGATTTCACGGGTGCGCTCGGTGACGCTGACGAGCATCACGTTGGCGATGCCGATAGCGCCGACGACCAGCGCGATGACGGCGATACCTGTCACGAAGCGCGTGATGCGCTCGATAACGTCGCTAATCTCCTCAACGAAGTCGTTGCCCGACCGCGCGACCAGTTCCGTGTCGTCGGCCGACAGCGACCGCGCGTCCGCGTCGCCGGAGATGTAGCCCTGAATCGCCGACTGGGCCTCCGGAATCGCCCGCGGGTCGACGACGAGCGTCACCTGCGGGTACGCGCGCTGTCGCACGCCCGCCGCCGGGCTCTCGACGACGGAGTCGTAGAACGGGTCGATGGGGACGTACACCCGCGGCTGGCGGGCGAAGTCGCTAACCGGGACTTCCCCGCGAGTCCCGTTGACGACGCCGACGACAGTAACGTTCCGCTCGCTCCCGTCAGGCATCGTCATCGTGAGCCGCTCGCCGGCCGTGAGGTTCTCGGCGAACGACCCGGCCATGCGCTCGTTGACGACGACCGCCGACTCCTCGGCCCCGAAGGACCGGCCCTCGACGAGGACGCCGTCGCCGATGCTGGCCGGTCGCACTGCCGTGACCTGCTGTCTGGCCAACGTCCGGTTTCCGTGTCGTATCGACTGGGTCCGGACGATACCGCGCGGAAGCGCCGCCTGCACGCCCGGAATCCCCTCCAACTGCTGTACGTCGTACTCGGTAAACACCGGCTGGAGCGTCCGGTCGAAGTCGTCGTCGCCGGCGGGCGTCCCGAACACGTAGATGTTGCCCGCGTTCGAAGTCTCGATGTCGCCGACGATTTCGGCCTCGACGCTGGCCCCGAACGTGGCGAAGGTGATGACCGACGCGATGCCGATGATTACGCCGACGACCGTCAGCGCCGACCGGAGTTTGTGGGCCCTGATAGACCGGAGCGTGATGCGGACGCTCTCGCCGGCGTCCATCACTGTTTGCCCCCGGAGACGTCCTCGACGGACTGGATGTGGCCGTCCTCGACGTGGACGATGCGCTCGGCCCGCTCGGCGACGTGGCGCTCGTGAGTCACGAGCAGGAACGTGTTGCCCGCCGCGTGCAGGTCGTCGAACAGGTCCAAGATTTGCGCGCCGGTGTCCGTGTCGACGTTGCCGGTGGGCTCGTCGGCGAGAATCAACGCCGGGTCGGTCGACAGCGCACGGGCGATGGCGACCCGCTGGCGCTGGCCGCCGCTGAGTTCCGCGGGGACGTGGTCGGTGCGGTCGCCGAGTCCAACCTCAGAGAGGAGCGACCTCGCCCGCTCGCGGCGACGGGCGCGGTCCCAACCGTCGAAGACCAGTGGCAGAGCGACGTTTTCCACCGCGGAGAGTCGCGGCATGAGATTGAACGTCTGGAAGACGAACCCGACCTCTGTCCCGCGGATGTCGGCCCGCTCGGCCTCGCTGGCCGCCGAAACGTCCTGTCCGTTGACCACGACCTGCCCCGACGACGGCGTGTCCAGCCCGCCGATGAGGTTCAACAGCGTGCTCTTGCCGGAACCGCTCGGACCCATCACCGCCGTGTACGACCCGGCCGCCAGGTCCAGGCTCACGTCGTCAAGCGCCGTCACCGTCCCGCCGAGGTCGTACTGCTTGCTGACGCCCTCGACGCGGACGGTCGTGTTCGCTGGCTCGCTCACGGCCCCGCGTACGGACTGGACAGCAATGAGGGGTTCGACCGTGGTCAGCCCCGACGAAAGTTCCGGTGCTGTGATAGGAGCAACCCACTTACCACTCCAGTCCTAAGGCAGGCCAATGACAGCCAATACCGGACGGAGACTGGCTATCGTCGCTGTGTTTGTCACTATCGGACTGCTGGCCGCTGGAGCGGTCGCTGGTGTGTCTGGCCTCAGCGAGATGGGGCAACCGTCCGGCGACGAGGTGCTGGACCAGACCGAGCAGCGCTACGACGCAGCCGAGACGATTACCGGAACCGCGACTGTGACTGTCATGAACGACTCGGCGTCGAAGACTGCAATGGTCGAATATGCCGCCGCTGAGCCGAACAAAACGTGGGCCGCCGTCACGAGCGAGACCCGGTCGTACGAGATGGGGACGAACGGGACTGTCGTCTGGGCGGTCGGCGAGAACCGGTCGTATGCCCGCGAACTGACTGCGGAGTCCGTGGCGATGAACGACTCGACCGACCCGGTTCCCGAGGAGAACGTCACAGCGACGCTCCGCGGGACTTCAGAGGTCAACGGCGAATCGACGTACGTTCTCGACCTCGAACCGACCAACGAGAGCATCGACGCGCCGAACACGACGCTGTGGGTCGATACCGAGGACTACCGCGTTCACAAGATGACCACTGACGACGGAACGAACCGGACGGAGCTCACCGTCGAGGAGACGAATTTCAACGTCAGCATCGACGACAGTCAGTTCGCCCCGCCGGCTGACCGGGTCGCCGTCACGACCGTCGAAACGTACGACACCTACGACGCGGCTCAGTCCGCGACGGATATGGACCTGCCAGAGTACGAGAACGGGACTTTCGAGGAAGCGCGATATATCAGCCGGCCGGAGAGTACGGCCGTGGTCCAGCAGTACGACGCTGACAGCGAGAACGTGACCGTCCTGAGCGCCACTGGCGCGTTGAGGTACTTGGAGGACGTGGAGAACGGGACGGCAGTACAGGTGAACGGCCAGAACGCGACCGCAATCGAGCGCGACGACAGGGCTGTCGTCTACTGGACCGAAGACGCTGTCACGACTGGCGTGGTCGTCGAGGGGACGACCGACGAGGCCGTCGCCGCCGCTGAAGAACTGTAGCGACGCCCGCTAACTGTCTGTATTCTATAGCTCTTCCAGCGTTCTCTTGACTGCTTCCCAGTGGCTCCCTTTCCAGAAGTGTTGCCCGCAGTCCGTACAGCGCCAGACCCGTTCGTCGTCCGCGGTCGGTGCGTACTCCGGCGTGGGTTCGACCGGGTCGACCTGCTCGACCGGCCCGTTACAGACGCCACAGTGGGCCGGCTCGTCGGCGAGCGAGAGTCGGAAGCCGGCGTCGGCGAGTTCCCGCAACTGATCAGCAATCTCCCGCTCGGTGAGGAGCACGCTCTCGGATGCGCGGGCGGCGAGGTCGCTGTCCCGAGTTATCACCAGCCGGTCCTCACGTGCCGCTATAGCGAGGAGATCGTCGTCGGCCTCGGCGGCCCGGTCCAGCGCGTAGGCCGTGTCGTAGCCACACATCCGGAGATAGGTGGCGAGTTTGCCGAGCATCGCATCGAGGGCGAGCCGGCCGCGCGGGGTCTCCTCAGACATCGAGGAACTCGCGGACCCCCTCGGCGTCGCGGGTGTTCAGCACGTCCGCCGTCTCGGCCCATCCCCGCCGCGCCGTGTGGACGCCGTAGCGCAGGAGGTCGAGGTCGCCCGGGCTGTGGGCGTCCGTGTTGATGGCGATTGTCGCGCCGGCCTCGATAGCCTGCTTTACCGCGCCGCCGCCGAGGTCCAGCCGCGCCGGGTTGGCGTTTATTTCCAGGGCCGTGTCGTTGTCGGCGGCGACGGCCGCGAGCCGCTCCACATCCGCGTCCAGTCCCTCCCGGCGGTTGAGATAGCGGCCTGTCGGGTGGCCGATGACGTTCACGTCGGGATGTTCTGCGGCTGCGACGAGGCGGTCCGTGCCGTCGCCGTCGAGCGCGGCGTGGGGTGAAGCGACGACCACGTCCAGTTCCGCCAGCAAGTCGTCAGCGACCGAGACAGTGCCGTCTTCAGCGATATTAGCCTCGACGCCGGTGAACACGTCGATGTCGGCCTCGGCCGCGACCGATTCGACCTCGGCTATCTGCTCGCGGAGCTTCTCGTCGGAGACCCCGACGCCACCGACCATCCCCGGCCCGGTCGCGTGGTCGGTGACGGCGAGGTAGTCGTGACCGAAGTCGGCCGCGCCCGCGACCATCTCCGCGATAGTGTTTCTGCCGTCCGACCAGTTCGTATGGGTGTGGACGTCGCCACGGACCTCGCCTTCGGCCAGCAGGTTCGGCAGCGTCCCGTCGGCGGCGGCCTCGACCTCGCCGCGGTTCTCACGGAGTTCCGGCGGGACCCAGTCCATTCCCAGCGCGTCGTACACCGCGTCTTCGGTCTCGCTGGCAACCAGTTCGCCGGCCCGCTGGTCGTCGTCCTCGACGCCCTCGACATCGAAGACCCCGTACTCGTTTACCTTCAGGTCCCGCTCTATGGCGCGATTGCGGACCGCCACGTTGTGGTCCTTGCTCCCGGTGAAATACTGCAGCGCCGCGCCGAACTCGGCGGGGTCGACCACCCGCAGGTCGACCCGCACGTCGTCCGCGTAGGCGCTCGCCTTCGTCTCGCCGGACTCGATGACGCGGTCGAGCCCGTCCCAGTCGGCGAACCGCTCGACGACGGCGTCGGCGTCGGCGCTCCCGACGAGCACGTCCACGTCGCCGATGGTCGGCCGCCAGCGCCGAATCGAGCCCCCGAGCGCGCACTCCTCGACGGCGTCACCAGCGGCCATGTACTCCCGAATCCGGTCGCCCTGTGGTCTGGCCTCGCCCAGCAGCGACCGTTCGTGGGCCTCGCGGGCGAAGTCGATGTTGTCGAGGATGTTCTGCTCGGTCTTCGCGCCGAAGCCGGAGACCTCCTGTATCTCGCCGGCCTCGGCCGCGGCCTCCAGTTCGTCGAGGGTGGTGATGCCTAGCGCATCGTACAGCGAGCCGACGGATTTCGGCCCAACGCCCTCGACCGCCGTGAGGGCGTCCATCTCGACGGGGAGTTCCTCGCGCAGTTCGGTCAGCTCCTCGATTTCGCCGGTCTCGAAGTACTCGACCACCTTCGCGGAGATAGCGTCGCCGACGCCGTCAATCTCGCCGACGCTGTCCTCGCCTTCGGCGGCCAGCCCCTCGATGGCCCCGGGGTAGTCCCTGATGTTCTCGGCCGCCCGGCGGTAGGCCCGGGGCTTGTACTCGACGCCCTTCGCGTCCAGCAGGTCGGCGAACTCTTCGAGCAGTGTCGCGATTTCGTCGTTCCGGCTCATGTCAGTAGCTCCGCCCGGCACGGCCCGTGCCGGAGTCCGCGTCCTCGTGTCCCAGCGCTTTCTGCAGGAATTTCATCCAGCGTTTTCTGTCAGCCGCCTCCTGTGCCTGCGCTTCCTGCTCGATATCCGCCGCACCGAGCTGTTCGAGGGCGTTGAGCGCCCGGTCGATGCCGATGATGGCCGTGGCGAGCTCTTCGCCGCGCTCGTAGCTCACGTCGTTGTCCTCGATTCGTTGCTTTCGCTGGAGGCGCTCGCGCCGCAGGTTCTTTTTCGCTTGCTCGACGCGCTCGCGCTCGCCCCGCGGAACTGTCTCCCGACGTTTGATTTCGAAGACGAACGACCGAAGTTCGATCTTCTCACCCTGGATGGTGATTTCATCGGGAATGTCCGCACCGACAGTCGCGCTGTCGCGTTCGATGCGCTCCAGCAACTGTTTGCGCTCGAACTCTTTCACTACCGGCTGTTAGGCCGGGGTGCCCTTACCCGCTTCGCCCGTGTTCTATCGAGGGTAGCACAGCGTTGCCCATTTGCTACACTCGCGTGTGCCTAGTTAATAGCCTATCTCAAGCGAACTCTGTGAGCGGTCTCGACCGAGGTCGGCGATATCTTTTTTATCATCTCTATCGTTCGTATGATACGAGAATAACACCGTCCCTCTCGGTTATTATATGACTCTAACCTTCGAACCGCTTGACGACCGTCCGGGACTCGCGGTCATCGACCAGATAGAGCGCCAGCGCTACCGGATACACACGCCCGCTCCCATCGCGCTCAGGGACGCCGCGACCGACGTGTTCCAGTATCCCGTCGGGGACGCCGTCCGGATACGGACCCAGGCCATCGAACTCCCGACGGTCGTTATGGTGTACGTCCGTGACGACGACGGGGCGATAGCCGCTGAGGTCGCACAGTTCGAGTCGGAGACGCTGCCGTCGGACGATTACGTACTGGACCCGCTGACGCAGATAAAGACATATATGCGGGTCGAGGACGCCCAGATTGCCGTCACCGTCGACTCGGACCGGACCCGAATCGAGTTCGATTCCCCGACGGACGTGCTCATCGGCGCTCGGTCCCAGCACGACCGGCCCGCGGCCGCGGTCACGACGACCAAGGACCCGACCGACATGATGGCCGCTGTCGAGACCTTCGGGTCGGCGCTCAAGGCCTACGACCCCGAGCGCTCCTATCCAACGCTTCGCGGCCACCCCCCAGCGCTTGAGATCGGTGAAACGCTGGACATCCCGGCGGCTATCGACAGTCCGGACACCGGTGTCACGCTCGAACTTCCGCCCAATCTCGCGTCGGTTTTCGTCGCCGCACCGCTCTCGTACTACCTCGGAGCCTCGCTCGTCCCCGCATCCGAACCGCGGCTGACGACCGACACCGGATTTACCTACTCGCTCGACACAGCACGGGGCTTCGAATCCGAGGTCGGACGCACGCTCAAACGCCTGTTTTTCCTCGACTGTGTCACGCGCACGGAAGGATTCCATCAGATAGACCTGCACGAACGGGCGGCCATCGAACCGTACGTCGACCTCGACTTCCAATCGCTGTATCAGCAGCCGCTAGCGGAGCAGGTCGCCACCTATCTGCAGGTCCCGTACGACGTTATCGAGGACCACATTCCGAAGTGGCGACTGACGACCCACATCGACCCGGTGCCGGCGAACGCGGAACAGCTCCCGTATGTCGTCGATGACCTCGCCATCGTCCGGACACACCAGCAACAGCGGCTGAACCAGGCGAGCGTTCCGGCGGAGGTCGAGGCCGAGTTCACCCGTGATGATGTCATCACCCGCGCTGCGAGTTCCGACACTGCCACCGCCGCAACCGAGACGGACTACGTCGAACCGCAGGCCGAGGACTCACTGGAACAGGCCTGGATTGGGGACAGTATCCCAATCGGTGCGAGCAAGCTAACCAAAGCAGCGTTCGAACACCGGCTTGACCGCGACACGAACGCCGAGGACATCACGATTCGCGTCGTCCAGAACGATGCCCGGATGGATGAGGAACGACAGCTCGTCGACGACGTGTATGGCACCCGCGACGACCTGCCGTTCGATGTCACGGTCCACGACGACCTGACGACGGCGGAGCTCAGAACCGTTCTCACGACCGACGCGGAGTTCTTCCACTATATCGGCCACACCGAACATGACGGCTTCGTCTGTAGCGATGGCAAACTGGACGTGACAACGGTCGACTCGGTCGGCATCGACACGTTCCTGCTGAACGCCTGCAACTCCTACAATCAGGGATTGGCGCTCGTCGAAAAGGGTGCAATCGCTGGCATCGTCACGCTCAACGAAGTTCTGAACGACGGCGCAGTTCGCATGGGTGAGACGGTCGCACGGCTGCTGAACTGCGGCTTCCCCCTTCGCGCGGCGCTTACCATCGCACGCGGTGAGAGCGTCCTCGGTGGTCAGTATATTGTTGTGGGAGATGGTAGTGTAACGGTTGCACAAGCCGAAAGCGGAACACCAAATATGCTCAAAATAAAGCCAGAGGAGGATGGTTATACCGTAGAGATGATAACATACACCACAGATAACAGAGGACTGGGGAGCTTAATAATACCATACATCAAAAGTATTGATGAGCAATACCTCAACTCTGGCACTATTGGGGAATTTAGCGTTTCTGAGTCGGAGTTGTTGAGATTTCTCAATATGGAAGAAGTCCCAGTGCGAACAGAACAGGGGCTTCATTGGAGTACTTCATTATCTACTGATTTGATTATGTGACATGCTTAGTACAAGCGGATCCGAGCGAATTGTTATTGAGGGAAAACGAAACTACTGATAGACGCTAATTGGCGTGTATTCTACGGACCGACGTAGCTGGAACTGTTAGCAGCTGCTGCAGTCCCCGCCTGTGACAGTAGCAGCAGGAGGGTGAACAGCGCGCCGGTCATTTTTGGGTGCTCTGCGAGGTATTCGCGCATGGTAGTATCGGACATGATACGAATTGGATATTGGGTGGGAGATAATTAAATTTATTTGAAGAGTACCTACATATTATATGTTGTATTAAGCATAGAATTAATAGTTAAATCCAGAAACTAACATCCAAAAGACTGGAACCGCACGTTTAGAGGAGAGTAGCGCACGAACCGGTCGTGCGTACACATGAGAGGGAACCAGCGACACCCCCCATCAGTAGCGTTTAGTAGTCTGGTATGTAATTGATAATCAGGGTCTAGTATTGATGTATGAATGGAAAATGGATGATAACTATCTGAGAGATACATGTCCTGCTGGTTCGCTCCGGGGGCCGGACGCAGGGCGGATGTATGCGGTAATCGCTACCAGTTTGATGGAATGGCTGCTTGCTGGCGGCTTTGTCGACACCACCCGGAGGAAGGATGACTTCTGAGGAGCAGTGGCGGCTCGGAGACAAGACAGTTGAGCTGTCCAGTGCGGTCATCAGCGGCAGCCGCCGCGCGGCAACGCGCCATACACCGCTTCTCCGGACGGAATCAGTGGACCGACGCGACGAGCTGCGGACAGAGGTTCCGGTTCCACTTGCGAAAGTCGAGCAGTCTCAGGAGTGTACGGTGTTGCACGTCGATGATGATCCGCAGGTCGGTGAGCTGGTCGAGATGTATCTCGAACGCATCAACGACAAGTTCGACGTCGTTACCAAGACCAGCGCCGTCGCTGCGCTTGACGTCCTCCGGAGCGAGCAGGTCGACTGTATTGTCAGCGATTACGATATGCCAAACACCGATGGACTGGAGTTTCTGGAACTCGTCCGTGAGCAGTATCAAGACATCCCATTTATTCTGTTTACCGGCAAGGGTAGTGAGGAGATAGCCAGCGAGGCAATCGCGTCGGGCGTCACGGACTATATGCAAAAAGGAGGGAGGTCAGACACGTACGATGTCCTGGCCAACCGAATCGAGAATGCTGTCGAACAACATCGCACCGAACAGCGGTTCTGGAACGCCCTCTCGTGGTATCAGCGGCTCGTTGAACAGGAGCTTGCGGGCGTCTGTATCATTCAGGACGGGGCGTTTGTCTACGTGAACCAAAAGCTAGCTGATATTTTCGGCTATGACCAGAGTGAACTCATCGACGAGTCTCCGGCCCTCCTCACGGCGGAAGGCGACGGCGACAGACTACCTGAGTCACTCCGAACAGCAGAGTCAGACGAGCTCGATACGTTCCACTCGGAGTTTGAGGGGCGACAGGCCGACGGTGAAACGCGTCCCATCGAAGTATCCGGCGGGTCGATTGAGTACGACGGCGACCCGGCGTGGATAGGCGTGCTCCGAGACGCCAAAAGCAATCCCGGTACTGGCGAGTAAGTCGCTGTTTGGCTGCTGCGTACAGCCCTTTGCTTTTCGGACTCAGACATCGCAGTATCATCGTAGTCTGCCGGTGACTGGCCCAGTATAAGCACAATCCCTTTCCACGGCCCACTCCTACCGTAGTATAATGTCGGAGTGCGATGCCTGTGGGAAGCAGGAGAACATGCCGTATCAGTGCGGGCACTGTGGTGGGACCTACTGTGCGGAACACAGACTGCCAGAGGCCCACGATTGCCCCGGACTTGACAACTGGAGCGATCCGGGCGGCGTGTTCGACAGCGGGTTCGACGAGAGTGTAAACACCGGTCAGACCTCCGGTGGCGTCGCCGACCGGCTCGGTATCGACACCGGGCCCGGCGGGCCGCTGGCGTACTTCCGGGGGAACGTCACGTACCTGTTCCTGGCGATTATGGGTATCGTGTTCATCCTCGAACACGTTGTCATTCTCTCTCTGGGCAGCGACGCGTTTCAGACGCTGTTCGTCCTCCATCCGAACAATCCCGAGTACGTCTGGACCTGGGTCACGTCGGTGTTCTCACACGCTCCCTTCGGGTTCTATCACATCCTCGGGAACGGGATTATCATCTACTTCTTCGGCCGGATCGTTGAGCAGCAGATCGGGTCGAAGAAATTCGCGGTCTTCTTCCTCGCTTCCGGCGCGCTGGCCGGCCTCGGACAGATCGCAATTCAAATGGTGCAGGGCACTTCCGCCGGCGTGCTCGGAGCCAGCGGCGCGGCGCTGGCGATTATGGCGTTTCTGACCGTCTTGAAACCTGACCTCCGCGTATACCTGTACTTCTTGATTCCCGTTCCGATCTGGGCCATCACCGGCTTTTACTTCCTGTTGAGCATCTTCGGATCGCTCAATCCGATGGGGGCCGGCCTGCTCGGCGGTAACATCGCGCACCTCGCCCACCTCATCGGCCTCGTCATCGGACTCTGGTACGGCCAGAAAATAAAGGGACAGGCCCGGATCCCCGGCCAGATACAGTTCGGCGGTGGCGGCGGCCCCGGTGGACCGGGCGGTCCCGGCCGGCGTCGTCCGTGACGATGCAGCTGGTTCGCCCCGAGTTCGTCCCCGACCCGTCGCTCTCGCAGGCCGAGATGGAGGCGCTGCAACGCGACATCGCCGAGGATGCGCGGTTCGAAGACGACCTGGACTTCTCCCCCGAAACCATCGCGTCCGCTGGGGATGCACCGGTCGATGACCAGACGACGCTGCGGACTGGCGACGGGGCCGCTGACCCACCGCTCGTCGCCGGCGTTGACCAGGCCTTCGTCGACGACAAGGCCATCTCGGCCATCGTCGTCCTGCGTGGCGGCGAGGTCGTTGAGCGGGTCAGCGCCGTCGAGCAGACCGAGATTCCGTACATTCCCGGCCTGCTGTCGTTCCGTGAAGGCGGCGCAATCCTGGCCGCGTTTGCGGAGTTGGAGATTGACCCCGACGTAGTGCTGGTCGACGGCAGCGGCCGCATTCATTTCCGGGAAGCCGGACTGGCGACACATATCGGCGTCACACTGGACGTACCAGCTGTCGGCGTCGCCAAGAATCTCCTCTGTGGCACGCCGGAGCAGTCGCTCGAGGAGACATACCCGGAAGGGGCGCGGATTCCGATTACTGCCGACGACAGCGTTGAGACCTGCCCTGATGGAACGGTTATCGGTCACGCGCTCCAGACGCGTCAGTACGATTCACCGAACCGGTATATCAATCCGCTCATCGTCAGCCCCGGCCATCGCGTCAGTGCATCCACGGCGGCGGATATCGTCGACGCTACCACCGACGGCTACAAGCTCCCCGAGCCGACCCGACTGGCCGACAGCTACGCCGATGAGGCGAAGGCGTCCGTGGAGTGATGCTACGGTATCTGCGTCGGATAACCGACAGTATAACTTCCCGGGGTGTGTTCTCCCGGCCAACACATGGCGAAGACGGTGCTGATTACCGGAGCGTCCTCGGGTATCGGGCGGGCGAGTGCCGAGGCGTTCCTAGCCGACGACTGGACTGTCTGGGCGACCGCTCGCGAGGAATCGGACATCGACGATCTCGCCGAAAACGGCTGTCAGACCGCCGAAATCGACGTGACGAACCCCCGCGAGTGCGAGCGGGTCGTCGAGGCGCTCGTCGACGCCGAGGGACGGCTGGACTGCCTCGTGAACAATGCCGGATATCCGCAGTTCGGCGCAGTCGAGGACGTGTCGACGGCGGCGCTCCACGAGCAGTTTGACGTGAATCTTTACGGGCCGCATCGACTCATCCGCGAGGCCCTCCCGCACATGCGGGCCCGCGAGAACGGCACTATCGTCAACGTCTCAAGCGTTGCAGGCCGAATCGCGTTCCCGAACCAGGGGAGCTACGCCGCCTCGAAGTTCGCGCTGGAGGGCATCAGCGACGCCCTCCGGATGGAAGTCGAGGAGTTCGGCATCGACGTGGTGCTGGTCGAACCCGGGCCGGTCGAAACCAACTTCAGCGACCGCGCTGACGAGGAACTCGACAACCTGGAAACGTCCGGCGCGTACGACTGGCTGTATCAGGCCCATGCGGATTCGAGCCTCGTCGGCATTCAGGACGCGCTCTCGGTCACGCCCGGGACAGTCGCGCTGACCATCCGCGATGCCGCCAACGCCAGCGATCCCGAACCGCGGTATCCCGTTGGGCAGGGCGCGCAACTGCTGCTCATGCTCGATTACCTGCCGGCTCGGTGGCGTGACGCGGCGTTCGGCGTTATCCGGAAACTGACCAGCTAAGCCGCGGCTGTCGCCTCTCTCAGTCCAGACAGGCCGCGACAACCGACAACAGGCGCTCGCCGCGCACTTCTTCGGCGAACAGCGGGACTCGGCGCACGTCGTGGCCGCGGAACATGTCCTGTGATCGGGCCAGCGCGTCTTGCTGGACTTGCCAGCGCCGCGCGCAAAACTCGCAGTCGGCGTGGTTCGGACCGGCGATGTCCACGTCCTTGCCGAGCACCTCGCTCGGGTCCTGCATCACCCGATTGACGACGACGGTGCTGACCGGAATATTAAACTCGTCGAGTTGAGCGAGCAAGCGCTCGGATTCGACAACAGACAGTTCCTCGGGCACCATCACGATGCGGAAGTCCGTCTTCCGGGGGTCCTGCAGAATCGACCGCAGGTGCTCGATTCTGTCCGACAGCTCCTGAAGATCCTCGATGCCGGCTTCGGCGTCGACCTCGTCGTCATCGCCACCGAACATCCCAGTGAGGTTGTCCATCATCCCCGAGAATCGCTCGCGGAGTTGCAGAATCTTCCCGACCATCGAATCCATCGTCTCGGGGAGTTCCAGCAGTCGGAGCGTGTGGCCGGTCGGCGCGGTGTCGATGACGACGCGGTCAAAGCGGTCGTCGTCGACGTAGTCCAGCAGGAGTCGGAGCGCCGCGGCTTCGTCGGCTCCGGGCATCGAACCACCGAGCAGTCCGTCCTCGCCGCCGATAGGGTCCTCGGCCTGGCTTGGACCTGCCGCACCGCCCGCACCCCCACCGAACATCCCACCGCCGCCGAGGAGTTCGCCCACACCGCCCAGTGCGTCCTCCTCGACGCCCAGGGGCCCCTCGCCCACGGCGGCCTCCGGATCGATCTCTGCGGCGTAGAGGGGAATATCTTCCCGGATGCGCGTCGGTGTCGCCGGGATATCCGCATCTAGCGTGTCTGACAGGGAGTGGGCAGGGTCTGTGGAGACGACGAGCGTCGCCGTGTCATCTCGCGCGGAGGCCAGCGCCGTGGCTGCGGCACACGTCGTCTTGCCGACGCCGCCTTTCCCGCCGTAGAGAACGTACTCCGCCGCGTCGATTCCCGCGGGTGCGTCGATATCGTCGACCGCCTCGACGTCGAGTTCGCTCATGCCAGAAGCTACGCTCGTCCGGCCTTGAGTACTTCCCGAAAAGGAGTTGTCCTACTGTCTCGACGACCGCGCTTCACGGACATCGGCGCCGTCACGGAGTTTGTCCTCACAGTTCGGACAGACCCGAGGACCGTGACCCTCGACGGCTTCTGGTGTGAAAACCCGTACGTACTGCTCGGTTACGAACTCGCCGCAGTTCTGACACTCGGGCATCTATAGGTACACTCGTTCCACGATGTATATGCCTTCCGCTGCCAACGATTTCTTCCGGTTGATACGCAGGCGGCGTTACCGGTGGTCGGCCCAGAATGAGTCCAGTTGGCTCGCAAGGAAGTCCGGCGTCATTCGAGTGAACTCCTCGCGCTCGCCCGCCGGCAGGTACGGATACACTGAATGTCGTGCGTCCGGTGTGTACCGACGGCCGACCAGTGCCCGCACGCCGACTTCGTCGATGCCGCGGATGACGCGGCCGATAGCCTGGCGCGCGCGCCGCACAGCCGGCACTGTCAGGGCGTACTCGAAGGCGTTGTCCTCGCCGAAAGCGCCGCCGTATGCTCGCTGGACACCTCGGACGCGGGGCGAGCCGATGTTCACGAGCGGGATGCCGACGACCGCACAGGTCGAGAGCTTCTCCCCGTCGTAGTCGACACCCTCAGTCAGCGTCCCGCGCGTCGACGTGACCATCACCTTCCCGTCGCCGCTGAAGAACTCGCGTTTCAGCCGCTCGGTCTCCTCATTGCTCGATGACTCGTCAACGAGAACGGGCTTGTCGACGGCTTCTTGCAGGTATGCGCCGGCCCAGCGCGCCTCCCGATAGTTCGGCATCGCCACCATCACATTTCCGGGTGAGCGGGCCAGCGCGCGCAGCGCCTGTGCGTACTCGTCGCGCGTCGGGTTCCAGTGCTCCCCGAGCGGTCGCATCGTTTCGGGGTCGCCGCGGTTGCGGGCGGTAAACGGCGTCGCGTCGACGAGGTACGATGCCCGGTTTTCCGCCGGGAACGGCAAATCGTAGGTCGTCGACCGGACCGGCCGTCCGTCGCCGGATTGCTCGTCCGGAGCAGTTGACCCTGTCTCGGCCATCGAGTCCAGTCCCGACACGCGAGTAAACACGTCCAGCGGCTCCAGCGTCGCACTCATCAGAATACCGCCCCCGAGTTCGTCGAAGACGTTCCGCAGGGCCGTCGCTGGCATACAGTTGTAACACACTAGACCCGGCGTGTACACGGTCTGGTAGTCGACATCGAGACCCTGTCCGTGGTTCGGTGAGTGCTCCAGTTCAATCTCTCGGAGGAACGTCGCGTGGTCGCGCTCCCACCATTGCCCGGCCAGCACGCCGACGGCGGCACACACCGGCTGGCGGGTCAGGCCCAGTTGGTCGATTGCGTCCTCGACCGCGGCCCCAACTTTCGACAGCGAGCGCCAGAGCGACCCGTCGTAGCCCTTGCGCTCGGCCCACTCGGTCAGTTCGTCCTGCTCAACCGTGTCGGGGTCCCGGAGCGGAATCTCCCTATCGTGTTCCGGCAGGGTCGACGGGTCCGCGCGCCAGCCCTCGTGTTCGGTGTCAAGGAACGACTCGATGCGGTCGTCGAGCCACCGCACGAGGTCGTCGTAGAACTTCCGGGCTTGGTCGACCGCGTCCAGCGGGACCTCCCGAGCGGACAGCACCTCGCGCACCTGCGCCTTGTGGTCGGCGCTCTGCTGGGCGCGCTGAATCAGCATGTTACAGTCGTTGCGCGCCTGCACGATGGTCTGGCGGCCGATGCGGTCCGACAGGAGGTCCCGCACGCGCTCTTCGAGCCGATGGGCCTCGTCGACGATGACGAGCGTCTGGTCGTCGAGCACGTCTGACAGGAGCGGGCGAGAGCCCGGGTCGAACAGGTGATTGTAGTTCCCGACGATAACATCGGCCTCGTTCAGCAGCACGCTCATTACCCGGTGGGGACAGGTCCCTCGTTCCGTCGCCGCTGGGAGGTAGTCGTCCATCGTCACGACGTGCCCCTCCCCGGCGGAGAAATCGACGGGCGAACCCTTGTTGCGGGCGTACCAGTCCGCCTCGAACGGACAGTATAGCGGCGGGTCTGATCCCTCTGCCAGCGACTCCGGGGCCGTTGGCTGGGCCCGCCGGTACGGTGAGGCCGCGCCCGCGGTCGAGAGCGTGTCGTCACCGAGGGTCGACTGCTCGGCCGCGTCGGGGCGCGCGGCCGCGGCAAGGTCCTGTCCTTTCCGTGGGTCCCACCACTGGTCGTCGTCGGCCTCACCGTCGATTGCGGCGTCTGCGACAGCCGCGCCGTCCGAGCGCCCATCGTCTTCGACTAACCGCGCTGTCGTCTCCCTGAGGTCCTCACACCGGTCGTGCGTACCTACGTCGTCCGGGAACTGACCCTCACGACCGTACGGGCAGAGGTCGCGTTTGCCGACCAGCGAGATGCCGTCGAAAGGCTCCTCGATACCGGCGTTGAGCGCTCGCAGGTCGTCGACAAACTGCTGGAGTTGCTGTTTGACCGGCGTGACGACGACCATCCGCTCGTACAGGTCCGTATCGCGAACCAGCGTCGCGCCGGCGGTGAGCGCGGCCATCGTCTTGCCGGTCCCGCATGGCCCTTCCATTGCGAGAAAGCCGCGTGCCTTGCCCGCCTCGATGGCTCGCTCGACGGCGTCGGCCTGATTCTCGTACGGCTCGTCGAAGCCGAAATACGTGCGCCAGGACTCCGTGCCCGTCGAGGCAGGGTCTGCCATTGAACCGGGGTTAGTCGCCTTCGTATTTGAACCGCAGGGTTCCTCGCCGTCGCAGTTGCTCAGTGCGAATCGCGTCAGAACCGCAGTGAACGGAAAAACGGGCTGTGACTGACTGCCGTCCAGTCACCGGCACTGAGCCGTTAGTCCAGCAGACCGAGGTCGCTGAGCCGCTCGACGATAGTATCGACGGCTTCTTCGGCGTCTTCCTTTCGCTTGCCACCAGTGACGACGAGCTTCCCCGAACCGAACAGCAGCGCGACCACGTCGGGTTCGTCGAGCCGGTAGACGAGACCCGGGAACTGCTCCGGCTCGTACTCGATGTTCTCCAGCCCGAGGCCGATAGCGATGGCGTTGAGGTTGAGCGAACTCCCGAGGTCCGCGGAACTGACAATGTTCTGGACGACGATTTCCGGGTCATCGTCGACCTGGATGTTCAGGTCACGGAGCTTATCGAAGACGATGCGCAGGCTCTGGTGGACATCGTCCGTGGATTTCGCACCCGTGCAGACGATCTTGCCCGACCGGAAGATGAGCGCGGCGGATTTCGGGTCCTGTGTCCGATAGACGAGGCCCGGGAACTGCTCGGGGTCGTAGTCGGCGCCTTCCAGGTCCATCGCGACGCTCTCAAGGTCGAGTTCTTGTCCGATACCGGTCGAAGCAACGACATTTTCGATGTCAATGCTCTCTTTTGGGTCGACCATATAGTGTTTTAAATACCGGATTTAAATCATATAAACGTTTGTGATGCTGTGATTACTAGTCGTTCTTCGACCTCTACCACGTCCGACAGATTCCATTCAAGTAGGTGTCTGTCGGTTGAGCGCTTCTGCGTTGGCCGGGTATTCCTGCCCTTCAGGCTGCCGGCCCGGCCGTCACTGGGCCGCTAAAAACGAACCTGTAGCGCTATACGGTCCGACCGTCGTTGTCGACGACGCTCGCGAACGCGACGTTTTCCTGTACGGTCTCGATTTCGACGGTCGGTGAGTCGCCCGGTTCGCCGTCGGGGACGATGACGACGTATCCGCGTTCGACCTTGGCAATGCCGTCGCCCTGATCGCCGAGCGATTCGATGGTCACGTTTCGGATTTCGCCCTCGTCGACCGGCGGCTGCGGGACGCCAGTGTCGACCCGGCCCGGGTCGGTCTCCTGTTTGGCCGTCTGTGTCGGGGTTGCCGTCGATGAGCCGGCGTCGACCTGCGAAAGCAGGCCGACACGGTAGGTCTCGCCCGGTGAAACTGCGCCGTGGGAGACTTCACTTTTCGGAATTTCGACAATATATCGGTCCCCGTCAGTCTCTATTTGGGCACTGAACAATGTACTGAGCGCGTCTGGAACTTCGACCATAGCCTATTCTACGGCTCATGATAGATAATGGTCCTGCCCTGTTGTGGTGAAAATTGCCGGCAGTTGTCGATTAGTCGTCGCCTTCGACGCGATTCGTTTCTGTCCCGACCCCGGCTTCGTCGAGCAGTTCCGTCCTGTGCTCGTCTAGCAGCGGTGCGCGACCACTAGGTGAGGGCATCGTCTCGGTCATCTTTATCGGACTGCCAGCGATGGTCATCTGGCTCTCCGCGCCGGGTTGCTCCACCTCGGCGAGCATCTCCCGGTCGTGGATGTGGGGGTCTTCGAAGATGTCCGCGGTGTTCTGGACTGGCGCGGCCGGCACACGCCCTTCGAGCAGACCGAGGAGCGTCTCCGAGTCGATGGTGGCGGTCCAGTCAGCGATCTCGCGGCGCAAGGACTCCCGGTTTGCGAGCCGGCTGCCGGCGTCGGGGTAGTCCGCGGCGAGGTCCGGGCGCTCCATCGCCTCACACAGTGCCTCCCAGTGGCCGTCGGCGAACGCCGCGATGACGACGTGGCCATCGGCAGCCTCGAAGGAGTCGTACGGGAACAGCGTTGGGTGGGAGTTCCCCTGCCGGGTCGGTGACTCGCCGTCACAGGAGTACTGGTACACCGTCCGCTCACATAGTGACACCATCGAGTCGTACATCGCTGTATCGACGTATTGCCCTTCACCAGTACGCTCGCGGTGATGGACGGCCGCGAGGATGCCGACGGCGTTCAGCACGGCGGTGAAGAGGTCGCCGACGCCGGGGCCGACCTTCGTCGGAGGGCCATCCGACTGGCCGGTGATTTCCATGACGCCGCCCAGCGCCTGTGCAATGAGGTCGAACGAAGGCTGGCCCTGCCGGTGAGTTTCGCCCGTCCGCGGGTCGCCAAAGCCCCGGATCGAGGAGTAGATGAGGTCTGGGTTGTGTTCTCGCAGCGTCTCGTAGCCGCAGTCGAACTTCTCCATCGTGCTGGCCTTGAAGTTCTCGACCACCACGTCTGCGCGCTCGACGAGCGAAAGGAACGCCTCGCGGTCTTCATCGGCCTCCAGATCGAGTTCGAGCGAGCGTTTCCCACGGTTGACGCTCTGGAAATACCCGCCGTAAGCCTCTTCATCGCCGTCGTTCACGAACGGTGGGTTCGACCTGATGAGGTCGCCGCCGGGGCGTTCGACCTTTACCACGTCCGCGCCCATGTCCGCGAGCAACATCGTGCAGTACGGTCCGGCGAGGACCTGTGTCAGGTCGAGCACACGCAAGTCGTCAAGCGCACCCATGCAAAAACCACGACGGGGCGGCCGCATAAACCTTCTTGAACGTCCGTTATAAATTCTTTAAGGCCATATTATCATGAAAGACCATTAGGTTTATCACTGCCCGACGACGACGACGTAGTACATGCCCCGGACCGTTATCCTCGGCGTGATTGGCTCCGACGCGCACGTCGTCGGCATCACGATTCTAGAGCAGGCGCTCTCGGCCGCTGGCTTCGAGGTCATCAACCTCGGCGTCCAGACCGCACAGGACGAGTTCGTCTCCGCCGCGAAATCTCACGACGCCGAGGCGGTACTGGTATCCTCGCTATACGGGCACGCCCGCCAGGACTGCGAGGGGCTGCACGACAAGTTCGACGACGCTGGACTCGACGTGCTCACCTACGTCGGCGGGAACCTCGCCGTTGGACAGTCCGACTTCGAGGAGACGCAGGCGACCTTCCGACAGATGGGTTTCGACCGCGTCTTCGACGCGGAGACGGACCCGGAGGAGGCAATCGAAATGCTCCGCGAAGACCTGCAACTGACGACAACAGAGGCGGAGCATATCAGGGTTGACGGGTGACTATGCCAACTGACGAGCGACTCAGCGACGACCAGCTACAGCGCATCGCAAACGACCTCAGAGACAACTGGCACACGGGCCGCGAAGTCGACTTCGAGGAGGCTATTGCCTTCCACGAGTCACTGCCGGCCTCGAAACAGTTCGCCAAAGTGCTGGAATCCGCCGACCAGCCGCTCCTCCAGCCACGGGCGGGCGTTCCCTGCCTCGAAGAACAGATCGATCTGCTGCGGTACCTGCAGGACGAGGGTGGCGCGGACCTCCTGCCGACGACCATCGACTCGTACACGCGGGACAACGAGTACGAGAAGGCCGAGGAGGGACTGGCCGCCTCCCGCGGCAGCGACGAGAACGAACTGAACGGGTTCCCGGCGGTCAACCACGGTGTGGAGGACTGCCGCCGGCTCATCCGTGCGCTCGACGCACCAGTCGAGGTCCGGCACGGCACGCCGGACGCCCGACTGCTGGCGATGGTCACGCTCGCCGGCGGCTTCCAGAGTTTCGAGGGCGGGCCGATATCCTACAACATTCCGTACACGAAACGGCACGACCTCGCGACGACCATCGAGCACTGGCAGTTCGTCGACCGGCTCTGTGGGGCCTACACCGAGCGCGGCGTCACCATCAACCGCGAACCGTTCGGCCCGCTGACGGGCACGCTCGTCCCGCCGAGCATTGCCATTGCGGTGATGCTCGTCGAGGGCGAACTCGCTGCGACACAGGGCGTCCGGTCGCTCACGCTGGGCTACGGACAGGTCGGAAACCTCGTGCAGGACGTGGCGGCGCTGCGCGCCCTGCGGAAGCTCGGCAACGAGTACCTCCGTGACGAGGTGACAGTCACGACCGTCTTCCACGAGTGGATGGGCGGTTTCCCGCCGGACGAGGCCCGCGCTAACGGCGTCATCAGCCTCGGCGGCGCGACGGCGGCCGTCGCCCAGCCGGACAAAGTCATCACGAAGTCCGCCCAGGAATTCCAGGGCGTGCCGACGAAGGAGGCCAACGCGGCCGGACTGCGAACGACGAGACAGCTCATCGACATGATGATAGAACAGGACATCGACCTCGGGGGTATCGAAGAGGAACAGGCGCTCATCGAACGGGAGACGCGCCACCTGATGGACGCTATCTACGAAGCCGGCGACGGCGACGTGGCACAGGGAGTCATCAACGCCTTCGACAGCGGCGCGCTGGACGTGCCGTTCGCGCCGAGCGACGCCGCCAAGGGGGCGGTATTGCCGGCCAGAGACGACGACGGCCGGGTCCGCATTTTCGAGTTCGCGGACCTCGCGCTCCCTGACGAGATCAAGGAGATTCACGCCGCCCGGCTCGGCGAGCGGGCCGAGACCGAGGGCCGCGACCAGTCGTTCCGGATGGTCGCCGACGACGTGGACGCCATCAGCGACGGGAAGCTCATCGGGCGTCCAACGGGTGACAGCAAGCCCGCAGGGGGGGCCAGCGATGCGGATTGAGGACGTTCGAACAGTCCCGGGTCTGTCGGGCTTTTTCTTCGACGACCAGCGGGCCATCAAGGACGGCGCGACACAGTCCGGGTTCGCCTACGACGGCCAGCCCGTGACCGAGGGGTTCGACCGCATCCGCGAGGCCGGCGAGGCGCTCATCGTCGAACTCGAACTCGCGGACGGCACGGTCGCGACCGGCGACTGCGCCGCGGTCCAGTACTCCGGTGCAGGCGGCCGCGACCCGCTGTTCCGGGCCGAGAAGTACCGCCCGGTCGTCGAGGGGCCCGTCGCCGACGCCCTCCGCGGGCAGGATTCGACGGAGTTCGGGGCCAACGCGACGATGCTGGAGGAGATGAGCGCCCAGCGCTCGGGCGGCGACCAGCTGCACACGGCGGTCCGCTACGGTGTGTCGCAGGCGCTGCTGAACGCCGCCGCGCAAGCGCGGGGCGTGACGCCGACGGACGTACTTGCAGACACCTACGAGACCGAGCCGGCGACCTCTCCGGTCCCGGTGTTCGGCCAGTCGGGCGACGAGCGGCGTATCAACGCCGAAAAGATGCTCATCAAGGGCGTTCCGGTGCTGCCACACGGCCTGTTCAACAGCGTCGAGAAGGTCGGAGAGGACGGCGAAGGGCTGCGAGACTATCTCGCGTGGCTCTCTGACCGGGCGACGACGCTCGGGCCGGAGCCGTACTCGCCGCGCTTCCACGTCGACGTGTACGGCATCCTCGGCAAGGTGCTGGGCCCGCCGTACGACCGGACCGAGGTGATAGACTACTTCGAGACGCTTCGGGAGGCAGCCGCGCCGTATCCCCTACAAGTGGAGGGCCCGATGGACGCCGGCGGGCGGGCGGAGCAGATATCCCGAATGGCCGAACTCCGCGAGGGACTGGCCGATGCTGGCGTCGACGTGGACATCGTCGCCGACGAGTGGTGTAACACCTTCGAGGACGTGCAGGCGTTCGTCGACGCGGAGGCGGCCGACTTGGTCCAGGTGAAGACGCCGGATCTGGGCGGCATCCAGCGCTCGGCCGAAGCGGTGCTGTACTGCGACGGGACGGACACCCGCGCCTACGTCGGCGGGACCTGCAACGAGACGGTCACCTCGGCGCGGGCCTGCGCCCACGTCGCGCTGGCGACCGACGCCGCGCAAGTGCTCGCAAAGCCCGGGATGGGCTTCGACGAGGGCTTCATGGTGGTCACCAACGAGATGCGCCGGGCGCTTGCCAGACGAGACGCCGCCCGGGAGGTGCCGGCCGATGACTGAGTGGTCCGACCCCGACGCCATGGACCTCTCGGACGGCGAGACGTTCGACGCGCTGCTTGACCGCGCCGACACCCGGGAGAAGGGCCACTTCTTCGAGTTCTTTTCGGAGGGCGACGAACTCGCTCACGACCCCGGCCTGCGTCTCTCCCACCACGGCAGCGAGCAGTGGATGGGCCAGACGCTCAACCACGACCCGGCGTACTGGCGGGCCGACACCGCAGCGGAGCGCGGCTTCGAGAAGCGCCCGGTCCACCCGGACTACCTGCTGGCGTGCGTGATGGGCGTCACCGTCGAGGACCTCTCGGAGAAGGGCGGCTACTTCCTGGGGCGCGACGACGTGGAATTTCACAGACCGGCAACGGCAGGCACGCCGCTGTCGGTCACCTCGACCGTCGTCGACACACGTACGTCCTCGTCCCGGCCGAAGTACGGCATCGTGACGTGGGAGACAGCGGGCCGGAACCGCGAGACGGGCGAAACGCTGGTGTCCTACCGGCGAACGAACATGATTCCGCGCCGCGAGCCGGCGGCGACCGACGGCGGCGCGGTCGGCGAGCAAGACGAGGGCGGTCCGACGCTCCCCGACACGCTCCTCACGCCTGACGGCGAACGTTTCGAGGACTTTCAGGCAGCCCTCGACCGCGCCGACGCAGAGAACGCCGCCGTCGCCTACCGCCACGAGCGCGGGCGGACGATGGACGACCAGTTGGTCGCCGGCCTGCCGCTGGCGACGCTCAACACCGCGCGCCAGCACCACAACCGCGACGAGATGGCGGACTCGCCGTCGGGTGACATCGTCGCGTACGGCGACGTGACTCGCTCGATTGCGCTGGCCCACGCCCGCTCCGACGAAGCGACATACCGCGAGCAGCGGTTCGCTGACGAGCGGTTCCACGACTTCGTCACGCTCGGCGACACCGTCTACGGCTTCACGCGCGTCCTCGACTGTGACCCCGAGGCCGGGCCGGAGCGGGCCGGCGCGGTCACCTTCGAACACGTCGCGTTCAACCAGGACCAGACCCCGGTCTACTCGGGCCGGCGAACCGCACTCATCCAGCGAGACACATGACACGACTCTGCCGCACCTTCCAGACCGCACCGGCCGCGATACCGAACGACAACAGCGCGAAGTTCCTCGTTTCGGGGCTCACCAGCGAGGGGTTCCAGGCCCCCGACTGGCTCGTCCCCGACATCGAGGACGGCACCGCCCCGTCAATGAAAGGGGAAGCCGTCGACAACATCGTCGAGCATGTCCCCGACCACGCCGACGAGTTCGCTGGGGACATCCTCCCGCGCGTGGAGTGGGCCTACGACGACGCCGACGCCCGCGAACGCGGCATCGAGCAGGTGACTCGTCTGGCCGAGGCGGTCGGCGAGGAACTCGACGGCTTTGTCTTCCCGAAAACCGGTCGGCTCGACGACGTGCGTGACGCCGCGGGGGTCGTCGCCGACGCCGAGCGCGACGCCGGGCTTGCTGAAGGGACGCTGGAAATGGCAATCATTCTCGAAACGGCCCCCGGCCGCTCGGACCTCCGGGAAATCTGCCAGTACGCCGCCGAATCCCGGCTCTCCGGGCTCGTGTTCGGGCCGGTCGACTACACGGCGGAACTCGGCGGCCGCGCGCTCGACGGCGAGCGGCCCCGCTGGGACGGCCTGCTGGAGGCGCTCTCGAACGAGACGAGCGCGGCCGACATCGTCGCCATCGGCGGCCCCTTCGACCAGCTGTTTCACGAACGGGCCGGCGTCACCTACTACAACGCCGAGGGCTACGCCGACCAGGTCGAACACGAGGCGACCATCGGCATCGACGGCTCGTGGTCGCTCCATCCCAAGCAGACCGAGCAGGCCAACCGCATCCACATGCCCACGACCAAGGAACTGGAGCGGGACCTCCACAAGATAGAGTCGTTCAACGAGGCCAAACGGGAGGGGACTGGCGCGGTCGTCGTCGACGGCCAGATGGTCGACGAAGCGACCTACAAGAACTTCGCAAACACCGTCAAAACTGTCAGAGCTATCGACGAGACCCATCCCCTCCAGACCGAGGAGTACTACAATGACGACCTGCTGGCACGAGCGAGAGACGTGGAGCTTATTTTCGGCTAAGTCAGCAACAGCTTTTTATTCGAAATAGTTCGCCAGCCGTTGGGCTGCCTCGTCGACCCGTGGTGTCACCAGCGCAAATCTGACCCAGTCGCTTCTGGACTCGCCGAACGCTTCGCCGGGCATCCCGGCGACGCCGGCCTCATCGATGAGTTCGTACACGTTCTCGAACGACCCAGGGAAGTCGGGGAACCGCGCCATCACGTAGAAGCCGCCTTCCGGGCGGTTGTACTCGGCCCCGGCCTCTGCCAGTGCGGTACAGAACTTGTCGACGCGCTTTTCGAGCCGCCGTCGGCAGGCGGCGTAGTAGTCCGGACTCGTCGTCTTCAGTGCCCGCAAAACGGCGTACTGGGCCGGCCGGCTTCCGGTGACGTTCGTGAGCATGTGCTGGGTGCGAGCACGCTCCAGAAGCGAGCCCGTGGGACCGTCTTCCGGTGGGAAGACCGCGTAGCCGACCCTGAATCCCGTTATTGCCATCGTCTTCGAGAGGGAGTTGGTGGCGACGACGTGGTCGGAGTCGGCGTGCAGCGCCGAACTGAACTGGCCCGCGTAGTCGAAGTGGTCGTACACCTCGTCGCTGAGCAGCAGGGCGTCGTACTCCTCGGCGATGGCCGCGAACTCGGCTATCGCGTCGGCGTCGTACACCGCGCCGGTGGGGTTGTTCGGCGAATTGACGACGATGACGGCCGTCTCCTCGCTCGCGGCCGCCCGCACGTCCGAGGGAGCGAGTCGGTTGTGGTCGTCGACCGGGACGAACGAGATGTCCGCGCCGATGAAGTTCGCCCGGCCGGCGTAGTAGGGGTAAACGGGGTCAGTCAGGAGAATCTCGTTGCCATCGAAGTAGTGGAGCCCGCCGGTCATCGTGAGGTGGTTCGCCTCGCCCGCGCCGTTGGTGACGAGGACGCGGTTTCGGTCCACGCCCCGCCGAGCGGCGATTTCGTCGCGGAGCGGCGTCAGCCCGACGCTGGGCGGATACTGGTAGTCGTCGGCTGGGGCCTCGGCGTAGTCCCTGAGCCCGTCCCGAAGGCCCTCCGGCGGGTCCCAGTCGGGATTGCCCGACACCATGTCCACCACGTCCCGGTCGGCCCGGGCCGCGTACTGCATGACCCGGAAGAACTGGGGTTCCGTGTAGTCCATACGGGTTCTGTGGCCGCCGGCCCCGTCTGTTTTTCTGTCTATTGGCGGACGTACAGCGTCAGCCCGCCAGCCGCCAGCAACAGCAGTCCCCACAGGAGGTCCGACCCCGGCAGGACCCAGAGGAACAGCGTCACGAGGCCCGACGTAACGAGTGACCAGCCAAGCGTCGTCTGATAGCTCATACCCGCAGTTGTGTCTCCGAACTGAAATACCCCGGCCTGCCATGAACGCTTATTCGCCCGTCACGACAACTACCGCCAATGGCAGACGACACAGCGAACCCAGTCGAGAAGCGCGTCGGCAAGCGTCTCCGAGAAGCTGATGCCACAGTCGCTACCGCGGAGTCCTGTACCGGTGGCCTTGTTGGCTCAAAAATAACGGACATCCCCGGCTCAAGCGACTACTTCGACCGCTCGCTGGTCACCTACTCCTACGAGGCCAAGCGGGAACTGCTGGCCGTCTCGCGGGAATCACTGGATGCTCACGGTGCAGTGTCAGAACCGGTCGCAGCGGAGATGGCTCAGGGCGTTCGCGACACTGCCCGAACCGACTGGGGCGTCGCCACGACCGGCGTCGCCGGCCCCGACGGTGGCACACCGGAGACGCCCGTCGGGACGGTCTACATCGCCGTCGCCGAAGCCGCGCCGTGGGGGACAAACGAGTCCGGCGTGACGGTGTCCCGCTACGAGTTCGACGGCACCCGTCGCGAGGTCAAGGCGGCCATCGCGACACAGGCGCTCCGGGACCTGGAAACCGCCCTACAGGAGTAGTAAGCCCTTTCAGTCGGGACACAGACGGTCAGGTAGATGAACAAACGTGGGCACGTCCTGAACGCCGTCCTCCTGAGCATCGGACTGGGGTACGTTCTCGACCCTTCGGGCGACGTGACAACTTTCGCGACAATCGCGGAAGTGTTTCTTCCCATCGTCCTGGGCGCACTGTTCCCCGATGTCGATACGGCCTTCGGCAAGCACCGCAAGACGCTGCACAACATTCCCGTCCTCATCATATTCCTGGCCCACCCACTGTATCACGGCGGCAATCTCCAGTGGGTGTGGCTCGGTGTCCTCACGCATTACGTGCTGGACTACTTCGGCTCCCGTCGGGGCATCGCGCTGTTTTACCCCATCTCGGACACGGAGTACGGCTCACCGACGGGCGTGACAACGTCCAGCGACCGCGCCGAAGCTGTTACCGTCGTGATTACCGCCTTCGAACTGCTCGCGGTCGCCCTCCTCGTCCACGTCCTCCCGCAGTACCTGCCGCCGGTGGTCAGAACCTTCGTCGTCGACAACAGCGCATTTCTGGTTTAGTACACCTTCACGTCGTTGAACCGACCGTCGTACGCGACATGGTCGGGGTGCGTCGGCTCGGTCCCCTGCAGCATCAGCCGGTCGAACTTGCCCCACGTGTTTTCTAGCCCCAGATGTGCCCACTCGACCGCCCGCCGGAGATCGTGTGAGAGCCCGTCGCGATGGAACAGTGACCGCTCAACGTCGTTTTTCAGCGCCGTACTGAGCGCCGCCACGTCGTCGAACGCCTCGGCAAAGGTCACGTACGCCTCACCGACAGTCCCACGGACGTGGGCATACGACGAGACGAACGGCTCGTGACCGGTTTCCGACGTGAACGACTGCGCGCGGTCCCGGTGGTGGGCCAGTTGTTTGGGGTTGTACACTTCCAGCGCGTCGATACTGTCCTCATACGCTTCAATATCATCCAGTCCAAGACTGACGTTGAGAAAGCCGGGATGGGGGACGAGGACGGCGGCGTCTTGGCGGTCCAGCTCTCGCATCGCGCCGTCGAAGGTAATGAAATCTGGAATCGGCTCTCCGAGACCGATGGCCAGTACGTGCCGGCGCTGTTGCCAGGTGCCAGTAAAGATCTCTCTGGCTGGAAACACTGTCAGCTCTTCGTCGGAAAACGCCTCTGCTTGCCGCCGTATCTCCGGGAGCCGCGTGAAATGCGGCGCGTACACCAGCCCGTCGAGGCCACGTGCCTTCGCGCGCTCGACGACCCGGTCGTCGAGTACTTTCACGTGGAGATCAACGGCGTACCCCTCGGGTTGCACGGTCGACGCTAACTCCGTACTGCCATTAGGGGTTTCCGTTTCGGCAGTCTGCGAGACAGACGGCTGACAGGTGGCAGCCAACGTTTTTAACCCCGCGTCGCCTGCCACTGAGCAAATGCCACGCTGGGAGTGCGACATCGAAGGGGACGACAGACAGTTCGACCGCGTCGAGGAGCTCATCATCCACCAGTCGGTCGAACACGACCGCATCGAGTGCAAGGTCTGTGGTACCGTTGTCCCCGACGGCTACTTCGCTATCAAGCACGCGTTCGACGAACACTCCCGCGCGGAGTACGTTCGCGCCTACGACGCCTCCGCCGCCGAGGTCCGCCGCCGCGAACAGATCAAGGAGTCCGTCGAGGCCGCCGCCAACATGAGCGAAGTCATCGACCGACTGGAAGGCGGCGAAGCGTAGCGACTGCCGTTGTTTTACCGCGTCGCCTGACCTGCACAGTGGTGACTGGAAACAATTTAAAACCGTTATGTAATCGCTTTCTCGCGGCTTACTCCGCGCCGATTCGAGGTGAACGGAGAGCTACCGCTCTTCGGAGTCAAGAACCCGAATCTGGTCACCACGCACGGTAACCGGAATCGGGACCGTCGCCTCGTACAGTTCGACGGTGACCTGGTCCTTGCCCTCGTCGATGCGCTGGACCTGTGCCTTCTCGCCCTTGAACGGGCCAGCGATGAGTTCGACGATGTCGCCCTCTGCGATCCCTTCTACGTCCGGTTTCGGGGAGAGGAAGTGCTCGACTTCCGCCATCGAGGACTCGCCCTGCACGACGCCGTTGGCGTGGGGAATCTCGTCGAGGATACGGTCGAACACCGCAGCGTCGTCGGCTTCCACCATCACGTAACTCGTCAGCGAGTCCGGCGCGAGCGCGGCGTGAATCTCGTCTTCTTCCCGGGAGATGATCATGTCCGCGACGGTGCGTTCCTGGCTGGCCGTGGTTTTGACTGCGTAGATACCCATCGGTTTACACCGGCTTGCTGCCTGGTACGAAGGTCATCACGGCGAAGATGATGAACCCGAGCAGTCCGACCAGCGCGATGCCCGCGCCGGCGATTTTCGCGATCTGGGAGAACTCCTCCCACGACGGCGTACTCGCCAGTTTGAGTACGCGGATGTAGGAGGTGAGATCGTATGGAACGTCCATAGCGGGTCGTACCCACTGGTGGCTTTTCTATATTGTGGTGCGCGGCGACGACTCGAACCGCTCACAGCGTATCGCGTCGCTGAAAAGCGTAGTCGACAGAAGGGCCGACACCCCGGAACGGGCGTACAGAACCCGTTCGGTCAGTCGTCAGTCAGCGCAGTTCCGCCCGCTCCGTGGGTCCCCAGGTCGCTCCCGTCACCGGCATCGTCGGTTTCGAACTGGTCGATAAGCTCCTTGAGGTCAGTCGCCTGACTGGAGAGCGACTGTATCTTCTCGGTGACCTCCGTGATCGACGCCGTCTGTTCCTCGGCAGACGCGGCGACGTTTTCTGCCTCGGCGGATGTCTCCTCGCTGATCGAGCCGACTTCCTCGGCCATCGAGACGACTTCTTCCATCGAGGCGGCCTGTTCGTCAGTCGCGTCGCTGATAGCCTGCACACCGTCGTTGGCCTCGTTGACCTGCTGGACGATACTGGTCAGCGCGTCGGTCGCGTTCTCGACCGTCTCTTTCCCGGTGTCGACGCTCTCACCCATCTCCTGCATGTCCTCGACGGTGGTGTCCGTCCGGGACCGGATGTCGTCGATCATCGACTCGATATCAGTCGTCGCTTCCTGCGTTTCCTCGGCGAGCGTCTTGATCTCGCGGGCCACGACGGCGAACCCTTCGCCCGCCTCACCGGCCCGCGCAGCTTCGATGTTCGCGTTGAGCGCGAGCATATTCGTCTGTTCAGCGATTTCGTCGATAAGCGTCGTAACCTCGCCGATGCGCTCCATCTCCTCTGCGAGGGACTCCACCTGTTCGATAGCTTCGGTGGACTTCCGTTCGAGCGCCTCGATTTCGGCGGCGGCCTGCTCGGCGTATTCGCGGCCGGACTCGCCGTCGTTGACGGCCTGCTGGGACTTCGACGCGACTTCGTCGGTCGACGAGGTGATTTCCTCGACGGTCGCCGACAGGTCGGTCATCTCGTCGCTCACCTGCTGGATGTTCCGGTTTTGCTCGTCAGCGCCTTCGGCGATCTGTTGCACCGACTCACTCACCGACTCGCTGGCCGACCGCACTTCCTGTGCGCTCGCGGAGATCGTCTCCGTCGAGCTGTCGACAGTGCCGGCGAACCCTTCGATGCGGTTGACTGTCCGTTCGAGTTCCGCAATCATCTCGTTGAAACTTTCCGCGATGTCGACCATCGCGTCGTAGTCGCTATCGGTGGCCATCCGCTGGGTGAGGTCCCCGTCTGCCGACTTGTCCATCACTTTGCTGAACTCGGCCGCCTTGGCTTCGAGGGCGGCTGCCATCGACTCGGCGTCTTCTTTTGCCGCCTCCGCCTCATCTCTGGCAGCCTCGACGTCGGTAATCAACGCCTGGATGTCCTCGCCCATCTCCTCTAGCGCCGCACCGAACTCGCCGGGGATGCTCTCGTCCAGCGCCGGGTCGTCGAACCGCTTTGCAGCGAGCGCGTCGGCCTGGTCTGCGGCGGTCGTCAGATACGCCTGCATCGATGCGAAGGAGTCGTACAGCTGTCCCATCTCGTCGACGCGAGTAGTCTCCGGGAGGGTGCTGTTGATCTCACCTGCGGCGATATCCTCTGCGCTTTCAGCGACACGGGCGAGTGCGTTCGCGGTTCCGCGTCCGATTGTCACGCCGACGACGAACAGCGCCCCGACGGCAAGCGCAAGCAGAAGCGCAATGTTCTGGGAGACAGCCGACTGCAGTGCGAACGCGCGGTCCTGGGGCACGTGATACAGCAACGCCCATTCAGTGCCGGTCACCGGCGTGTACGCCATCACGTACTTTCCGTCTTCCATGCCCGTTCTGGCAGAGACGGATTTGTAACCGGTTTCGCCGTTCAGCGCCGCCTCAACGCTCGTATCGGTCGCGTCTCCGGTTGCCGCGTACTCTTCGAGAATCGAGCTTTTCCGGTTGTCGAGTATGATCTGGCCACCTGACCCGACGACTTTCACGTCGCCCGTCGCAAACGGTGACGTGAACTCATGAGAGCGCGCCTCAAGCGACGCCGTCAGTACGACGTATTCGTCGCTGCCAGAGACATGCTGAACGAACGCGATGACTGATTCATTACCGCTCTGGTATGCTTCGGACGTGTCCGTCGGTCCTGACGAGACGACTGCACCACTCGCGTCCGTCCACGGGTCGTCAACGTCGCTCAGTGCGACGCCGTTCAGGTCGTCGTCAGTGCTGGCGGTGACTGTGCCGTCAGCAGCGTCGACGTAATGCAGCGCCCGGACGTCTCCGGGAAGCCCGATGAGCTTCTGTTCGAGCCACCGCTGGTGTTCTGTATCCGAGGTTGACTCGGACCGGTCGCCGATAGACGCCGCGAGGAACGATGCCGTGGATTGCTTGTTCGAGACCCAGCTTGACACGGAACTGGACTGAGACTCCGCAACGCCGAGGATCTGCTCCTCGGTCTGTGACTCGACCAGCGAGCCCGTGTCGAGGTGGATCGCCGCGCCGCCGAGGGCGAGGATGACGACCACACCGAGCAACAGGACACCGAACTTCGCGGCGTAGCGCCGCCGAATAGCGTCAGGGAGCGCACGTTCCGTCGCCTGTACCAGCCGGCTGGGGAGTGAACTCATTGATTGCCTCCTGATTTGAAGAATCGTGACTGCAGTAGCTCCAGCGACTCGACCGACCCGTTCGTGACCCGTTCGATCAGGTACGAACTCAGCGGTTCGAGGTTCGCCGTCAGGTCAACGCTTCCGGACGCGCCCTGATAATTCACCGCTCGACCTGCCTCGGTGAGTGACCGAACACGACCGAAGTCGCCGACCGAAACAGTGTGTCCAGACCCGCCGGAAACCGACTGAATGGTCTCGGCGATTGCCGGGCCGCTGGCTTCACCGGCCTGTTCGGCGGCACACGCCATCAAAAACAGCGCGTCATACGCGTTGACCGAGTACGCTCTGGGCTGGTCGATATCTGAGAGCCGACGGACGAGTTCGAAGTACGCTTGCGTCCGTGCAGAGGACAGCGACGCGCTGTAGAACCCGTCGTAGTACGACGGGAGGTCGCCACCGAACATCCCTGCAGACAACACCCACGGGACATCGTACTCCGACTGGCTGTATGAATCGAGGATGCCCCGCTCCTGCCCGGAGACACTGGTGAAGCTGACGGCATCAGGGTCGTTCTGGAATACGTCCGCAAGCGTGTCGTCGAACGACTCCGACGACGGGTCGTACCGCACATCGGCGACAACCTCGGCGTCCAGCACCTCACGCTGTGCGTCCGCCAGTCCGGCACCGAACGAGTTATCGATGCTCAGTAGCGCGACGGAGTCCGCACCGACATACAGCGGGTCGTCGACGACCTTCGCCATCACCACCGCTTGCGTCCCGTCGCTTGGCACCGTTCGGCCGAAGTATTTCCGCCCGTTGGCTCGACCGGCAGTCGATAGCTGCGGGGCAGTACTGGCGGGGCTGACCTCCATAATCTCGTCGCTGGCCGCCTCCGGCGCGAGAGCGAGCGACGCGTCACTGACGAGGCCACCGACGAAACCAATGACACCTCGGTCGACGAGTGTCCCGTACTGCTCGACAGCGGTTTCGGCGTTCGCTTCAGTGTCAAGGATGGTCACTTCGACATCATTCCCGCGGATACCACCGGCCGCGTTGACATCGCTTGCTGCCTGCTCAACCATGCGCTTGCCGTGTTGCCCGAGTGGGGCGAGCGCACCACTGAGCGGGAGGAGCGCGCCGAACTGCACAGTGCCACCGCTCCCGCTCAGGGACCCAAGGCAGCCAGATGAGATGCCCAAACCCCCGGCTGCCAGACATTTTTTGAGTACACCACGCCTCGAATCCGAGTACATGAACAGAGAGTCTGAATTTCCGGATAAACGCTTTTCGGCGGGAGTATCATTTATGATAGCAAAAATGTAGATAGAGCGGCACGTAACGGCGATTAGAGGAAAATAAAACCGAGGCGGCGAGGCAGATTAGTCGACGTAGTCGATGTCTTCGCCGAGTTGCTGGGCGGCCTTCTCCTGTTCGGCCTCGCTCTGACCGTAGATCTGTGGACTCTCGACGCCGGTGACGACGATCATCGTCTCCATCTTGCCCTCGAACTCGTTGTTGACCGACGCGCCCCAGATGATGCGAGCGTCGGGGTCGATGCGGTCGTAAATCTCCTCGACGACGCCCTCGGCTTCCTCGATGCTCATGTCGGGGCCGCCAACGACGTTGACGAGCGCGGAGTTCGCACCGTCGAATTCCACGTCGAGTAATGGCGAGCGAAGCGCCGAGCGGATGGAGTCCTGAGCCTTGTTCTCAGAGTCGGATTCGCCGAGGCCGATCATGGCGACGCCGCCGTTCTCCATGATGGTGCGAACGTCGGCGAAGTCCACGTTGACGAGGCCGGGCTTGGTGATCAGTTCGGTCATCCCCTTGACCGAGCGCATCAGCACACGGTCGCAAATCTTGAACGCGTCCTGCAGCGGCATGCTGGGCGCGTAGTCGAGCAGGCGGTCGTTCGGGACGACGATGACCGTGTCAGAGACGGAGCGGAGCCGTTCGAGTCCGGCGTCGGCGTTTGCACGGCGGCGCTCACCCTCCGCGGTGAACGGAATCGTGACGATGGAGATGGTGAGTGCGCCGGCTTCCTGTGCGGCCTGTGCGACCACCGGGGCCGCGCCAGTCCCGGTGCCGCCACCGAGACCGGCGGTGACAAACACCATATCCGAGCCGTCGATAGACTGCTGGATATCCTCGATATCCTCCTGTGCGGCCTCCTCACCGATCTTCGGGACTGAACCGGCCCCGCGGCCGCCGGTTCGCTTGCGGCCGATGAGAATCTTGGTGTCGGCGGCCACCTCGTCGGCGAGGTGCTGTGCGTCAGTGTTCGCGGCGACGAGCTTGGCCCCGTGGATGCCTTCCTCCATCATCCGGGTGACCGTGTTCCCGCCGGCACCGCCACAGCCGACAACCGTGATCTTCGTCTCCAGGTCTTTGACGACGCTTGCCAGTTCCTCGTCGGACATCGTCCCCGACGTCGACATGTCCTGTGACGGCGATGATGTAGTTTCGTTGACAGTTCCTCTGTCCGCGTCCTCCCCGTCTTGTTCTGCCTCGTCGATAGCGTCGTCAATTATCGAATCCATAATTTAAAGCGTCCTTGCAGACGAATAGTTATTAGTTTTCCCCCTCTGTCTGACGCTCGTCTGACGTGTTGATCCCCAGTTTCGGCGGCTAACGCGCCAGTGTTCACAGCGTATATCGACGTATACGCTCGCGCTGGAAGCGCTCCGGTCCAATCTCTTCCCCATCGATTTCGACTGACTCGCCCGAGGCGAGCTTCCCGAATTTCGGTCCTTCAGGGATGCCAGCCGTTCGCGCGAGGTCAGGATCGAACGCTGTCTCGCGGGCGATGAGTTCGTCCGCGGCCCACTCGACACTGTCGAAGCGTCGTTCGAGGATTTCGACGAGCGGGTCGACGACCGCTCGCAGGCCCGTCCCCGCCGGACAGATGATCGGCCCGGTGAACACCGTCCCGTTTTGCTCGGTCACGTACGCGATGGACTGCCGTTCGATGGTCTCGCGCAGCGCTTCGTTATCGACCCCGCGTACGTCTGAAATAAGTTCATCGGGGAGGTCGAGCACGGTCCACTCGCCGTCGTGTCCGGGCGCAAGCCCTCCGAACCTGAGACCGTCGTCTACCGACCCGACAGTGTCTTCGAGTGCCTCGACGAGGCGCAGGTCGACACCGGTCGTCTCCTGAACGAACGTCTCGCTGACGACGCGGTAGCCCAGCGATTCGATAGCCGCCTGTAGCTCCGGCCGGTCGCCCTCCATGAGGGCGTAGTCGGCCGCACTGGCCCGGAAGGCGCGTTCGAGAACGGTGTCGCGCTCTTCGTCGCTGTCGGCCCACTCCGCCAGCGCATCCAGCGACCAGTCAGCGGCGATGTGACCGACCGCCCAGTCCGTCTCGCGGACAACGCGCTCGAATCGCGGGGCGTAGTGGCCGCCGCCGACACCGAGGAGATGGCGGCGCGTCCCGTTCTCCCGCGGCTTGTCGGCCGGTTTGTCGGCGAGGTCCAGTATGGCTCTGGCGGCGGCCACAGCGGCGTCCGGGTCCTCCCACTGTGGTTCCGCGCTGCCGACCTCGACGAACATCGACGGGACGCCCACCGCTGTCGGGCCGTGGTGCGTACACTCCATGCCGACCTCGTAGTCAGGCGGGGCGTGGCGCTGGAGCGCCGAAACCACTGCCGTGTGTGCACCAGGACAGGCCCGGGCGAACCGGCCGTCTTCGCCGCCGTACTCCGCGATGCCAAAGTTCCCGGTGTGGTGGGCTGTCAGGAGTTCATCCGTCTCGCCGGCGTGTTTCGAGGCAAACACCAGCAGGTCCGGGCTGTCGAACGCCGCCCCGACGCGTTCGATGTCCAGATGCAACGCCTCGAACTCGCGGAGTTCGACGCCGTCAGTTCGGTACACCGTGCCGCCGCCCTCGGCGACGGGCCGCGTCTCGTCGACGCTTGTCTCCCAGTCTCGGAGCGAGCGCAGGTGTTCCCCAATGTGAGTCGACGCCGCGTCGGCGTGTGAAATAACGATACCGAGCATCAGTCCGCGTTCTCCAGAGTAGCCGGGTCACGGCCTATCGCGGTCCGGACGGCGTCTCCGGCCAGCCCGAACAGGTGTTTCAGCGCCTCGCGGCGCTGGACGAACAGTCCGGCCCCGATGACGACGTACAGCGCCGTGTACGCCAACAGGAGGTCGTGACTCGATATCGGTACAGCGACGAGGTCCCTGATTATGGCGAACTCCAGAGCCACCTGCGAGATGAACAGCGCGAACAGCCCGACTGCTTCGCGGATACTGATCTCGAAGTTGACTAGAATGGCAAGCGCAAAGAAGGACTGGGCCGCTGTAATCCAGATCTCTGCGCCCTGTCTGGCGTCGAACGGCAGGACGCCGTACCCGCCGAGCGCGATGGAGTACACTACTGCGATGGTCCCGATGAGCAGCGTCCACTGATTGAGTTTCGAGGAGATGAGGGCATTGAAACCAGCGGTCGAGCGGGCCTTGTTGACCAGCACGGCGACGACGATGAGTTCGGGCGACTCGCTGGCCAGCGGGGCAACCCACTGGATCATGAAGAACTCGGGGATGCCGTTCGCGACACCGATCTCTTCGAGGCCGTGGGCGAACGGCTCGACCGCAGTGAAAATCATCGCACCCGAGTAGCCAAACAGCGCCAGGACGACGAGCGGCCGCCACGGCAGCGACCACTCCTGGAAGTACTTCGGCACGCCAACGGTGTGCTCGCTGTGTTCGATGTCGGACTTGAGCACGAGACCGATGTACCCGACGTAGAGGCCGACCAGAAACAGCGTATCGAGGATACCGATGCCGCCGCCGAGGGGGACGAGAAACGCCCACATCGTCGCCAGAAAGAGGAAGGAGATCTCGGTCGCGATGTCGGTGTCCAGCTGGACGGCGTCGGTCAGGAAGCCGTCGCGTTTCGTGACTGCGGGGTCTCGCGTTTTCGCGGCCCGCCAGACGGTGAACACGGCGATGCCGGCCCAGCCGATGCCGATGAGAATACGGTTCGCGCCGGTCATGTTCGCGATGGCGAGATTCGCGTCGTGACAGGCGCGAGCGAGCCCCCCGGTCGCGGACTCGATTTCTGCCGCCGTGAACTGCCGGCAGGCTTCTGTCGTCGCGCCGCCTGCCCCGGCGTTCCAGGCGTACAGCGCGTCGACTGCGTACTCGGGAGCCACTGCGAGAATTGCGAGGACGGCGATAGCGAAGGCCCTCGGCACGTCTTTTTCCGCGGTTTCAGCGCCCCAGGCCAGCAGGAACGACGCCCCGAGAACGGCGAACCCACTGACCGCGACGGTGGTCAGGGTCCCGACGTCAATGCCGGAAATAAAGAGGTAAATCCAGCCGACAGTCAGGGCCAGCGCGACGGCAACCTGCAGCAGTGGGTGACGTAGACGACTCACTGTCGGACATGTGGCTAGGTCCGGGTGAAAAGCTTGCGAAAGTGTCGGCAGGAAGCTGTGTCTCGCAGAGCGTGGCGTTGATACGACCGGGGCGCGCTGACGTTGATATGGACGTTTACGGACTCATCGGAAACCCGGTCGGGCACTCGCTGTCGCCGCCGATGCACGAGGCGGGCTATGAAGCACTGGGGCTAGATGCACGCTACGTCACGTTCGAACCAGCGGCCGACTCTGGTGCCGACGCCATCGACGCGGCGAAGACGCTCGGAATAGACGGCCTCAACGTCACGATTCCGTTCAAGCAGGACGTGCTAGACGCTGTCGACCCCGCGCCGCTCGCCGAGCGCATCGGCGCGGTCAACACCGTCGATTTCACCGGTGAAACGCCCACGGGCTACAACACCGACGCGGTCGGTGCGGTCAGAGCGTTGCGCCATCACGACGTGGCGCTGTCGGGCACAGCTGTCGTCGTCGGGGCCGGCGGTGCGGGCCGAGCGGTCGCGTTCGGGCTCGCCGATGCGGGACTGTCGGTTCGGATTGCGAATCGCACCGAGTCCAAAGCTGACGGACTCGCCGATGAGGTCCCGGACGCCTCCGGCCATGGACTCGACTCGCTTCCCGACCTGCTTGCGGACGCCGACATCCTCGTCAACTGCACCAGCGTCGGCATGGATGAAGATGCGACGCCAGTCCCCGCCGACGCGTTGCACGGCGACCTCGCGGTGCTCGATGCGGTGTACACGCCGATTGAGACCCGTCTGCTACAGGACGCGGCGGCCGCGGGCGCAACGACAGTTGACGGCGCGTGGATGCTCCTGTATCAGGGGGTCGAAGCGTTCGAACGCTGGACTGGCGAGGACGCGCCCGTGGATAGGATGAACAGCCAGTTGCGCGAGCGCCTGTAGCGGATCGGTCACCAGCAAGAGATTTGTGTGGGGGATAAATACGTTCATGTATGGGTCTGCTTCAGAAATTGAAATCCGCCCTCGGGCTTGACGGGACTGGGTCAGCCACGTCGGGAACGAACCGCGACGTGGACGTGACCGTCGAGCGAGAGCCCTCTACTGAAGACGAAGACGCTGTGAAGGGGACGAACACCGCTGCGACTACCGAGACCCACACATCCGATACTGCGGACGGGGCCGGGACCGAATCAGGGGATGGGAGTGGAACAGCCACGCAGACGGACGGGTCAGAGCCTGCTGTGTCACCAACTCCCACTGACGACGAAACAGAATCTGTGACCGATGCGTCTTCCGCGGCGTCCGAGCAAGAAACAGCGCTCGACGACGAAGCCGGCGACTCGGAGACCACCGCTGACGGGGAGTCGGCCGAGGCTGCTGCTGGGGACGCGGGTGAGACCGATGACGGGGAAAACACTGCCCTAGTGACGGAGATCAAAGGTATCGGTCCCGCGTACGCCGACCGACTCGCCGGTATCGGCATCGAGACCGTAGGCGAGCTTGCCACTGCGGACGCAGCGGCCATCGCCGCGGACACCGACCTCTCGGAGAGCCGCGTTTCGGGCTGGATCGAGCGGGCGGAAGAGTTCTGAGACAGCTGGCAGTCCATTTCTGAACCGCAAGGGAATTAGTCGCCGCACTGTTTTCGTTCGGTAATGCAATCGGTCGAAACCGACCGGACGACGTTCACCGACCGTGCGGCCGACGCACCCTCAGTGGCGCGCGTCCCTGTCGAGGTTCGGGTGGACGTTGCTGACCCGTTTCTCGCCTATCGCCGGGCGCGCGACGAAACTGGCGGCGTGTATCTGGCGACTACCGGCGGCCAGTCGGGGTGGGGCTACTTCGGGACCGCTCCGGCGGACTTCCGCGAGGTCGACCCCGGAGCGGGCCGGACTCTCGCTGCACTGACCGAGTTCCTCGACGGCGAGCGCCTGGTCCGCGCTGACTGTGACGTGCCGTATCCCTGCGGAGCCGTTGGATGGCTCTCCTACGATGTGGCGCGGGAACTGGAGTCACTGCCCGACAGCGCCGACGCCGACCGCGCGCTCCCGAACCTACAGATAGCTCGCTATGACCGCTTCGCCGCCTGGGAGGAACCCCGCGGTGAGTCGGTGACCTTGCGCGTGACGGCCTGTCCGCGGGTCGGTGACTTCGAGACGCCAGAATTGGCCTACGAGTTCGGCAAACAGCACGCGCTGGACCTGGCTCGGGCGGCCGTACAGGGAGACCCCGCTGTCAAGCAGCCGCCAGTCGAGACCGACGAAGCGACCTTCGAGAGCGACTGCACGCGCGAGTCATTTGCTGACCGGGTCCGAACGGTCAAGCAGTACATCCGCGACGGCGACACGTTCCAGGCGAACGTCTCCCAGCGGCTCCGTGCCCCCGCGGCGGTCCACCCGGTCGAAGCCTTCGACGCGCTGCGAAGCGTGAATCCGGCACCGTACTCCGCCCTGCTTGAGTTCCCCGGCGTCGACCTCGTCAGCGCCAGCCCGGAACTGCTCTTGCACCGCGACGGCGACCGAATTGAGACCGAACCTATTGCCGGAACCCGGCCACGGGGCGAGACGCGCGAGGCCGACGACCGTCTAGAGGCGGACCTGCTCGACGACGGGAAGGAACGGGCCGAACACGCGATGCTCGTCGACCTAGAGCGCAACGACCTCGGGAAAGTAAGCAAATTTGGCAGCGTCGAGGTACCGGACTACCGGCGCGTCGACCGCTACTCGGAGGTGATGCATCTGGTCTCGGTCGTTGAGGGGCGACTCCGTGACGGCGCGTCCCTGCAGGACGCCATCGCCGCGGTGTTCCCCGGCGGCACCATCACCGGCGCGCCCAAACCCCGGACGATGGAAATTATCGATGAGGTCGAAGCCACGCGACGGGGACCGTACACCGGTTCCATCGGCCTGTTCGGCTTCGACGACCGAGCGACCCTGAATATTGTCATCAGAACGCTGGTCCGGTACGCCGAGGAGTACCACCTCCGTGTCGGTGCCGGCGTGGTTCACGATTCAGACCCGGACAGCGAGTATCAGGAGACGCTGGACAAGGGCCGCGCCCTCGTCAACGCCGTCGACGAGGCGCTCGGGAAGCGCGTCGACTTGGCGATGGAGGACAAGGGATGAGCGACCACCGTGGCAGCGGGGGGAGCGGCGACGGCGGGGCCACCAGCGGCAACAACGCCGGAGGTAGTCCAGCGACAGACTCGCTGGCCCCGACCGTGTTGGTCGTCGACAACTACGATTCCTTCGCGTACAACCTCGTTCAGTACGTCGGCGAAGTGGTCCTCCGCCTCGGCGGGAGTGAGGACGATGTCATCGTCCGGCGCAACGACGCCATCGACATCGAAGACATCCGAGCGATGGGCCCCGACGGTATCGTCGTCTCACCGGGGCCGGGGACGCCCGAGGAGGCGGGCGTCTCGATGCCGATATTCGAGGCGTTGGAATACCCCACGCTGGGGGTCTGTCTCGGACATCAGGCGCTATGTGCGGCCAACGGCGCGCCCGTCGGCCACGCCGAAGCGGTCGTCCACGGTAAATCCTCGTCGGTTACCCACGACAGCACAGGGGTGTTCGAAGACATCCCGGACCCGTTCGATGTCGGCCGGTACCACTCGCTTGCGGTCGACCGCGAGACCCTCCCCGACGTGCTAACTGAGACGGCCTACACCGTCACCGACGGTGACGCAACGGGCGACGACAGCTCCGAACCGACCGACGTCGGCCAAGGCGGTACCGACGAGTCACGAGTCGTCATGGGCGTGCGCCACGACGACCGCCCGCACATCGGCGTCCAGTTCCATCCCGAGAGCATCCTGACCGACCACGGCAAGACCATGATCGAGAACTTCTGCCTGCTATGCAATACCACGTAAACGGGGCGCTCGTCCCCGAAGGCGAGGCGACGGTGTCAGTGCGCGACCGCGGGTTCATGTACGGCGATGCGGCGTTCGAGACGCTCCGGGCCTACGGCGGCGAGCCGTTCCAGTGGCACGCCCACCGCGAGCGCCTCCAGCGGACGGCCGAGACGCTGGGCTTCGCCGACGCCGTGCCAGATGACCTCCGTGAGCGCGTCGACGAGACGCTCGCGGCCAACGACCTCGACGAGGCGTACGTCCGGCTGTCTGTCACACGGGGTGTCCAGCCCGGGAAGCTCACTCCGGGACAGGATGTCGACCCCACTGTCGTCGTCATCTGCAAGGGGCTCCCGAGGGGCGGGCTGGACGGCGAGCGCGTCTGGGACGAGCCGGCGTCGGTCCAGACGGTCCGGACCCGGCGGATTCCGAGCGAGGCCGTCCCGGCGGACGCGAAGACGCACAACTACCTCAACGGGATTCTCGGCCGGCTCGAACTTCGAAAGGCCGCCGCTGGCGGCGAGCCCGCCGACGAATGTCTCATCCGAGACATGGACGGTAATCTGGCCGAGGGAGCGACGAGCAACCTCTTTTTCGTCACGGACAACGGCCTCCGGACGCCGAGTACGGATCTGGACCTACTGCCGGGGGTCACCCGCGACGTGGTAATGGACATCGCCCGCGGCGAGGACTTCCCCGTCGAGACCGGTCACTATTCGCTCGACGCGCTGCGTGATGCTGACGAGGCGTTTCTCACGAACTCGACGTGGGAGATCCGCCCGATTGCGACCGTCGACGGCATCTCCGTCGGGAGCGGGCCGATGACGAAGCTCCTTCAGCGGTTGTTCGACGAGCGAATCGAGGAGCGACACTACTGAGATGGGCTTCGTTTTGTGGGTCATCGCTTCAGCACGTGAATAGGGCTGGAACCGGCGGTTTGAAACGGCTTACGTACTTACGGATGCATAGTATGGATGAGGACAGCCGTATCGTCGCGCTGGACGAGGTGCCCGATGACGGAACGTTTCTGTTCACTGTTCGCGACGGCTTCGACACGAAGGAGGCGATTATCGTCGAGTTGTCCGACGCGGTCGTCGCGTTCGAGAACTACTGTCCACACTGGACAGATGTCCGACTCGACAAGGGCAGTGGGGCGACAGTTCGCAACGGGCAACTGGTGTGTGAGAAACACGGGGCGACGTTCGAATCCGATTCGGGGCTGTGTAACTACGGCCCTTGCGAGGGAGCGGTTCTGGAGGAAGTCTCTATCACCACCGAGGACGGTGACGTCTACCTGACCGACGAGCGCTACGAGTTCGAAAATCAGGGGCCGTCGGGCGACCACGACCTCTCTTCGCGCGGTCGCATCGGCTTCTCGGGGAACTGAGCGGCTGGTATCGGCTTTCTCGGGACTCCGTATCGGTCAGCTGATCCGGTACGCCGGCTCCGAGACCGCTTCGCATTTGCACTCCGGACACCGACTCGGTCGGTTTGTCAGGTCGTCGAAGTCCGTGAAGCCGCACTCCTCGCACTCCGGCGGCGCGACGAGGAGCTGTTCGTCGGTCGATTCCAGGGACTTGGAGATATGCTCTACGTGCGTGAGCGCGTCGCTGGTCTGTATCTCGAACTCGTTCGCGATTGTCCCTGCAGCCATCGCTTCGTCGCGTAGTTGGTCAGCGATGCGCTGGCGCGTCGTCCGACTTGCCTCGCGCATGGGAGAAGTTCGCATCCGACTGTTATAGGCTTTGTTCTGTTCTCCGAACCCAGCAGTGACTCTCTCGGTAGTCCTGTCTCAGCCACGATACTTTATCACCGACGGCGGTGAATAGCGACACCCAATGTTCGATAGAATCCTCGTTCCGACCGACGGCAGCCCCGGTTCCGAGCGCGCGTTCGAGGTCGCTGCGACGCTTGCCGGCACTCACGATGCAGCGGTCCATGTGCTCTCGGTCGTCGACGAGCACGGGCCCACGGACGACGACTGGGACTACGACAGCGGCTCCCCGGCGGATGCCTTCGTCGAATCCCAGACCGACCACGTCGACACCGAGGGTCTGTCCGTCACCCCCGCCGTCCGCGAGGGAGTCGTCCACGACGCGGTTCTCGACTACGCCGACGAGAACGATATCGACCTCATCGTCATGGGAACCCATGGTCGGACCGGTGTCCGACGGTTCCTTCTGGGCAGTGTCACCGAAAAGGTTGTTCGCCTCGCCGATGTGCCGGTCCTCTCGGTCAAAGCCGACGCTGAGCCGGGGACCGTCTCGTTCGACGACATTCTACTCCCGACCGATGGCAGCAGCGGCGCAGAGGCGGCTATTGAACCGGCAGGCGCGCTCGCAAGCGCAACCGATGCCACTACCCATCTCGTTTCGGTCGTGGACACGCGGTCGCTCGGTATCGACGTCGGATCGACTGTCATCGTCGACGAACTGGAGTCGGTCGCGACGGATGCTGTCGGGGGGGCGTCCGACCGGCTCTCCGAGCTGGGAGTCGAGACTGTCGAGACAGCTATCACTCACGGCGTCCCGTATCGGGCCATCCTCGACGCTATCGAGGATACTGACGCCGACCTCGTCGTCATCGGCACTCACGGCCGCACCGGCGTCGACCGCTACCTCCTGGGTAGCGTCGCGGAAAAGCTGGTCCGAACGTCGCCGGTACCGGTGCTGACCGTTCGGGCACCAAGCGCCAGTGACGAGAGCTAACACCGCTACCACCGGTCAAACGGTGAGTTAGCAGGCGGGACGACGCTCGAATGACGGTGGGACGAGCTATCCGAAGTTCTCGACTTTGGCATCATCAGTGCTAATGCCAGCGGCCTCCAGCGCCTCCGTGGCGGCATCGAGGAAGTCCGCGAAGCCGTAAATGAACACTTGCCCACCGCCCTCGACGGCATCGGCGACTGGCTCTGTCAGGGACGCCTCGCCATCGATGACCGAGACGAGCGCCCCGGCCTCGGCGAGCGCGTCTAGTCGGTCCCCGTGGACCGGCGCGTCGTCCTGATACACGACTGCGGCCTCGTTACCATCGTCCAGTGCACGCTCGGCGATACCGACCGCCGGACCGACGCCGGGGCCGCCGGCCAACACGACGACGCGGCTCTCGCCCTCGTAGTAATCCGACCCGAACGGCCCGGCGATACGGACGCCGTCGCCCGCTTCGAGCGCACCGAGTTTCGGTGCCAGTTCGCCGTCGGGGTCGATACCGACGGTGATCTCGAACGCCTCGTCGACCGTCGGCGAAGAGATAGTGTAGAACCGCGAGATATTCTCCCCGTCGACGGTCAATGTCAGTTTGACGAACTGACCCGGCTGTGCGTCGAAGGCATCCGGTGTCTCAAAGTCAATCGCCACGGTATCTGGTCCGACATCTCGGACGGCAACCACGTCGAGGACTCGTTCATCCATATCCCAGAGTTACCGTGACTGGGCAAGGGGGTTACGGTCGCGGAGTTTCAGCCTAGTCGGACCGTATTGCCGGTTTTTTCCTACATACGAGTGATTATGCCGGTTTTTGCTCGAGACCATACCAAAATTCACTCAAAAGCGAGTAGTACGCGCGCGGGCGCTTACGGAAGGCTTTTCCTACCACGCTGGCTACCCGAGGGATATAATGCCAGAGGACCTGAACTGGGCCATCGGCGGCGAAGCCGGCGATGGAATCGACTCCACCGGGAAGATTTTCGCGCAGGCACTCTCCCGGGCTGGTCGACACGTCTTCACCTCAAAGGACTTCGCCTCCCGCATCCGCGGCGGGTACACCGCCTACAAGGTACGGACGTCAGTCGACCGCGTTGAGAGTGTCGTCGACCGCCTCGACATCCTGATCGCACTCACCGAGCGCACGATCCACGAGAACGAGGACGAACTCCACGAGGACTCCGTCATCATCTATGACGGCGAGCGTTCGACCATGCAGGACGTGGAAGTGCCCGGCGACGCGACGGCACTCGAAGTACCGCTGAAACGGCTCGCCGAGGACGCGGGTGGGGCCATCATGCTCAACGTCGTCGCCCTCGGTGCGGCGTGTGAGGTCACCGGCTTCCCCATCGAGAACCTCGACGAAAGCCTCGAAAAGCGCTTCGGCGACAAGGGCGAGGCCATCGTCGAGAACAACAAGGAAGCCGCCCGGAAGGGACAGGACTACGTGCAGGAGGAGTACGGCGAGTTCGACTACGACATGGAGACCACCGACGAGGACTACGTGCTCCTCAACGGGGACGAGGCCATCGGCATGGGCGCTATCGCCGCCGGCTGTCGCTTCTACGCCGGCTATCCAATCACACCGGCGACGGACGTGATGGAGTACATGACCGGCCGCGTCGACCAGTTCGGCGGGAAGGTCGTCCAGGCCGAGGACGAACTCTCCGCAATCAACATGGCCCTCGGTGCGGCCCGCGCCGGTGCCCGAGCCATGACCGCCACGTCCGGACCGGGTATCGACCTGATGACCGAGACGTTCGGGCTTGTCGCCACCAGCGAGACGCCGCTGGTCATCTGTGACGTGATGCGCTCCGGTCCCTCGACCGGGATGCCGACCAAGCAGGAGCAGGGCGACCTCAACATGACGCTGTACGGCGGCCACGGCGAGATTCCGCGGTTCGTCGTCGCGCCGACCACGGTTTCGGAGTGCTTCTGGAAGACCGTCGAGGCGTTCAACCTCGCCGAGAAGTACCAGACCCCGGTCTTCCTCGTCTCGGACCTCGCGATGGCTGTGACGGAACAGACCTTCTCCCCCGAGACGTTCGACATGGACGAGGTCGAAATCGACCGCGGCAAGGTCGTCGACGAGAACGACATCGACGCCTGGCTCGACGAGAAGGGCCGCTTCCAGGCCCACTTCGCCGCCGCCGACGGCATCTCGCCGCGTGCGTTCCCCGGGACGACCGACGGCGCGCACATGACGACCGGCCTCGAACACGACGAACTCGGTCGGCGGACCGAAGACACGGACATCCGCATCGAGCAGGTCGACAAGCGCCAGCGGAAAGTCGAGACCGCCCGCGAGCAGGAGGACTTCGACTACCGCGAGTTCGGCGACCCCGACGCGGACACGCTAGTCATCTCCTGGGGCTCCAACGAGGGCGCGCTCCGCGAGGGGCTGACACTGCTGGAGGAGGACGGCTACGACATCCGGTTCCTCTCGGTCCCGTACATTTTCCCGCGACCGGACCTCACCGAGGAGATCGAGGCGGCCGAGGACGTCATCGTCGTCGAGTGCAACGCTACCGGCCAGTTCGCGGATGTCATCGAACACGATGTCCTCGAACGGGTCCAGCGCATCAACAAGTACAACGGCGTTCGGTTCAAGGCAGACGAACTGGCGACAGAAATAAAGCAGACGCTTGACACACCCGCGGAGGCAACACAATGAGTTCCGACGTTCGCTTCACAGACTTCAAATCCGACAAGCAACCGACCTGGTGTCCCGGCTGCGGTGACTTCGGGACGATGAACGGCATGATGAAGGCGCTGGCCGAGACGGGCAACGACCCGGACAACACCTTCATCGTCGCCGGTATCGGCTGTTCCGGCAAGATCGGGACGTACATGCACAGCTACGCGCTCCACGGCGTCCACGGCCGCGCCCTGCCCGTGGGAATCGGCGTGAAGATGGCCAACCCGGACCTCGAAGTGATGGTCTCGGGTGGTGACGGCGACGGCTACTCCATCGGGGCTGGCCACTTCATCCACGCTGTCCGCCGCAACGTCGACATGAGCTACGTCGTAATGGACAATCGGATTTACGGGCTGACCAAGGGTCAGGCCTCGCCAACCTCGCGCGAGGACTTCGAGACCTCGACCTCGCCGGACGGCCCGAACCAGCCGCCGGTCAACCCCAAGGCGCTCGCCTTGGCCTCCGGCGCGACGTTCATCGCGCAGTCGTTCTCCTCGAACGCACAGCGCCACGCCGAGATCGTCCAGAAAGCCGTCGAGCACGACGGGTTCGGCTTCGTCAACGTCTACTCGCCGTGTGTGACGTTCAACGACGTGGACACTTACGACTACTTCCGCGACGCCATCGTGGACCTCGACGAAACCGACCACGACCCGTCGGACCGCGACCAGGCCAAGGACAAGATTCTCGAAAGCGAGAAGGAGTACATGGGCGTCCTCTACCAGGACGAGGATTCGGTCCCGTTCGAGGAACGCGAGGGCGTCGAGGGTTCGATGGCCGAGATTCCCGACGGCGCGCCCGAGGGCGCGATGGACCTCGTTCGCGAGTTCTACTAAGTACCTTTTTGCGCCTCGGGTGCGCTTCGCGCACCACTCGGCGCAAAAATCTACGCTAAAAAGGCCGGAATCGAGGCCACAGCCTTGATTCCGGTGAAACGGCGGCCTGCGGCCGCCGTATGCTACCTGCTGTTTCTATTGGCTTACCGAGGGGGCCGTTTTTACTAACGGACCCTGGCAGCGAATTGTGGCGAGTGTAACGCTGCCGAATGGTTTCATTTATGACAACCGGCTGAGGACTGTACGGAGATGGGCGGCACGCTCGACTACGACGAAGCGGAAGCCCGGCAGGAGGAAGCGGTATACAGAACACCGGCCGCAGGGGCGCGTCGGGAGCGAGTCCGGGGCTTGCTCGCACCCGAACTAGGCGACACCGTTCTTTCTATTGGCTGTGGGCCGGGCTTCGAGCCGGTGGAGATCGGCTGGGCGGTCGGCAACGAGGGACACGTTCACGGTATCGACCGGAGCCAGGCGATGCTTGAACCCGCCCGAGAACGCTGTGCCTCGCTCCCGCAGGTGGCCGTGTCACAGGGAGACGCCGGTGACCTTCCAGTGGCCGACGAATCGGTCGACGCGGCCGTTGCGGTGCAGGTGTTCGAGTACCTCGAAACAGTTTCTTCGGCGGTTGCAGAACTGGCCCGAGTCCTGCGGCCCGGCGGGTCCGCTGTCGTCTGTGACGCTGATTTCCCGTCGCTTGTCTGGCGCAGTCCCAATCCAGAGCGAATGGCCCGCGTCCTCAGGGCGTTCGACGACCACTGCCCGCAGCCACGGCTCGGCTCCCATCTGGCCCCTGTTCTCCGTGAGGCTGGGCTGACGGTCGACCGGGTCGAACCGAACACTATTGTCAACACCCGACTCGAAGAAGAGACGTTCGCGTATCATCTCATGCAGTTCATTGAGGACTATGCGGCCGACCATGGAGCTATCGAGCGGATGGCGGCACAGGCCTGGGCGAACGACCTCCGGGAGCAGGAGGTCGCCGGGGAGACGTTTTTCAGTTTCACACAGTACTGCTATCTCGTTCGCAAACCTGCGTCGCGGTAGGTCGGCGATATGGTGGAGGCGAAGCGCCAGACATCATGTCCTCCGGGCCCACACACAATAGAATCGGGTTCAGACCCATATGCTGGTATCCCTAACAAGATGCATGCACGTTTTCTGGCATCAGCGGGACCTCCGAATACCGGACAATCGAGGGTTGACTGCCGCCGCCGCGGACGACGAGGTACTGCCGGTGTACGTTCTCGATACGGACCTGCTGTCGAAGGTTGGGAAGCGGCAGCGAGCATTCCTGCTGGCCGGTGTCAGAGCGCTGAAAGCGGCGTATCGGGACCGCGACGGTGACCTGCTCGTCAGGAAGGGGGCCGCTGCCGATGTGCTCTCAACCGTCGTCGAGGAGTACGACGCAGACCGGGTGTACTACAACGACCACTACCGGCCGGCGCGCCGGAACCGACAGCGCCGTGTCGATGAGGCCGTGCCGACGAAGTCCCTGACCGACCTCGTCCTCGTCGATCCGGCCGGGCTCGACAGCCGGTACGAGAACCACAGCCGCTTCTACGACGACTGGCAGGCCTACCACAAGCTCCCGCCGGTCGACCCGCCCGAAGCGGACTCGCTTGCCGACGTATCGGACCCGACGACGGCTCCGAGCATCGAGTCGGATATGGACCTGCCAACCCCCGGCTACGAGGGGGCACGGCAGCGGTACGACGACTTCCTCACCGGTGGCATCGAGACGTACAACGAGACCCGTGATGACATGCAGGCAGCCGTCGAGCGGCCGACCAGCGCCGTCTCGCGTATGTCGCCGTACCTCGCGGCAGGAATGATTGGTATCCGCGAGATATGGCGGGATGCGTCCGACCGCCACACCGAAGCCACCGGTGACGCCCAGCGGAACATCCAGAAGTACCGCTACGAACTCTCTTGGCGCGAGCAGAGCTATCACCTGCTGTACCACAACCCCACGCTGCTGTCAGAGAACTACAAGTCGTTCCCGAACCGTATCGAGTGGAAAGACGACGAGGACGACTTCGAGGCCTGGAAGCGCGGCGAGACGGGGTATCCGTTCGTTGACGCCGGGATGCGCCAGCTCGAACGGGAAGGATACATCCACAACCGGCCGCGCCAGAACGTCGCGTCCTTCCTCACGAAACATCTACTGGTCGACTGGCGCGAAGGCGCACGGCACTTCAGGAAGCGACTGGTCGACCACGACCCCGCTAACAACGCCGCAAGCTGGCAGTGGACGGCGTCTACCGGGACCGACTCCGTGGACGTGCGTATCTTCGACCCGGTCGCACAGATGAGCAAGTACGACAGCGGGGCGGACTACGTCACGGAATACGTGCCGGAGCTTCGTGATGTTCCGGCGAACAAGATCGTCGACTGGCCGACGCTCTCTGACGGCGAACGCGAGGAACTGGCTCCGGATTACTATCATCCAATCGTCGACCGAAACGCCGCCTACGAGCGAGCACAGCGCGTGTTTGAGACGGCGTTAGGGAAACGCTGAAGGAGGGGAAAGACAGTGGCGCTATGCCCTGTACTGCACGAGGAAATAAACCGCCACTGCAACAGAACCGGTGACGCCCGTGAGCCAGATGTCCGTGCTCAGATACAGCCCCGGCGTGGGCGGGTGGTACTGTGTCAGTGGCCACAGCACTTCGTACGACCGCCCAGAGGCCTTCAACAAAAGCGAATCGGCGAGCAGGTGACTTACAGCCCCGAGCGACAGCAGCATGAACACGCGCCGTCGGTCGGCGCGGTTCACGACGACCGTCCCTACGAGGACTGCAACGAACGCGCCGCCGAGTGTGTGGATACCCAGCCAGTTGAACGGGATCCCCAGCGCCGCCTCGACCGCTGCAGCGTCCACGAGAAGCTTGATCTTCGCCATGTCCGGGATGAACGCGCCGGCCATCCCCACGGTGACGTACTCGCCAGTGAGCCAGTTGTACCGTAGTGACAGGAGGGTACAGATGGTGAACGCGATGAAGGCGTGCGAGAGCAGGTCCGGCATCAGGCACGCACCTCTTGTACTCTCTTGTGAAGCGCCTGTATCGGCCGAAGTGGCTCCTCACGCCGGCACAGTCCCCCTGTCTGCCAGTTCAGCCGCCACTCACAGACCAGTCGCCACAGCGTCCACAGGCCGGCGAGGGCAGAAGCGATATACATCGCCATGTAGTTCACTGCCGGCACGCGCACGCTGTTCTCCGCGGTGATGGTCCGGTCTGGACCGAACGTGCCGTACACCTGCAGCGACTCGCCTTCGTCGACGGCTATGTCGACATTCCGGACTGTAACCGTGAGCGTGCCGCTGTGGTACTCGCCGCTGGCAGTGTACTCGTATTCGACGGCGATTTCGACTGGCTCGGTTCCGATGACACTGCCGGTCACCTGAACGGCCTCACCGACGTGGCTGTCAGGATGCTGGGCCAGCGCGTTTCCATCGGGATAGTCGCCCAGTTCGGGGGCCGGCGTGGCCATACCGAATCCGATCATGAGTGCGAATAAGATGGCCAGCAGTCCACAGACAGCTGCGACCCTGCCCACCCGCGAATGAAGCATTCAAATCTCGGTGCGGGCGGCGAGATATAAACTCTGGTGCTTGGGCCGGGCCGGTGTCGCTCGTGGGCCTACTCAGGCTTGCCGGGCAGGACATCCGGATTTCCGGAGCGGTAGATGTACTCGACAGCGACGCCGGTCAGCGGCGAGTCGGCGGCCGTTGCGTACGACTTCGCGAGGTCGAGATACTGTTCGGTCACGTCGACGACTCGTCGATAGGCGGCTTCGTCGTCGGGCGCGAGCAGGTACTCGGCGGTGACGGGCGTCAGTTGGCCCTCCGCTCGATCATCCTCGTAGTCGTCCACGTCGTCGAGCCACACCTGTGCGCCGATAATGGCGAGAACGATGGCCTTGGCGAACTCGTCGTCGATGTCGAGGCCAGCGAGTCGGTAGAGGTCGAGCATCCCGTCGTAGAGGACACCGACGCGGGCGTACTGGGTTTTGCTGTAGGGAAGTTTCTTCTCCGTCTCGGTGAGCGTCGCTGGCGCCTCGTCGTACTCGGCGAACTTGTACGCTTCCCGGATATCGGTCAGCGCATCGGCGTCACCGTCCTCAGCCGCGGTCATCAGTTCCCGGAAGTAGTCGTCGCGGTCCTGATGGGCCTCGCTGTAGTCGACAGCCCACTGGTAGGCGTTCTCGACGACGGGAGGCATATCCTCCAACAGGCCGTCGAGGTGGGACTGCAGCGCGGATTGGGCGACCTCGGCGACGCGGCGGCGGTCCGCTTCACTCGCGTCAAAGTCAACCTCGAAATCTTCGAACTCGTCATCATTGATAGCGTCGCGCATGTCCCCGTCGATGAGCGCCTCGATGGAGAGGCGAGTCATCTGCTCGGCGCGCACGACCATTTCACGGGGTGCAAGGTCCTGTGCTGGCCCCTGTTCCAGCGCCGTCTCATCGACGGTCGGAACGCCGTCGGCGATTGTATCGATGACAGGGTCGCCGGGGGCCTGCTGACGGGCGTTACGGTAGACGTAGCCCAGCGTCAGCTGTGCGGGGAGAATGAGCTTCGTATCGTATGAGAACTCGACCGGACAGCCGAACTCGTCTTCGAGGGCAGCCTCAATGCGGTCGGTCACGTCGTCAACCATCGCTTCGGTCCGGTCGTCAATCTCGGATTTCAGTGAGAGGCTGCCGGCATCGAACACGCCGGTGTCCGCGTAGTATCCCAGCACCGCCCGTAGCGCCGTGGGCAGCCGCCGCCTGTCCGCGAGCACGCCCGCGCCTGTCTTGAGAACCATTGTATGTCGCCCCGGGTGTTCCCGTCATGGTAGTGGGGCCGTCTTTACCCTTTCGAGACCGCCCTCGGTGTATTCGGAAAGACTGATTACCGACAGGCAACACCCACAACCATGCGCGAGCGCTTTGACGTGGTGATAGCCGGAGCCGGGCCCGCCGGGGCGCAGTGTGCCCGTGATCTAGCGGAGCGAAACTACGAGGTGCTCGTTCTCGAAACCGAGTCCGAAGACGAGTTCCCGCGTCAGAGCAACAAGTCCACCGCCGGAACGTTCATGTCGGCGATGACGGGCTTTGCGATTCCCGATGACGTGGTGATGAACTACACGGACAACGTCGTGCTTGAGTCCCCCAACGACCACTACGTCCGTAATCAGACTGGGGCCGTCCTAGAGTTCGCGGAGTTCAAACAGTGGCTTGTCTCTGAGGGACGGAATAAGGGTGCGACCTACCGCTTTGACGCCCGCGTCTCGGCCCCCATCATGGAGAACGGGGAGATCGTCGGCGTCCGCTACGACGGCGACGAGGAGGTGTACGCGGACATCGTCATCGACGCCACCGGCCCCGCCGCGCCGCTGGCGAAGGAACTTGACGTGTGTGACCTCAAGCGGGACCATCAGGCAATCGGCGTTGAGTACGAGTTCGAGGGCGTTGAAATGGATCACGACGACTACGCCGACCTCCGGGATGCGATGATGCTCCGCCTAGATCACGACCTCGCCCCGGGTGGCTACTCCTGGATTTTCCACACTGGCGAAGACACGGCGAAAGTCGGCCTCTGTTACATCCAGAACGGCTCTCACCAGAAGTACGCGAAAGACGGAATGGGCATCGACGACTATCTGGAGTACTGGCTCGATTCGGACCCCCGGTTCGATGACGCCGAGCGAATCGAGGGGACGCAAGCCCACCGAGGGTCAGCCCACATCCAGCCTCCTGACTCGATGAGCACGGACAGCTTCATGGCTATCGGTGATACTGTCCCGACTGTTGACCCGCTGTGGGGCGAAGGGATCCACAAAGGGATGAAGTCGGCCCGCGCCGCAGCCGCGACGGCAGATTCGGCGCTCAAGCCGGACGAACCGGACACCTCGGCGGAGAACCTCTCTGTCTACGACCAGCTCTGGCACAGCGAGGTGGCCCCGAAACACAACGCCCGCCTGATGATGACGGAACTGCTGTATCTCGCTCCGAACGAGCGGTACGATCAGTTGATGGACGACCTCCGGAGTACCGGACAGGACACACTCAGGCAAATCAACGGCGGCGACCGTCGGGCGATTGCGAAGCTCACCCATCTCTCGGACATGCCGATTCTCGTCGAATACGCCCGCCGTCGCCTCGATATTTGACGTGACCGCGAGAAGTGCGGCAGGTTTTTTTCCGCCGGCCCGGAGATTCAGGTGATGGGAACCCCCATTGGTGTGGTCGGTGACAACGCCCTAGCAGACGTGCTTCGAGACGCCGGCATGGCTGTTGAACGGGGTCGTGACGGCGCTGTTCCGAAGACCAACCGGGTCGTCGCTGTCGGCGAGGACGCCGTTGCTGCCGTGGCACGGGCTGTGGGTGACCCGCTGGTGTTACCGGTCGCGGCGGGTCGCGGCGTCCGGTCAGTACCCCGGGACGACGCTGTCGCTGCCGTGTCGGGACTTGCTGAAGCACGGGTCGAAAGACATCCAGTTCTCCGCGTGACGATGCCTGACGGGACGGTCGAACAGGCGTTCTGGGACGTGACCCTCGTTACCGCAGACGCCGCCCGTATCTCCGAGTTTACTGTCACGTCGACAGCCGACCGCATCGGACAGTTCCGGGCCGACGGCGTCGTGATCGCAACGGCCGCTGGCTCGCCGGGCTACGCCCATCGCGTCGGCGGCCCAATTCTGGCACCGTCGGAGCAGGCGGTGGTGGCACCGATCGCACCGTTTGCGACTGATCCGGATCACTGGGTCTTGCCGGCCGATGGCCTCAATGCCTTGGTTGAACGCGACGAGGCGACCGTCAAGCTACTCGTCGATGACCACATATCGCGGCCCGTCAGCTATCAGGAGCGTATCACGATCTCGCTCGGGTCCCCCGTTCGAACCGCCGTCGTTGACGAGAGTCGGTCCAGATTCGAGTGAGATTGGAAAGACACTAATGGACGGTGGACAGAGCTTTGCATATGCAGCCATCCGTAACGTTCTTTGGGCCACTGGATACCATTCTGGGGAGTCCCACAGTCGGCGGTGCGCTCCTCATCGAATACATCATCTTCGGAGTGGTAATTGTCAACTTCCTCACGCGGCAGCTCGCCCATAGAAGCCACGTCAAGCAATATAAAAACGATGGCGCAGAGGCGATCAGCCGTCACCCGGCACACACGTTCAGCAACATCGCACTGGTCGTGTTGTCGTTTTTCTACATGACGCTCCACCATCACGGTGGGATGGTCCTGTCCGTACTCGTTCTCGGCGCAGTCATCACTGACTTCTTCGAGTTCGAGTCCCGCAAGGTCGAAGCCCGCCGTGACATCCCGCTGGAACGGCCAAAAGGGGCCATCGTCGCCGCTCTTGTGGTGTTCATGTATGCGGGCTACCAGAGCCTGTTCTGGCTCATCAAGGGCCCGTGGAGCGCCATCGTCTGAAGACAGATTCTCGTTTTACCGACTCCGTCTACCTGTCGCTTCCCAGCCGCGTCTATCGATAGCGCTGCGCGTGCGGCCGGCAATCACCACACAACTACACAACCCCGTATGTGTGGTTTTAGTTTGAAATGCTATTTGAGTGTGTAATTGTACTCGCGAACACTGTATGAACAGACCAAAATCTAGCGAAATAGTTTAATACCACCACAACGTTGTGTCGGTGTAGAGGAAGATGTCACACAGGTCCCTCACAACGGCGCTGACGCTGTACCGCGGGGAAACATTCACACTCGAAGAAGCAGCGACGTACAGCGGGGTGTCACCGAGCAAGTTCGCCACGGCGCTTCGGTCCCGCGGGATTCAGGTACGCGACGAAGACCACACGCCGGTGGATCGGACTGCAAACTGAGGGCGGCGTCGGCCCCGGTTAGAAAGACATAACGACTGCGTCCTGTTATGCCGACCGCTCGTTGAGGTACGCCTGGAATTCGCTGATCAGCGGGAGCACGACCCAGAAGGTCAGTGCGCCCAGCACTGCGAACCAGAAGAACGCGTCGCCCATGAACAGGGCGATCTGGTCGAACGTGGTCGGTTCCTCGATAGTAAGTTCGCCAGTGAGCTGTGCCCCTTCGAAACTCGGCGTGTTGTACCATCCCTTGATGGTCATCCAACCCAGTCCGCCGACCATGAGGCACGCGAACCCCTTCATGAACTCGTCAGCCATTATCCGAACGTTAGGTAGCGTCGTCTTTAGACTTTCCCATTTCCTCGGTACGGAACCGCGTCGAGAACGCGTACACGACTGTGCCAGCGAGAATGCACGCGATTCCGGCGATGCCGACCGGCACGTCAATCTCCGAGGCCGGCGCTGAGGCCCGCTGTGTCGCCACGTCGACGAGGATGAATCCGGCGACGACGCTTATCACCGCAAACAGCGTCGAGAACACCGTCACAGCCTTGTACACGCGCAGCGGGACCACGACATCCCGCCGGTCCGAACCGTCTTCAGTCCCCGCTGGCTGGTCCTCTGTCATCGCTACTACTACGGACGGGAGCCACTTTACTGCGGCGAGACGAAGTCACTACGCTTGCGGTGGAACTGAGCGGCGGATGCAAAGAAACGACGGAGAAACTGGCCGAGTCGGTTACTTCGGCGGTCGCAGCCGGTAGTACCGACGGTTGAGGTCGAACATGTAGCCCTCGCGCATCGTCTTGAGCACCGCGTAGGTGATCGTCGCGCTGACGATGGGGACGAGGAACGTCAGGTCAAACAGCAGGTGCGAGTCCATCGGAACGAGGTTCTTGATGGACAGTGCGGCGATGGTCAGGCTGAAGATGACGCCGGACATCCCGACCGCGGCCCAGAAGGGCTGCTCGACGGGGCGGCGCGCGGACCCCTTGTTCAGGAAGGGGACGATGGCGACGAAGCCGACGACGACGACGTTTGCCAACACACCGTAGGTTCGGTCGGCCATGAGCTTCGAGCCGCCGAGGATGCTCAGGTCGGGGTTCAGCGGACCGAGCTTGAGCAGGCCAAAGGACCAGTAGAGATACCAGTCCGGCAGGATAATCGCCGGCGTCACACTGGAGTTCGCCGGGTTCGGCATCTCCGGGGGCAGTGTCGCCGAGACGAACAGGATCATGCCCACGAAGAAGGACGTCAGCGCGATGTTGCGCATCATCTCGTGGGGCCAGGCCGGGAACGCGAGCACGTCACGCTCGACGTAGTCCGACTGCTGGCGGAGGTCCTGGTCCTCGCGGCGTGCCCGTTCGAAGTACTCATACGTCAGCCGGGAGAGCCCCTGTGTCCGTTCCTTTCGCTCGGACCATGCGGGAGTCTCGTCGTCCGGCGAAACGATACCGGTGCCGGAACCGTCCGTGCGAACGTCGTCTGTGTCGTTGTCGCTCATAGTATTAGTGTGGTTCAGCGATCCCCTGCATCCAGACGATGCCGATGTGGACCGCGATGATGGCAGTCGTGATGAACGGCAGGAAGAACACGTGCAGGATGTACATCCGCTGTAGCGTGGCCTGCGAAAGCGTGAACCCGCCGAACATCAGCTGTGCGACCCACTCACCGATGAGCGGGATGGAAAGGGACATCTCGACGCCGATCTGGCCGGCCCAGAACGAGAGCTGGCTCCACGGCAGCAGGTAGCCGGTGTATCCGAACACCAGCGTCAACGAGATGAGGACGATGCCGATGAGCCAGTTCAGCTCGCGCGGTTCCTTGTATGCCCCGGTGAAGTACACACGAAGCATGTGGAGGAACACGGCAGCGACCATAATCTGGGCGGCCCAGCGGTGGACCGAGCGCAGGAAGTAGCCGAGGTTGAGCTGGCCCATGATGAGCATCACCGAGTCGTACGCGACCGTCGGTGACCCGTCGGCAGCCGCGGCGGCCGGGGCGTAGTAGAAGCCAAGTAGCGCGCCGGATATCGCGGCAACGATGTACGCAACTGTCGAGAACGACCCGAGTGCGTACAGCGGGTACCAGTACCAGAACTTGTTGTCGAGGTTGTACTGCTCCGTGTGGCTCTTCGGCATCTGCATGTTGACCTTGTAGTAGAGATCTTCGAGAATCTCAAGGTAGTCAACGACGCGCAGCCGTCGGTCGAGCCAGATAAGCACGGTCAGGTACACCGATTCGATCGGCGTCAGCTCGCGCGATTCCATCCAGCCTTTGTGATCGTGTTCGTCTTTGCGTTCGAGACTCATTGATTATTCCGTCTGTGGTGGGCGTGGCAGCGCCACGAACGTCGATTGCACGGGACTGAACGGGTCGTACACTGATTGGTGGCACTGACAGTAAATAGAGTTTGCGCCGCCGAAGTTTGCACTCCCTTCCTGCGTCTTGAATCCCGGCACACAGCAGAAGTGTGTACATTTGTTCAGCCAGGCGATGAAGCCTTGATCAGTCGCCTCTGAAATGAATGACTGGACGTTTCCGGGAAGGTCTCCGTACTCGCCCTCGCCGTTGGCCATCTTCTCGACTTCGACTGATCGGATTATCTGCACCGGAGCGCCGTTCTTTCCGTCGCTGTTGGTCCGCCAGACGACGCTCGCAGGCTTTCCGACACCGGGGTCACCGATGCCGTTGCCCCATTCCTTGTAGTCGTCGAACATGTCGACCGTGAGTGGTTTGCCGGATTCGTACTCCCCTTGCCAAGAGAAGGTCCCAGTGTCGTTGAGGAACGTACTGTTCCGGTCGGATTGCGGATAGATGGCTGCGGTGCTCTGAATACCACAGTACTGGAACCACTGCGAGGAGTAGTCGATGCCGCTCCCGCCGAAGTCCGGTGCGACGGCTGCGCCGGCGTTCTCGTCGTACTCCGGCCAGAGGCCACTGATCTCGCCACCGTTGATCTCGATAGGGATGATCGGCATCCCTCGCGGGGCCGGTCCGGCGGTGTTCTCGACGGCGACGAACGGGGTCGTCCCGCCACCTTCGCCGGCGGCGTCTGTCGTCGCGTCGACGGCTGCGGCGCCACCGACACCGACGCTGGAGAGTGCTGCACTCCCGACGACGCCCTTTACGAAGCGACGACGGCCTGTTTCAGCCGGATATTTGTCTTCATCAAGTGGCATATTATTTCTTGTAGTATGGGTACACTGCGCGTTTGAATGTCTCTGCAAGCTTGTCGCCGTCCGCCATCGTCGTGCCGTCGACGTCTTCCTGACGGATATAGAGGTCTTCCCACTTGCGACGGCGCTTCTTGACGATCATCACGTCTGGGAGGAACTCCTTGCGGTACAGCAACATGATGAACGCCAGATCGATGAATATCGCTGTCAACACGCCGCCCATGAACATATTGGCCTCAATGAGGCGGACGGTCAGCGTTGTCCCGATACCGGACGCCCATCCGGCAATCATGCCGTACGTGAACAGCCCGACAAGGGCGACCTGAATGATCGTCAGGAGGACGATACCAACGGCCGCCGCTGTGCTCTCACGCGGCGGCTCGTAGCGGTGAATGTCGCCGTAGGTGGAACCTTCGGATGCCATTAGTTGTTCCCTCCGCTAGTGTGGGGCGATTCGCCGTACTTCAACTGGAAGAAGGTGAATATCAGCGGGATGATAACTGCGAGTCCAGCGCCAAATCCGACGAAGTGGGGCTGGATCGGGACGCCGGCGTAGTGCGGGTCGACTTCGACCGGACCACCGCCACCGATTGTCTGTGTCGGGTACTCTTCGCCGACGACGATTGCGCCCTTCATGTTGAGTCCCTCGTGGGGGACACAGAGGTACGGGTAAATGCCGTCCTCTTCGAAGGTATGCTCGTAGTTGACGCCGGCGCTGGACGTCGTACTTCCGGAGTCCAGTGGTCCGTCGCCGTCCGAGACGACGTTGTGGCCGCCGCCGTTGCCCGTCCATTCGAACTGGACGGTTGCGCCGTTGTCCACGTGGACAGCTGGCGGACCAAACCCGTACGCGCCGCCGTTGGCCTGCACGCCGACCTCGACAGTTACTGTGTCCTGCCCGGTCGCATCGACGGTCGACCCGTCGAAGTTCCCGACCGAATCTAGGAAACCGCCGTAGTCCGGGACGGTTTTCGCACCGTCACCGCCTTCCTCCTGTGCGGCGGCAGCGCCGGTGGCGCTGAGGGTCGCCGCAGCACCGGCGGCCCCCCCTGCTGTCCGGACGAACTCCCGTCTGTTCATATACACTGTAGAATCAGGACTGAGTTTGTATAAACCCACCGAATACCACCCGCAGGAACCGTCATTACCCGGCTTCGTCAGTTTCGTCAGCCCCCGCTTCAGACCCCGAATTCTGCGGGTCAAGCTCCGGGACGAACTCCGGTCGTTCGCCGTCCTCAAGCCCGATGGCACGCAGTCTGTCTCTGTACTCCTCGGAGCGGAAGGTATCGGAGAGTCGTGCGTTTGCGACGGTGAAAAAGAGGACGAGCGAAACGCCGATGAAAGCGACGCCAGCCACGACCAACAGCGCGATACTGGTTCCTCTGTTGCCGATGACGCCAGCGGTCGCGAGTACTGCGCCCCCCAGGAGTGCAATCCCGGCCAAAAACTGTGCCCCAGCAATCGCCTGCAGCATCCAGTTCCCGAGTTCGCCGCCACCCTCGGGGACCTCGTCCGGCTGGGGAAGGGGCCGGTCGGGGACGTTCTCAGGTACGTTGTAGGAATCCATGGAACACAGGGCGACTGTGGGCTTTACGTCACGCATGACGGTCCCCTCGCCTTCGAGACTTCCATCGGGATAGACGACCGCGTAGCCCTCATCAGAGTACGCAAGCACTCGCGGTGGGTCCCGGTGGCGTTCGATACGGGCGAACACGTCGCGGTTTGCGACGCGGTTTCGCAGGTCCCGAGCGACCCGGTCGAGGAGTTCGTCGCCGGTGATCCAGGAGTCCTCGTCGAAGGCAACGTCCCACTCCTCGGCGGTCATCTCGGCCATATCCGCCGGGCCGAAGTTGTCGAAGTCGTACTTTTCTTCGACCTGCTTTCGGAGCGCCTCCGTGTCGAGCTCTTCGTCCGGCTCACTGTCGTCACCCGACTCGCCGTCTTCGGCCGTCTCACCGCCGTCGCCCTCGGCCCCGGGCTCGCCGGGTTCTGGCTCGGCAGTTACTGCGTCCGCAGGGGTGTTCCCGCGCTCGTCCTCCGTGGGAGACGTCGAGTCCGGGTCGGCCATTGCTCGGGTGTACGGACCGCGACGGCTTACAAGTTCTGACCTTCTGCATCCGGCAGTCTTTAGCGAGCACTGTCCCTAGGTCGACCCATGGTGTCGGACGGCCTCGTGGCCACAGTCGTGTTACTGTCGGTAAGCCTCAGCCTCCCCTGTTTCCTGTACGGCGCGTACTACATCATCGAGACAGAGCCAGTCACCTGGGACGTGCTCGTGCATCATCTGAAGTTCGTCACGACGGGGCTGGTGTTGACCACTGTCCCGATGGTGGTCTGGATGATCCCGCGCCTGCCGGATCAGCTCGGTGGGCTGTCCGCTGTTCACGCGATGCTCGGGCTCCAAGCCTACGCGTTGCTTGCCTTCGGTGGAACGGGCATCGTCCGCATTTTCCGTGCAAAGCGGGAACATGACCTCTACAACGAGTACGACGAAGACCTGTTACTGGACGAAATCGGCGACGAGACGTTCAGCCACTGGCGCTCACGGCTCCGTATCGGCGTGTTCGGCTACGTGATCTTCTGGCTGCTGGCGTATCTGGTCGGCATCGTCCGGTACGCTCTCCGGTACGTCGCGTAAGTGTCGCTGACAGCGGGCCTCATTCTCGGCCTCTGCGAACAGGCTAGATGTTTCATTAGCATTGCATGTCCATCGCTAGCTGTGGTTCCAATGTACGAACACATTCTCTTTCCGACAGACGGGAGTGACGGAGCAGCAGCCGCGCTGGCACACGCACGGAATCTCGCCGAGGCGCACGACGCGACGTTACACATCATGACCGTGCTCGATACGTCGTCGCCACACATCGGGATGACCTCCGCCGGGCCGGAGGGAGCGACGACCGGCATGATTGCGGAGGAACACGACGCGTCGGAGCCGGGGATGGTCGGCGAAGAGCACAACATCGAATCGTCACTGCAGGAGCGAGCGCAGGCAATCGTCGAGGCTGCGGCGGACGAGGTCGACGGCGTCGATACCGTCACCGCTGTAGAACGCGGCCCACCGCACAGCGCGATCCTCGACTACGCCTCCGAGAACGACATCGATCTCATCGTGATGGGAACCCACGGCCGGACGGGAATCGAGCGGTATCTACTCGGCAGCGTCGCTGAAAAGGTTGTTCGAACGTCCGACGTGCCTGTGCTCATTGCACGTCTCGGTGACGGCGAAAACTGAGCCGTTCGGCACGCGGCTACCACGCCTCGCCGGTGGCAAGGTCGACCTCGCTGTCGCCCTTTTCAGAGGGACAGACATCCGCGAGTACGCACGCATCGCAGTCCGCCGAACGCGCCCCGCACACCGCTCGTCCGTGGTCGATGAGCAAGTGTGTGAACTGCTGCCACTCGTCTTCGGGTACCACGTTGAGCAGATCCTGCTCAATAGTTTCCGGGCGCTCCTGGTCCGTAAGGCCCAGCCGTCGTGACAGGCGTTGGACGTGCGTGTCGACGACGATTCCCTCGACGATGTCGTGGCCGTGCTGGAGGACGACATTCGCCGTCTTGCGGCCCACGCCCGGGAGGTCAGTGAGGGCGGACATCGTGTCCGGGACCTCGCCGCCGTGTTCGTCTGTCAGAAGTTCTCCGATTCCCTGAAGATAGCCGCCCTTGTTGTTGTGGAACGTGATGCCGTAGATGTCCTCGGCGAGTTGCTCCTCGGAGGCCGCGGCGTAGTCTTCGGCGCTCTGGTACTTCTCGAACAGGTCCGCTGTGACTTCGTTGACTCGTTCGTCAGTGCACTGTGCCGAGAGGACGACGGCAATCAGCAGTTCCAGCCGGTTGCTGTAGTTCAGCGAGATAGCTGAATCGGGGTATTCCTCGTGGAGACGGTCGACGACCTCCGTTGCCTGTTCCTCGCGTGACTCCAGCGGCGTTCCCATACCGCAGGGCAGTGCTGGGCCCCCTTCTCCGTGTCGCTTTCCGCCGGGTCGTATTTGTATGGTGTCGCCTCACAGACTACGGTAACACCCTTGTATCAGTTGCGAGTGGAGTCACACATGCCAGGTCCAGTGTTTCTCCACGGCGACCGGGTGACGCTTCATCCACAGCAAGCAACCGACAGCGACCTGCTCCAGCGCCTATTCAACGAGCCGCAGGTTCGGCAGAACATCGGGTTCTACGAGCCACTTTCCGAGTCTGCCGCCGAAGATTTCGATAGTCGCGATGCCGATACGCACTTTGTTGTCTGTGTAGACGATGAGCCGGTCGGGTCGTGTCTGCTTCACGAAGACCGCCATCAGTGGGGGGTTGGTATACTCGGGTACTCGATCCGTCCGGATCACTGGGGCAACGGCTACGCCACCGATGCTGTCGACTGTCTCGCACAGTATGCGTTTCAAGAACTGCGGTTGAACAAACTCGGTGCGGACTGCTACGCCACCAACCCGGCTTCTGCGCGTGTGCTCGAAAAGGTGGGGTTCCAGCAGGAGGGACGACGGCGCGACCACGCCTTCGTTGACGGCGAGTACGTCGACTTGCTGGAGTATGGCCTGCTCGCTGACGAGTGGACGGCCTGAAATACACTCACACACCTACCGAAGCTTCTTTCAGTACCCCCTCGTCGGTTCGTGTATGCCCGGACCAACATTCCTCCGGGGCGAAACAGTAGCGCTCCGAACGGTCGAAGACGAAGATGTCGAGTTCCTGCAAGAGACGGTCAACGACCCGGATGTCAGACACGGCCTCTCGGCCACAGAGCCGATCTCCGAACAGGCAGAACGCGAGTGGGTCGAATCCGTCGCCAGCGGCGAGACTGATGACGTGCATCTGCTCGTCTGTGTCGGCGGCGAGGCGGTCGGCATCATCGGGCTGAACGACGTCACAGACCGGATCGGAATGGCCGAACTCGGCTACTGGCTCACGCCGGACGCGTGGGGCAACGGCTACGCGACCGACGCCGCCCGGACGATCACCGAGTACGCCTTTCAGGAGCGGCGGTTTCATCGGGTGTACGCGAAGGTCTTCGCCGGCAACGAAGGCTCCCAGCGCGTGCTCGAAAAGACCGGGTTCCAGCGAGAGGGGACGATGCGGGACCACTGGTTCCGCGACGGCCGCTACGAAGACGTGTACATCTACGGTCTGTTAGAGGGCGAACTGAACCGCGGTGCGTAGCTACAGCTCGGCAAGGCCACGCAGGACCGTGTCGAGAGCCGACCCGGCCCCGTCGGTGTCGTCGACCACAGTCGCCGCCTGAACACGACATCGCTGGTCGACAACGAACACCGCTCGCTGCCCGTGGCCGTCCTGCATTCGGACACCGAACTGAGCAGCGACGCCGTGGGTGTCGGCCAGTAACGGATAGGGAAGCGATAGCGATGCCGCGAGCGACCGGCAGTCGTCGATATCTGCCGCGAGAACGCCGAAGACAGCCACGGCATCCGCTACGCTCGCCCAGTCTGTCTGGGCTAACTCGGTGAGGAGAGTCTGTGAATCGGGGTCGTCACTGGGAACGAACGCCACAACCGCCGGCGCGCGGTTCGTCGCAGCCGACAGTCGATAGGCACCAACACCCCTGTCAGCGGTCCCTTGCAGATCGAAATCGGGGGCAGGGTCACCGGGCGAGAGCATACTGAGCGAACGGGAGTGCGGGACAAAAGTTCCGTGGCCTGACCAAGCGACCGCTCCCCGTGTGGAGGCAGCGCTATCGGCGCGATGGGAGCAGCCCGACGGTCGGGTTTCGAACGGACTGCGTGTGAGTGACGCCCCGCATGACGGATGTTTCAGTCGCAAAGAAGCTTTATAACCCGTCCGACCAACCACCGTCGTATGGGAATGGAGAATCTGCCACAGGAGATTACAGCCCTCGTGGGTCGCGAGGTGTATTCGAAAAACGGCGTGTTTGTCGGCGAAGTCGAAGACCTCCGGCTGGAACTCGACCGCAAGGAAGTGACAGGGCTGGCACTCCACCAGCTTAACACGGAGCTATTTGACGAAGAAGTGAACGCGGCACGCGGCGTCATTATTCCGTACCGGTGGGTCCAGGCCGTCGGCGATGTCATCATCGTCAGCGATATCGTCGAACGGCTCCGTCAGCCCGAGGCCGGCGACGAAGAAGAAGAAGTTCCCGCCTAGTTGCCGTTCGAACTCTCGCTACTGGAACTATCGACACCCATCGCTTCGAACAGTTTCCGCTTGACTGCTTCTTCAGTGAGTTCTAGCAGGGTGTCTCTGTTGTCGTCGCTCGTATCCAGGCCGGTGAAGATGCCCAGTGGTATCTCGACGCTGGCGTCGGTGGAGTGGCCCGCAGTCTCGCCCATCCCGCCGAACGCGTCCGACAGCACCTTCCCGATGTTCATCCGGATGTCCTTCGAGCGCGCGGCGAGGTAGATGGTGTCGTCGGCGATGGCGAACACCGCTGTGGTCGTGATGCCTTCCAGATTCAGGAGGTGCTGGGCTGCCTGCGCTAGCGCGTCGCGGTCCCGGATGAACCCGGCGTTGGAAACGAGGTGGCTCCCCTGGACCTCGCGGTTCCGGATCGCTTCGGCGAGCACGTCGAGGGTTTCCGGACTCATCGACGGCGACTCGACCTGTTCGAGGGTGTCGTGGTCGGCGAACGGGTACAGGTACGCCGCGGCGGTCAGGTCCGCCGGCGTCGTGTCCCGCTTGAAATCCAGCGTTTCGGCGCGGATTCCGTACAGCAGCGCCGTGGCGACACTCTGGTCGAGATTGAGGTCCAGCTCCTGGATATACTTCGTCAGAATCGTCGACGTGGCCGAGATGTTCGGCCGGATGTCGGAGAAGGTGGCGTCGTGTTCCAGTTCGTGTTCGTGCTCGTAGTGGTCGACGACGATGTCGACCGAGTCGATAGCCGGTTCGCCGCCCTTGGCAACGTCCACCAGCGCGAACGTATCGTACTCGTCGAGGTCGACATCCTCGTTCGATGTCAGTTCGATACCGAGGAGATTGACGAACGCGCGGTTCTCCTGGTGACCGATTTCCCCCTCGTAGATGATGTCAGCCTCGACATCGCGGCTCGCGGCGATGGCCCGCAACGCGGCGGCCGAGGCGATGGAGTCCGGGTCCGGCGACCGGTGAATCAGAATCGCCATACGCTCTTCGGTCCCGTCGATGACATCGCCCAGCTGTGAGGCCTTGTACTCAAGTTCGCCCGTTTCGAGCGCCCGGAGCGCAGAGTCCGCGATGACCGCGGAAGGGTTGATGACTATATCGGCACCAAGTTCAGTAAGGTCGTCGGCCGACACCGGGTCGTCGGCGCGAGCGACGATGAACTGTTCGCCGCCGGACTCGCGGATGTTTTGGACTGCTTCGGCGTTGGCGTTCACGTCCGGGGACATGATGAGAACCACGTCGCGGTCGGCAACTGTCTGAGCGACGTCAGTCTCGCAGATGTCGGCTTGCTGTGCGTTGAGATCCTGATCACGGAGCGCCTCGACTCGCCCCTCGTCCGCGTCGAGGATGAGTACGTCTTTCCCCTCCTCGACGAGTTCCTCCGCCACGGCGTGGCCAACACTCCCACACCCGAGGATGGCGTAGGTCGACATAGAGGCCATCGTGATGCCGCTGGCTGTGCTCATTAGTGTCTGTATCGCTTGGCGTCAAGCCTCTTTAATGCCAGCTATTTCCCCAATAACTGGGAACGTCCACCAGACAGGCTGGCCTGAGAGGCCGTCACCCGTCGTTCAGAACCGTCAGAGGCGTGCCCCGGTTCTTACCACAGTCAATCGCCGCTAGCCGAGTGTTGTGTGCAAGAAGCGTGAGACCGACCGACACGAGGCGTTCGAATGAAAACCTATTTTACCAGGCCGTCCAGAGCAATGAGTGCACTGGGCCGGTAGCTCAGTCTGGCAGAGCGACGGCCTCTTAAGCCGTCGGTCGAGGGTTCAAATCCCTTCCGGCCCGTTTTCCCGCGAACGACGGTAAGCAGTGAAAACTCCAGAAGGAATTTGAATGACGGCACGAGCGAGTGTCAATGAGCGATGTGCAGGTGGTTCAAATCCCTTCCGGCCTGTCAGACGGGCACGTCAGCCATTCAGCCGCTTTCGCATCTTGACGTGTGGGATGCCTGCTTCCTCGAATTCGTCACTAACTGTCTCGTAGCCGAGTTGTGCATAAAACGGCTCGACGCGAGTCTGTGCGTGAAGTTTGAGCACTGTTGCGCCGTCGTTCCGCGCGGCGTCTTCGACGGCTCGCATCAGTGCTGTCCCGACGCCATCGTCCCGATAGGGCTCGCGGACCGCGACCCGCTCGACCTTGCCGACCGTGGGTTCAGGAAACCGGAGCCGGGCAGTGCCGACTGGATACTCGCCGTCACAGGCCAGAAACTGAACGGCGTCCGAGTCGTTCCCGTCGAGTTCTTCCGCCTCAGAAACACCCTGTTCCTCGACGAACACCGCCTTTCGAACGGCAGTTGCTGCATCTGCGAACGTCTCCCAGGTGCCGACCTCGACTTCTAAGTCACTCATGGCCGCAGGTTCGAGCGGGTCCCCTGTATGTGCTGTTACTGAGAACCGCCGAAACCATCAACACAGACCCGGGTGTAGCGGGCATGCATGACGTACGACTACGCTCGTGACCACGAGCACGAACTGTCGGCGGAGTATCTGTACGCCTCTGACGCGGAGGTCCTGGGAATCTACGACGCCGATGACGCTCTACAGGTCGACGTGGCGGTCATCTGCCCCGAGTGCAGCGAGACACTCCGTCTGGAGACGACCGTCGACAAAGTCACGTCGTCCGGGACGGAGCTGCCGCTGGACGAAGACTACTACGACTGACCGCCAATCCCGAAATAATTTTTTCCGCGGCGCGAGTACAGCGGGTCGCTATGTCCGACTTCGATACGTTCGAGTGTTCGAGTTGTGGTGAGTCGTTCAAAGCGTACCCCGACGCGAATGCGGCACAGAAAGAAGCGTGTAGTCCGGTCTGCGAAACCGCGTCGTAGTCGACTGCGGGCTTTTCCTTAGCTGTCGGGGCTGTAGTTGGGTGCTTCGTCCGTAATCATCACGTCGTGTGGGTGACTCTCCTGCTGTCCCGCGGCAGAGACCCGCACGAACTCGGCACGTTGCTTGAACTCGGGAATCGTCTCGGCCCCGACATAGCCCATCCCGGACTGCATCCCGCCGACGAGCTGGTGGAGTTCGGAGGCCAGCGAGCCCTTGTACGGCGTCGCGGCCTCGACACCCTCGGGGACGAACTCTTCGCCCTCCTCGTCGTCCTTGAGATAGCGGTCGCCGCCGCCTTCGTTCATCGCGCCGACGCTGCCCATCCCGCGGTACTGCTTGTACTTCTTGCCGTTCATCGTGATGACGCGGCCCGGGGCCTCGTCGGTGCCGGCGAAGTACGAGCCGAGCATGACCGCGTCCGCGCCGGCGGCGATGGCCTTGATGGCGTCCCCGGAGTAGCGGATGCCGCCGTCGGCGATGACCGGCACGTCGTGCTGGCTCGCCACGTCGGCGACCTGCGCGACGGCAGTGATCTGAGGCATTCCCGAACCCGTGACCACGCGAGTCGTACAGATAGAACCGGGACCGATTCCCACCTTGACGCCGTCGGCGAAGTCGACGACGGCCTCGGCGGCCTCCCGGGTCCCGATATTGCCGACGACCACGTCGGCGTCGACTTCGGCCTTAATCTCGCGGGCGCTCTCGATGACGTTCGCGTTGTGGGCGTGCGCACAGTCGATGAACAGGATATCGGCGCCAGCCTCGTCCGCGACCTGCGCGCGGTCCATCTCGAAGGGGCCGACAGCCGCGCCACAGCGGAGCGAGCCGTCGTGATCGCGGGCGGCCTGGTCGTACTCGCGACGCTGGAGGATGCCCTGCATCGTGACCAGCCCGACGAGTCGGTTCTCGCCGTCGACGATGGGGACGCGCTCGATCTTGTGGTCGTACATCAGCTCCAGCGCTTCGCGGGGCGTCACGTCTTCGGGGGCGGTGACGACTTCGTCGGTCATCGCGTCCGTGACGGCGTCGTCCTCCCCGACTTCGAGGTACGGGCGGATGTCAGTCCCGGAGATTATGCCAAGCACTTCGCCGCTGTCGTCGTCGACGACCGGCGCGCCAGAAACGCCCTCCCGTTCCATCATCTCGTCGACCTCGCGCACGGTCTGGTTCGGGCTGGCTGTCACGACGTCGCGGATAATGAGTTCGTCGGCGCGTTTGACCCGCTCGATTTCGGTCGCCATCTGGTCGGCGTTCATGTTGCGGTGGAGGACACCGATACCGCCCTGCCGCGCCATCGCGATCGCCATGTCACTCTCGGTGACGGTGTCCATCGCCGCGGAGAGGACAGGGACGGTCAGTTCGACCGACTTCGAGACCCGCGTCGTCGTGTCTGCCTCGTCTGGTTCGACGCGAGACTCCTTGGGTCTGAGGAGTACGTCGTCGAACGTCAGCGCCTCCGGTACTCGCAGCTTCTCTGAGAAAGGCTCGGAATCGTTCGCCATGTAAATCGTCCACGACGGCCCGGCAAAAGCGTTGCGAGACTCGGCGCTACGTGGGGTTCGATGCCACACCTGTCCTCGGCAGCACTTCCAGAAATCCGCTCCTGATCACTCATTTGTCACACCCTGCTGTTGAAGGTGAGACATCCGTCCACAAACGACGGGGTATTCCGGAAAAACGGTGGCGTATGTGCGCAGTTCTCACGCAACGATTATGTGCGAATGAAGGATAATTATAAACATGCGACTCACCGAACCCGCACGGAACGGTACTGCCCGTCAGATGACGTCCACAGCGTCGGGCAACACAACGTTCACGTGGTTCGGTAACAAGTTCTGGCAAGCCTGTCGTGTTCGTCAGGACCGAGTGAGAACTTCCCGACGAGAGTTGGGTTACGCTCGACCGTAACACGACATGAGTATCTCCAGACACCCGATTGCTCTCGACATCGAGCAGCAGGTCGGCCGCGGTGGTCGGCTACTGGCGACTGTCATGGGTCTCCCCCTCGTCGACGGCATTTTCCCGGTACTCGTCCTTGCAGGGGCACTTTCGACCTGGATGGGCGTCCTTGAAGTGGGCTTGCTCGTCTTCGGCGGATCGGCCACTGTTGCCGTCGTGTTAGCCGAACTCGAAGGCGGCCCCCGACAGCAGGCGCGCTCGGTCCTCATCATCGGCGCTGTGTTGATGCCGATTGCGCTCGTTGAAGCAGCCCTTGCGCCGACGATCGCCGGGATCGTCAAACTGGCGACCCTCGAACGCTTCGCCGGCCTCGTCATCCTCGCAATCGCCGCACAGACCGCAAGCGCCCGCATCGGCGAGTACCTCCCGCGGCCGGCCGTTATCGTCATGCTCGGCCTGCTAGCCAGCCTCGACCCCGCGGGCGCAAAGCTGGTCACCGCCATCGAACCCGGCGTCTTGCTCCGCGCCGCCGCTACCACCGGCGTCGGTATCGGCTTCGCCTTGGCTGTCGCGCTGGCGAGTCCGTGGCTCCGCAACGCCGTCGACATCGACCGGTTCCGCTTCGGTAGCGCTGTCGCGCTCGGCGTCCTCGCCCTTTCTGTTCTCGGCGTGATGCCGACCGACGCGCCAGTGGCACTGGCTGTGCTCGCCGTCACGGCGCTGCTGTCGTTCGACCCGGAAAACGCCCGCACGCGCCACACGGAATACCGACCTGACGCCGTGGACCTCACCGCTGCCTTCGCCGACGGCGGCGCGTCACAGGGCGTCGCCGCCGACGAACAGACCGACGAAGGAGCTGCGGTCGAGTACGAATCCGAGCAGGAACGCGCCCCGTGGCTGTGACGAGGGAGAACTTTTAGGCCCATCAGGCCCGGCTGTCCGGTATGAGCGACAATCGCGTGGTCCAGGGCCGGATGCAGACTCCCGAGAGCCTGGCCGAACTCATCGAAGGTGAGAGCGTCATGGACGCAGAGCCGATCGAAGACGCCGCCGACGACTGTCCAGAGTGCGGTGAGAACGTCATTTCCGTGGGATACATGCCCTCTGCGCTGGAATTCGTTACCGGTTATAAGTGCCAGGAGTGCGACTGGGCCGACACCGACCGCGACTGATCGCCGTCTGCCAATCGAAATCCCTTTAATGCGAGTCGGCTTACGCCGGAGTGCGGGGTCGTGGCCTAGTCCGGGAAGGCGGCTGACTCCAGAGGCCACGCGCCTGGGACGACACTTCGAGGGCTGATATACTGAGCGGCCGGCTGATCACCGGTTCGCGACGATGACCCTCTGGAGTTCCGAGGCGCAGGACGGAGATATCAGCCGATCGGGGGTTCAAATCCCTCCGACCCCATACTGTTACTCTTCCAGACCGGTCTGTTCGTTTGCTTTCGCCGTAATCGTACGTCTAAACCCCTCCAGACCTGTTTCACCCTCTCGACGTAGCCAGAGCGCTCCGAACACGGCTCCGGGTCGGCGTCGGGTTTGGGAAGGCACCACTGCCCAAGTCCAATGAGTTTACTTGGTGGCGGCTATCTGCCCACGCATGAGCCAGTTATTACGCGATTTACTTGCCGGAAACGCCGACCACGCGGCGGAGTTCCGGGACCGGTTCGATCAGGTCCAGAACTCCCAGACGCCCGATGCTGTCACGGTCTGTTGCTCCGATTCGCGGGTGCTTCAGGACCATATGTGGGGCAACAGCGAGCCGGGATATCTCTTTACCTGTAGCAACATCGGAAACCGAGTCATCCAGCGGACCGAGTCCGGCGAGGCGGTGTCCGGCGACGTGCTGTATCCGATCGAACACACGATGACCGAAACGGCTGTCGTCGTCGGCCATACCGGCTGCGGAGCGGTGACGGCGACGTACGATGATCTGACGGACGGCCTCGATGAGCCGGCCGGTATCGAGCACTGTCTCGGCGTACTCAAACCGCATCTCGAGCCCGCGCTGGAACACCTCCCCGAGGACATCGAGCGGGCAGCGGCTATCAACCGCCTCGTCGAGTACAACGTCGACAGGCAAGTCGAGTTCCTCCGCAGCAGCGACGACGTTCCCGACGCCGTCGACGTGTTCGGCGTCGTCTACGACTTTCAGGACGTGTACGGCGGCCGACGGGGAGAAGTCCACGTCATCAACATCGACGGTGAAACCGATGTCGACGCACTCCGGGCGGCCAATCCCGATATCGACTCACGGATCAACCGTCTCTGGGAGTACTAGTCCGGCTACCGGCTTTCGCGCTGTTCGACTTTGTTCAGTTCGATCAGGAGCCTGAAAATCGCTTTCACGAGGTTCTCGTCGACGTCGAACTGTTCTGCGTTGTCGCCGGCTCGGTCCATCACGGCCTGCTCCTGTTGCTCGTCAGTCGTCGGCAGCCCCTTCTCGTCTTTGACCTGTGCGATGGTGTCGGCCACGTAGGTTCGCTGTGCGATCTTCTCGACGATTTCGCGGTCGATCGTCCGGATTTCGTCGCGCAGTTCGTCTAGCGACATGTCCTCTGGGTTCGGATTCGTGCTCATACTGTGTGTGTCCCTTCTGTTTGTGTCGTCGTCAGCCAGGTCTGTCCGGGTCGGTTATCCCAGGCGTCCTGTACGGCTTCGAGTGCCGCCCGCTCGCCGACGGCGGTGAATGACGGCCCCGTCCCCGACAGTGAGACGCCTTCGACGTGCTGGAGCGCGTCGAGTACCGGGTCCGTCTCGAAATCCAGTGCAGCCGAGAACGCGAGACCGTTGACCGTCATCGCTCGTTGGTAGTCGCCGTCGAGCGCGAGGTCCTCGACGAGACGGGCCATCGGCGCGACCTGTCGGCATCGCTCGACATCCGCGTCAGCACTGAAGGACTGTTCTGGCGGCGTCCAGACGAGCACGTCCCAGTCGATTTCCTCGCGGGCCAGGAGCGCGTCGTCCTCGTTGTCGGTGACGGTGACGCCGCCAAGCATCGACGCCGACGCGTCGTCGAAGGCCCCGGTGATGGTGACGCCCACGTCGCGGGCGGCCATGACCCCGAGGCGGGCCATGTCCTCGCGGCTCATCCGCTCAGTCGCGTCGAGTGCGTCGAGCGTCGCCATGACAGTCGCGTTTGCGGCTGCACTGGAGCTTTTGAGCCCCGACGCCATCGGGACCTCGCTCTCTGTGCGGACAGTCCCGCCGGAGACTGCCGGGACGCCCACGTTCTGTGGGCCGCCGTGGGCGTCGATGACGTACTCGACACAGCGTTCGATAAGCCGCGTGTCGGCGTCCGGCGCACCGTCGACCTCGCCGGTGACGCCGTCGGTCTCGGTCGTGAGCGTGACGGTCGCTGTCGTGTACTCGTCGATAGCAAACGCCGCGCCGCGGCCGGTCGCGAGCGCGTTAAGCACCGTCCCCGCTGCGGGCGCTGCTGCCTTCCCTTCCATCGACCTGTACTCCCGCGCGGACCTATTTACTAACTGCGATACCCCTGCATCGGGCACGGTGGCCCCAGCACCCGAAGCGACCGTTCGCGGTAAGACGAGTAACACTATATCGACCAGTTCAAAGGAAACAGCAACGAGGAATGAGTATCGGGAATGCGCTCCGCGGCCTCACAGCAGGTATCGCGGTCCTTGGCTATGTTACCCTATTTGTGCTGTTGCAGGTCCGTGTGGTCCCAGTGTCGGCGCTGGCGGGGATTGCAGTACTCGCTACTGTTGCACTCGCCGTCGCAGGCGGACGACCCGCAGTTCGCCGCCTTCTGGTTCGCGGGTCGTCAGCTCAGGCGGACACGCCCGAATGGTGGCTCGCTCGTCTCGAACCCGCTGTCGAAGACGCCTGGAACGCGTATGCGGACCTAGTGCTGACAGTCGGACTGTTGGTCATCAGTGTCGGGTCCTTCGGCGGACTCATAACGTATCCGGGTGACGACCCGCCGTTTGGCCTCGCTATTGCCGGGTTCCTGTCGATGGTCTGTGGCCTCATCTCGCTCGGGTTTCTCATCGATTCGAGATACGAGTAAACGTGAGCGGTACGGGTTTGGCTCAGGCCGGGAACAGGAGGTACGGCAGGATAAACAGCAACAGGAACATGAACAAGAGAATGATGCCATAGCCGGCGAGCGTCCCGGCGGCTGTCAGCCACGCCGGATGGTCGAACTGCTCGGGGAGATGTGCCATACTGTGGAATTCAGTCGGGGACAGTATAGTGGTTTGGGAACGGGACGTAACCGAGGGACGGCACTGTCCGCCCTGTGCCTGCGAACGGTAAGCTTTCAACTGTCGGTTCAGTACACTGGCAAAAATGTATCTCGTCATCGTCGGTGCCGGCGATATCGGGTCGCCGTTGCTTGAAATTGCGACAGCAGGCGGCAACGAGGTCGTCGTCATCGAACGCAACGAGGAGCGAGCGGAACGCGCGTCGAGACAGTACGACTGTCTCGTTATCAACGACGACGCGACGGTGAAGGATACGCTCGAGGACGCCGGTGCTGACCGTGCTGACGCACTCATCTCGACAACCGATCAGGACGCGACCAACATCATGGTCTGTCTGCTGGCACAGGAACTTGAGGTGCCGGACATCGTCTCAGTCGTCCACAACCCCGAGCATATGAACGTGTTCCGCCAGATCGGCGTCAACACGATGCAGAACCCACAGCGGCTTATCGCCGAATATCTCTATCGAGCGGTTAAGCGACCGTCTATCGTCGATTTCATGCGCATCGGCGATCAGGCGGAAGTGTTCGAAATAACGGTCCAGCCCGGGGCTCCGATTGCGGGCAAAACACTGCAGGAAGCCAACACAGCGGGTCTCATCGGCGGGCAGACGCTCATCGTGGCAATCGAGCGCAACGGCGACAGCGACCCGATAACACCCCGCGGTGATACGCGCATCGAAGCGGATGACCTCCTCACGGTCTACTCGGGGGACGGTGCGACGCCGGAGGTGACCGACATCTTCGGTCATTCCGAGGACCACAGCTGATATGTCGCGACGGAACGGCGGGCTGTTCCCGGCGGACCTGAAGACAATTGCCCGCGATATCGGCTCGCTTCTGCTGATGGAAGCTGGACTGATGACGATCACGGCCGCGATTGCGCTGGGCTTTCAGGAGGCCTACGCCGCTTTCGGGTTCGTCACTGCGGCCGGGATGACTGCCGCTGTCGGCGGCCTTGCGACTCGCGGGTTCGCCGATGCCCCGGCCCCAGAGATGAAACATGGTATGGTTATCGCTGCCGGCGGGTGGCTGCTGGTCGCTGCGTTCGGGTCACTCCCGCTCCTGTTGACCGCGTGGTTCACGCCCCCTGCCGTCATGGACACGTTCGTTCCGGCCGAGATGGCCACGAGTACGTGGGAGCCGATCAGGGTCGGCGGAACGACAACGCTCTCCAGCCTGGCGTACTTCCGAAACCCACTCCACGCCTTCTTCGAGAGCATGAGCGGGTGGACAGGGAGCGGCCTGACGATGGCGATTCACGAGCCCTCGTTGCCCCGCGCAGTCCAGTGGTGGCGGTCGTTCATCCAGTACGTCGGCGGCGTCGGCGTCATCGTCCTGACCGTGTCTATCCTTTCACGGCCCGGCAGCGGCAGTTACGCGCTCTATCAGAGCGAGGCCCGCGAGGAAAAGATCCATCCAAGCGTCGTTTCCACCGTCCGAACGGTCTAGAAACTCGTCGCCGGCTACACGGTGCTTTCCTTCGCATTGCTGTTCGGTGCGATCCTCGCCAGTGACAGCGAGTACGCGGAGTCGCTGCCGCTGTGGAAGGTCGCGTGGCAGGCGCTTAATCATGCTATGACCGGCCTCACGACTGGTGGATTCTCGGTCACTGACAATTCGATTGCGACGTACAACTCGCCGCTCGTCGAAGCCGTCCTGTTGCCGATTATGATTCTCGGCGCGATTGCGTTCCCGGTCCACTACGTCGTCCTGCATGACAGGCAGATTCGCAAACTGGTGTCGGACCTGCAGACCCGCTGGCTGTTCATCCTGCTTGCAGTCGGTGTCGTCGCTCTCTCGGCACAAAACGCGTGGTCAGTCTCCGAGACCACCGGCGCGTTCGCCACACAGTCGTTCCTGCCGTTTTCGATCCCGATGCTTGACGCCCCACAGCTCGATGCAGTTCGGGACTCAGCGTTCCAGTGGGTCAGCGCCCTCAGCTGTACCGGCTTCCAGTCGGTACCGATCGGTCGCTGGCGCGCCGGCGGCAAGGTGCTCGTGGCCGGCGCGATGGTGCTTGGTGGTGCTGCGGGGTCCACTGTCGGCGGCATCAAACTCATCCGAGGGTACACCATCGTTCGCGGCATCGTCTGGCAGTTCTCGCGGGTGTTTCTCCCGACAAACGCAGTGGTTACGGTCCGCATCGGCGACCGAACGCTCGACCGCGAGTCGATGGAGCGGGAGTTCAGTGAAGCGGCCATCGTGACGCTGCTGTGGCTCATCATTCTCGTCACCAGCAGTGTTGTCCTCACCAACGTCGCAGGACCCGCGTTTGGCTACGCCGATGCCCTGTTCGAAGTGGCCAGCGCGCAGGGGAACGTCGGCCTTTCGACAGGTATCACCGGCCCGTCGATGTCTCCGGTCGCAGAGCCGATGTTCGTGCTGAACATGTGGGTCGGCCGTCTGGAGATAATACCGATACTCGTGTTCATCCGCGCTGGACTGTACGGGCTGGACCCGTGACTCGCCGGTCATCCCTCCGGCCGTCCTTTACTCTCGGTCAGGGTACACCTCGCCGAGAAACAGCCAGCGGGCTTTTGTGCCGCCTTCGGGTCTGGTCTCCTCCTCGACGTGGTAAAGCGCGAAGGATTGCTTCGCTGGGACCCCGCTCCACCGGCGATTGCGTCTCGTCATGGAATCGCAGGAGTTCCTGCGCGTAGATGATTGTATTGCGGAGTTCGTCAGGCGTCAACTGTGGCAGTTCCGTCGGAACCCGATCCGGAACTCCCTCAGGCGGTGTCGGTTCGTTTTCAGGACTGAACATACTGCCATCTCTGTCTGGGAGGCATATACCGAACTGGCAGCTACAGATAGGGAGAAAGCTTCCCGGACTCACTCGTTCCAGAACGCACCAGTAAAGAGCACGAACACTGGAATTATCTCTAACCGACCGATCCACATCAGGAAGATCATCAGCAGTTTGCTGGTCCCCGGGAAGCGTTCGTAGGTCCCGAACGGCCCCAGAAACCCGAACCCGGGACCGATGTTTCCGATAGTCGCTAAGCTTGCGCTGAAGGCTTCAAGCACAGTTAGTTCGAGCCCGACACGGCCCGCATCGAGGAGGAGGAACACCGTCGCGATACCGAGCGTGAGCAAGTACAATAGGGTGAACCCGTATATCGCGTTGATAACGCTCTCGTCGATGACCTGCCCGCCGAGCCGGACTGGTTTGACGGCGCTGGGATGGGCTGTCGTGAACAGTTGGCGTCGGATACTCTTGAACACGACGAGCCATCGGACGATCTTGATACCGCCACCGGTCGACCCTGCCGAGCCGCCGATAAACATCGCGAACAACAGGACACCCTGTGCGGTGCTGCCCCACTCGGCAAAGTTGCTCGTCGCATACCCGGTCGAGTTCAGCAGCGAAGCGACCTGAAACGTGGCCTGCCGGAGCGAGTTTTCAAGCGCTCCCTGCGTGATACCACCGAGTTCAAGTGGCGGCGCGGACCCGGTGAACAGCAGCCCCCAGAGGATGACGGCCACGCCGGCGTTCGCACCGAGGTACGCCTGCAGCTCGCGGTCCTTGAGGAAGGCGGCGTAGTCGTCCTGCAACAGGAGGTAAAACAGCGCGAAGTTCATCCCGGCGATGAGCATGAACGGAACGACGGCCCACTGGACGGCCGGCGAAAAGTAGGCGATGCTCTCAGCCTGTGGCGAGAAGCCGCCGGTCGGCAGCGTCGTGAACCCGTGGGCAACGGCATTGTAGGCGTCCATGTTCGGGGCCATCGATGTCTGGCCGAGGCCAAACAGGATGAGGACGAGCAGGACAGTAAAGCCCAGATAGAACAGCCAGAGGAGTCGGGCGGTCTCGGCTATCTTCGGCGTCAGCTTCTGGAGTTCGGGGCCGGGCGCTTCCGATTCGATCAACTGTGCCCCGTTGACGGCTGCCTCCGGAAGAATGGCAACCATCAGGACGATGATACCCATCCCGCCAAGCCACTGGGTGAGCTGTCGCCACATCAACAGCGCGTGTGAGTGGCGAGTGAACGATATTTCGTCGGTGGCGGTCGCGCCAGTGGTCGTAAACCCGGACATCGACTCGAACAGCGCGTTCACGGGCTCACCAAGCGCTGATTCAGTGCCATACCCCGCGATAACGTAGGGGATCGCGCCGATAACCGCGACGGCACCCCAGGAGAGACTGACGAACAGTAGCGCCTCGCGTGGTCCGAGTTCGTGAGTGTCGCTGACTTGCTCCAGCACCACACCGACCGTGATAGCGACCGCGATAGAAATCAGGAAGGCAGCGGTATCGTCTCCATACAGCAACGCAATCCCGAGCGGGACCAGCATTGCGACGGCGAGATATTTAATCACAGTGCCGGTCAAGGCAATACTCTGTCGCCAGTCGACACGAATCGACATCACTGATCACCGACCATTATCTGACGCTCACACACCCGCTATCAAAAAGCCCCGCGTTCTAACAGCGCTGCTTCCGGCGACACTCCTCGTTCTCAGCGTCGCTTCGGTGGGTTTCTGTTCCGTCCTGACAGCGTACCGAGCGCGTATGCAGTAGCCTCGTCCGCTGTCAATTCGCCGTTGAAACTGCTGGCGACGCTGAACTGACGACTCAGACGTGGCCGTGTTCTTTTGCCCCCTCCCGGATCTTCTTTGACCGCTTTCGGACGCGTGAGACGTACCGTTCGATTTTTTCCGGTTTCTCGCCGTAAAAGGACGCGGCCCAGTGGACGTCGACACCCTCTTGGGTGAGGAAGTAGGCGACAAGCGTGTCCCGGCCGGCCTGGATAACCGTCGGCGGCACGCCGCGCTCGCCGGTTCCAGCTTCCTGAAAGCCGTTCGTGTCGAAGTACACGTCGGCGTACAGCGTCGCCATCTCGGGGTCATCGAACGCAATCCCCTCGTGGTCCGGGGCCTCGAATCGGTACCGTGTGTCACCCTCGCCTGTCGTTCGTTCGACGATACGCACATCGAGGATGTACTCGCGGTAGGTGGAACTGTCCGTCGCTGCAGCAGCGGTGTCTGATTTTGGCATGGATAGGTCGGTTTGGTGTTACGGTTGCCGGCTTGTTCTGGCCGCAAGCGCTGCCACCGCGGCGAGTGAAGCGAGAACAAGCGCTATCGGGAGTGACCCGTTCGCGCCGGTCGTCGACTGCTCGCCGCCTGGCGCTGTGGTCCCTGCGGTACTCGGGGTACTGGCTGACCCGGCTGTGGACTCGCTGTCGGGTGACGACGCGTCGGTCATGCCGGCCACTGTCTCCGTCGTCGCGCCCGGTGACACTGCGAGCGCTGTCGGCGCAGTCGTTGGCTCGACCGCGCCGCCCCCGTCGGCATCGATTTGGCTCGACGTGACGGTCAGCTGCGTCTCGCCGCCGTCGACGCCAGCGAGCTGGACCGTCGCGAGCGTCACGTCGCTGGCACCGGGCTCGATCTGCCCGTCGAGATCAGCCGCCTCAAGCGTGATTGTCCCGCCGTCTGAACTAATGACGGGTTCAGTCGTGAGACCGAGGCTGGCCGGGTAACTCGCGTTTTCGAACTGGGCGACCGCGGGGTCGTCAACTGTGAGTTCGAGCTGGTAGCCGGCCAGTCCGTTCGGCGCGCTGGTGAGGACGACCGGTGCGGCCATCGTTTCACCGGCAGGGACGGAGTCGGTCTCGATGCTGATTGTCGGCGTACTCTGCCCTGCAGCGAGCGCGGGGACCGTCCCTGCGAGGCAGACGAGCGCGACGAGTGCGAGCGGGATGCCAGCGGCTCGGACGCAACCGCGTATGGAATAAGTGGTGTCGTCGGTCATTGTGTTGCTGTATCGAAAGATGGGGGAATCTCGGTTGCGGCCGTTAGTTGACCTCTTCGTAGAGCGCCGTCACGTCCGCGAAGTCGAGTTTGCCGTTCTCGTTGAAGTCGTACGCGCCGGTGTTCAGCTGGACGCTGTCGGAGTCCATGTTCGAGAACAGCACCTGCACGTCCTCGTAGTCGAGGCGGCCGTTGCCGTTGAGGTCCTCGAAATGCCCGTCGCCGTCCGGATCAGTCGGCGCGGCGTCGCCGACGACCGTCTGCGGGCCGCCCACGACGATACCGTTCCGAGCTTCTGCCTCGATGGCGTTGCCGCTCTCGTCGTCCATCTGCTCGATAGAGACAGTCAGGTCTGTCGTGCCGCCGCCGTTGGCGCGGACGTCGAGCGTCGCGAGTTCCACGTCCATCGCGCCCGACTGGACGTTCGTGTTGACGTCGGCAACCCGGATTGTCGCCGATGAGCCGTCGTCGCTGATGGAACTCTCGGTGAGTCCGAGTGCGTCGGGGAATGAGACGCCGGTGATAGACGCGATTTCGGGGTTCGAGACGCTGACGGTAAGCCGAGCGCCGGAGAAGCCAGCAGGGAGCGACGAGGCAGTCAGCGAGACGGTGCCTGTCGACCCGCTGCCGACCGCGGCGGAGTTGGCGCTGACGACGACGTTGGGCTGGTAGACGTAGAGGCCGTCGTTCGGGTACGAGCGAGCGGGGCCGCCAAAGCCGTCCTCACAGCAGAGCACGCGACCGTCCCGCATTGTGTAGACGTTGTCGATATTCCGGAGCGCGTCGTTCGCGTCTTCCGGAGAGTCGGTGAAGTCGGGACCGGTGATGACCGGTTCGAGCGTCGAGACGTTGTAGTCCGATTCCAGCACACCGCGGTAGACGACGCCGCCGTCGACGCGGTCAAGCTGGATATCGCCCTTGTCGTCCGCGAGCGCGTCGTTAAACTCCGAGATGCCGAAGTAGATGAAATCGCCGGGCTGGGAGTCGTCGACGCTGTCGACGCCCTCGGCCTTGTTGAACTCGATTGACGCGCCGATTTCCTTGGCGGCCGCGCGGGTCTCCAGGAACGGGACGCGCCGGAGTTCTTCGTCGACGCCGTCAGGCCCATTTGCCTCGTACTGCTCGGCCCACTCGATGATTTCCTCGTTCGAAATGTAGTTCTGGTTCCCGTTCTCGATGACTGCGAGGTCGGCCTGCTTGATCGTCTCCGCGGTGACCTCGTCGCCGTCCTCCCAGTCAGCGTGGGCGCTGAGGTAGTCGGCCTGGGTCACGTTGTCGTACTCGCTGACCCAGGACTCGACCTCGGCGTTGGTGGCGTGGCCGAGTTCGATCCATTCGATTTCCAGCGGGGTCTGTGCGGGGGAGTTCCGCTGGCCGGCCTCTGCGGCGTTGGCCGCGTCGTTGGTAATCTTGGGGGCGTACAGCGTTCCGGCGACATCCATCGGGTCGTCGTACTCCGGAATCGGCTCGTCGGCGACGAACTTGTAGATGCCCTTGCTGTCGCCGTCGGAACAGCCGTAGACGGTCCGCTGGTCGCCTTCGATGTCGGGTGCCTCCCACGAAGCCCGCCCCATCACGTAGTACTTGACCGCCTCGGGTTCGTCGGCGGTCGGCTCGCGGAAGTCGACGAAGTACCCGTACCGGTACGGGTTCGGGTACACGTCGTCAAGCAGCGTCGTCGCGAGGTTCTCGCCGTCGCCCTGGTCGTCGCGCTCCGCCCCGAGGTAGTACGCGAGGAACTCGACGCCGGTGAGCGCCCATGAGCCCTGTGCATAGAAGTTCTCGTCGAGGTCGCCGCTCTCGGCGTAGGACTCGATTGCGCCGGAAATCTCACTTGGGTTCGGCCGGTTCCAGAACTGACACCCGCCAATGAGTCCTTCGCCTGTCCCAGCCTCGACGATGTCGCTCACCGTCGCCGTCAGACTGACGCGGGGATGTGCGTAGTTCTCCTCGGCGGAAATCATCGTCCCCCACGGACTGAGGTCACCGTAACAGTTGATCCGCGTCCCGCCGTGTTCGCGGAGTGATTCAGTGTTCGTGAGGTTCATCGCGTTCTCGGTGTCCGCGCTCCACTCGCCGTTCTCGTCTTGGCTGAGCGGGACCCGCGAGACGCATCCGGGGCTGTTCTCCCAGTTGGTGAACAGGTACCCCTCGGTCCCCTCGTCGTTGCTCGGGACGAACTGATTGCAGTCGGGGTTCGTCGCCGCGCCGCCGTACTGTGTGCCCGCGAAGTTCTCCTGTGTGATGTCTGTCCCGTCGGGCGTCTGGACCACGCCGAGGCGCGCCTCGCCGCCGTTGATAGGTTCGCGGCCCTGGACGAGGATTTCGTAGTCGCCGGCCGCGGACCGGACCTGTCGCTGTTTCTCCTCGGTGTCCGGAATCCCCACTTCCGGGAAGTCGTCGTTGCTCCCGTCGAACTCGAACTGGAAGCCGCTGAAATAGCCCACTGCGGCCCGTCCGAACGGTTCGGGATTCTCCCCTTCCGGGTGCTGGAGGCTGTAGAGGAGCGAGCCGTCCTCGAAGACGAACGGCCCGGTCACCTCCGCGCCAAACGCTGTCGTCGAGAATCGCTTGAGACTCCCGGCGACGCTCGGAGCGCCCGGTGTGTCTGTTTCTTCGACCTCTTCCCCGCTTGCCACGCCGATGACGCTGGCCCCAAGTGCAGCAGCCACCGATTGTGAAAGTACCTGCCGTCGAGTGAAATCGACCATGCGAGTGAGGAGTGGCAGTGGTTATTAAAGCAAGTTTATAATATTTGTATGACGTATTCAGAGAGGTCTTGGTACATCGGATACACATGTACTGCTAATTTTCCAGATGTATAAGAAATAGTACTATTTTTGCGGAATACGTACTGAATAGCTCTGACAACATCCGCTCACGGACCTGTTGGAGCCCACCTACTTACCAGTAAGCGTACGGGGAGCTGACACTGCCCCGATACCACGATATGTCAGGTTGAAAATTAAACAGGTCGTCGCCGTGGAGCGCGGGACGAACGGCTACATTCCCATGTCGGCGGCCGGGTCGGGAATCGGCAGCGCGTTCGGCGACACGCCGAGCAGTTCCGCCGCGTGGTCGAGCGCCATGTCGAAGCCGTAGTACCGCTCCAGTTCGTCGCCGTCGGCGGTCGGCCGGACCTTCAGCATCGCGTACCCCTCGATATTCTGTGCGACCGCGGCGCTCCCGGAGTCGCTTTCGAAGGTCAACAGCCGTTCCTCGTCTGTCTCTCGATATGTGGCCGTGATGCCGTCGGCCGACGCCTCGACGGGGAGTTCGGAGTCGGTCATCGGCGACTCTAGGGACCGGGGGTATGCGAACTTGGCGGTCCGCTCGGAACCGCAAACGCGAAACCGGGCGGCTGTGACCGGACACCTATGGCGAAGTGGCTCCAGAGCGGCCGCCGGCGCGACATGTGCGTCCTGCTGGCCGCCGCAGAGGACGGGGAACTCTCCGGCCAACGGCTGAAGACGCGGCTCGAACGCCGCTACGACACGCGAATCGAACCCAAGAGCTTCTACGGCGCGCTCGAAGCGCTGGAGTCTGCCGGGTTCGTCGACCACCGCGAGGACGGCATCGCCGACAAGTACTCGCTGACCGACGCCGGCGAGCGGCGGCTTCGGGACCAGTTCGAATGGATGCAGGCGGCGCTCGGCGAGGACAGTTGATGCCGCTGCTCGTCGGCTCCCGACGACTTTCGCTACGCCGGCACTGATCGATGGGGTATCCTTTTGTGAGCGGTCCCATAGAACACGGATATGCCCCTGTCCCGCTCGCTCCTCTTGGCAGGTCTGGACGCCCTCCCGTTTGCGGCACTCGCCAGCATCGCAACGTACGTCTTCGCACGCACAGCTATCCAGCCGTCAGCAGTCGTCGGGATGCTCGCCGCAACGGTCGGCGTGGCGGTACTCCTCGCGCTGGGAACCATCAGCGCGAATCGGTATCGTGCGAACGGAAAATCGTTCTACTTCACGCGCGCGGTCGTCGTCGAAGGACTCCTCTCGATTCCCTAATCGAGAAGTTCGCTGGCAATGGTATTGCGGAGGACCTCGCTGGTCCCCTCGTAGATCTCGTTGAGTTTGGCGTCGCGGTAGAACCGCTCGGCCGGGAAGTCCTTCGTGTAGCCGTAGCCGCCGTGGACCTGAATGCCCTCGTTGGCCACTTCCCGGGACACCTCTGAGGCGTACAGTTTGGCCTGGGCGGCCTCCTTGACGAACGACTCGCCGGCCATCTTCTTGTCAGCCGCCTGGTGCATCAACAGGCGGGCCGCTTGCGTCTTCGTGTCCATGTCTGCGAGCTTGTGCTGGATAGCCTGGAAGTCGCTGATCGGCTGGTCGAACTGTTCACGGTCCTGGGCGTATTTCAACGCCTCGTCCAGCGCAGCCTGTGCGATGCCGACGCCGCGGGCCGCGATGGTGATGCGCCCGCCGTTGAGCGTCTTGAGCGCGTGGACGAACCCACGGCCCTCCTCGCCGAGTCGGCGGTCGGCGGGGATTCGCATGTCGTCGAACCGCAGTTCGGCGGTCGGACAGCCCTTGTCGCCGAGTTTGTGCTCGGTCCCTTCGACGATGAAGCCGTCGTCCTCCTCGGGGCGAACGATGAACGAGGAGATGCCCTTGTTGCCGGCCTCGGGGTCGGTCTTGGCGAACAGGACCACGGTGTCGGCAACGGAGCCGTTGGAAATCCAGAGTTTGCCGCCGTTGACCAGATAGGCGTCACCGCCGTCGACCGGTTCGGCGGTGGTGTCCATCGCCGGCACGTCACTGCCCGCACCCGCTTCGGACAGGGCGAACGCGCCGATTTCCTCGCCCGCTGCCAGCGGCGTGAGGTAGGTCTCTTTCTGGGCCTCGTTCCCGAACTCGTAGATCATATTGCAGGCCAGCGAGATGTGTGCGGCGACGATTGTGCCCAGTCCGCCGCTCCCCCGCGAGATCTCTTCGAGGGCCATGGCGTAGCTGTGGTAGTCCAGTTCGGCCCCGCCGTATGCCTCCGGAATCGGCATCCCCATCAGGCCGAGGTCGGCCATTTCGTCGACGAGGTCCCACGGGAACTCATCGGTTTCGTCAATCTCCGCTGCCCGCGGCTTGACTTCCTCGTCGACGAAGTCCGCGACCATGTCCTGTATCTGGCGTTGTTCCTGTGTGGGGCTAAAGTCCATGATAGATTCTAACGCTGGTTGGGTCTTTACTGTTGGCCAACGCGCGGCCCGTTGCCGGGTATTGTACTCTGTCGGTATTTGTCACCGCGGGTCTGTCAGTCGTAGTCGTAGAAGCCCCTGCCGGACTTTTTCCCGAGGTCGCCGGCCGCGACTTTGCGTTTGAGCAGGTAGGCTGGCTTGTAGCGGTCACCCAGCTCCTCGTACAGCGTTTCAGAGGCGTCGAGGACCACGTCGAGGCCGATGTGGTCGGCCAGTTCGAGCGGCCCCATCGGAACATTCGTCCCCAGCGTCAGCCCGCGGTCGATGTCTGCCTTATCGGCGACCCCCTCGTCGTAGGCCCGGATGCCCTCGTTTATCCAGGGCATCAACACGCGGTTGACGACGAAGCCGGGCTTGTCGTCGGCTTCCCAGGTCTCCTTGCCGATGTCGTGAGCGAACTCCCGACCGAGCGTCACCGTCTCGTCGCTGGTGTGCTCGCCGACGACGAGTTCGACGCCTTTCATCACCGGGACGGGGTTCATGAAGTGTAGTCCAAGGACCTGTTCGGGCCGGTCGGTGGCGCTGGCGATGGTCGTAATCGAGAGCGTACTCGTGTTGCTGGCAAGCACTGTGTCCGGTCCGCAGATCTCGTCGAGGTCCTCGAACACAGACTGCTTGATGTCCATATCTTCCGTGACAGCCTCGACGACGAGGTCGGCGTCCGCGAGGACGTCCATCTCAGTGGTGCCGGTGATGCGGGCTGTCGCCGCCTCCGCCTCCTGTTCTGTCACTGTGTCGCGCGCAACGAGTGTCTCGAAGCTCGACTGAATCTCCTCGAACCCGGCGGCGACTAGTTCTTCTGTCACATCGCGCATGACGACATCGTAGCCGGCCGTCGCGGCGACCTGAGCGATGCCGTTACCCATCGTTCCAGCGCCGACGACGCCGACGGTGTCGACTGTTTCGAGATGCATACCCGCGCCTTCGGCCGGCGGTCGTGTAAGTCTGCCGACGGTATCACCTCATCACGAGACCGGAAATCTACCGAGGGAATCAGTCACAGACTTAGCGGCAAGCACTGCCTCGCGGCGGAATATTCACTCGAAATGTAGTAAATGTCAGCAAAAAGATACTTATGATGTGCCAGAGAACGAACTTATGATGAGGGACCCTGCGGGCAGCAGGCTCGGAGAAAAATTCGACTGGTCACCGGATGGCCAGTCTCTGCCCCTACATCTGACAAATGAGTAAGTCACTCGACATCTCGACCACCGAAGCCGAGCAGACTGTCACGGAAGTCATCGACACCATCGCCGCGACGACACCGGACGTCCGCCGCGCTGTTGCCGACTACCGTGGCCAGAGCAACTCCGTCAACCCCACCGGCGACGACCAGCTCGCGGCTGACCTGCGCGCCGACGAACTGTTCGAGCAGCGGGTGCTGGGCATCGACGGCGTCACCTCTTACGCCAGCGAAGAACGCGCGGACGTGAAAACGACAGACGGTCGCCTCCACGTCGCGATGGACCCCCTCGACGGGTCGAGCAACCTCGAACCCAACAGCGGGATGGGGACGATCTTCGGCGTCTACAGCGAGCAGCCGCCGACGGTCGGCACCAATCTGCTCGCCGCCGGGTTCGTCATCTACGGCCCCATCACATCGATGGTCGTCGCTCGGGACGGCAGCGTCCGCGAGTACATCCTCGAAGACGGCGACAAGCGGGTCGTCGACGACGACGTGACGGTTCCGGAGGACCCCACGGTCTTCGGGTTCGGCGGCGGCGTCGACGCCTGGACCGACGAATTTGAATCCTACGCCGAGGACGTCCGCCACGAACTGAAACTCCGCTACGGCGGGGCGATGGTCGCGGATATCAATCAGGTGCTCACCTACGGCGGCATCTTCTCGTACCCCGCACTGGAGTCACGCCCCGAGGGGAAACTTCGAGTCCAGTTCGAGGGCCACCCGATGGCCTACATCCTTGAGTCGGCCGGCGGACGGTCTTCCGACGGCGACCAGTCACTGCTCGAAATCGAACCCGACGAGCTACACGAGCGGACGCCGCTGTATCTCGGAAACGACGACCTGATCGACCGGCTCGAAGCGAATATCGACTGACGCCCTGTCAGTCAGTAGCCGAGGTATATCGCCAGCGCTTTCAGAACGCTGTACAGTCCGATAGCAACGCCCAGTAGCCCGCCGAGAACGGTTCCGACGATGCCGTCGGGCCACAGCGAGAGCGGGTTCGGAATCCCGACCGACGGGAGCGCTGGAATCGGGAGGCCACCGCTGTCAGCCGTTACGTTCCCGACACGTTGCCCGTCGACAGTCAAGTTTCCAGTGGTGTTGTCCGGCATCGAGCGGGCAAACTCCGTCGTTCGCGTCTCGCCGGCAGGGACCGTGACTGTCCGCGTTGTCAGTATCGAGGTGTTGAGCGCGACGATCACGTTGTGGTCGCCGCTCGCGGTCCCCCGGTTTTCCAGCTCGACGGTGATGACGGTCCGCTCGCCGGGGCCGAGTTCTGATGGAACAGCCGTGGCGTTCGTGACCACGATATCTGGCTGTCCGGGTTCTTCTGTCTGTGTCTCGGGTTCAGGCGTCGATGTCTCGTTCGTCTCGGATTCAGACGTTGCCGTCTCATTTGTCGTCGCTGTCTCCGAATCCGCGTCTGCTGCTGTCGCCCGTTCGACTCCGACAACAAACGTTGAGAGGCTCGGTGATGTAGCCCGGTACACGATGTGCGATTCGGTCCGGTCGGCGACTTCAGTCGGTAACGGCGTCCATCCGTTGCTGTTCCGGAACAGTGTCACGGCTCCGGGCTCCGCGTCGACCGCCGCAAGTGTGTCACGGTTCACAGTAAACCTAACCAGCACATCCGCAGTTGGAACTGCGCCATTCTCGAGAGCAAACCGACTGATACCAGTGTGGCCAGTCGCAGTCGCGAACGACGGCGGAGGCTGGCGAGAGCGGATGGTGAGCGTCGCAGATTCGTTGGACGGGAACGACGCCGTGAGTCGTTCCAGTGTTCCGTTCGGGCCGCTGGTGAGTGCACCCACACGGGGCTGGATCACCTGTGACTGCCCAGTCCCGTTCACCGAGACACTTGCGACAGTCGCATTCGGTTGCTGCACGGTCACGTTCCCAACGGTTCCATTCCCCGTCACAGACACGACTCTGGTCACTGTTTCCGTGTTCCCAAATGGATCGGTAGCCGTCACTGCAACCTCGTGACTGCCAGGCGAGGCGAATGCCACGGTGATGTTCTCGCCGCTCAGAAGCGTGTCATCTCCTACCTGCCACTGGATAGACTCAACACCCTGGCCGTCTGTCGTTTCCGCTGCAGAGAACGCCACCGGTTCGCCAACTGTCGCGTTTCTCGGACCAGTAACCGTGACGTTCGGTCCAGTCCCATCATAGAGGAACGTCTGCTGTCGGGAAAAAGAGTTGTTGTTCCCGTGCCTGTCGGTCACCGACATCAGCAACAGTGAGTACTCGCCTTCTTCGGGGAACGTGTATTCCCGGGTGTAGATAGCTGAGTTGCCGGTACGTTCAGTGAATGCTGAGATATTGAGCGTGTCAAGCGACGCCCCGCCGATGGAGATGCGTAGTTGATCTAATCGTTCATGTGTCTCAACGGTGATTTCGGCGGTCGAACTGTTGACCCGCGTGACATTGAACTCCCTGTACTTCGGTACGACGGCATCCATTCCGGTTGCGGTGACTGTCTCATCCGGGAGTTCGTTGCCTGCCGTATCGGTGATGTTCGCAGTATCGCGAAGGCTGACTGAGACATTGTTTTTGTCTACCTTGCTTTCGAGGGCGAGCGACACACGCGCCCCACTTTTATTCGCTGCACTGATCGACGTGACAGAGACGTTCTCTACACGACCCGCAGTCAGTATAAAATCGTCTGCCTGAATCGTGTTCGTGGCTATCGACTCGTCGTCATACAGAGTGACCTCGATAGTCGTGTCGTCACTCCGCGTCGCGTTGCCCCATTCTGGTGGTTCAGTGTCTTCGGCTACAACGGTGTCTGTCGCAATAGGCATGAGAAGCGGGACAGCGAGAAGCAAAACCAGAAGTGGGAGCCATCGGCGCGGACTCCCGGGTATCAAAGGCGTGACTCGGGAATGGCCGATGGCACTCATATTACGTAGCTACTCAGGCACCCGATATCAATGGTGCGCCACCATTATGAGAGGTGATAATCGCGTGTGGGGACTATCTGCAATCTATATCGGGGTACCGAACCCGTCGTTGACAGTCGCCCCGCTGGCATCGCGTTTCCAGGGAGTATACAGCCCCTACCAGTTCGGTTTCAATAGTAAACAGTGTGTATTTAATATACCGGATGACAACAGGATAACAGACCACGTGGGGGCGTGGTTGCGGAGGGTGACGTGTTCACAACGGACCGAACGGTCCCGATAGGGACCATCGACGGGTGGTGTAGCGCCCTGCTCGACGAGCTTGCAGCCGTCGAGCGAGAACTATGGCTTGTTGTCGCCGTGACGCTTATCATCGACGTGTGGCTGACACACGTTGGCCTTCAGCACGGCCTACACGAAGGCAACCCCGTGATGCGGGCTGCGATAGAGACGTTCGGGATCGCCGTCCTCGGCGTGACGAAAGTCGGCGTTCTCGGGCTGGCGGGGGTGACCCGCCGTCTGCTGAGCGATCAGCGCGGCGTCGTCGTGCCGCTCGGGCTGGCGCTCCCGTGGGTGGCGGCGGTCGTGATTAACGCGGCCCTCCTGATTAGTCTGTAGCTACCTCGGGGGTATACTGTCCTCAGCTTTCGTTCGCTCACCGACCCAACAGCCCGCACGCATTGGGTCGCTGTAGGCGACTCAGGCGCGGACATTCCGTTTGGCTATTAGTTCCGTTGTGCGTAATTTCTGTCTGGAAAATCCCATGGACGGCGGTACCCTTTTCCCCACAGTCTGAGACATAACCCGTATGTCGCCTGAGGTGAACCCGTTTGAGAGTTTACAGGAGCAGATCGACGACGCGTCGGACTATCTCGAATATTCGACTGACGTGCTTGAACGGCTGAAACACCCCGAGCGAGTGCTGGAGGCAAACCTTTCCGTGGAGATGGATGACGGCTCTGTCGAGGTGTTTCGTGCCTACCGATCACAGTTCAACGGTGACAGAGGGCCGTACAAGGGTGGCATCCGCTATCACCCGCAGGTCACACGCGACGAGGTCAAGGCACTGTCTGGCTGGATGGTGTACAAGTGTGCTGCGGTAAACATCCCCTACGGCGGCGGGAAAGGCGGCATCGAGATCGACCCGCGCCAGTACTCGGCCAGCGAAATCGAGCGGATAACACGGTCATTCGCGAAAGAACTCCGCCCGATTATCGGCGAGGACCAGGACATCCCCGCACCCGATGTCAACACCGGCCAGCGCGAGATGAACTGGATCAAAGACACGTACGAGACGCTGGAAAACACCACCGAACCCGGCGTCATCACCGGCAAGGCTCCGGAATCGGGCGGCAGTGCGGGCCGTGTCGAGGCGACCGGTCGCTCGGTGATGCTCACCGCGCGGGAGGCCTTTGACTACCTCGGCAAAGACATCGAGGACGCGACGGTGGCCGTGCAGGGCTACGGAAACGCTGGCTCCGTGGCTGCAAAACTCATCGAGGACCTTGGCGCGAACATCGTCGCAGTATCAGACTCCTCCGGAGCCGTCTACAACCCTGACGGGCTCGACGCCCGCGACGCGAAGGCGTTCAAGAGCGAGACCGGGTCGCTGGCCAGCTACGAGGGCGCGAGGGAGGAGCTGACGAACGAGGAGTTGCTGACGATGGATGTGGACCTGCTCGTTCCGGCGGCGCTCGAAAACGCCATCGACGGCGGCCTCGCGCAGGATGTACAGGCTGACATCGTCGTGGAGGCGGCAAATGGCCCGCTGACGCCGAACGCGGACGACGTCCTCACCGAGCGTGACGTGGCCGTGTTCCCAGACATCCTCGCCAACGCCGGTGGCGTCACGGTGTCGTACTTCGAGTGGGTTCAGAATCGCCAGCGGTTCTACTGGTCCGAAGAGCGTGTGAACAACGAACTGGAGACCATCATTACGAACGCGTTTGACGACCTCGTCGAGACATACGAGCAGACCGGCGCGCCGAACTTCCGGACGGCGATGTACGTCGTCGCAATCCAGCGTGTCGTCGCTGCGGCCGAGGAAGGCGGCATCTGGCCCTGACCGCGTCCCGGACTCAGTCGCGGCTATCGCGGGTGTTTTGCCGGCGCTTCCCCTACTGTGTGTATGGACATTTACGAGCGCCAGGTTCGCGTCGAAGCCCCGCTGTCAGAAGTCTGGAAATTCCACGCGACAGGCGATGGACTGGTCGCGCTGACCCCCGACTGGATGAACATCCGCATCGAGGCGGAGCGGGGGCCAGATGGCCAGCCAGACCCCGACGAACTGACCGCCGGGTCGGTCGTCGAGTCCTCGATCAAGCCCTTTGGTGTGCCGCCCCGCCAGCAGTGGGTCTCAAACATCGTTGCCCGCGAAGAAGGTGATGACGAGGCGATGTTCCGCGACGTGATGGAGGAAGGGCCGTTTCCTCACTGGGAACATACGCACACCTTCCGGGCGCTGAGCGACAGAGAAACGCTCGTCCACGACCACGTCGAGTTTGAACTGCCCGGCGGACCGCTCGGCCGGGCGCTTGGCCCCTTTGGCTGTCTCGGGATGGAGCCGATGTTCCGGTATCGCCATCAGCAGACGAAGGAACTGCTCGAAGGGTAGCGTGGCCTGCCCGCGGGCGACACGGCCCCGACTATGGTATCCGGTGTTTCTTTAGTCCCGTGCCGGATACTATCGCGGGATGAGTAGACGTGTCGTCGCAATACCAGATGTGGCTGTGCTGTCTCCGTGCCACAACGGAGCAGGATGGGCGTGACCGAGCCGCGAATCGACCCGCGAATCGGGCTGGTCGTCGCCGTTCTCGCGGTCAGTACGAGCGCGATTCTCGTCCGGTGGAGCGATGCCGCGGCGTCGGTGGCGGCGTTCTACCGTGTTCTGTTGACGACCGCACTGCTAGCCCCGCTGGCGCTGGGGCGGCACCGGTCGGCGTTCGGGCGGCTCGCTCGACGGGACGTACTGGCGGCGGCGGCGACCGGCGTCGCGCTCGCAGTGCACTTCGCCGCGTGGTTCGAGAGTCTGGCGTGGACCAGCGTCGCGGCGTCGGTCACACTGGTCCAGTGTCAGCCGCTGTTCGTCGCCGTCGGCGCGTGGGCGCTGCTGGACGAGCGCGTCACGCGTGGCACGACGGCAGGCATTCTGGTCGCTATCGGTGGCATCGTCGTGATGTCAATCGGCGAACTGCTCGGCGGCGGAGCGGTCGGCACGCGGCCACTGTACGGCAACGCCTTGGCTCTCGTCGGTGGCGTTATGGCCGCCGGCTATGTCCTCGCCGGGCGCTCGCTCCGCCAGCGGTTCCCCCTTGTCCCGTACGTGACCGTCGTCTACAGCGTCGCGGCTGTATCGCTCCTCGTTTTCGTCGTCGCGTCGGGCCACCCCGTGACCGGCTACCCACCACGGGAGTGGGCGCTGTTTCTCGCGATGGCTGTCGGCCCCGGCGTGTTCGGCCACACCGTCCTCAACTGGGCGCTAGCACACGTCGAATCAAGCATGGTCAGTGTCTCGCTGCTCGGCGAGCCGGTCGCGAGCGCGCTGCTGGCACTGCTGTTGCTCGCAGAGACTCCCGGGCCGTCGACCGTCGTCGGTGGGGCCGTCGTGCTCGTCGGTATCGGCGTTGTTGCCAGAAGTCGAGCCGTCGGGGCACCCCCCGCAGACTGAGGCCGTTCCGGTCAGCCTACGCGCGTTTCTCTACGGCTCCACGGATTTCTGCGGCGGCGAAGTCGTGGTCCGGGCGGATGTTGACGAAATCGAGGAACTCCTCCGCGGCCAGCAACTCAGACGTATCGTAGTGACGTGCGGCGGCGGCGACTGCGGTCGGTGCACCGATGAGCGGCTCCAGTGCGCCCAGCGCACACGCGAGATCATAGGCCCGGGCGTCACTGATCGCCGCTTCACGGACGCTCGTGGCGTCGATGAAGTACAGGTCGTCGTGGGCCACGAGTACGTTCTCACAGCGGAAGTCGCCGTGTGCCAGGCCGTCCTCGTGCATCCGGTGGAGGAAGTCAAACACCGTCGGACTGTGTCGCTCGACGGTTTCGGCCGGGAGGTCGTCCAGCGGCTCGAAGTCGGGGATGTATTCAAGTACCAGCACGCCCATTCCATCGTATTCGAATGCCTCGATTGGCTCGGGAGCGTTGACGCCGATTTCCCGCATCCGCTGGGTCGCCGCCAGCTCGTGTTCCGCCATCTCGTAGGGCGTCCCGAAGTGCTCGAAAAAGCCCTCTGTGCCGGACGAAAACGCGCCGATGTTGCGGCCGGCGGTCAACAGCGTGTGAACCAGCGAGTTCTGCCCCGTGATGACCTTCACGAACCACTGGTCGTTGACGACAAGCGGCGTCGAGAGCCAGTTATCGGCCTCCAGAAACGTCACGTGGGCCGCGGGCTCGTCGTACCGTTCGATTACCGCCTGCACCACGCCTTCGAGTTGCTCCCAGGGGACCGTCCCGCGGAGGAATCGCCGGAACGCCATTCCCTCTAGGAAACGCCGTGGACGGGCAAATGGCTTGTGTCTGTCGGCGTGTGCTATTTAGTAACACAAAACATAGCTTCGGTATGGAGTTCGACGTTCCCGGCGAACACCGGATGATACGGGATTCAGTCCGCGAGTTCTGTGAGAATGAGATTCAACCGATAGCACAAGACATCGAGGACGAGCACCGCTTCCCGGCCGAGATATTCGAGGAACTCGGCCAACTGGACGTGATGGGTGTGCCGATCAGCGAGGAGTGGGGCGGGCTCGGCGGCGATACGCTGATGTACGCGCTGGTCGCCGAGGAACTCGGACGTGTATCTGGGAGTATCGGACTCTCGTACGTGGCTCACACGTCGCTCGGGAGTAAGCCGATAGAGCTGTTCGGCACAGCCACACAGAAGGAGCGCTGGCTTACACCGCTCGCCACCGGCGAACAGCTCGGCGGCTGGGCGCTGACGGAACCGGGAAGCGGGAGCGACGCCAGCGACATGGACACGACGGCCAAGCGAGACGGCGACGAGTACGTCATCAACGGCACCAAGCAGTTCATCACGAACGCCTCCGTCGCCGGCTCGGTGCTCGTCAAGGCCGTCACAGACCCCGGAGCGGGCTACGACGGCATCTCGACGTTCATCGTCGCGCCCGAGGACGACGGCTGGGCGGTGACGACCGAGTGGGACAAGATGGGGCTGAACGCCTCGCCGACCTGTGAACTCCAGTTCGACGACTGCCGGATTCCTGCGGACCGACTGCTCGGCGAGGAAGGCGACGGCTGGGAACAGACGCTGCAGACCCTCAACGGCGGCCGCATCTCTATTGCTGCGCTCTCGACGGGACTCGCACAGGGGGCCTTCGAGGCCGCGAAATCCTACGCCACCGAACGCGAACAGTTCGACCGTCCCATCTCGAAGTTCGACGCCGTCCGGGACAAAATCGTCGAGATGGACCGCAAAATAGAGCGTGCTCGGCTGCTGACTCACAAGGCTGCGACGATGTACGACCAGGGAGAAGACGTAACGCGACTCTCGTCGCTTGCGAAACTCGACGCCAGCGAAATCTGTCGCGAGGTCGCCGAAGACGCCGTCCAGGTGCTTGGCGGCTACGGCTACACGACAGACTTCGCCCCGCAGCGGTTCTACCGGGACGCGAAGCTCATGGAAATCGGTGAGGGCACAAGCGAGATACAGCGGATGGTACTCGGCCGAGAACTTGGACTTTGACGACGCCTACAGCGTTCAGATGTCGGACGGACTCTCCGGGACGACCGTGACTGGCACGTCGGCGGCGTCGATGACCGAAACCGCCGCGTCGCCGTCGCGGATTTTACCGGCTAGACCTTTCGGCTCGTGGCCCATGACGATATGTTGCACATCCACGTCAGCCGCGAGTTCGAGTAGTTCGTTGCCGACCCGCGTGCCCGAACGCATTGCAGACCGACCGACGTGTTCGATAGCGACCGTTGCCACGACATTGGTGTCGCGGAATCGGTCCCGCATCTCGTCCCGGAGTTGCATGGCCGTGCCGTCGGCGGTGTCTTCGTCGACGAGGTGGACGACGTACAGTTCCTCACCAAGTCCGTCTGCGAGTCGAACCGCCGTATCGATGACTGCCGGGGAGACTGAATCGTTGGCGATTGCAACGAGAATGGTCATACAGGACCCACGGCCTTCGCGTCCAAATCACTTTCTGCCAACCTAACAGGTTGGCTTACTCTGTCGCCTTCAGGTTGTGGACAGCGTCAACGTACTCGACCACCTCGGCAGTCGGTTGGATGGCCGAGAGAATCGCGTCGGCGTCCTTGTACGCCATCGGCGCTTCGTCCCGGACGCCTTCGATGACGGACTCCGAGTAGATGCCGTCCATCGCCGCGGCGAACTCGTCCATGTCGACCTCGCTGTGGGCCTGCCGACGGCTCATCACGCGACCCGCGCCGTGTGGTGCTGTCTGGTGGTACTCGTCGTTACCCTTCCCTCGTGCGATAATCGACCCGTCGGCCATGTTGAACGGGACCAGCAGCCGCTGGCCGTCGCGGGCCGGGGTCGCCCCCTTGCGGATGGTGAGGTCGCGGAAGTCGATGTAGTTGTGAATCGACTGAAAGCGGTCGACGGGGTCGATACCCAGCGCGTCACAGACGGCGTCGCTCATCAGGTCGCGGTTCCAGCGGGCATATTGCTGGGCGAACAGCATATCGACGAGGTAGCCGTGGGCCTCACGGCCTTCGAGCCAATCGAGGTCCGTGTTGCGGTCCTCGTCGTCGCTGCTGTGGATGGCGTCCTGCACCTGTCCCAGCGCGTCGAAGGCGTCTTCGATCTCGGAGCCGTCGAGTTCCCGGCGTAGCCGCTCTTTCCGGATGTATGACTCGCCCATGCCGCCGGTGACCCAGGCGTAGAGGTCCCGGGATTCGACGGTGTCCGGGTCGAACTTCAGGTACTCGACGTACTCCTCGGGAATCTGCTCGCGGATCTCGCCGATGGTCCGGCGGTCCGTCGCCGTCGACTGCCAGTATTCGGCGACGGACTTGCCGAGGTAGCGGGAGCCACTGTGGATGACCAGCCAGTAGTCGCCCGATTCGCGTGCCTGTCCGAACTCGATAAAGTGATTCCCGCCGCCCAGCGTCCCCGCGCTCTTGATGATATACCCCATGCCCTGGCGCTGGTCTGCCAGCACGCGGTCACACAGCGACTCGAAGTACTCCTCGTCGTAGCCGTCGAAGTCGAACTCCACAGGGTCGATGTGTTCGCCGAACCGCTCCGCGTAGGCTGCGTCGAACTGCTCGAAGACGCGGTTAGCCCGCTCGAACGGGAACTCCTCGACGAGGTGGACGGCGTCGTCGTAGTCTTGAACGTTTCGCCCCATCGGGACCGCCTCGCGGACGCGTCGCTCGCGCTCGGCGTCTTCCAGCGGGAGGTCCGGTCCGAGGTTTGTCGCGGCCATTCCACAGCCGACATCGACGCCGACGATGTTCGGGACGACACGGTCGCCCAGCGGCATGGTGAATCCGATAGGTGCGCCGGCTCCCCAGTGCGTGTCCGGCATGATCCGCACCGGTTCGGTGAACGCCGGGTGGTCGATGAGCGTCTCGATCTGCTCTCGACACCCGCTCTCGACGAGCGATTCGTCGTCGACCATCACCCGCGCCGTGGTGTGTTCGCCCGTCAGTTCGAGTACCATTGGTGTCATAGCGTAATCGCATGGAGGGTTTGAACCTCACGGTGGCCCGTAAGCGACTGGCACTCCGCCGAAGCAACAAAAACCCGAGGCCGAACAGGAGGTGACAGGCTAACCCGGTGATATATTCCTTCTCAGCCGCTGAGATGGGTTTTCACTCTGTGAGAACTCCCGTTCCCTTATATGCCACCGTAGTTCGGAATTCCACATGTGAGGTGACACAGATGTCCTATCAAGCGGCGAACCCCTTGGCAGACGAGTTCGAGTTCGAGCTCGGCGGGGCGTGGACCGCGTACTGGCTAGCGTTCCTGCGTGTCGTGACCGGCTGGTGGTTCTTCCACGCAGGCGTGACAAAGCTCATCGAGAACGGGCTGGCCTACACCTACGGGCCGACGTATCTCAAGCAGATGACTGGCACGGCACTCGGTCCGATCCCCGTGCTGATGGGCGAACACCTAGGCTGGTTCATTCAGGCGATGGTCCCGCTGGGCGAGACGCTCATTGGGCTCGGACTGATGGTCGGCGCGCTGGTCAGGCTCGCCTCCGTGTTCGGGGTCTTCTTCATGGCCCTGTTCTGGATCGGCAACGCGAGCTTCGGCCACGGGCTGGTCAACAGCGACTTCATGGGTCTGCTGCTGTTCATGACGATGATCGTGCTGGCGACTGGTCGCTACTACGGCCTTGACGCGATCATCGAGAGGACCAAACTGGTCAAACGAAACCCGAAACTGAGGTACCTGCTCGGTTAAGGAGGTGACCACCAATGCAACAACACACCACCGTCATCGACAAAGCGGCGATGGCACTCAGCGGCGGTCTGATGCTGCTGGGCGTCGTCGTCCTCGGCATCGTGGAGATACTGGCGGGTAAGCCCTACAGCGCGGCACCGCTGACGAACGAGGCGGGCGAGGTCATCGCGACTCCGATGGTCGATCCGACGCTCCGGACCGGGCTGGTCTTGGCCGGCATCCTGGTCCTGGCTCTGTACGGGCTCTACAAGCTCGTCGCCCCGATGAAGAATCAGACGGCCACGGCACAGCAGGAAATCACGGCAGACTGAGCGGTTCTCGTTTTCGCTGTTTTGACTCGGTGTGTCGATACTGTTTACAGAAGTGATAGTGGGTGCCGCACCACCCCACCGATTCCCCACTAACAACGTATTTACTGTGGCCATATTAATCAAGTGGGGTAGTTTCGTATTCTGATAGAGCCCACCACAACGCTCATCTCTGTGGTGGTGTTGAAATGTATATGCCTTCGCTGGTGGTTCACTACGCCTTCGTGGGGTTACTCGCTGCAACGCTGCTTGGCGCTGCATTCGATAAGCGGTCGCTGCTACTGTCGATACTCGTCGTCACGTTCCCCGACGTTGACGCGTTTATCGGGCTCTACTGGCAGGCCGGCCACCGGGCCGCGACGACGAACCTCGTTATCCCGGCGGTGCTGGCACTCCTTATCGGAGTCGACCTGTACGTGCGTGACAAATCGTATATCAGGAGCCGCTGGGGGGCTTACGGTGTTCGGGTCAGTTGGTTCTGTGTCGTGGTATATGTGGTCGGGCACGTACTGCTAGACCTGATTACGGGCGGTGCAAACCTCTTCTGGCCGCTGTACGACCAGTTCTATCAACTCAGCGGTCACCTAGAACTGTCGAGCCAGCGCGGCATCGTCCAGACGTTCGTCGAACTGCCCGAACCGCGCGCTCAGACGCCCGGCGGCACCGGCACGGGGGGCAGCGGTGGGTCGACCACACAGTCGATGGGCAACTCCAGCGAGGTCCAGATGAGCACCGGCATCGACCCCAACCCGGGACAGCCGGAACCCGAGGCCGTCGACCGCGTGTTCCCCATCGCCCGGAGCGGCTGGGAGCTGGTCATCCTCGTTGTCGGGACGCTCGCCACCGCCGCTCGTCTCCGCTTCGGCCACGACCTCTCGGACGAGTGATAGAGCGTCGGTCGGCACCGAGGCGCGTTCGCTTTCGAGTCCTTCATATACGCCGTGGCCAACCGGAGAACCATGGGCTTCGAGGTACGCCGACGACTCAGTGTCGCCGACACGGTGACGTTGTTTAACGCCGTCGTCGGGTTCGTCGCCGGAGCCATCGCCTTTACCGACCCGCATCTGGCCGCTCGCCTCATTCTGCTGGCGGTCATCGCTGACGCAATCGACGGCATCGTCGCCCGGAACGGCGACAGTTCGGCGGTCGGCCCGCTGCTCGACTCGGTGACCGATGTAGTTTCGTTCGGTGCGACGCCGAGTCTCTTTCTGTACGTGCTGTTGACAGACGCCTACGGCGGTATCGAAGGTGCACACCCGGCCGTGTTCGTCGGTCTCGCGTTGCTCGCCTCCGCGTACGTTGTCTGTTCCATCGTCAGGACGGCGTTCTACTCGACGTACTTCGATTCTCCCGACCAGCGGCCGGGTATGCCGAACACGCTCGGGAGTATCATCATCGCGACGGCGTATCTGAGCGGTATCACGAACCCGCTCGTGTTGAGTATCGGCGCGCTCGCGCTCTCGCTTGCGATGATCGCGCCCTTTGACTACCCGAAGCCGGGACCAAAACACGCCATCCCGATGGGTGTTGTGCAGGCGGTCGCCGTCGTTGCGCCGGCGGCACTGTTCCGGGCCGGACCACGGGCGATGCTCGCCATCGCGCTGCTGTTTTTCGCGCTCGGTCCGTGGGTTTACCCCGGCGAGTAACCCTCGCCGGTCGCACTCCGCTCAGACCGCCTCCTCGATGAACTCCGTCAGAGTGTCGTTGAAGACCTCGGCTCGTTCGACCATCGCCAGGTGGGCAGCGTCGGGAACGAACGACACCTCGCCGTCGGGGATCTCGCTGGCCAGCGTCTCGTGATACGCTCGTGGGGTCAGTTTGTCGTGTTCGCCACAGACAGCCAGCACGGGCACATCAATCTCGCCCAGTCGGTCCCGCACGTCGAAGCCATGACAGGTCATGAAGTCGCGGCGGGTCACTGCCTGCCCGACTGCCTCCATCTGCTCGCGTGAGCGCGACACGGCCGCGTGATCGATGTCGTGGAACAGGCGGTCCCGTTCGTGCAGGAACTCGACAGCACGGTCCCAGTCGTCCGCAAGCCATTCTTGCAGCCCTTCGAACACCGGAAGTTCGGGGCCGGTCCCAAGCAACACAATCGCTTCGGGCGCCCAGTCTCGCTCCAGCGCGACCCACTGTGCAATGGCACCGCCAAGCGAGTTCCCGACCAGCACGTCCGCGTCTGTCTCCCGACCCACAGCGACTACGTCGTCCGCGTAGGCGTCGAGTGTCGTGGTCCCGGCCGCGGTGTCGATATCGTCCGACTCTCCGTGACCTGACATGTCAAGCGCGACAGCGGGGTGGGTTGGCCCGGACGGGGCGTACTGGCGGCCCCACACTCGGTGTGTCGCGCCGCTACCGTGGACATACAGCGCTGTCGGTCCTCCCCCAGCAGGCTGTGTCTGTCTGTACGCCGTGACTCGCCCGTGGTGACTGACCCGTTCCATGCGGTACCGTTCGGAAGCGGTGTGGATAAAAGATTGGCGCGCCCAGATACAGTGTGAACCGCATTCAATCAACTTCCAGTATTTTCCCGCAGTACAGCGCATTTCAGCGATAGGTTTATATACTAATCTCGCTTACTTTGAGTTAGCATGACTTCGGAACAGCAGTTGTTCGACGAGACGCCCCTCCGCCGATTCGAGTACGACGACAGCGTCGTGCTCGCGGCGGACGTGGGACCCGATGCCGACGCGAGTGTCGATGTGGTCGACGGGACCGTCATCGTCGTCGCTGACGGCCACCAGTACGAACAGGAACTCCCTGGTGACGACGCACGAGCGTTTATGAACCACGGGGTTCTCACTATCGAACTGTCAGAGCGCGAGGGAGATAACTGATGAGACTTACTGTCAAACCACTCAAACAGAAAGACGCCGGCCGAGGCCTCGCGGCTATCGACCGCGCCGCGATGGACGAACTCGACCTCGAGAACGGCGATTACATCGTTCTCGAGGGGAAACAGGACAGCCGCGCGGTCGCCCGCGTCTGGCCCGGCTACCCCGAGGACGAGGCGAAGGGCATCGTCCGTATCGACGGGCAGCTCCGACAGGAAGCCAACGTCGGTATTGACGACCACGTAAACATCGAGAAAGCCGATGTCAACCCCGCGACCTCGGTCACCGTCGCGCTACCCCAGAACCTCCGGGTCCGGGGCAACGTCGGGCCGATGATTCGCAACAACCTCAGCGGGCAGGCCGTCACGCAGGGCCAGACCGTCCCGGTGAGCTTCGGCCTCGGCCCGCTCTCCTCGATGTCCGGACAGAAGATTCCCCTGAAAATCGCGGAGACCGAACCCTCCGGCACGGTCGTCGTGACCGACTCCACGGACATCCAGGTCAGCGAGATGCCCGCCGAGCAGGTCCACAGCGGCGAGGGCGCGCCCGAAGCGAGCGACACGCCCGACGTGACCTACGAGGACATCGGCGGCCTCGACCGCGAACTCGAACAAGTACGGGAAATGATCGAGCTGCCGATGCGCCACCCCGAGCTGTTCCAGCAGCTCGGCATCGAGCCGCCGAAGGGCGTCCTCCTGCACGGCCCGCCCGGCACCGGGAAGACGCTGATGGCCAAGGCCGTCGCCAACGAAATCGACGCGTACTTTACCACCATCTCCGGCCCGGAGATAATGTCGAAGTACTACGGCGAGAGCGAGGAGCAGCTCCGCGAGGTGTTCGACGAGGCCTCCGAGAACTCCCCCGCCATCGTCTTCATCGACGAAATCGACTCCATCGCGCCCAAGCGCGGCGAGACCCAGGGCGACGTGGAACGCCGCGTGGTCGCCCAGCTACTCTCGCTGATGGACGGGCTCGAAGAGCGCGGACAGGTCATCGTTATCGGCGCGACGAACCGCGTCGACGCTATCGACCCGGCGCTGCGCCGCGGCGGCCGCTTCGACCGCGAAATCGAAATCGGCGTCCCGGACAAGGAGGGCCGCAAGGAAATCCTGCAGGTCCACACCCGCGGGATGCCCCTCTCCGAGGAAATCAACATCGAAAACTACGCCGAGAACACCCACGGCTTCGTCGGCGCTGACCTCGCCTCCCTCACCAAAGAGAGTGCGATGAACGCCCTCCGGCGCATCCGCCCGGAACTCGACCTCGAATCCGACGAGATTGACGCCGAGGTGCTCGAACGTCTAGAGATTGAGGACGAGGACTTCCGCGAGGCGATGAAGGGCATCGAGCCCTCCGCGCTCCGGGAGGTCTTCGTCGAAGTCCCTGATGTCACCTGGGACTCCGTCGGCGGCCTCGAAGACACCAAGGAACGACTCCGGGAGACTATCCAGTGGCCGCTCGAGTACGAAGACGTGTTCGAGTCGATGGATCTGGAAGCCGCCAAGGGCGTGCTGATGTACGGCCCGCCCGGCACCGGGAAGACCCTCCTCGCGAAGGCAGTCGCCAACGAGGCCCAGTCGAACTTCATCTCCGTGAAGGGGCCGGAGCTGCTGAACAAGTTCGTCGGCGAGTCCGAGAAGGGCGTCCGCGAAGTGTTCAGCAAGGCCCGCGAGAACGCCCCAACCGTGGTGTTCTTCGACGAAATCGACTCCATCGCCAGCGAACGGGGCGGCGGCACGACCGACTCCGGCGTCGGCGAACGCGTCGTCTCCCAGCTGCTGACGGAACTGGACGGCATCGAGGACATGGAGAACGTCGTGGTCGTCGCGACCACGAACCGCCCGGACCTCATCGACGACGCGCTCCTGCGCCCCGGTCGGCTGGACCGGCACGTCCACGTGCCCGTCCCCGACGAGGACGCCCGCCGCGCCATCTTCGAGGTCCACACCCGGAACAAGCCCCTGGCCGACGGCGTCGACCTTGACGCACTGGCCAGCCGAACGGATGGCTACGTCGGCGCAGACATCGAAGCGGTCGCCCGCGAGGCGTCGATGGCCGCGACCCGGGAGTTCATCAACAGCGTGGACCCCGAGGAAATCGGTGACAGCGTCAGCAACGTCCGCGTGACAATGGACCACTTCGAGCACGCGCTTGAGGAGGTCGGCCCCAGCGTCACCGAGGAGACCCGCGAGCGCTACGACGAGATCGAACAGCGCTTCGACCGGGCCGAACCCGGCGTCACCGAAGAGAGCACGGCCAGCCGCACCTTCCAATAGGGACGGGCGACACACCAGCGCTGATTTTCCGCAGTTGAGGGTCGATTTTCGTTGCGTTAATGATCGTCAAGCCTGTCGAGCGTGATTTCGAGACATTCGTAGGCTTCCTTTGTCGCACCGGCCCCGCCGACAGTGACCGGTCCTGAATCGGCGTCGATGGTGAGCGACCGTTCCGCCGGGTTCTTGCTCGATGCGGGATAGACGAGGCTCTGCCGGGCATTTATTACGGGTCCTGATATCGTTGTCTCAGTTCGGTCCGTCGTCGAAAGGACCCGAGCGCGAGCAGTGATCGGCGTCCCTTCCCGTAGCGCCAGTGCCGCCATGAGTACTGCAAATTGAAACGCGGAGAACGTCCGCGGGAACGCACACATGTCGGCGACGTAGCATTCCGTTCCCATCAGCCAGTGACTGCCGAGAAACATCGTGAACTCGTCATGTGCGAGGTTCTCGTTGTCGAATGTAGTCGCCTGATGCTCTGCCATCGAGTCAGTCAGCAGTCCGGAATGCCCAGTGAGCCCGCGCTGCATATCGGCGGTCACAAGCAGCGGGGTAATGCCGCTCTCGATTGTCCGGACCGCCGTCGCGATGTCCTCATATGCGGGCGTCGATGCTGTCTCATCGCCGTGGACAAGTAACAATACCAGTACATCCCGCTCGATAGCGGCGCTGAGTTGCGGCATAAACGCAGAGAGGGCCGATTTCGGGAGCGCAATCGTGAGATTCTCATCGGCACTTTCAATAAGTGATTGCATCGCACTGATGACTGACGACTGGGTCCGGTGGATTTCCAGTCCCGATTGTCCCATCAGCATAGAATTCGGTGCTACGTGTATAAATCGTCCCCTGTATTGGGAGCGAGCGGCGCTGAGACGGGAACCGTCATCAGCAGAGAGAGGTCTGGTGTAACTTCTTTATGTGTGTGTCTCCTCGGAAGGGTGATGAAGTCACAGCCCACCGTCCTGTTCGTCCGCAGTCCAAGTCAGGACAGGGCCGCGATTTCCATGCTCCGGGACAGTGGCCTCACCGTCAACGAGTTCGACGGGGTTCGTGATCTGGAGTGTGCGCTCGGAGACTACGACACGGACTGCGTCGTCACGAACTGCGAAGTGGAGAACGTGGACGGGACACAGTATCTCGGTGGACTGACCGTGATCGAACGGCTGCGGGAGAGCCACCCCGAACTCCCGGTTGTCCTCTTTGCCGAAGTGACAAACGGCGACATCGCCCGCGAAGCCTACAGCCGCGACGTGTTCGGCTACATTCCGAGTACAGTAAGCGATGCCCACCAGCGACTTCTGGCACAGGTCGATGCCGCTGTCGCTTCCAGTCCGGCCCGGCAGCGGGCGAACAAGCGAAAACAGCTCAACGAGGCTGTCCGGCTGGTCAATCAGGCGCTCGTCCGCTCACAGTCGCGGATGGATATCGAACGCGATGTCACGGCGGTTCTGGCAGGCACAACCAGATACACTGAGGCCTGTACGGTGACCTGTCAGTACGACAGGCCGGTCGTTCGAGCGCTGGGGTCACAGCGTGACCACGTTTCTATTACCGCACCGGACCCGTTGCGCCGCGCTGAGTCAGAAAACCGACTGGTCGTTGCAGACATCGACCACGCAACGGTCGCAGACGACACAGAGGCACTGGAGACGGACTGCACCCGAATTCTTGCGGTCCCACTGGTGTACGGCGGGGATTCGTACGGTGTCCTCGGAGTCTACGCCGACAGTGTCGACACCTTCGACGCGGAAGAACAGGATACGTTCAGGGAGGTCGGGCACAACATCGCGCTGGCTATCGACGCCAGCCAGACGAAAGACGCGCTCCGGCAGCGGACGACGGATCTGGAACAGCAGAAAGAGCGGCTCCGAGAGCTCGCACAGATTATCTCACACGAACTCCGGAACCCGCTTCAGGCGGCGATGGGTCGGGTCGAGCTGCTAGCCGCTGAACACGCCGCCGAGGAGTTCGACGCCATCCAGCGCAGCCACACCCGGATGTCGTTTCTCATCGACGATCTCATGGAGATCGCCCGAGAAGGCGGCAGACAGTACACCGTCGAGCCAGTCGCGCTCTCCGACGTGATGGCCGACGCTTGGACGACGGTCACCACCGATGGGTCGACCATCGAAATCGACTGTACCGAGACGATACTGGCCGATAGCAACCGCCTGCGTCAGCTTGCGGAAAACTTCTTTCGGCTCGCCACGGAGCAGGGTGACACCGGGAAGATAACGATCACCGACACGGCCGACGGATTCGCGCTTGAACACGACAGCATCCCGTTAGAGGTGGGACAGGAGGGACCGTTTGAGCTCTATTACGCTTCCAGTGACGAGGGTGGCGGACTCCATCTCGCCGTGATCCGAGAAATCGCACAGGGCCACGGGTGGGAAATCGCCCTCTCCAACGACCCGACGGGACGGGTCCGGCTGCACGTGACCGGTGTTGAACGGCCGTCAGCGAAACCCACGTAGCGACCCGGCCTCGCCGTACGTGACTCGAAACCGTATTTTGCATCCAGTCCGGAGTTGTGGTATGGATCTTCAGGCTCGGTATCGCGTGCCAGCACTCACTGGCCTGTTGACGGTCGTGTCGCTCGCGCTCGTGTTTGGGGCCGTTCTCGGGGCGATTCCCCGGTCGGCTCTCCCCGCTGCGCCCGCGAGCGTGCTCGGGGCAATCCCTCACGCCAACGCTGTGGTCAGTGCCCTCGCTATCGGCACAATCGTCGGTGGCGTTCGAGCAATCCGTCGCGGCAACGTCGCGCGACACCGAAAGCTGATGCTCTCCTCGTTTGGCCTGTTCGCCCTGTTTCTCGTGCTGTATCTCTATCGGATAACGCTCGAAGGGCCAACGGACTTCACCGGTCCGTCGGTCGTCGAGATGTACTTCTACCTGCCGTTTCTCGCCGTCCACATCCTGCTTGCCATCATCGCTATCCCGGCGGTGTACTACGTCCTGCTGCTGGCCTACACGTACCCTGTCTCGGAACTGCCGTCGACGAACCACCCGCGGGCCGGAAAGCTGGCCGCGGGGCTGTGGCTGATCTCGTTCTCGATGGGTATCGCCGTCTACGCGATGCTGTACCTGATCTGGTGAGGTCTAGTCGCGCTCCGCTCGGAGCAGGCCGAACCACACCATGTCTCGCCACGCGCCGTCGAGATACCACTCCGCCCGGTGCGTGCCTTCTTTGCTGAATCCCAGTCGGTCGACCACTGCGACAGAACGGTCGTTCCCGCCAACAATCTTCGCCGACCACTTCCGGAGCGCCCGCTGGTCGAAGCCATACTGGACCAGCCTGCCCGCTGCCTCGGTGGCGTACCCCTGGCCCCAGGCATCCGGGTCGAGCCAGTAGGCCAGTTCGGCTATGCCCCGCTCCGGGTCGTGGTCGGTCATGGCGACGAGTCCGACCGGTTCGGTTCGGTCCTCAACTGGGCCCGGACTTCCGTCCGGGTCGATACAGACCAGTAGATGGACCGAGTCCTCGTCGGACAGCGTCTCCTCGTAGTAGGTCTCCATCTGGTCGGTGGTCGGCGGGCGGGCGTACGTCCCCAGCCCCCAGACCTTCTCGTCGTGAAACACGCGCTGTATCCAGTCGAGGTCATCCCGCTCCGGGGACCGAAGGGCGGTTCGGTCAGTTGCGAGGAAGGACGGCCCTGGCATGCGTGAGTCCTTGCTCGGACTGCGCAAAAATGTGGTGCCAGTCTGCACCGACGACGCTAGTCGTCAGCCGGCCTCGATTGCGTCCCGATATCGGGGCGGGCAACGTCGCGGTCCGTCGCCTCGCCTTCGATGTCGTAGGGGTATTCGCCGGTGACACAGCCGAGACAGAGGTCAGTTTGGCTCTTGTCCAGCGTCTCTGCGATGGCGTCGATGGAGAGATACGACAGCGAGTCCGCCTCGATTTCGCTGCGGATCTCGTCGACGGACTGGTTCCCGGCGATGAGTTCGTCCCGGGAGGCCATGTCGATGCCCATGTAACAGGGCGCGACGATGGGCGGCGCCCCGATGCGGACGTGGACCTCCTCGGCCCCGGCGTCTTTCAGCAACTGGATCAGTTGCGTCGAGGTGGTCCCACGGACGATAGAGTCGTCGATGATGGTGACGCTTTTGCCCTCGATAGTCGACTTGATGGGGTTGAGCTTCAGCCGGACGGCCCGCTCGCGCTCGTCCTGGGTCGGCATGATGAACGTGCGGCCGACGTACCGGTTTTTCATCAGCCCTTCAGCGAATTCGATGTCCGAACCGTCGTCCTGTGCGGCTTCGGCGTATCCGGAGGCGAACGCACGTCCGGAGTCAGGCACCGGCAACACCACGTCCGAGTCGACGCCGGACTCTTCCCAGAGTTTCCGGCCTAGTTCGCGCCGGACCTCGTAGACGAGGTTCTCGTCGATGGTCGAGTCCGGTCGCGCGAAGTAGACGTGTTCGAAGAAACAGTGGGCCGTGTTCTCGGGCTGGATTAGCTGGTACGTGTCGTAGCCGGTCCCGTCGGCGTGCAGGACGACGAGCTCGCCGGGCTTGACATCCCGGATCAGTTCGCCGTCGAGCGTGTCGATGGCGGCCGACTCGGAGGCGAGGACGTAGCCGTCCTCGAGTTCGCCGATACACAGCGGCCGGTTGCCCTGCGGGTCGCGCACACCGAGCACCGTCTCGTCGTGCATGATGGTCAGTGAGTACGACCCGTGGATACGGTTCATCGTCCGCTTGACGGCCCGGACCAGGTCCTCCTCCAAGAGATTACGCGCGAGGTCGTGGGCGATGACCTCGGTGTCGCCGTCGGACGTGAAGGCGTGGCCGAGGTCGGCCAGTTCGTCGCCGATTTCGTCGGCGTTGACAAGGTTCCCGTTGTGCGAGAGGCCCAGCGACCCCGACTTGAACGAAACGGAGAACGGCTGGGCACAGCAGGCGTTGACGCTCCCGGCGGTCGGGTATCGGACGTGGCCGATACCGTTCGGGCCGTTGAGCGCCTCCAGATCACCGGGGTCGAAGGCGTCACCGACGAGTCCCATTTCGACGTGGCTGTACTGCTGGAACCCGTCGTGGGTGACGATGCCGGCCGATTCTTGGCCGCGGTGCTGAAGCGCGTACAAGGAGTAGTAAAGCGGTCGGGCGGCGTCACGGTCCTCCAAAGAGATGCCAACAACGCCGCACTTCTCGTGCATTTGTGTTGAGTGTGTTATTCGCCCGCTTTCGACTGCCACTCGTAGTCACGCCGCTTGGCCGACTTGCCGAAACCGCACGACGAGCAGACCTTCTTTTTCGTGTGATACGACTTTTCACCACACCGTCGGCACTTCGTGTGCGTCGTGGTGTTTTTCTTGCCCTGACTCGGAGTTCCTGCGCCAGTCATGGAGTAATTGAGACGACGTTATCGCCGCGTATAATCGTTGTGTCTTCATCCTCAACGACGAGGTTCATGTGTTGGTCGTAGCCGGTGAGTTCCCCCTCGAACAGCTCGCCACCCTTCAGCTGTACGGTGACTGTCTCACCGAGGGACGCTTCGAGTACATCCAGCGGTCGTCCACTCATGTACGGTTTGGATAGTGATGGCCGCTTAAACGTACCGTTTGCGCGATGGCACTCCCACCACGGTTCCGATATCCTAGACCTCGACGCTAAACGGCGCTCGGTCGGCCGCTCGGACGGCGAAACCAGCCAGCAGGTCCGCGAGCGCGTCGAGGTCGTCGGGGTCGATAACCTCGACCGGCGTGTGCATATAGCGGTTCGGCAGGCCGACGTTGACCGACGGAATTCCACCCCGCGAGGTGTAGAAGGCGTCCGCGTCGGTCCCGGTCCGGATGCCCGTCGCCTGCAACTGAATGTCGATGTCCTCCTCTTTGCCGGTCTCCCGGAGTGCGTCGACCGCGACCGGATGGTTCGCGCTCCCGCGAGCGACGACCGGTCCTTCGCCGAGTTCCACACCCGTCGCGGCCTTGCCGGGCGAGCCCGGTGCGTCCGTCGCGTGAGTCACGTCAGCGGCGATGGCAACGTCAGGCGCGAGGTCGAACCCGACCATCTTTGCGCCCTGCACGCCGACCTCCTCTTGTACTGTCGAGACCGCGTAAACCGTCGCGTCCACATCCGACTCTGCCGCACGGCGAAGGCCCTCAGCGGCCGCCCAGATACCGATGCGGTTGTCCATCCCCCGGGCCGCCAGCCGGCCGTTCTCCAGTTCGCTCAGCGTCTGGACGAACGTCACCGGGTCGCCACGGTCGACGAGCGATTCCACTTCGTCGCCGTCCGCTGCACCCACGTCCACGTGCTGTTCGGCGATCTCCGGCACGGAGTCGTCATCCGAGTCCCGGAGGTGAATCGCGGTCTGTCTGACGACGCCCGAGACGGGACCGTCGGCCGTGTGAATGGTGACGTGTTGCCCGCGCGAGACAGTCTTGTCTGAGCCGCCAATGCGGCCCAGTTTGACGAAGCCGTCGTCGGTGAAGTCCCGAACAATGAAGCCGATCTCGTCCCCGTGGCCCGCGAGGGCGACGGTCGTGTCGCCGCCCTCGACTTTCGCGACGGCGTTCCCGTAGTCGTCCGTTCGAACCTCGTCAGCGAACTCGCTGACGTAGTCGAGCCACACCCGCTGGCTGTCGGCCTCGTATCCAGACGGACCGGGCGTTGTCAGAAGGGATTCGAGAAACTCTCGTCGTCGTGTGTCCATAGGCGGCATAGATCCCCCGTAGTCATGAAAACAGCGGACTGCACACGGATGGGACCGGCCGTCGTAGCCCGGTACCGCCACGGCTAAGAGCCGCGGCGTCGAACTGTCACTATGGCAGAATTCACCTTCCTGGAAGTACATCTCGACGGTGCGGAGTTCACTGCGAACGCTCCGTTCAGCGCTGGTGACGATGACGACGGCTCAGACAGCACGTCGTCGTGGTCGCGGACGGACAGATCACGCGACGAAACGGACGCAGAAGGCGGCAGTGGCCCCAGTGTCGCTCGCCTCGCACTCGCGGTACTCGGTGTCGTCGCAGTTGTCGCGCTCGTGCTGCGCCTGTACCTCGGCGGGTCCGATGACGGTGCTGCTAGCGATGGCGACCTGTAGCGGATAGGCCCCGCTCCCGAACCGGACGCGGGGAGTCGTTTTTACAGGGAGAAGGCCTATTTCCTCCCGCCACATTTCAGACGTATGGGATTATACCACAGTGTACAGGCTGTCGCCGGCGCGACCGGCGACGGCCCCATCGACTGGAGTGCTGTCGCCGACGCCGCAAAGGGGGCCACTGACACAGGCGACCTCACCGTCGAGAAGCCTGAACGCGACGGCTACGCCACCGACGTTCGGGACGCCAGAGACCGCGTTCGTGAGGTCGGTGAACTCGCCTTTGATCTGCCCGAGACTGTCGAAATCCAGAACCGTCACCACTGGATCGACGCCAACGTCGCGACGTTCAGTCGCGTGATGGAGCCGATTGAACAGCAGGCTGAGTACATCCCCGGCATCGCCCGCGTCGTCAATACCGGGTCGATGGCTGTTGCACTGTCGTTCCTGGGAAACAACGTTCTTGGCCAGTACGACCCCGTCCTGCTCGCAGACAACGACGCCCATGCGCTGTACTTCGTGCGCCCCAACATCAACCGGGTCGCCGATCAGTTGAACGTCGAGCGGGACCGCTTCCGCCGCTGGATCGCGTTCCACGAGGTCACCCACGCAGCGGAGTTCGGCGCGGCCCCGTGGCTGTCCGACCACCTCGAAACGGCGATGGAGGACGCCATCGACAACCTCACCGACGGCAACATCGACCGGACGACGCTCGGCGAACTCGATACGACGATGACCGCCGTCGAGGGGTACGCGGAACTGCTGATGGACCGTGCCTTCGACGACGAGTACGACGACCTGCGACGGAAAGTCGACGAGCGCCGACAGGGCCGTGGCCCCATCGCGTCGCTTATGCGACGACTGCTCGGTCTCGGGATGAAACGGCAGCAGTACGAACGCGGAAAGGCGTTTTTCGACGCAGTCGCAGACGCCCGCGGCGTCGCTGCGGCCGGGCGCGTCTGGGACTCGCCGGACACCCTTCCCACTGAAGACGAAATAGAGACGCCGACGCTGTGGATCGACCGCGTCGACCCCTGAAATAGCTACAGCACGCTACGTGGCCGCATGGACCGCTTATTTCTCCGGCTCTTCGACAGGCGCTTCGATTTTCGCGACGTCGAGGAGGATTTCGCTGTTCGATTCGTCGACAGCGACAACCGTCCCGGCGACGACGAGCTTTGAGATCGGCGTCGGGCCGAGAATGACTGCCTGGCCTTCGCTGAAGTCCTGTACCGAACTCTGGAGGTGGAACCGGGCGCGGCACTTCTCCGGGTCGTGGACGTTCGTAAAGTTGATTTCCTCGACAGTGACGTCGACCCGTTCGTAGTCGTGAGCGACGACGACGCTCTCGGCCTCGTCGATCTGCTGGCGGTCGATTGCGTCGAAGGCCTCGGAGGTCGGCTTGTATCCGCCTGTCGGGCCGGGAATACCTTCGACAAGCCCCAGCGAGGTCAGGCTCTGCATCTGGTTTCGTACTGTTCCGGGGTTCCGGTCGATCTCCTCGGCGATTGTCTCACCGGTGACCGCCTCACCGGTCTGTTGATACCTGTTTACCAGCGTCGTAAGCATCGTTCGCTGGCTGTTGTTCAGATCGATGCTAACCATACCGGTGTGTATCGGGAGCGGCTACTTATCCCATTGGGTTCACTCATTCGACGCCAGTCGCTGGCACGGCCGCAGCTACTCCATGTATCCCAGTTGTTTCAGGCGGTCTTCGACGGCGTCGCCGTCGTCGCTCCCGAGCGCGTCCGCGATGCTGAGCGGGTCGCGCTCGCCGACGGCGGGGTCCTCGGCAAACACCGGGAGCACCTCGCCGCGCATGTCCGTCGGCACCGCACAGCCGTGGGCAGCTAGCAGCGTCGGGGCGATGTCGAGGATGCTGATACGGTCGAGTTCGCCCTGTGGCTCGAAATCCGGCCCACTGGCGGCGAAGATGCCGTAGGGCGTGTTCTCGGCCGCCCAGCGGTCAGGGCCGCTCTGGACAGTCCCGCCGCCGATGCCGTCGTTGACGTGGACGCCCGGACGCTGGTCGACGACGACCTCCGGCCCGGCGTCGACATAGGGGCCGCTGTACACGTCCTCGCCCCGGTACACGTCGGTAAACAGCGGGCCGTGTTCGTCCTCGACCTCGCGCAGGTCGGCCATCAGCGACTCGCGGACCGATTCCACGTCGAACCGGGGGTTGATGTACACAGGCCCCTGCCCACTGGCGACAACTTTCGTCTGTTCTAGGTCGATAGCTTCGAGCTTCCGGTCCCGCTTGACGCCGTCGCGCTGTGGAACAAGCTGCTGGATGGACTCGGGGACGACGCGAGCGAGCGTGTCGACCAGTCCAGCACGCTTTGCGACCGCAAGCAGGTTCTCCCGGTCGAGTCCGATCCGGGTGAGGACGGCGTCGACGCTGGTGTCCCGGACCTGATAGCCGTTTTCGGCCAGCCACTCGTTGATGTAGAACTCCGTCTGGGTCGCGTCGCAGCCGTGATCGGACATCAGGACGAGGTTCAGCTCCTCCCGGTCGTCGAGTCGGCCGACCCACTTGTCGACCAGCTCCCACGCGCGCAGGCTCGGTTCGTCGTCCCAGAAGAAGTGATGCAGGACATTGAGGTAAAACAGCGTCACGTGGACGAAATCGAGGTCTCGCTCGTCCAAGAGCGTCGTCGCTACCTCGAATCGCTTCTCCAGCAGGTCGAGAATGGCGTCGACCTCCGCGCCGCGCTCGTCGTTCGAGGACAGCAGCGGGTCCGGGTGGACGCTGTAGTCGAACCGGGATTCAAGTTCCTCGGCCAGTTCCGGCGGCGAGGTGTAGCCGGAGCTGATTGACCGGTATTCGCCCTCGACGGCGTCAGGGCCGCCGGCGACGACGAGGTCGTCGATGTCCCGCGGCGGGTACATCGTCGGCATGTTGACGACGCCGGCCGACTGCCCCTCGTCGTTGAGGTAGTCCCACAGCTCGGCGGTATCGTAGTCGCCGCCGTTCATTACGGTGATCTCGCCTGCGGCGAGGTCGACGTTCTCGAACCAGAACACGCCAAAGCCACCGGGGTCTTTCCCCGAGGAGTAGCACTTCCAGTTCGGGAACGTCACTGGCGGCAGACAGCTCCGTGTCCCCGCCCAGGTACCGGTGTCCCGTAACGCGGCCAGATTCGGGAGCTCGCCGGCCTCAATCCACGGGTCGAGCAGTTCCCAGCTCGCGCCGTCGAGGCCGACGACGAGGGTCTTCGTCATGCTGAGACGGAGACAGGCGAGTCACTAGTCCCTTTCGCACCCGTCGCTAACGCGGGCCGACGGGCGACCGCGGGTCGAAACTAACAACGCGTCACTTTTGAGCGCGCCGCCGGAACTGGCAGTATGAGCAACCGGTCGGACATCGCACCGGACACCGTCTCGGTCGAGTTAACCGAGGACGGCGTCGTCGTGGAGTACCTCGACGGCCGCCAGGCGTTCTATCACGGCGTCCCAACGGCGGTCGAAGGGAGCATCCAGACTGCCCCGGGAAAAGACACACACGTCCTGATTACCGACGAGACGGAGACATCGGGTATCCTCGTGTACGTCAACGACCTCCGGACGCATGACGACATTCTCGAAGAGACGGGCGTCGGACGGGTCATCCTTGACGACGGCGAGGAAGACGAACTGTTTCCGGGGGTCACGGTCCGGGACAATCAGATGCGGACAGAAGTGGAAGTGGACTACGACGTGACGAACGGCCGGGTATTCGTCTTCGAGGAGGACGAACTCGGCGAGCGGAGCTTCGAAATCGTCGAAGCGTAATGCCTGTGGTGCGGGTGCGTGACTGCGAGGGCGAGGACCGTTACTGGATGTAGGACGGGTCTTCGTCGTCACAGTTCTCCTCGTGTTGACGCGCGTCGCTCTGGTCGTCGAACATCAGGCCACAGGTCTCGCACTTGTACCACGTGACCTCGTCTCGCTCGGTTTGGACAACCATACCAGAGATTCCGACGGCCGCCCGTATATTATTTTCCCGCAACACAACGGGAACCCTCAAGGGAGTCGGATTGCAAGAAGGCGGCATGAGCGGGGCCACTGACGCCGGTGTCGAACTCACAGTCGAGGGTGCGAACAAGCGCGACGCCGGGCGCGGTATCGCACGACTGCCGGAGTCCGCACGGACTGAGCTGGGCGTGCTGAGCGGGTCGCCCGTCATCGTTGAAGGCGACGACAGGACTGTCGTGAAGGTCTGGCCGGCGGATGACGACGGGTCCTTCGTCCGCATTGACTCAGATACCAGAGCGAACGCCGGCGTCAACATCGGTGACACGGTCACCGTGACCAGCGGGTCAGTCTCCGAGGCCACTGAGATCGCCGTCCAGCCGGTCGAACCGATGCCGGGCAGCGAGGACTACGAGAGCCTGGTCAGGAAGCGCCTGGTCGACCAGATAATCCAGGCCGACGAGCGGACCCACATCGAGGGGCTGGGGACCTTTCTCGTCCGCAAAACGTCGCCGTCGGGGCCGGTTCGGGTCACCGGCACGACGGCAGTGACTGTGCTGCCCGGTCTCGACGGCGGCAGCGATACCGACCAGTCGGCATCCGACGAGACAGCCACGGCGAACACACCGACCGCCGAGACGGAGTCCGGGGTGAGCTACGAGGACATCGGCGGCCTTGACGAGGAACTGGACCGCATCCGGGAGATGATCGAGATGCCCCTCTCCGAGCCCGAGGAGTTCCGCCGCTTGGGCATCGACCCCCCGAGCGGCGTCCTCCTGCACGGCCCGCCCGGGACGGGGAAAACCCTCATCGCCCGTGCCGTCGCCAACGAAGTCGACGCCTACTTCGACACCATCTCCGGCCCCGAAATCGTCTCCAAGTACAAGGGCGAAAGCGAGGAGCGACTCCGGGAGGCCTTCGAGAAGGCCGAGGCGAACGCGCCGGCTATCCTCTTTGTCGACGAAATCGATTCCATCGCGGGCTCCCGCGACGAGGACGCCGACATGGAGAACCGCGTCGTCGCCCAGTTGCTCACACTGATGGACGGCCTCGAAGACCGCGGCCGGGTCGTCGTCATCGGGGCGACGAACCGCGTCGATGCCATCGACCCGGCGCTGCGCCGCGGCGGCCGCTTCGACCGCGAAATCGAGATCGGCGTCCCCGGTGAGAGCGGCCGTCGCGAGATTATGGATGTTCACACGCGGGACATGCCGCTCCACGAGGACGCAGATCTGGACCGCATCGCCGCACAGACCCACGGCTTTGTCGGGGCGGACCTCGCGTCGCTGACCACTGAAGCCGCGATGGCCGCACTCCGGGCGGACCGCGATGACGGTGACGTCCACCAAGACGACTTCGAAAGTGCACTCGCCACAGTCGACCCCAGCGCGATGCGGGAGTACGTCGCCGAGTCGCCGACGGCGACGTTCGACGACGTGGGCGGGCTGTCCGAGGTCAAACAGACGCTGACGGAGGCTATCGAGTGGCCGCTGTCGTACGGAGAACTGTTCACCGCGACGAACACGGACCCACCGAGCGGCATCCTGCTGTACGGCCCGCCCGGGACGGGGAAGACCCTGCTGGCGCGGGCCGTCGCCGGCGAGAGCGACGTGAACTTCATCCACGTCGCCGGGCCGGAAATCATGGACCGGTACGTCGGTGAGAGCGAGGAAGCCGTCCGAGAACTGTTCGAGCGCGCCCGCCAGACCGCGCCGAGCATCATCTTCCTCGATGAAATCGACGCCATCGCCAGCCACCGCGGCCAGGGCAACGAAGTCACCGAGCGCGTCGTCTCGCAACTGCTTGCCGAACTGGACGGCATCACCGAAAACCCCAATCTGGTCGTGTTGGCCGCGACCAACCGCCGGGACATGATCGACGACGCGCTGCTGCGGCCGGGTCGCCTCGAACAGCACGTCGAGGTCCCCAACCCCGACCGTGACGCTCGCGAGGAGATTCTCGCTGTCCACACCGCCGGGAAACCGCTCGCTTCTGACATCCATATCGGGGACCTCGCCGAGGAGACTGATGGTTTCTCTGGCGCAGAACTGGAGGCCGTCGTCCGTGAAGCGTCGATGTTGGCCATCCGGGAGGTGGCGTCCGCCTACGGGCCCGAGGAAGCCACCGAGAACGCCGACGAAGTGACGATTACGCGTGCACACTTCAGCGAAGCGCTGGAACGGGAACGCGCGCGGTAGCCACGAGCGACGCGGTCGGGTCAAGCCGTTTTGCAGTAACTGCTGGTCAGTGGTTTCTCTTGACGCGTTCGGCCGAAAGGCGAGGAGAGGCGAAAGGGTCGACTCCGGGAGAGGAGTAAAAAGGCTGTCCGGACAGCCTTGGCGGACGAGCGACGCCGAGTGGCCGAGCAGCGAGACGGGCGTTAGCGCCGGCATCGACGTGAAAAGCGCCTTGCCGGCAGCTACTCGTAGCGAGTGGACACGCAAAAAAGGCCCGGTTGTCGGGTTCCGGCTACGCCTTATCGTCAGGCGACTCCGAATCCGGTTGGTCAGTGGGCTCCTGCTGTGGGGCGTTGCCTCCGCCTCCACCGTCGCCGTCCTCTGTAGCTGATTCCGACGCGCCTCGTCGGCCCAGTAGCGGGAGCGACCGACCGCGAAGGAGCCGCCGGCCGCCGACGACTGGAACGGCGAGGGCGACGAGCCAGGGCGCGAGACTCGCAGCAGTCACCAGCAGGCCTCGGGTGAACACGTATACGTCGGTCACCGACGAGAGGAACGCAGTGACCAGCGACCGCTCGTGGTACGGCACCTGCTGGGCCGACGGTTCCGGCGCTGGCTCGTGGATTTCGACACGCAGCGTCGAATAGGCGACCCGCTGTTCGAGTGAGCGTTTCTGTGCTTCGAGACGTTCGATGTCACTCTGCACTGACGACAGTTCGTCCTCGATGCGGAGCAGTTCTTCCGTGCTATTTGCCCGGTCGTAGAAGGTCCGCAGTCTGTCGCGGCGCTCCCGGAGATTGGTCAGCCGCGCTTCGAGGTCGACCAGTTTGTCGGTCACGTCTTTCGTCGTCGTCTCTTCGGAGCGGATCGTCCCCTGCTCGGCCACCATCGACTGGGTCGGCTCGTACTCCTCGCTTGGCACTCTGACGACGATGTATCCGGTGTACCACGTTTCGCCGTCATCGCGGTGGAGTTCACGGTTGGAGTCGCTCACGTACCCGCCGGACGCGCGAGCGCGGGCGGCGATTGCGTCGGCCGTCGTCGAGTAGTTCTCCACTTCGACCACCATCCGGCCGTTGCGGATGATGGCCCGGTCGGCCGCCGCGTCGCCGGCCTGAATATTCCCGCTATCCGCGGCGTTCGCCCCGGAGTCCGCTTCGACGGGCTGACTTGAGCTGCTGTCACCGCCGGACATCTGTGCGCCGTCACCGCCGCCCTGTGGCCCGCCCGCGTCGCTGCTCCCACCCAGACCGGCACAGCCGGCAAGGAGGAGGAGGGCGACGACAGCGAGGACCCTAACTCGCGAAGCCATACGGGATGGAATCGTCCTGACGACGGTATAATGACAGCGAACGCTCAAAAACCGCTTTTTGTCAAACAGCGACTGCGGTTATGGCCAGTCCGTCCGGCGGTCTGCAAGCGCCGGAAACTCCTCGCGGACCTGTTCGACACGGGTCGGGTCGAGAGTGGCAGTCACCAGCGCGGGGTGGTCGTCGGCGCTGGCGAGCGTCGTTCCCCACGGGTCGTACACCGTCGACCGACCCAGCAGTTCCGCGTCCTCGAATTTCCCGACGCCGTTCGCTGCGGCGACGTACAGCTGATTCTCGACTGCGCGGGCGCGACCGAACAGTTTCCAGTGCTCGACGCGCGGATACGGCCACGCACTGGGCACGAGCGTCAGCGTCACGCCCTCGTCGACGAGGTGGCGGTACAGCGCTGGGAACCGGAGGTCGTAGCAGGTGGTGACTCCCACAGTGAACCCCTCGAAGTCCACAGTCGGAACCGTCTCACCCGGCTCCAGTAGCTGGGATTCCGCGGAGTCGTAGCCAAACAGATGCTGTTTGCGATACACTGCCCGTCGCTCCCCGTCGCGGTCGAAGAATACGGCGGTGTTCGCCAGTCCGGCATCGGCGGGCACGTCGAACCCGGCCTCAGCGCTCGTCGCCAGGTCCTCGACGACGCTCCCGGCCAACACAGCCACGTCGTGGTCCGCGCCGGTGCTGCAGATTCGACTGAGCGTCTCGCCGTCCAGCCCCTCTGCTTCGCGTGCGTATCGGTCGAACGCGAAGTAGCCGACGTTGAACAGTTCCGGAAGCACGACGAGGTCCGCGCCGTCCGCGGCCGCGTCCTTGATGGCGGTCGTCGCGCGGCTGACGTTCTCGGCGACCGAGTCCGACGAGACGTCTATCTGGGCAAGTGTGAGCCTCATGCTTCGACTTCGAGGTCGTCCCGCAGCGCCTGTTCGAGGTTCTGCATCTCGCCGTCGAGGTTCCGCTTGAAGAAGCGCTCGACGCCCGGGAGCTTGCCGTCGACGATGAACCGGTTCGTCAGCTTCGTGCCGCCGTCGGCTGTCTCTTCGAGTTCGTGTTCGCCCTGAACGGTCATCACCTTCGAGCGACCGATAAAGCGAGCGTACTCCGGGCGACGCTGTTCGACGTCCTCGGTTTTCACCGTCATCGTCTGGTTGACCACCGGAATCGGGAGTTCGATCGACCAGTTCGCGTGTGTGTCGTCGATGATTTCCCAGTCAGTGACCACACTAATCGGCCGGGCCCGTTTATCCGGGTCAGTGATGAATTCCCAGACACGTTCCGGTGTGGCCGGCACAGTCATCGTTCGTTCGACCCGGACAGTCATGGAAGATACTGAGGACTACTGGCCGATGAATCCACCGATTGTAACAGTGCGGAAAACCCGGCAGCGGCTATCCAGTCGGCGTGACGCGCCACGTCGTCGACCGTGCGCGCCCCCATTTCTCGATCTCGACCTCGTCGGCCTCCTCAGCTAAGCGTGGGAGTCGCGCACCCACTTGCTTCGACGAGAGGCCGAGCTGCTCAGCGATGTTCTTCGCGCGGAAGTAGCTCTCTCCACGCGAGACGCTGTCCCGGAGATATTCGAGAATGCGTCGGTCTTCCTCGCTGTAATCGGCCATATAGGAGATACGGTCTCGGCGTTTTTAACGGTTCCCTTCACAGTCTCGCATCTGATACCGGTATCAGGCGTCGTAGGCGTGGATCGCCACGATAGCCACGGCCGCAGCGAGCATCGCGAGCCCGAACGCGCCGCCGGACGTCACGAGCAGGTTCCCCGTCTCAAGCTCCTGTGCGTGCAACACTGCGTAGTTGTAGCTGTTAGTTGCTGTGAACAGGGCCGCACCGACCGAGACGAGCCCGAACACCAGGGCCAGGCCCATCCCCATGTCGCTTTTGGACGCCTTGGAACTCATGTACGACGCTTTCGGTGTTGCCCACTTAGTTCATTCGGGCTGGGGCCACAGGACATATACCGACCCGTCGAAGCGAACCAGCCGCTCGTCTCGGACCCGGTGCTCTACGTCAACAAGACCCGCGGCGCGTGGGACCGGGCGAACCTCACACAGTCCGAGACGCCGCTGAACCTCGCGTTCGACACCTACAACCCCAAGCCGTACCCCTACACGATTACGAAGGTCGGCTACACCATCCGGATGAACGACGTGACCGTCGGAGAGGGCGCTCCGTCGTCGAGACAGACACGGCGCGGCCAGCGCAAGGAAAAACCGGACCGGTTCGGCGTCGCTTACTCGATGGTCGTGTGCTCGGACTCCTCGTTGAGCGCGAGGTTCGTCGCGATTTCGGCGCTCCGGACCGCGAACTCGGCGGTCTGCTGGAGGCTGACGAGCACCTCACGCACTTCCAGCAGCGCCTCGTTGTCCATCTCCGGCAGGTCGTCCAGAATCTCGTGTTCCTTGTCGCCGATGTCCTTGTACAGCTCCCGGACCTGAATCGCGGTGTCGTAGTTGCGGTCGACGGCTGCCTGCACCGCCAGCTCGGTGATGTCGTTGACCTGGTCGGTGAACTCGCGGATGCGCCGCATCGTCGAACTGTCGACGTTGAGCGAGTGGTCCTCGGTCTCGAGGGCGATTTCGGCGATGTCCTCGGCGTTGTCGGCGGTCAGTTCGAGGTTCTTCGCAATCGAGCGGTAGCCGATGAGCGGGAAGCCGTCGTTGAGGCCGATGGCCCGCGCGAGGTTCGGGTTCTGGTAGGCCGTGAAGATGAGGCGAAGCAGGAGGACGAATATCTTGTTGGCCTGTCGCTCGCGGTTGAGCGCCCGCTGCGCGAGATCGGGGTTGCCGTGTGCGAGAGATTTTACTGCCTCGTTTCGCATCGTCGAGCCGGTGGACTCCAGCCGTTCGAGGAGGTTGTTGAGTGTGAAGTCCTCCGGGTCGACGGAACAGCGGATGGCGATTCGGTCGGGTGTCTCCTCGATGACACCAAGCCCCATCAGCTGGGTTTCGGCGTTGTAAACGGCGTTGATGTGAGAGGATTCCAGCGTCTCCCCCTCTGGGGCTTCGACGTGGATGACGCGCCGGCCGAGCACGTACTGGGCGACGATAGCCCGCTCGACAGACGCAGCATCGAGATTTTCCGCGTGGATGATAGCCTCCGACTCCTCGGTCTGGACGGACTCGGGCATGACTGTCAGCGTGCCTTTGCCGCCCATCCGTAGCGACACCTCGTCACCTTTTTCGACGTCGTGCGCACTGGCCCACTCCGCAGGCAGCGTCATCGCGAGCGTCGACGGCCCCAGTCGCTGGACTTTCCGTGTTTCCATATGTCCTTTGTGGGGCGTGAGATACCTTAATCTTGACTATACATGATAAAATACCGCGGGCGATATATCATGGCCTGCCGCCCTCGACTGTGGAAGCGTCAGACGACTTCGACAAGTCTCCGCTCGTGACGCCCGACGCGGACCCGCAGCCAGCCGCGCAGTTCCTCGTCTAATTCCGAGTCCCCAGTGTCGACACGGAGCGTGCCGATGCCGTCCAGCTTCCGCCGCGAAGCGACCACTTCGAGGTCACACTGCCTGATGACCGCCGGCGACAACTGTTGGTTCCCCCGGCCGAACACGAACCCCTGCCCGCCGATGGGCGAGACAACGATGATATTCCGGTCGCCGAGAGCATCGAGAATGTCCGATTCGGCAGCGTCGCGGACGAGTACCTCTCCGTCGCGCCACACATCGACACCAAGGGTCGTCCCGTCGAATCCGATTTCACCTTTGATAGCGCCGACAGTGCTCCCCGGACCAAGAATGTACGTGACGCCTGGTTCGACGGCGTCGGCGACGCTCTCTGCGAGGGACCCGACGCTCCCGCCGCCCAGCTGCTTGGCCGACTGGCGCTGGTCGGCGACGGGGACCGTGGCGACCGCCCGCAGTTCCGTGACGACCTCCCCGCCCCTGAAGGCGTCCTCGTCGATGTCGTTGACCTCCGCACGCTCCGTCTCAGAGAAGCGGGCGACGATGCGGCCGGCCGCCCGCGGCGACACGCCGAACACGGAGGAGTACACCTTGACGCCCGCCGGCACCCCGAGAATCGGGATCGTCGCGCCCAGTTCGTCGAGGGTCATCGCCACGTCCACGGCCGTGCCATCGCCGCCGACGAACAGAATCACGTCCGCGTCAGCCTCGACGAAGGCCCGGACCGCCGCCCGCGTGTCCTCGCTCGTCGTCTCGTCGGCGGTTGCCGGAGCGCCGACAACAGTCGGGTCGAATCCTACCTCGCGAGCGATATCCGCACCCATCGGGTCACCGTACGTGAGCAGTTCCACATCCGCCCCAACCTGGGCGAGCGATTCCAGCGCGATCCGTGCCCGGTCCGGTGCGCGTTGCTCCGCACCACGGCGGCGCGCCTCGTCGACTTTCCCGTCAGTGCCCTTGAGGCCGACGCGGCCGCCCATGCCAGCGATGGGGTTGACCACGACACCGATTCGTCGCATTCGCCGTCACTACGCGACCCTGCGGCAAAAGCGGCCCGGGAGCGTGCCTTTCAAGCCACCCCACGCAGAACGCACAGCTATGTCAGTCGTACTCCAGAGTGGCGTCCAGACAGGAATCATCAACGCGTCCGGCGCAGTCATCACGCTCGGTGGCCTGCTGCTTACGTTTCTCTGGCTGAACCATCTCTACCGGTAGTCACTCCGCCGTTGGTGAGTCGACGCGCTCGCTGAACCACGCCGCTGCCTCCTCGACTAGCTTCTCCTCTGTCCCCTCGAACCGGACGGTCACGTGGTCGCCCGGATAGCTACCGACCTTGACCGGGAACTGCTCCTGTACCTCCGCGAGTCGGTCGAGCAGCGCGCTCTCGGGCTCATCGGCGTCGACGGTGCGAACGTACCGCTGCTCGCCGGTGAACTCGTCGGCGACCTCCTCGAACATCCGCTTCATCTCGGCCGGCACGCCCGGCAAGACGTAACAGCTCTCGACGACACAGCCGGGTGCGACGCCCTCGTGATTGGACAAGACACGGGACCCCTCCGGCACCTCGCCGGTCCCATCGGTCAGGTCGTCGCGCGTATACCCGCCGTGTTCCTCCAGCCACGCGATGGCGTCCTCGCTCTCGACGACGTCCCGGCCGAACGCCGCGGCGACGGCCTCGATGGTTTTGTCGTCGTGCGTCGGTCCGAGGCCGCCGGTGACGATGACGGCATCGAACTCCGCGTGGTACTCGTTGACCACGCGGGCGATGTCCGCGATCTCGTCGGGGACGACCGTCGTCCGTCCGACAGTGACGCCCCGCTCCGCGAGCTGGTGTCCCAGCCACGCGGCGTTCGTGTTGACCGTCTCGCCACTGAGCAGTTCGTCTCCGACCGTGACTACCGCGACGCGCATACCGCCTGCTTGGACTGGGGGACACAAATACTGTCGGTCACAGCACTTAGCGGTTTCAGTGAATCGGAGAGAAATGCTCCGTCAGGGATTTGAACCCTAGTCATCACCGTGAGAGGGTGATATGATTGGCCGGACTACACCAACGGAGCGTACACAACTTCGTAGCGAGGAGATACGTATAATCATTGCGTTTCAGCCCCGCCCTGTGCTGGTTTATCATGCTGGTCGCTGTAACTATTACCAGCTCTCTGCGGTAGCGAAATGTCACACGGACGCACAGCCGGACGTATCACTCATCGTCAAACGGTGATCCAGCGGCGTCGGGTTCCTGACCGGCGAGGCTGATTATGTTCTCGCGGCCGACCCTGAGCTTCGAGATATCGCCGTTGTCTTCCATGTCAGAGAGGAGCATGCTCACTTTCGACTTCGACCAGTCGGTGCTGTCGACGATATCCACCTGCTTCATTCGGCCGCCGTTCTCCTCCAGCAGCTTGCGGACGCGGTCGCTGTCGGTGAGTAACTCCTCGTCAGGGACCGCCGGTTCGTCGGGCGTATCGGTGTCCGCTGTTGCATCGCCCGGCGGAGCCGACGACGGCTGCTCCGTGGCCGCAGCGGCTGACGGTGTCGAAGCGGGCGGTTCGTCGTCGTCGGTTCCCAGCACCTGTCCCAGCGCGCCGGACCGCCACGCGGCCGCACCGCCGGCGACGAGGGCGATAAAGATGACGACAGCCGGGAGCATCCACGATGGCCCGCCACTGGACCCGTCAGGGGCGTCGGCAGCCGCCGTGGTACCGCGCTCCGTCTCGGTATTCTGCCCGGTCTCGCGCGGTTCCAGTTCCACGTAGGGCCGGCGGTCGTTGAACGACTGCTCGCCGTTCCACGTGACACTCGCGCTGTTTTCGAGCGAGTCAGGGGCGCTCTGTGAGTCCGGGTCCGGCTGGACATCGACGAACGTCAGTTCGGGGCCGCGCTCAAAGACGAACGACTGACTCGACCCGATGTAGAACCCGCCGTCGAATACGTCGCTGACAACCACTGCATCGCCCTCGACGACCGCGAAATTATGCCAGCGGAACGACATCTTCACCGTCCCAGTGTTCTGGAGCGGGTCGACCGTTGCCGACCGGTCGTAGTCGGTCGCACTCATGTTCCGGCCGGTCACGTTCGTCCCGTACTGCGTCAGCAGCGTCGACTGCCTGACGAAGTTCTGGTATAATGGCTGCTCTGACTGCTCGAACTCCGCGGCGAACTCCTCGAACTGCTGTTGCTCAGACTCGTTCGTGAGCGGGGTCCTGTGGAGGATAGCCCACTCCGCGGACCCGTTCTGATACAGCGTGACCTGGAACGTCGTCCGGTCGAACCTGTCCGGCGTCTGGACGCCGACGCTCTCGTCGGTCGGCTGTGCCACCGCCAGCGGCGCGGCACCGCTTCCCAGCAAGAGAACCAGCACGAGACTGGCGACGACCAGGCGTACCATCTGTCGTATATCATCGATGGACCGCATAAAAGCGCTGTGAATAGCACTGTTCTCAGTCAGTATCGGGCCGGTGTCCGGTGATTTCTCGATACGAGTACAACGAAGGTGCTGGTGACCGAAACCGGTGTCGCGCGCCGTGCGGGCGCTCGATCTCACAGCCCTCACCGGGTTCGAAGTAGATTCAATCGGCACTCTGTCCCGTGGTATCGGTTGTCTCTCGTCTAACACGTGACCATGGGAGGGGGCGATTCCTGTTTTGACACCGGTGTCTTGGCTTCTACACCGGTATTTCGCATAAATTTCCGGTGGGTTATTTAGAGAGGAGGGTCCAACGAACGGTAACCTATGGGAATTGCTGAGTTCGCAAGAGACGGCCGCGTAGTGGTGGGCGATCGGCCGGGCGCAGCAGTGGTAGCCGCTGTAAGTGGCTTCCTCTTGCTGGATTTAGTTGCAAAGCTCGCTGGGACAACCGTGTTCTTCCTCGGAACCAAGTTGCTGGGTGGCTCCCTCACTGTGGGCTCGTTGCTCTCGATGGTGGTGGACGGGCTGCTCGTCGGACTAGCGGTTGGACTCGCCGGAATCGGCCTGTCGATGACATACAGCATCCTCGACTTCGCTAACTTCGCACATGGGGACACGGTGACTGTCGGGGCGTTCCTGGGATGGGTCGCCGCTTATATCACCGCTGGCCTCGGGACCGGAGCCCCGATTTCAGAGCTGTTTATGCTTAACTCGGGACGGCAGTTGAGCACCGTTTCGACGTTCGGTCCGGTGCTTCTGGGTCTCGTCATCGCCGGCGTTGGGTCCATCGGTATCGTGTTACTTATCGACCGCCTCACCTATCGCCCCATGCGCGACACGGACAACATCTCGTTGTTGATTGCGTCAATCGGCGTCGCGCTCGCGCTGCGCTATCTCATCGCGTTCGTCTTCGGCACGCAGACCAGTGGGGTCGCAAGCGGCGGGCTTCGGGTGACCGTTTTCTCGATGGTCTCGGTGACCGACAACGAAATCACTCTGCTGGTAGTGTCGGTCCTGCTGATGCTCGGCGTCCACCTTCTGCTACAGCGGACGAAACTGGGCAAAGCAATGCGGGCGATGGCTGACAACGAGGATCTCGCACGCGTGACCGGGATTCCGACTGAACGCGTGATCCGGCTCACCTGGATTCTCGGTGGCGGCCTGGCGGGCATCGGCGGCTACCTCCTTGTTCTGGAAAGCGGCACCATCGCGTTCAATTTCGGTTGGATACTGCTGTTGCTCATCTTTGCCGCCGTTATCGTCGGCGGTATCGGCTCGATATACGGGGCGATGGCCGGCGGCGTCCTCATCGGGTTGGTTGACAGTCTGGCCCTGATCTGGTTGCCATCTGGGCTGACCCGGGCTTCCGCGTTTCTGGTGCTCATCGTCGTCTTGCTGTTGCGCCCGTCCGGCATCTTCGGGGGGGTGTCGACAGCATGAGTACTGTTGATACTGTTCGAGACCGTCTGGACGCACTCCCAGACGTAGGGCTAGTTCTCGGCTTCATCGCCAGTATCTGGGCCGTCATGCTCGTGCTGGCAATCGCTGTCGGCGGTGCGAACTGGACGAACCTCGCCGCCGGCTTCGTCGGCAGCGTGACCGTTCTTATCGGTGGCTATGCCATCCTCGCGCTGGCGCTGAATCTCCAGTGGGGATACACCGGCCTGTTCAATATCGGCATCGCGGGGTTCATGGCCGTCGGCGCGTACACGACGGCGGTGCTCACCGCGCCAACTGACCCGGCTGCCGGGGCGGTCCCCGGCTTCGGCCTCCCGCTGTGGTTCGGCCTCATCGGCGGCATGGTGATGGCCGCTATCGTCGGCGGCCTCGCAGCGCTACCGGCGCTTCGACTGAAAGCAGACTACCTCGCCATCGTGACGGTTGCGTTCTCCGAGATCATCCGGCTTATCGTCAACTGGAACGGCCTCGCCGAGGTCTCGCTGTTCGGGGTGCCGTTCGGAACCGGCGGCGCGACTGGTATCTCGTTCAAGTCCGCGAACGAGGTGGCGTCGACGCTTATCAACGGCGTCGGGCAGCCACTCGTTACCGCTGCGGAGGGTGTCGGCGTCTCCGGGCCGAACCTGGCGAACCTCACGTACGGAATACTCCTCTTGCTGGTCGTGGCCGCGAGCTACTGGGTGCTCGCTCGAATCACCAATTCGCCGTTCGGCCGCGTGCTGAAAGCGATCCGCGAGGACGAGACCGTGACCCAGTCACTGGGCAAGGACACCCGGCTGTTCAAAATCAAGACGTTCATGATCGGCTGTGCGCTGATGGGGCTGGCCGGCGTCCTGTTCCGCGGACAGGCGGGCTACGTCAGCCCGCAGCAGTTCAGACCGACGATTACGTTCTACGTGTTCGCGGCGCTCATTATCGGCGGCTCCGGCTCCAACACCGGGAGTATCATCGGCGCAGCGACGTTCTCCGGGCTGCTGTTCTACCTGCCCGCCCGACTGGGCGAGAACGTCACTCTTGGCGGCACTCGCGCACCCGGCAACATCATCGACGCAGTCGCCGGGCTCGGGTCGCTGGATCCACTTCCTCTCCTCGCATACACCATTAGCAACGTCAGTACGCTCCGGTTCGTTCTCATCGGCGTCGTGCTGATATACATCATTCAGAACCAGCCAGAGGGGCTGCTTGGCCACCGAAACGAACCCGCAACGAGCGTGCGCCTCGATAGATCGCAGTCAGGGCCAGGAGGTGAGGCAGATGAGTGAACCTGATGCTGCACCGCGACAGGAGACCGCCGTCACGAGCGACGCGATCGAGTCGCCACTGCTGGAAGTCGACGGCCTCCGCAAGGAGTTCGGTGGCGTCGTCGCGGTCGACGGGGCGACGTTCTCCGTCGCAGAGGGGTCGCTCACTGGCCTCATCGGGCCGAACGGGGCCGGCAAGTCGACGACGTTCAACTGCATCACGGGCATCCACGAGCCGACTGGCGGTCGGGTTACCTTTGACGGCCAGAATATCACCGGGCTCGCGCCGTACACGCTCGCAAACCGCGGGCTAGTCCGGACGTTCCAGATCGCCCGCGAACTGTCCGACATGACCGTCATAGAGAACGTAATGCTCGCGCCGGGCGGGCAGGTCGGTGAATCGGTCATCCGGTCGGTGACGCCGGGGCTTCGCGGCGACGTGATCGCGGACGAGACCGCCGTTCGCGACCGCGCGTGGGAGACGCTGGAGTTCTTCGAGATCGATCACCTCGCACACGAGAACGCCGGCAATCTGTCGGGCGGCCAGCGAAAGCTGCTTGAGATGGCGCGGGTCCTGATGACCGACCCCGAGATGATCCTGCTGGACGAACCGCTCGCCGGCGTCAATCCGACGCTCGAAGAGAAGTTGCTGGAGCGGATCCACGAACTCCGCCGAGAGCAGGGCCTGACCTTCCTGCTGGTCGAACACGACATGGATGTCATTATGAACAACTGCGAACACATCATCGTCATGCACCAGGGGAGCGTCCTCGCCGAAGGGGACGCCGAGACCATCAAGTCGGACGAGCGGGTACTCGAGGCGTATCTGGGAGGTGACGTATGAGCCAGCGTGCAACGGAGTCCGAGACTGTCACGCTCCCTAACCCAGCCGAGCGACTTCTCGCCATCCGGGACCTCGATGCGGGCTACGGCGACCTGCAGGTCCTGAGTGACGTCCACATGGACGTTGCGGACGGCGAGTACGTCGTCATCGTCGGCCCGAACGGGGCCGGCAAGTCGACGGTGATGAAGTCCGTCTTCGGCCTGACGACGTACATGGGCGGGGATGTCATCTTCGACGGGACCGATATCAGTCAGCGAAATCCCGACGAAATCATTTACGAGGGAATCAGCTACGTCCCCCAGACCGGCAACGTGTTCGGCTCGCTGAGCGTCCGCGAGAACCTCGAGATGGGCGCGTACATCCTCGACGAGGTGCCGGAAGGCCGGATCGAGGACGTGTACGAGCGGTTCCCGATTCTCCGGGAGCGGTCCGACCAGTCGGCCGGGACGCTGTCGGGCGGCCAACAGCAGATGCTCGCCATGGGCCGGGCGCTGATGCTCGACCCCGACCTGCTGTTGCTCGACGAGCCGTCCGCCGGGCTCGCTCCCGACCTCGTTGACGATATGTTCGACCGCATCGACCGCATCAATGACGACGGCACGGCTATTCTGATGGTCGAGCAAAACGCAAAAGAGGCACTTCGGCGGTGTGATCGGGGTTACGTGCTCGTACAGGGGCAGAACCGCTACGAAGACGACGGAACGGTTCTCCTCAACGACGAGCAGGTTCGACAGGACTTCCTTGGCGGATAAATAAAAACGGTCGGCGCTGCGGCCCCGTTACTGGTTCATCGCACTGTTGATCTCAGACGTGTAGGACGACTGTTGTTGCTCGAAGCCGACCTGATTGACGATGGTTCCGCCCTCCGCTTCGAACGCGCCGGCAAACGCCTCCTGCAACGCCTGCCCGTAGCTGTTGTTCACGTACAGCGTCGATGCAGTCTCGGCACCGAGTTCGTCCACGCCGACTTGCGCCAGGACCTGCCCCTGCAGGGCGTCGCTGGGTGGGGTACGGAACATGTAGTCGTTGTCTTCGAGGTCGGTAATCGTCGGCGACGTGGACGCCGGCGAACAGCCGACGACGCCGCTGTCGATGAGCACGTTCCTGGCGACCTGTATCGACGTTTCGGAGCTGGCCGCACCGGTGATAGACGGATAGCCCGCACTGACCAGTGAGTTGGCCGCGTCGATGCCCGCCTGCGCCTGCGTCTGGGTGTCACCGACCTGATAGTCGAACTCGAAGTCGACCTCGCCTTCGAGTTGCAGGGCCGGAAGTATCGCGCCGTCGCGGATTGGCCTTCCGAGCGGCCCGAGATCGCCGGTCTCGGGCATCAGCACACCGAACCGGATCGTCCGTCCGGAGTCGCTCCCGGAGCCGTTTGGTTCCGGCTGCGGGATGTCGTCGCCAGCGTTGAAGTCGACGGTGCTGAGCGATTCGATGCCACCGCCGTCCTGGAAGCCAAAGACCTGATACTGCGCGGAGGCCATGTCCCCGTTTTCGTCGAAATTGACTGCACTCGACGCCCCCTCGTACTGGATGTTCTCGCCCGCGGCGGCCGCTTCGACGGCCGCTGGCAGTTCGGAGGGACCGTACGTGTCACCCCCGGGGTTGGCGACGACGCGCATGTGATTCCGGACGGCTTGTCCGTCGTTTTCGCCGGCCAACACGTTCGCGAGAATCTGAACTGCCGTCGCGTCGTAGGCCTGTGAGGTGAACACGCCGGCCTCGTCGTAATCGAACTCGGAGGTGAACAGGTCGGTGAACGTATCGACGCCGGGACCGGCCGCCGACGGGGCCGTGCCACGGGCGTTCGACATATCGTTGCCGACGTTGCTCGGCAGCTCCCCGTCCTGCAGTCCGTCGGTGACGAGGATATCGGCGGCGTCGTCGCCGTAGTCAGCATAGAAGTCCTTGAACAGTTGGACACCACTCTGGGGGTAGCCGACGACCATCAGCACGTCCGGCGACTCCGGACCGCTGTCGCCACCGGACTCGGTCCCGGTTCCGGTCATTCCGCCATCACCCCCGTCTCCGCCGTCCCCGCCGTCTCCGCCGGTCTGTTCAGTCGAACAGCCTGCTAATCCGCCGAGCAGACCGACAGTGCTTATCGCCCCGGTTCGCTTCAGGAACGCTCGCCGATTAGTATCGCGAGACATACCACTTACCAGTGATGCACATCTTATAAAACTATATCCTCCCGTAACCCTGCTGTTCCGTAGTCTGCTACGAGCGCATCGATATTTTTTGTTGCCGTCGTTAGATATTAACGTTGAACTACTCGCTATCGGTTCAGATAGCGCTCAGAGGACCAGCACCGCTGCAAAAAACGTCGATGGTCGTCCCTTACTCGAAGTGACTGACCGACTTCTCGTACTCTTCAGCAGCCTTGTCCCAGTCGACGACCTCGAAGAAGGCGTCGATGAAGTCACCGCGGGCGGGACCGTAGTCGTAGTAATAGGAGTGCTCCCAGACGTCGAGCGCGAGGATGGGATGGGAGCCCCAGAGTGCGCCCTGGTCGTGCTTGTCGACCGGCACGTTGCGCAGTTGCTTGGCAACGGGGTCGTACACGAGCAGCGCCCAGCCGCCGGCGGCAGATGCGGCGGCTTCGAACTCGCCTTTCCAGCCTTCGTAAGAGCCGAAGTCCTCCTCGATGCGGTCACGGAGGGCACCCTCCGGCTCACCGCCGCCGTTGGGGTCCATGTTCTCCCAGAACAGCGTGTGGAGATAGTGCCCACAGCCGTTGTGGGTGACGTTGCCCATCGCAGCAGCGCTCGAGCCGAAGTCACCGGACTCGCGGTTCTCGGCGAGCGTCTCCTCGGCCGATTCGAGGCCGTTTACGTACCCCTGGTGGTGGGTGTCGTGGTGCCAGGTGAGCACCTGCTCGGAGATGTGTGGCTCCAGTGCGTCGTAGTCGTACGGGAGCGGTGGCAGTTCGGGATTTGAGTGTTCGGACATATGAAAACGCCTCCATCAATATCTGTCGCGCGGCTGCCTGTTAAACGTTTAGGAACCATTTGGTAGCACTAAACAAGGACAGCGAGACAGAGCGGTGACGGCCCGTGGCAGAGACGCTATCGAGCGCCTTCGTTTCGCGTGTAAGCGCCCGGGAGAGTTCAGCAAAGCAGAACGAAGCCGCCCTAGTCGTCTCCTCTGGCCTGCTCGAACATCGCGAGGGCTTGCTCGCGTCGCTCACTGTGGTCGACAACTGGGTCCGGGTACTCCGGCGCAGCGTTGCGCCGTTGTGTGAGCGAGCACTCGTTCCAGTCGTGGATAACTTCTGGCGCAGCGTCCCGTAACTCCGGGACGTACTCCTTGATGTACTCGGCGCTCGGGTCGTAGTCTTCACCCTGTGTCATCGGATTGAAGATGCGGAAGTAGGGCTGTGCGTCGGTCCCCGTTGAGGCTGCCCACTGCCAGCCGCCGTTGTCGTTGGCCGTGTCGTGGTCGACCAGTTTCTCCCGGAACCACTCGTAGCCGTGCCGCCAGTCGATGAGTAGGTCCTTGGTGAGGAAGGAGGCGACGATCATCCGGACGCGGTTGTGCATGTAGGCTTCCTCCCGGAGCTGTCGCATTCCGGCGTCGACGATGGGATAGCCCGTCTCGCCGTCTTTCCAGGCCTGCAACAGCTCTTCGTCGTTTTCCCACTCTATTGGATTCTCGTAGGACTTGTAGTTCGAACTGACGACGTGGGGATGGGCAAACAGTACTTGCGTGTAAAACTCTCGCCAGGCCAGCTGGGACTGGAACTCACGGACGGACTCGCGACGGTCGCCGCCGGTCCCCTCCTTGGCGTCCTGCGTGCGGTCGTACACCTCGCGAATACCGATGGTACCGAACTTCAGATGAGCCGAGAGCCGGGACGTGCACTCGTCAGCCGGGAAGTCCCGGCGCTCCTCGTACTCGTAGACGTTCTCGTTGAGGAAGTCATTGAGCAGGGCGCGCGCTTCATCGGTTCCCGCCGCTGGCACGTCCGCTTCCGGTTCCTCGAAGCCGAGGTCGGCCAGTGTCGGGAGCGTATCGCCGTCGACGTCGGCCAGTTCGTCGGCTGACGGCGGCTCATAGGGAGCCGCCTTCTCGCGGTCGTGCCATTTCCGGCCAAAGTAGGTGAAGACGCTGTAGGGGTCGCCGTCGTTCGTCGTAATCTCACCGGGTTCGTGCAACACGGCGTTCTGGACGGCCTCGCGGGCCACGTCCGCATCGTCGAGGGCTTGCCGGACGGCCGCGTCACGTTCCCGTGCGAGCCCGGAGTAATCCTTGCCCCAGGTGACTTTTTCGGCGCCGTACTCGGCTGCCAGCTCTGGCAAAACGGAGGTGGGGTCGCCCTCAGCTACAATCAGGTCACTGCCGCGGTCGCGGTACCACTCGCGCAAACTGTCGAGCGCGTCCAGCATGAACACGACCCGTGGTGGGCCAGCGTGGTCGAGCACGGCCCTGTCGAAGACGAACACCGGGACAACCCGGTCGGACGGTGTCGCCGCGGCGAGGCCAGCATTGTCCGTCGGCCGGAGGTCACGGCGATGCCAGTGGAGACGCATACGTAATACACGGACCAGCCCGGCCAAAAGGTACTGCCCAACGATGTTGGTCTGGCAGGCGCTGACGGACACCACTGTTATCTTGCCGCCGGTCGAGGGCCAACGTATGGAAGACGCGACCGTGACGCTGTCTGTTGACGACGGGATCGCCACAGTGACGCTGAATCAGCCGGAGTCGCGAAACGCCCTGTCGGCAGAGTTGGCCGACGCACTCACTGCGCAGTTCGAAGCGGTGACGGACAGCGACGCCCGGTGTGTCGTACTGGAGGGCGCGGGACCGGCGTTTTGCGCTGGCGGAGATATCAATGCGATGTTACAGGGCGTGAAACACGACCGACCGCCGGCCACGCAGGTCGAACTGGTGGTTTCGTCGCTCCACGAAGCGATTCGGACCGTCCATAGCTGTCCGCTCCCAGTCGTCGCAAAAATCGACGGCCCCGCCTTCGGTGCCGGCGCAGGACTCGCGCTGGCCTGTGATATACAGATCGCAAGCACTGCCGGCCAGATCGGCTTTGGCTTCCGGCAGGTCGGACTGGCGTGTGACTCCGGCGTCTCCTATTTCCTTCCACGTATCGTCGGCCCGAACAAGGCCAAAGACCTCCTGTTTACCGGCGAACTACTGGATGCTGCGGCGGCCGAGGAACTCGGGCTGTTTACCCGGGTGTTCGACGCAGAGACGTTCGAGTCGGAGTTTTCGGCGCTTGTCGCGGATATCGCCGCTGGACCGACGGTCGCACTCGGGCACGCCAAGCGGCTGGTCAACCGAAGCCTGGACAGTTCGCTGGAACAGGCACTCGAAAACGAAGCCACCGCGCAGGGTGTCGCGTTCACAACTGCCGATCACGAGGAAGGGACGACCGCGTTCGTCGAGAAACGCGACCCGGAGTTCGAGGGCCAGTAAGTTGATTACTGTGACCGACGCAACCACTGAGTCAGCAATCGGTAGTCAGCAGACAGATAATGTCTACGAGCTTTCCAACGCAGATTCGACCGAGCACACGTACCGTGACTGAGCGCGTCTGTCCCTCCGCCGGGACGGGAGTTCTGACATGACCGACAACCCCCCGGACTGGGAGTTCAGCGAGCGGGATATGTACATTCTGAGAGAGCTCTCGGCGGACCCCCAGCGGTCGTCCCGCGAGCTTGCGGACCTGCTGGAGTCCGAGTACGACATCGACGTGTCTCACGTAACGGTCAGCGAATCGATCCGAGAGATGCGTGACGCGGACGTTTTCCGGGAGACCATCGTCCCGAACGAGGAACTGTTCAATTTCGCACTGTTCGAGTTCAAGTTCAATCCCGAGCATTTCGCCGACTCCTGGCACGACGCGATGGTGTCCATCCGGGACGACCGGCACACGCTCTTTTACTTCCTCTCCGACGGTGAATATCAGTGGAAGTCAGTGATGATGTTCCCGAGCCGAACGGCCGAATCCCGCTGGATACACGACTTCTATAAGGAACACGGCGACGTGATCCAGAACGTCCGGAACTCGGTCGTTCACAATGTCCTGAAGTTCAAGACAGACCCGGAGGTGTTCACAGAACTCAACGGTGAACGGTCGTAGCCAACGGGAGAGACGGATCGAAATAAAGACGAGAGAATCCGACGCAGGGCCAGCCTGCTTACAGTTTCCGCTCGGCGTCCTCGGCCAGTTCCTTCATCCGCTTGCTGACACGGCCCGCGTCAGAAAATTCGTCTTCGCTCATCGCCGTCGCCAGCGAGTTTCCGAGCACGAACACGGCGTGTTTGTGTTCGCTCTTCGATTTGTGCACGTCGGAGGGACGCACGTCGAGTTCCTGGTAGGCGTCGAACAGGTCGGGGTCAACCGAGTCCATGTCGTCGCGGAAGTACTCCATAATCGTCACCATCTGCTCGTGTAGCTCGAGAAGCTCGTCTTTGTGCATAGCTACAGTATGCGGTGGCATGTGCATAAGAATTGCTTGAGAAGGGATACCAGACGCTCACGCCTGTATTTTCAGAAGACGTACTCGTCGTCGTGGCCCATCATGCCGTCTTCTTCGAACCCTGGTTCCTCGTCTTCGTCCTGTGGTCCGGAGGTTTTGTACGCCTTGAGCCCGGTCGATAGGAGGTCCTCGATGGCTTCCTCGCGGTTGAGGAACTCGCCTTTTTCGACGAGCTGCGCGATCTGCATCTCCAGGTGTTCCGGGATATTGATCTCTACCTTAGGCATCGCAACATAGGGGGCTTCGACTATGCCCTATTTAAACCTGACGGGGGTATGTTCGGAGATTGCAGAATTACAATTGTAGAACTGAGAGAGGAAGTTCGTAAACTCAGATATTAATTTCCGCGAATCGGAATCCGGTTGCTGTCACGTCGCGTGGCAGGTCAGAACGGCGAGAACTCGGCGGCTCCGGGCGGCGGTCCGGTTGTGCGCGGAATCGAGCGTATAGTTAGGCTCAAAGGTGCGCAATCCTAAGGCATGGCTGATGGAACCACTGCGTGGTGACGGGACGACGGTTGGTGAGACAACGGTCGTCGCACGCGGGTGTCGCCTCGACGATGCACCGGTGCGAGCGGTACTGGAGACAGACGCTCGCCCCCGGTTCTTCTGGGCGGCCGGTACAGAATCAATCGCAGCCCGCGGGAGCGCGGCGACTGTGACTGCCGACGGGCAGTCGCGGTTCGACGACGTTCGGACAGCGCTCGAAGCGCTGTTCGATGACTGCTCCGTTCCCGACAGCCTCCCGAGCATCGCTCGACCGCGAGCGTTCGGCGGGTTCGCTTTCCACAACGGAACACACGAAGGGGAGGACTCTCCCTGGGATGGGTTCTCAAGCGCGGCGTTTTTTCTCCCCGAGATACAGGTGACAAGGAGAGACGACGACGCCTGGCTCACGGCGATTGCGACAGGTCCCGAGGCCGCGACCGAAGCTGAGACGCTACTGGGTGAGTGGCGCGACAGGCTAGCCACAGACACCGAACGCGAGCCGGGCACCCCACCGGGAATTTCACACCGGAAGCGCACGCCAACACAAGACGGCTGGCGCGAGCAGGTGTCGGCCGCCATCGCAAGCGTCGACTGCGGCGACCTCCAGAAGGTCGTCCTCGCACAGAGTCTCAGGGTCGCGCTGGAGACCGACCTGTCGGTCCCCGACGTGATGGCGCGGCTGTCCCGGACCTACCCGGACTGCTACCGGTTCATGCTGTCGCCCGAGGCCGGCGGCACCTTCTTCGGGGCCACGCCGGAGCGGCTGGTCTCGGTCCGCGGGCGCACCGTCAGGACAGAAGCGCTCGCCGGCTCGACGGGCCGGGGCGACACGCCCGCCGAGGACGAGTGGCTCGCCGCCGAACTCCTCGATAGCGAGAAGGACCGCCACGAGCAGAAGCTCGTCGCCGACGCGATACGCGACCAGCTGGAGCCGTTCGCCTCGACGGTCCGCATCGGCGACCGAACGGTCCGCCGGCTCGCCACGGTCCAGCACCTGCGCACGTCGATAACGGCCGAACTCGACGACGACGAGCACGTCCTCTCACTTGTCGAGGCGCTCCACCCGACGCCGGCCGTCGGCGGCCTGCCGCCGGACGCCGCGCTGCGGACGATACGCGAGACTGAGGCGTTCGACCGCGGCTGGTACGCCGCCCCTATCGGCTGGGTCGACGCCGCCGGCAACGGGACTTTCGCCGTCGGCATCCGCTCGGCCGTCGCCACGGAGCAGAAGACGACCCTCTTTGCGGGCGCGGGCATCGTCGCCGACAGCGACCCCGACCGCGAGTGGGACGAGGTCCAGCTCAAGTACCGGCCGATTCTGGACGAACTGGAATGACCGCGCCGAACGTCAACACGCTGTGGGCGGAGACACTCGTTTCCGAACTCGTCGCCGGCGGCGTCGACGCAGCGTGTCTCTCGCCCGGCAGCCGCTCGACGCCGCTGACGGTGGCCTTCGCCGAACACCCCGAGGTCGAGGTGTTCTCCCACCTCGACGAGCGCTCGGCGGCCTTCTTCGCGCTGGGCCGGGCCCGCCGGACCGGCGAGCCGACGCCGCTGGTCTGTACCTCGGGAACTGCGGCCGCGAACTACCACCCGGCAGTCATCGAGGCGAACCAGTCAGGCGTCCCGCTGCTCCTGTTGACGGCGGACCGACCGCCGGAACTCATCGACAGCGGCGCGAACCAGACCGTCGACCAGGAGAAACTCTACGGCGATGCCGTCCGGTGGTATCGGGACATGCCCGAACCCGAGGCCGAGCCCCGGAAGATGCGGATGCTCCGGACCACGGCGGCCCGTGCGCTCACCGAAAGCACCGGCGCTGACCCGGGCCCGGTCCACCTGAACTGTCGGTTCCGGAAGCCGCTGGAACCGACGCCGACGCCCGCGGACGATCCGGACGGCGTCCCGGACGACTGGGCGGGCGGCGACGACGCGGCCGAAGCCGGCCGCGACGGCCCGTTCGTCTCGACCAGCGAGGGCGTCGCCGAACCGGACGAGGAGACGGTGCGCCGCGTTCGAGCGGCGCTTCGGACCGCCGAACGGGGTCTCATCGTCGCCGGGCCAGCCGATCAGGGGCTCAGTGCCGGCTCGCTGGAGCGGCTGGCGTCGGCGACAGGCTTCCCCGTTCTGGCGGACCCGCTGTCGGACCTGCGGTTCGGCCCCCACGTCGACCGCCTCGACGTGCCGGTCTGTGGCGGCTACGACGGTTATCTCGGCAGTGACGGCGTCGAGGAGTGGGGCGACCCCGACGTGGTCGTCCGCTTTGGCGCGTCACCGACCTCGAAGCCGCTGCGACATTACCTCCATGACGCCGACTGCCGGCAGTTCGTCGTCGACCCGAGCGGCGGCTGGCCGGAGGCCGAATTCACGGCGACAGACCTGCTCGTCGCCGACTCCGACGCTACCGCTGACGCGCTCGCGGCGAAGCCGCTGGGTGGCGGTTCGGAGTCGTGGCGCGAGCGGTTCGCCGGGGCGGAACGGGTCCACTGGGCGGCCGTCGACGAAACCGTCGCCGAAACCTACTGGGAGGGCGGCGTTCTCGCGGACGTGGCCGCGCTGGCCCCGGACCCAGCCACGCTGTTCGTCTCCAACAGCATGCCGGTGCGGGACGTGGACCGCTTCGGGCGGCCCCGCGACGCCGACCTGACCGTGCTGGGCAACCGCGGGGCCAGCGGCATCGACGGCATCACGTCGACGGCGCTCGGGGCCGGCAGCGCGACGGCGGACCCGCTCGTGCTCGTCACCGGCGACCTGGCATACTACCACGACATGAACGGCCTGCTCGCGCTCGGGCGCTGTGGCGTGGACGCGACGGTCGTCCTCGTCAACAACGACGGCGGCGGCATCTTCCACATGCTCCCAATCGAGGACCACCCCACCTTTGAAGACCAGTTTCGGACGCCACACGGTCTCGATTTCGAGCCGACAGAGGCGCTCTATTCGCTTGAGTTCGAGCGGGTGGCCGACCGCCGGGCGTTCCGCGAGCGGTTCGGCGAGTCAGTCCGGAGCGATGGGACACAGGTCATCGAGGTCCAGTTCGATGCCGGCGACAGCCACGCAGTCAGAGACCGGCTTGCCGAACAGGTCGCCGAGGCCCTCGCCGGCGACTGATTTTTCAGAGCCGCAACACCGACGCTGTCAACAGCGAGAGTCCGAACGGGAGCCACGTCCCCGACAGCGCGAGCGCCCCAATGAGCGAGAGCGCGCTGATGTTCAAGACCACCAGCAACACCGCCGTCGTCAGGCTCCAGCTCCCAAATACCATAATCGCAATCGTGGGCTCGGACTGGAGGTAGCCGACCATGAAGAGGGTACAGGCCCCGATTGTCAGGTTGACCCACAGGGGGAACGCCGGCAACAGTGCGCTGAACAGCATCACCGGATAGAGGGCGAACGTGATGGCAAACAGCGTCAGCCCCCGGCCGGTCGGCATCTCCAGAAGCGACCCGCGGGACGGCGTGTCGGTCTGGCGAACGGAGTACGTGGCCGACGAACTCCATGTGGCCTCGCCGCCGGCATTGTCGCTGAAATCGCTAGTCGCAGCGGCCCCGGAGCGACGGGTGGAACCTGCGTTCGACGCGGCCGCCGTCCCGCTGGTCGGATCGGTCGACTGTTCGTCGCTCGACGACGCATCGGTGTCGGTCGTCGAGCGGTCGGCTCTATCTTCGGCGACGCGCTCCCTTGCAGCCCGTTCTCGTTGTTCTCGCTCCCGGGCGCTTGTCCGGGACGTGCCCTGACCAGCGCTTGCCTCGGTCCGGTCGCTACCTGACGGAGATCCGCCATAGCCCGCCCGCCGTGCCGCTTCGGCCACGTCACTGCTGTGGGCGTCTGCCATATTGCTCTCGCCCGCAACGTAGGCGTCGTGACCCAGCCGGTCGTATCGCGCCCGCTCGTCCTCGTCGGTGAGCACGTCCCGGGCTTCGATGAGCCGCTGTGTCGCCTCGCCGGCGTCAGCAGCGTCGCTCACGTCGGGGTGTGTCTCTTTCAGTCGTTCCCGATAGGCCGTTTCGATGGCCGCCGTCGACGCGTCAGTCGGGACGCCCAGTATCTCGTAGAACGTCTCGCTCATGGCGGCCGAACCACCCGTCCGCGGCTCTGGTCGGTCACTCCTCCTCAACGCCTCCGTCAGTCTCCGCGCCACGGCCGGACGACTCGCGGTCCCTCGCGAGGCGTTCGAGCGCCGCCGCGATGCGTTCGAGCGTGAACACGAACCGCACGATTAGATACAGAACCCAGGGGACAACGGCCACTAGCAGGCCGAGGAGAATCTGCTGGACGATAAGCAGGCTGTACAGGACGATAGCCACGGAGAGGCCTGCGAGTATCCCTATCACCGCCTTGCTGTTCGGGTTGGAGGGCATCGCTAGCCCGTTCACGCCCGCGGAACCAAAGCGTTTGCTCCCGCGTGGATACGAGGAATCTTTTTGCGAGGGCCGTCCCGAGCCACGGTATGGTCTCTGAGCTATTCGACCCGGCCCGCTGGACCGCCGTCGACCGGTTCGACTTCACCGATATCACCTACCACCGCTCGACGGAGACGGGCGCAGTCCGCATCGCCTTCGACCGGCCCGAGAAGCGCAACGCCTTCCGCCCGGAGACGGTCGACGAACTCGCGACGGCGCTGGACCACGCCAAGCGCCAGACCGACGTTGGCTGTGTCCTCCTGACCGGGAACGGCCCCTCTGAGAAGGACGGGGGCTGGGCCTTCTGTTCCGGCGGCGACCAGTCCATTCGGGGCGAGAGCGGGTACGAATATCAGGCGGACGAAGATAGCGAGTCGCGGAGCGACTCGGAGCGGTCGAGCGGGGAGTCCGGCGACCCGCGAGACGTCGGCGACCCGGACGCCCCCGAGAACGTCGGCCGCCTCCACATCCTCGAAGTCCAGCGCCAGATCCGTCACATTCCAAAGCCCGTGGTCGCCGTCGTCCCGGGGTGGGCCGTCGGCGGTGGCCACTCCCTGCACGTCGTCTGTGACCTCACGCTCGCCAGCGAGGAGCACGCGAAGTTCCTCCAGACGGACCCCGACGTGGGCAGTTTCGACGGTGGCTTCGGCTCGGCGTACCTCGCCCGACAGGTGGGCCAGAAGAAGGCCCGCGAGGTGTTCTTCCTCGGCAAGACCTACAGCGGCGAGGAAGCCGCCGAGATGGGGATGGTCAACGAAGTCGTGCCACACGAAGACCTCGAAGACACCGCTATCGAGTGGGCCGAGCGGATGAACGAGAAGTCGCCGACGGCGATGCGGATGCTGAAGTACGCCTTCAACCTCGACTCGGACGGGATGGTCGGCCAGCAGGTGTTCGCCGGCGAGGCGACCCGGCTGGCCTATATGACCGACGAAGCACAGGAGGGTCGTGACGCCTTCAACGAGGGCCGGGACCCGGACTTCGACGACGTGCCCTGGCACTACTGAGCCGACGGAACGGACGGAACTGCGCGCTCAGTCCTCGTAGGCCAGCGTCATGACCCACTGCGAGAAAGTATCGTCGTGGGGGTCGACTTCTTCATCGCCGATAAACGGCGAGAGCTGGTCACCGGCCATCAGGAGCGAGAAATCCAGATCGCGGGCCGCAGGCGTCAGGTAGTACGTGTTGTGGCCATCGTACACCGTCTCCTCACGCTGAATGAGGTCCTTCTCGAACAGGGACTCGACGATGCGACTCCCCTTTCGCGAGGAGACGTCGAGTTCCTTCCAGAAGTCGCTCTGGTGGATGCCACCGGACTCCCGAATCAGTTCAAGCCCGGCCCGCTCACCATCAGAAAGGTCCGCCTCCGACGCTGCTGAACTCATGTATTACTCATACCGTGAGTCGGCCGCTTAAATCTGACCTTCGACCGGGCGGTACGGCGTCCGACATGGCGGCCCGGCCGCGTGCTGATACTCGTGGTCGGCACCCAGTGTGATGAGCGACGACGACCGCGTCCCGAATCCGTCGCCGTGGACGCAGACGCCGTACTCGTGGTCGCTGATGGTTTCGCCTGCCCGGTCAATCCATTCGCCGGCGGACTCGCCCGGTTCCGGTCGCATGGCCTCGTGTAGCCGCGCCGCGTTGTTCGCCTGCTCCTCGCCGGCGTCGGGCCGACGCGATGGAATCCGGTAGTCGCCGTCCGCGCCGACGTTGACGACGACGTGAACCCCGGGCTGGAAGTTCCGGACCGCGAGCTGCCCGTCCCATTCCAGCAGCACGGCGGCGTTCTCGTCTGCCAGCAGAAGATTGAATCCCGAGTATTCGGACTCTCTGGTCGCCTGTTCGACAGCGCGGGCGGCTGATTCGGCCGTTTCGTGGCTCAGCGCGTCCCGGACGAGCAGGCCGCGTGAGCGGTCGCCGGCAAGATCGGTGTCGATCCAGCGGTTCGTCACCGCCGCTAGCAGGCCGTGCTCGTTGTAACCTATCCACGTGCCGTCAGCTTCTTCGTCGGCGGGCGCGACGACGCGACTCCCCCAGTGGCGCTGTCGCGGCGGCTGTGACGGCCTGTCGAGTCGCTCGTCGCGGTTCGCTGCGACCGCGACGGGCGTGCCGTCGAAGACCTGCCACGCGAGGACGATTGTACACACGGGCTTCTATACGCTATCGACGTAGAAAACCGCTTGGCTGTGGCCCCCAGTCCGCTATGCCGATTCGTCCGATTCGCTGGCAGTCCTGAGCCGCGACCGGACGGCCTCGCGGTCGACGGTGCCCGAGGGCGTCCGCGGGAGCCCGTCGACGACCCGGACCGTCTTCGGGACCTCGTAGGCCGCGAGCCGCCCGGCGCAGTGCTCGCGGACGGCCGCGGGCGTCACGTCCCCGACGACCAGCGCGGCGACCCGCTGGCCCCACTCCTCGTCCGGCAGACCCACCACGGCCGCGTCCTCGACGGCGGGGTGGTCCCGAACCGCCGCGGCGACCGTGCCCGCGTCGACGTTCTCGCCGCCGGTGACGATACGGTCGTCGACGCGGCCCTCGACCCAGAGGCGGCCGTCGCCGTCGCGGTAGCCTAGGTCGCCTGTCCGGAAGCCGAACTCGCCGAACGCCGCGCCGTCGCCGCTTAGATAGCCCGACGTCACTGTGGGACCGTCGACGACTATCTCGCCGCGTTCACCGGGATCGCAGGGCTCCCCGTCCGAAACGACCGTCACGTCGGTGAACGCGAGCGGCTGGCCGACGGTGCCGGCATAGTCGAAGGCCGTCTCCGGCCGGGCCGTCGCTATCTGGGACGCCGTCTCGGTCATCCCGTAGGTGGGACAGACCGGGACGCCCCGCTCCCGACAGCGGTCGACGAGCGCCTCGCTCGCCGGCCCGCCGCCGAGCAGGACGAACCGGAGCGCGGACGGCGGTTCCCAGCCCGCATCGAGCAATCGCGAGAGCATCGTCGGCACCAGCGAGACGCCCGTCGCCCCGTGCTCCGCGATGACCCGCTGGGTCGCGTCGGCGTCGAACGACCGCTGGACAACGACCGCCGTGCCGTACAGCGCGCTCCGGACGAACGAGGCCAGCCCGCCCATGTGGTAGGTCGGCAGGCAGACCAGCCAGCGGTCCGTCGGCAGGACGCCCAGCCGGTAGGAGGACGCGACGGCGCTGGCGACGAGGTTGCCGACCGTCAGCCGGACGCCCTTGGGTTCGCTCGTGGTCCCCGAGGTGAAGACGACGAGCTGGGTGTCCGTCCGGGAGAGGCCCGCCGGCGTCACGTCGGACTCCCGGTCGGCACTCGCTCCGTCCGGCTGGACCGGGAGGTTTGCCACCGAGACGACCGGGCACGTCGCCGCTTCCGCGGCGAGGTCGCGCGTCGACGGCTCACAGACCAGCAGGTCCGCCTCGACGGTCGCACACTGTGCCCGGAGCGTCGCCGCGTCGAGTTCGACGTTCAGCGGCGCGACCGTCGCGCCCAGTCGCATCGTTGCGAACAGGAGCGTCCCGGTTTCGGGTCGGGTCGGCAGGAGTGTCGCGACGGTTGGGTCTGCGTCGAGTCGCCGGTCGAGGTCGGCGGCCACCGCGTCGACGGCGGCGTCGAGTTCGCGGTATGTCGCCTCGTTGCCTGCGTCCGCCGCAACCATCGCCGTCCGGTTTGGCGTGGCGCTCGCCCGGTGGGTCACGAGGTCTTTCGTCGGCCAGTCGATTGGGTCACGCATCGGTTTCCACCTCTGCTGGATTGATGCCGAGGCCGGTCGACTGGGGGACCGACATCGCGCCGTCGGTCACCGTCGTCGGGTCCGGCGCGAGGTCGGCGGCCAGTCTGTCGCCGGTCGCCAGACCGCAGGCCGAAACGTCGGGAATCGCGGCGGCGACGTGTAGCGCCGCGAGGCGGGCGACGACCGCGTCGATAGTCGTCGTGACGACCGGCTCGACGCCCTGCTCGCGGGCGCGCATCGCCAGCGTGTGGGCGTTGCCCGGGCCGCCCAGCACCATCGGCTTCAGTATCAGCACGTCGGCTGCGTCGGCGTCGAGCACGCTGTCGACCCGACGGTCGACGAGCGACTCATCAAGTGCGACGCCGACGCCATTGCCCCGAAGCTTGGCGTGGCCGGTGAGGTCGTCGGCCGGGAGCGGCTGTTCGACGTAGGCCACGTCCAGCGGGGCGAGCCGGTCGATGGCGTCTGCGGCCTTCTCGCGGGACCACGCGCCGTTGGCGTCGGCCCGCAGGGTCACGTCGTCGCCCACGCGCTCACGGACGGTCCGAACGCGCGCGACATCTTCGTCAACGGTTCGCTTCCCGACCTTGACCTTACAGCAGTCGTAGCCGGCCGCGACCGCCCGCTCGACGGCGTCGGCGGTTTCGGTCGGGGACCCGTCGCCGACTGTCGCGTTGACCGGGACGCGATTACAGTGCCTGTTGGAGTCGAACCACCGGTATAGCGGCACGCCATCGGCCCTGGCGTCGGCGTCCAGCAGCGCGGTCGCGAAGCCGTGGCGGGCGGCGGGAACCGATGCGGCGTCAAGCGAGAGGAGAATGTCCGTGTGCCCGCCGTCGGCCGCGACTGTGGTCGCGTCGTCGAGCGCGCGCTGACAGTCGTCGGCGGACTCAGTCCAGCCCGGAAGCGGCGTGGCTTCGCCGACACCCGTTTCGCCGCGGTGGTCGTAGCGGACGACGAACCCTGAACGCTGGCTGATAGTCTCGCGGGCGGTGGCAAGCGGACTCGACAGCGGGAGCGAGAACGGGTCGACCTTCATAGTAACTGTGGGATGGCGAGTCCCAGCGCGAACAGAACGGAGTGGGCGAACAGCGTCTGGCCGACCCGTTCAAGCGTCGGGTTCAGCGCGTCGCCGCCGGTCTGCGTGAGGACTGTTTTCGAAATCGTCGCCGCCAGTGGCAGGGTCAACAGCGGAGCCAGTGCCGGCAGCCCGTACTGGCCGTCAAGGGCGAACACGACCGGGACGGCGTAGGCCATCCCGACCAGCAGGAGAAATTCGACGCGGCTCCATCTGTAGCCCATGTAGACGGCCAAGGTCTTCTTGCCCGCGGCGCGGTCCGTCTCGCGGTCGCGGATGTTGTTGACGACGAGAATCGCGGTCGACAGGCCGGCCGCCGGGAGGCTCGCCGTGATAGCGGCGGCAGTGACTGACCCCGGCGGGAGTGTCATCGGGAACGTGCCGACGCCGCTTGCGCTCGCAACAGCCTGCACGTAATATGTGCCGGTGACCGCGATGACGCCAAAGTAAACGAACACGAACAGGTCGCCCAGACCGCGGTAGCCGTAAGGGAACGGACCGCCGGTGTAGAGAATCCCGGCGGCGATACCCGAGAGGCCGACGACGACGATGGGAAGGCCGCCGACTGCGACGAGATAAATACCGATGACGACGGCGAGCCCGTAGGTCGCGATCATCGCTCGTTTGACTTCGTCGGCGTCGATGAGGCCGCCAGCGGTCACTCGGGTGAACCCCTCGCGTTCGTCGGTGTCGGCCCCCTTCACCGCGTCGTAGTAGTCGTTCGCGAAGTTCGTTCCAATCTGGATGAGCAGCGCACCCACCAGCGCTGCGACTGCCGGCAATAGAGCGAAGACGCCGGCGTGGACTGCCAAGCCCATCCCGACGATGACCGGCGCGGCCCCGGCAGGCAGTGTCTGTGGCCGCGCGGCCATCACCCACGCCTGCCGCTTCGAAACGTCCGCCGTCGCTGTACTCATTGGCGAAAACTGGGGACGCTATCCCCAAAGCGACTGTGGTTCGACGGACACCCAAAATATGACCCGTTCTGAGACAGCAAGATCAGGGGAGTATCACAACCACTTTATCATGATTAACCATACGATAGCCTGAGATGCATAAGCCACTGCTTACCACGGATTTTCTCGACCGGGCGCGGGAATACTACGGGGATAAAGAGGCCATCGTCGCCACGACCGGCGAGCGCTTCACATACGACGAATTCGGCGAGCGAGCCGACGGGTTCTCTGCGGCGATGGCTGCCCGCGGCATCGAGAAAGGGGACCGGGTGGCCGTGCTGGACCCGAACACGCACTACCAGCTCGAAGCGGCCTACGGGACCATGCAACTGGGCGCAGTCCACACACCACTGAACTACCGGCTCGTGCCGGACGATTTCGAATATATTCTCTCGGATGCGGAGGTCGACGCCGTCTACGCGGACTACGAATACGCTGATAAAATCGAGCCGATCCGCGACGAGGTGCCCACCGAAATTTTCGTCACCAACGACACGGACGCCGTCGACGGCGACTGGGAATCGTTCGACGAGATCATCGAAGAGGCGGGGACCGGCTACGACCGCCCCGAGATGGACGAGGACGACCTCATCACCATCAACTACACGTCGGGGACGACCGGCGACCCGAAGGGCGTCTGCCGGACCCATCGTACCGAAACGCTCCACGCTTACATCGTCGCGCTCCACCAGGAAATCCGCGACGACGACGTGTACCTCTGGACGCTCCCGATGTTCCACGTCAACGGCTGGGGCCACATCTTCTCCGTGACGGGGATGGGCGCGAAACACGTCTGCACCCGCGGCGTCGACGCCGAGGGCATCTTCGACGCCGTCAGGACCGAGGACGTGTCCTACCTCTGTGGCGCGCCGACGGTGCTGAACATTCTGGCGGACCGCTACGACGACCACGATGGCGACATCGAGACAACGGGAGCCAACGACGTTCGCATCGCCACGGCCGGCAGCGCGCCGCCGGAAGCAGTCATCCGGACCGTCGAGGACGACTTCGGCTGGTATCTGAAACACGTCTACGGCGCGACCGAGACCGGCCCGCTTGTCACGACCTCCGACGCTCGCCGCTTCTTCGACGACGGCAGCGACGCCCGCTTCAGCGTCAAGAAGCGGCAGGGCATCGGCTATCTCGGGACAGACGTCCGGGTCGTCGACGAGGACGGCAACGACGTGCCCCACGACGATGAGACGCTGGGGGAAGTCGTCGTCCGCGGCAATCAGGTGATGGACCGCTACTGGAACAAGCCCGAACAGACCGAGGAGGCTTTCTCGGACCGCGTCGAGGGCTACTACCACATGGGCGACCTGGCGACGGTCGACGAAGACGGCATGATCGCCATCCGCGACCGCAAGAAGGACATCATCATCTCCGGCGGCGAGAACATCTCCAGCATCGAACTGGAGGACACGCTTTACGAACACGACGCCGTCAGCGACGTCGCGGTCATCCCTGCGCCGAGCGACGAGTGGGGCGAGACGCCGAAGGCCTTCGTGGTCCCGAACTCCGGTGACCCCGACAACCCCGGTGTGACAGCCGAGGACCTCCGGACGTTCACCCGCGAACAACTGGCGACCTACAAAGTCGTTCGCCGGGTGGAGTTCGTCGAGGAACTGCCCACGACGGCGACCGGGAAGGTCCAGAAGTACGAACTCCGCGAGCAGGAGTGGGAAGACGAGGACGAGATGGTCGGCCAGGGGTAGCGACGCGCGCCACCCTCACAGACATGTAGAAGAGGGGCACTGTCTAGTTGAGCGAGTTTGAGAAGCGAGGAGGTCGTAGCGAGAAGTGTTCATGCCACTCGCAGACCTCCTCAGAGAAACGTTAGATGAGGACAGCCAAGACGTTTGGGAGAATGAGCGCAC